>DATLYX010000128.1:0-33710 GCA_035574295.1 Xanthobacteraceae bacterium
CCCGCCTCGTCCGGCAGCGCCACGCCGTTCGTGCAGGCGCCTGCCGTGCAGCCCGCCGCCGCGCCGCCGCCCAGGCCCGCCGCCGCGCGCGGCGACGGCGCGGACCCCGAGGAGGGCGAGGCCGCGCCGCCCGAGAGCGAATTCGACGAAGACGACATGGAGGGCTCGCTCTCGCTCGCCGCCATCGAGGCCGAGCTCAAGCCCAAGGTGCTGGAGACCTTCGACCGCATCGCCTCGAACTACAAGCGCCTGCGTCGCCTGCAGGACCAGGACATCGGCTTCCGGCTGCGCAACCAGTCGCTGTCGCCGGCGCAGGAGCGCAAGTACCGCAAGCTGAAGGAAGAGATCATCGCCGACGTAAAATCGCTGCGGCTCAACCAGGCGCGCATCGATTCGCTGGTCGAGCAGCTCTATGAGATCAACAAGCGCCTGGTCAGCCACGAGGGCCGCATGATGCGGCTGGCCGAGAGCCACGGCATCCCGCGCGACGAGTTTTTGAAGCACTACCAGGGCTCCGAGCTCGACCCGCGCTGGCTCAACCGCGTCTCCAAATTGTCGGCCAAGGGCTGGAAGAGTCTGGTCGCCAGGGACAAGGAGACGCTCAAAGCGCACCGTGCCGAGATCCATAAGCTCGCCGGCGAGACCGGGCTCGAGATCGGCGAGTTCCGCAAGATCGTGCAGATGGTGCAGAAGGGCGAGCGCGAGGCGCGCCAGGCCAAGAAAGAGATGGTGGAGGCCAACCTCCGCCTCGTCATCTCCATCGCCAAGAAATACACCAACCGCGGCCTGCAGTTCCTCGATCTGATCCAGGAAGGGAACATCGGCCTGATGAAGGCGGTCGACAAGTTCGAGTACCGCCGCGGCTACAAGTTCTCCACTTATGCGACCTGGTGGATCCGGCAGGCGATCACCCGCTCGATCGCCGACCAGGCGCGCACCATCCGCATCCCCGTGCACATGATCGAGACCATCAACAAGATCGTGCGCACCTCGCGCCAGATGCTCAACGAGATCGGCCGCGAGCCCACGCCGGAGGAATTGGCCGAGAAGCTCGGCATGCCGCTGGAGAAGGTGCGGAAGGTCTTGAAGATCGCCAAGGAGCCGCTCTCGCTCGAAACGCCGATCGGCGACGAGGAGGATTCGCATCTGGGCGACTTCATCGAGGACAAGAACGCGGTGCTGCCCATCGACGCCGCGATCCAGTCCAACCTGCGCGAGACCACGACGCGCGTGCTCGCCTCGCTCACCCCGCGCGAGGAGCGCGTCTTGCGCATGCGCTTCGGCATCGGCATGAACACCGACCACACGCTGGAGGAGGTCGGCCAGCAGTTCTCGGTCACCCGCGAACGCATCCGCCAGATCGAGGCCAAGGCCCTGCGCAAGCTCAAGCACCCGAGCCGGAGCCGCAAGCTGCGCTCGTTCCTGGACAACTGAACTCGATCCGCCTCATCCAGAGGAGCCGCGCGCAGCGCGGCGTCTCGAAGGATGAGGCGGGTTCGTGCATTGCTTGAAACTATCGGCCTCATGCTTCGAGACGCGCCTTCAGCGCTCCTCAGCATGAGGCCGAATTGGTGATAATCAAAGGTCTGCGTATGCCGTCTCGTCGGCCGCCCCGGACCATTCGGTGAAGACCGCGAACGGATTGCCCGCCTCGTTTGGATTTTCAGCCGGCTTGGCGTCTCCGCGCGGCGCCTTCGCGCGCGATTTCGCTTCCACGATGCGTTTTGCGGTTCTGCCGTTTCATCTGCGGCAATTGCAGGGAACCGATTGGTTCAAGCTCGTGCGCGAGGTGCGCGAGTGCTGGCGCGAATGCCCTTCGGGCGAATGCCGGCGTAACCGCTGCTGCGTGTCGGAAAAATATCAGTGCCGCGATCTCCATCGCGTGCCGCGCACGCCCGAGGAGGAGGCCGCCATCCTTGCGGATTTCCACCGCGCCCTGCAGCGCCGCCGCGCCGAGCTGCGGGCGGAGGAGGAAGGGTGACTGCGCGTCCGCGACGCGCCCGTGGCGCACCCGCGCCTCTTATGGCGCGCTGCGCGCGCTGTGCACCAAGCTCACCCGAGGCCGGCAATCTTCAGCGCCGCCGCGTGCTGCGCGCGCGCCTCGGCGTAGATCGGCTGCACGGCTTGCACGAACGCCGCGTGCCCCTCCGCATCGAGCGGCAAAATTTCACCGCCTGCCTCGAGCACCGCGCGCCGCGCGGTCTCGTCTTCCTCGACCGCGAGCTGCCGCTGGAACGTCACCGCCTCGCCCGCCGCCTGCCGGAACGCTTCCCGAAATTCCTTCGGATAGGCGTCGAACGTCGGCCGGTGCACGAAGATCGGCCGCGAGATGTAGAAATGGTTGCTCACGGTGTGGAAGCGATGGAATTTGTGCACGCCGTAGGTCACCGTATTGGCAAACGGGTTCTCCTGCGCGTCGATCTCCCCCGCCTTGATCGCGGCGATGGCCTCGGTGAGGTCCCACATCAGCGGCACCGCGCCCAGCAATTCGAAGGTGCGCGCCTGGATGCGGCTCGGCAGCACGCGGATGCGCATGCCGGCCAGATCCGCCGGCCGCCGCACCGGCCGCAGGCGGTTGGATATCTGCCGAAATCCGTTCTCGAAGTAGCCGAGGATGCGGTAATCGACGCGCTGCTCGATCTTCTGCGTCAGCATGGCGCCGAAGGCGCCGTCGATCGCCGCCCGCGCCTGGGCATTGTCCTGGAACAGAAACGGCAGGTCGGCGACGGAGAGCTCCGGCACCCGGTCGGTGAGATAACTGCTCGACTGGTAGCCGAGCGTGAGCAGCCCGTGCTCGACCAGCCACAAAATGTCCTCGGCGCGATAGCCGAGGTCCATGATGTTCCACACATACTTGATCTCGACCTGATCTCCGAAGCGCGCGGCAAGCTCGTCGCCGATGAATTTGAGCGCGCGCGAGAAGCCGGTGCTCGCCGGCCCATAGCCGCCCATGCGGATTTGATACCGACGCGCCATTCATTCGCCCCAACATCGATCCGTCATCCTGAGGTGGCCGGCGAAGCCGGCCCTCGAAGGATGATGACGCCGTCGGTCTTCGCGGCTCCCGCTTCGCGCTCGCGCCTCAGGACGACGGCGGTGTTCTCCCAATGGCGCGGCGGAATAAATTGGATTGGCCATCGTGGATTCGTCCCCGACCCTGCGGCTACAATGAAGACCGCGCCGCGCCGCTGCAAGGGGTTGCGCGCGCGGCGGCCGATGCAAATCGACATCATGGGCATGGATTTTTCCTTCACCGCCGAGCAGGAGGCGATCCGCGCAAACGTCGCGAAAATCTGCGCTCGCTTCGACGACGACTACTGGTTGCGGAAGGATCGCGATGGCGGCTTCCCGCACGACTTCTTCCGCGCCTTCGCCGAGGCGGGGTGGCTTAGTATCTGCATTCCGCCGCAATACGGCGGCTCCGGTCTCGGCCTCACCGAGGCTGCCGTCATGATGCAGGCGGTGGCGCAGTCCGGCGCCGGGCTCTCCGGCGCCTCCGCGTTGCACATGAACATCTTCGGCCTCAACCCGGTGATCGCCTTCGGCACCGAGGAGCAGAAGACGCGCATGCTGCCGCCGCTCGTGGCCGGCCGCGACCAGGCTTGCTTTGCGGTCACCGAGCCCGACGCCGGCCTCGACACGCTGAAAATCAAGACCCGCGCCGTGCGCAAGGGCGACCACTACCTTCTCACCGGCCAGAAGATCTGGATCTCCACCGCGCAGGTCGCAACCAAGATGCTGATTCTCGCCCGCACCACGCCGCTTGAGGACGTGAAGGCGCGCACCGAGGGGTTGAGCCTGTTCTACACCGACTTCGACCGCAGCCGCATCGAAGTGCGAGAAATTCCGAAAATGGGCCGCGCCGCCGTGGACTCCAATCAACTCTTCATCGACAACCTGCCGGTGCCGGTCGCCGACCGCATCGGCGAGGAGGGCAGGGGGTTTCATTACATCCTGCACGGCATGAACGCCGAGCGCGTGCTGATCGCCGCCGAAGCCGTCGGCCTCGGCCGCGCCGCACTTCAGCGCGCCGCCACCTACGCCCGCGCGCGCATCGTGTTCGATCGCCCGATCGGCATGAACCAGGCGATCCAGCATCCGCTCGCCGAAAGTTGGATGGAGCTTGAGGCGGCAAATCTTATGGTGTTCAAGGCCGCCTTCCTTTACGACCGCGGTGCGCCCTGCGGCGCCGAAGCCAACGCGGCAAAATATCTGGCCGCCGAGGCCGCCTTTCGCGCCTGCGAACGCGCGGTGCTCACTCACGGTGGCATGGGCTATGCCAAGGAGTATCACGTCGAGCGTTATTTGCGCGAAGTCATGATCCCGCGCCTGGCGCCGGTGAGCTCGCAGATGATTCTGAATTTTATTGCCGAGAAGGTTTTGGGCTTGCCGAAGTCCTATTGAGCACGCGCCCTTCAAAACGCCGATGTTTTGGTTCCGCGTTTTCGCGGGATCGAGAGGAGAGCAACTCAAGCGAAGCTAAAACATGTCCCGGCAAAGTTCCACTGCATCACACCATGCAGAACAGCATGGTTTCCGCCACGAGCCCCGGCCCGAACGACATGGCGCAACCGTGACCGCGCGCAGCCGAGCGCATCAGCTCTTCCAGCACGAACATCACTGTCGCCGACGACATGTTGCCGTAGCGCCGCAATATCTCGCGCGACGCAGCGAGCGCGCTTGGCGCGAGCTTCAGCGCCCGCTCCACCGCGTCAAGGATGCTGCGCCCGCCTGCGTGCACGGCCCACAGGTCGAGCGGGCCGCCGGGCGCCGCCGCAAGCAATTCGTTCGAGCTTGCCCGCACCGCGTCGTGAATGGCCGTCGGCACCTGGCCGGACAGCACCATGTCGAAGCCGGTGTCGCCGATGTTCCAGGACATCAGCGCGCGCGTGTCCGGCAACAACATGGCCTTGAAGCTGTTGAGCGCAATGCCGCGCGGCTCCGCGCTCACCAACGATGCCGCGCAGCCGTCGGCGAACTGCAAAAAGCACAACAGTTGCGGAATGTCGCGCGTCTCCTGAAAATGCAATGTGCAGAGTTCGAGATTGAGCACCAGCACCCGCGCCTCCGGTTCCGAGCGGACGATGTGGCGGGCGACCTTGAGCGCGCTGATCGCCGCATAGCAGCCCATGAACCCGATGATCGTGCGTTCGACCGTCGCGGGCAGTCGGCAACGCTCGATCACGTCGATATCGAGCCCCGGCGCCGACAGGCCGGTGCAGGAAGTCACCAGCAGATGCGTGATCCGGTCGCGATCCGCGCCGAGATTCAATTTCTCGATCGCCTGAGCGGCAAGCTCCGGCGCGTGTCGCTCGAAGGCGCGCATGCGCGCGCCGGTGGTGGCCGGTCGGCCGCGTACATAGAGCGACTCCGCGTCCATCGCTTCGCCCACGTCGTAGCGGGGCATCGGCGCAAGACAGGAATACCGGTGCTCGATGCCGGAACGGTCGATCATCCGCCGCAGCACCAGGGCGGTACGTTTGTCCTTGGCGAACAACGACAGGGCGTAGCGGCTGTAGGCTTCGTGCACGTCGTGCGGCGGCACGGCGGTGGCAATGCGATTGACGTACGCTGTCGTCAAGCAGACCTCAGGGAGCGATGCAGATCGATCGTGATCAATAAAACACCTCGGCGCACGACGACGTCCCCGGTTTTTTCTCGCAATGACGGTCAATTGTCTGTGAGCCTGCGGCCGATATTCGGCTCACGATCGGGGTGCAGCGCGCAGCGTCTTCAGGCGCGGAGCGGTGCACTGCTGATCCGAGACCGTTCGGGGTTCGGCGTCCCCGGCGGTTACGGGTCTGCGACGCAGCACTTGCATGCTGCGCCGCGCCGGGACACGATTCAATCTCAAATCGTCCTGCTTTAGTGCGGCACCACGTTCTGCATGTCGCCGATGCGGCCGTCCAGAAACGCGCGCAGGTTGGGAATGGCGATCGCCAGCGTCTGCTCCACGAACCGGTCGCTGTGGCCGCCTATGTTCGGCGTGATGATGACGTTCGGCAAATGCCACAACGGGCTGTCCGGCGGCAGCGGCTGCTTGTTGAACACGTCGAGCGCAGCACCTGCGATCCGTCCGGCGCGCATGTGCGCGACGAACGCGGCCTCATCCAGCACCCCGCCGCGCGCGAGATTGATGAGGAAGGCCGTCGGCTTCATCGCCGCCAGCACCGCGCCGTCCACGAGGTGATGCGTTTCCTGCGAATAGGGGACCAGCAGCACCAAAAAATCCGCCTGCGCCGCGGCCTCGCGCAACGCCGTGCGGGGAAGGATGTGGTCGAAATCCGGCAGCTTCCTCGGCTCCGTGGTCACGCCGAGCACCCGCATGCCGAACAGCTTGCAGCGCGCAGCGAGATGCTCCGCCAGATATCCGACCCCGACGATCACCACTGTCTTGCCCTCCAGTACCGGTTGCGCATAACGGTCCCATCTGGCTTCGGCCTGCGCTTTCATCATGCGCAAAAAATTACGGTTGAGCGCGAGCATGTAGAGAAAGGCAAGCTCGCTCATTTGCGGCCCGTGCGCGCCGCGACACGAGGTGAGTAGAATGTGCGAGGGCAAGACGCCGATCAGCGCGTCCGTGCCGGTGGTCATGGATTGCAGCCATTTCAGCGAACGCGCCTGCGCGAGCAGATCGCGCGGAATGACATGTGCCAGAGTGAAAATCGCCTCCACGTCGGCGATGACCGGCAGCGCCGCCGCGCGGGAATAGGCCGGGAAGAATTCGACCTCCGGGAACTGCGGTTTGAGGCGGGCAAAATATTCCTCCGCTTGTTCGGCGTAGATCAGGACTTTGCACGTCATCGGTCATACTCAGCGCGCAAGCCAGGCCGCGATCGTGTCGGCGTGCCGGGCGAAATAATGCCGAAACCATACGGCAAACTGATCGGGCCGCGCCTGCATCTCGTTTTTGAGCTCTGCCAGCGACATCCATTTCCACTCGCTGACTTCGCCGGGGTCCGGAGCGATCGGCCCGTCGTAGGTGCCGCCGAACACGTGCACCACTTCGTCCTCGATCAGCCCGTCGGACACCTCGGCCCGATAGTGGGTGACGAACAGCGGCTCGAGCGCGCACGCAAGCCCCATTTCCTCGAGGATTCGCCGCCCGGCGGCCACGGCGGCGCTTTCGCCGGGAAGGGGATGGCTGCAGCAGGCGTTGGCCCACAGGCCGCTCGAGTGATATTTGCCCGCGCTGCGCCGCTGCAAGAGCAGCGCACCTTGCGTGTTGCGCACCAGCACCGAGACGGCGCGGTGGGTGAGGCCGCGGCGATGGGCGTCGAGCTTGTCTGTGGTGCCGATCTCCACGTCGCCGGTATCGACCAGGATGACGCGGTCGTTGTTTGCTTTGCTCATTCGTTCACGCGTTTTCCGAACAGCCGCAGCACCCAGAGCCAGATCGCACGGCCGATCAAGGAGAACCCCGCAATCGGCTTGGCCGCGGGCGCAGCGGGAGCGGTGGCCGCAGGCGTGGCCGGCTCAGCGACCGGTGCGGCACCTCCGCGGGCGATTTCGCTTTTGAGGTTGGCGGCGAATTGCCCGATCAGCGCCGCTGCCGTGGCCTGGATCATGCCGACGCCGCGGCCATATTGCGCCACCATGCCCGAGAGCGTCAGGTCGGTATGCACGAGCACCCGGCTCCCGCCGCTTGCGGGTTCGAGGCGGAACGTGGCGACCGCCTGCGCGGCCCCGCGCCCTTTGTCGTCGGCGCCTTGAGCGCGCACGCGCGCGCGGTAATTTGCCGCGTCGATCTCCTCGAATTTTACGATGCCGGCGAAGGCGAGCGCCACCGGACCGAGCCGCACTGAAATCTTTCCGCGGTAGGTCGTCGGATCGACGATTTCGGTAAGCTCGGCGCCGGGCATGCAGGGCGCAATCCGCTCGATGTCCATCAGCACCGGCCAGGCTTGCGCCGGCGGCAACGGCACCTCGAAAGAATTGTCGAATTCCATCCACCCGCTCCGGCGCTACTCCGCCGCAGCCGTGGTAGCGCCGCCATGCGCCTTCGACCAGCCGACCGGGTCATGGAGGAATTTCTCGATTTCGGCGAGCTTGATCGGATCGAACTGTCCGCAGATTTTTGCGAAGTCGAGCACGTCCCACCAAGTGCAAAGATAATGCAGCGATATGTTCAGATCCGACAGCACCTTTTGCGTCTCCGGATAGATGCCGTAATAGAAGATGACGAAAATATGCTCCACCGTAGCCCCGGCCGCGCGCAGCGCATTGCAGAAGTTGACCTTGCTGCGGCCGTCGGTGGTCAAATCTTCGACCAAGAGCACCCGTTGCCCCGGTTCGAGGTGTCCCTCGATCTGTGCATTGCGTCCAAAACCTTTCGGTTTCTTGCGCACGTATTGCATCGGCAGCATCAGCCGGTCGGCCATCCAGGCGGCGAATGGAATCCCCGCGGTCTCGCCGCCCACGACGGTGTCGAACTGTTCCAGGCCTACTTCGCGGAACAACGTCGCCGCGCCGAAGTCGATCAGCGTCTGCCGCACGCGCGGAAACGAAATCAGCCGCCGACAGTCGGTATAGACCGGGCTCGCCCAGCCGGAGGTGAAGATGAACGGCTTGTCCTCCATGAAGCGGACCGCTTCCACTTCAAGCAGCATCCTGGCCGTCAATTCGGCCATCTCCTTTTTGCTGGGAAACCCGATCCACGCCGGCATGGTTTGCGCTCGCTGTCCTCTGCTCGATAAGCATCGGCGCGCGCGCCGTCAAATCGCGCTATGCACGCGGCGCGGGCCATGTCGCATCGGATTTATCGCCTTGATTCGATTTGAGATTTTTTGGGCAGGCGGAGGGCGCGTTAGACGGCGACCTTGGTGAGGAAGCTCTCCACCTCGCCGCGCAGCTTGCCGACCGCGGATTCGACTGACTGTGCGGCACCGAGCACCGTTTCCGCCGACGCGCGGGTGGCGGTCGCTGCGCCCGCCACTTCGTTGAGCACGCTGACCACCGTGCCGGTGCCGCGCGCGGCGCTTGCCACATTGCGCGAGATTTCGTTGGTCGCGGCATTCTGTTGACCGACCGAGGTCGCGACCGCCGAAGCATAGGCATTGATCTCGCGCATGCGCTCGGAAAACTTGCCGATTGCCTCAACCGCATTGGCGGTCGAGGCTTGCACCGCGAGAATCTGCTTGGCGATGTCCTCGGTGGCCTTGGCGGTCTGCACCGCGAGCGACTTCACCTCGCCGGCGACCACGGCGAAACCGCGGCCGGCCTCGCCGGCGCGCGCCGCCTCGATGGTCGCGTTCAGGGCCAGAAGGTTGGTCTGGCCGGCGATGTTGCGGATCAGCTTGACCACGTCGCCGATCTTCTGCGCCGCCTCGGCGAGACTGGCGATCTGCGCGTTGGTTGATTGCGCCTCCTCCACCGCGGCGCGCACCACGTCGGTGGTACGGCCGATTTGCTGGCTGATCTCTCCGATCGAGCCTGACATTTCGTCCGCCGCGGTCGCCGAGTTCTTGACATTGGCCGAAGCGTCATTGGCGGCCTTCACGGCGTTGATTGCGCGTTCCGACGCCTGCTCGGAGGACTCGAACAGTGTGGCGGCCGTGGACTTCATTGCGCCAGCGCTGTCGCTCACCACCTTGAGCACATCTTCCACCCGCTCGCGGAATGCGGAAATCGCCGCATCGACCATGGCGCGGCGACTCTCCTGGGCGCTGATGTCATCGCGCTGCTTTTCCAGCTCCCAGCGCTCGGTGATGTCCTCGTGCGTGCCGACCCAGCCGCCGCCGGGCAGCGGCTTGTTGATGACGCGGATCTTTCGGCCGCGGCCTGAGTCCACGACGCTATTCATGATCTCGCCGCGCGCGAGCAGCTCCATCAGGTTCCGCCGATAGCGCTCGGCATCGTCCGATAGGTTGCCCCGCGCCACACGATGCTGGAGCAGTTCGATGAAGGGGATACCCGGCTTCACCACCTCGGGCGACAGGTCGTACATCTCGATGTAGCGGTTGTTGAAGAGGATCAATCGTTCGTCGGGGCCGAACATGCACAGGCCTTGCGACATGTTGTCGAGCGCGATCCCAACCTGCCGGTAACGCTCGACATAGTGGCGGTCGACCAGCGCAATGACGACACTGACGACAATTGCCATCAGGGCGACCATGAAGATCAGCATTCCCAGGAACGAGGGCGAAATCGACAAGGCGCTGACCGTGCGTGTCGGGTCGGGCGCAATTTCGATGGCCGCCATGGCCGTGTGGTGGTGCAAAAACATGGCAAACGTGAACAGCAGCGCCGCGACGCAGGCGGCGCTCCACGTCCTCCGGGGTCGGCCGTAGACCACGGCGGCAATGCTAAAAACGACGCCGAGCACGATGGAGGCGACGACGAAATCCATCGACCACGTCAGCCGGCCCGGCAGCTCCAAGGCCCACATGCCGGTGTAATGCAGGCCGGCGATGCCGAGGCCGACGATGGTGCCGCCCGCCGTAAGCACCCGCCAATGCCTGCTGCGGCTCGCCGCAACCAGCCCCAGGCCCATCAACGCAACTCCGAGCAGCAGCGAAAGCGCGGTGAGCCAGGGATTGTATGCAACCCTGACGCCGGGATCGTAGGCGAGCATCGAAATGAAGTGCAGCGTCCAGATGCCGACGCCGGCAACGCCGCCGGCAAGGACCGACCAGATCGTTCGCATGCGCCCCTGTGCGCGCATCGCGCGGCGGAAAAGGGTCACCGCGCACAGGCTGGCAATGACTCCGCCGATCAACGCGAGGCTGAGCAGACGCCAGTCGTGTTGCGCCGTGATGCAGTTGAAGACCCGGAACATGGGCGTTCCCAATCGCCTCAAAGATTGACGAAGTGTCTCAAATTGCAGTGTCGCAACCGGGGATTTCTTTAGGGTTAACGGGCGCTTGATCGCCGCCGCAATATCCTAAGAAAGTGCTAACGGCACAAAGATGCCGATGGCCGGGATAAACCCGGCCATCGCGCTCCGCAAATGCGTTCGCTTTTAGTTGATCTTCACGCCTGCTGCCTTCACCAGTGCGGCGTTGATGTCGATTTCCTTGTTCACGAATGCGGTGAATTCCGTACTGCTCATCGGCATCGGGTCGCCGCCGACATTTTTCAGCTTTTCCCGGACGCCCGCGGTTGCCAGCGCCTTCACTGTCTCTGCGTTGAGGCGTTCGACGACGGCTTTCGGCGTTGCCGCAGGTGCGAACATGCCGACCCAGAAATTGTATTCGGAATTGGGGAAGCCGGCCTCCACGGTGGTGGGAATTTCCGGCAGCGCGGAGGACCGCTTCGTCCCGCTGACCGCGAGGATTCCGACCTTGCCGCCCGCGTAGAGCCCGCGCGCGGGCGGCAGCGGCACGAAATAGAACTGCACGCGGTCCGCCATGATGTCCGCGAGCGCTTCCGGCCCGCCCTTGAACGGAATGTGCTGCGCTTTGAAGCCCGCCGCGGCCAGAAAACGTTCCGCGTTCAGGTGCGAGGCGCTGCCCGCGCCGCCCGATGCATAGTTCATCGCGCCCTGCTTGGCCTTGCCGGCTTCCACGAGATCCTTAAGCGTCTTGTATTTGTTCGGCGGCACTACCAGCACGTTGGGCAGGCTGGCAAGGCCGGTGACGCCGACAAAATCCTTGCGCGCATCATAGCCCGGGTTCGAATAGGTGGAGGCCGTTACCACATGGGTGGTGGAATGCACGAGCAGGGTGTAGCCGTCCGGTTCCGCCTTAGCCACTGCACCGACACCAATGGTGCCGCCGGCGCCCACGCGATTCTCCACAATGATCGGCTGCCCGAGCTGCGTTGCGAGCTGATCGAACACCGTGCGCGCCACGAGATCGACTGCGCTGCCCGGCGACCAGGGCACCACCGCCTTGATCGGTTTGTTCGGCCACGCCTGGCCGAGTGCGCTATTCGCTCCGATGAGTAACAACCCCAGAGTAAGCAGCCAGCGACGCATGATGATGTCTCCCCGTGCAAATTGGCGCGCTTATCCAAGCCCATATGGCGCGGAGACTCAAGCGGCTACGCTGACGCGGCTAAGCGAATTTGTTGGTGAGCGTGCCGATTCCCTCGATCCAAACCTTGCTGACGTCCCCGCGCTTGAGGAATTCCCTGCGCGCGGCGCCAACGCCGGCCGGGGTGCCGGTGAGGATGACGTCGCCGGGGTAGAGGGTTATGAGCGAGGACAGATGCGCGATCTGCTCGGCCAGGGTGAAGATCATCTGCGAGGTGTTGGAATCCTGCTTCAGGACGTCATTGACCCACAGCTTGATGCCGAGTCGCTGCGGATCCTTGATGTCCCGCGCCGGCACGATCCACGGCCCGAGCGGGCAGGCATCGTCGAAACATTTCTGGCCGACCCAGTCGAATTTGAACGGCGACTGGTCGGGCAATTGCGGCCGCCGCCCGAGATCGCGCGCCGACAGCTCGTTGGCGATGGTGTAGCCGGCCACATAGTCGAGCGCCTTCTCAAGCGGCGCGTTCTTCGCCGTGCGCCCGATCACCGCGCCAAGCTCCGCCTCCCAGTCGATGGCATTTGACGCAGCGGGCAGCTTCACGGTCGCCCTGTCGCCGACGACCGTGCGCGGTGCCTTGATGAAGTGCCACGGCTTCAGTCCCACTTCGTGCGGGTCCGGCGCCGGCGGGATGTTTTGCAGCCGCGCCATCTCCAGCATGTGGTCGGTATAGTTGGCGCCGGCGCAGTAGATCGCCGACGGCCACAACACCGGCGCCAGCAGCTTGGTGCGCTCAAGCGGCCGGCCCTTCGCCTTGCGCTTTGTCACCGATGCTGCGGCCCTGCGCATGGCAACCTCGGCTCGCTTCCAGTCGTTGAGAATGCCGAGCACGGTCGCGTAGGCGGCATTGCGGGTGAGCGCCGCGGCATCATACACGTTGTCACCGACCACGATGCCGGCGCGCGGCCCTGTTGGCGACTGATAGCTGACGAGACGATAACTGGCCATCATGCCCTCACACGGATGTGTCACTTCGCCGGAATCACCCGCACCGGCTTGCCGTCCAGCCAGGCGCGGATGTTATCCACCATTTGCCCATAAAAGCGCTGGTAGTTTTCATACGTCACATAGCCGAGGTGCGGCGTCAGCACCGTATTGTCGAGCTTGCGGAACGGATGGTCGAGCGGCAGCGGCTCGACGTCGTACACATCGAGGCCGGCGCCGGCGATCTTCCGGCCTTGCAGGACGGCGAGCAGCGCCGTCTCGTCCACGATCGGCCCGCGCGAGGTGTTGATGAAATAGGCGGTCGGCTTCATCAGCGCCAAATCCGTCGCCCCGATCAGCCCGCGTGTGCGCTGGCTCAATTGCAGATGCACCGTGACGAAGTCCGACTGCCGGAACAGTTCCTGCTTGCTGACCAGCGTCGCGCCCACCGCGCGCGCCTTGTCTTCCGTCAAATTCTGGCTCCAGGCGATCACCTTCATGTCGAGCGCCTGGGCGATCTGCGCCACCTTGCTGCCGAGCTTTCCGAGCCCGATCACGCCGAGCGTCTTGCCGTAAAGCTCGATGCCGAGCGTGCTCTGCCATCGTGCTCCAGCCTTCAGTCTCGCGTCCTCGAACCCGATCCGGCGGGTCAACTCCAGCATCAGCCCGATGGTGAGCGCCGCGGTCGGCTGCCCATGCGTGTCAGTACCGCAAACCGGAATGTTGCGTTCCGCCGCCGCCGCCACATCGATGGCCGCGTTGCGCGCCCCGCTCGTGACAATGAGCTTTAGGTCGGGGAGAGCCTCGATCACGTTGCGCTGGAACGGCGTGCGCTCCCGCATCAGGCACACGATGTGAAAGCCCTTGAGCGCCGCGACGACCTTGTCCGGTGGTCCGATCGCTTCGTTGAAGACTTTGAGTTCGACTTGGTCCTTGATCTTCGACCAATCCGCCACCTGCAGGGCGACGTTCTGGTAGTCGTCGAGAATCGCGCAGCGATATGCCATGGCTTGCCCCTGAACGGCCCGGCCGGCCCGAAGGCCGGCCGAAAGTGTCCGTTAACCGTACCAGCCGCGACAGCCATGACAAGAGCGTCGGCTGATGTCCGGACGCTTGCATGCCCTGTCTTGCTTCGGACGGGTTCAGGAAGGCCGCCGGCGGCAGACGGCGTGCGACATCGGGATCCGCAGAGCTGGCATCCGGTCGCGCGGCGCGCTGCGCGGGGATCAGACTTGCGGGGCGTCGTGTTTCTGGTGCCAGCGCGGCCCGGGGCCGCGCATATAGTGTTGCTCCGGCCGATAAGTGTCGAACAGTCTTCGAGCGAACCGGCGTTGGTATGCGACGAAAACCCGGACCAGACTCAGGATCCTGGTCTTTACCCTGACCATGACGCGCTCTCCGTCGGCTCGTTGGCCGATGGTCGGGCTTATCCTTCAAGCGCAAGGAATACCCGTTTCCGCGAAGCATCGTCGGTCGGAGTTCATTAAAATGTGTTTCGGTAGCGCGGCGTCAGCCGCGATTTTCGCGATCAGCGTTATCCGTCGATTACCGGGGAGCGCATGTCCCGGAATAGTGGGAACCGGTTTTCCGAAAGGGCATACTCCGGCCCGCCGTTAGCGGCTTGCTCGCCGCGCCGGCGCCGCTCCGCTGTCGGCGGCAAGCGCGTCTCCGGCTTCGTTCATGCTGCGCATCAGCCTCATGATCGTGGCCTGCATCTTCTCCAGCCGGTTAATCAGCATCTCGAACCGCAGCGACTCCAGGGGGGCGAGGTCGATCAACAGATTGAGCTGGTCGCGGTGCATTTGCGCTTGGCTCTCCGTCAGCTCATAGGAACGCATTGCCGCCGCGATCTTCATCCGCGCCACCCGCAAGTCCAGGGGCGCGTCCGGCCACAGCGGCACAAATTTCGCGGCCGCCGCCCTGATCTCCCAGGACCGCCGCTTGATCTCGGCGAAGCGATTGGCAAGTTCCGTTTTCGAGAGGGGGGCGCGGCTGTTGCGCAGGTCTTCCGGCAGCGGTTGCGTCAGGACTGCGCGCTGCGGCTCCTCCGCCTGCGCCCGGTCCGCACCGACCGCCGCCCAGCACACGAGGGCGACAAGAATGACTCTCACAACACGCACGCCGACGAACGCTTGAACGACCAGAACGCTTCCCCAGCCCGCGCACACCGGCCGCGCTTGCAGCCCATGCCACAGGACGCTAGATAACCGCCACTTTCCCTCATAAAGCGCACAGGCGCAACCCGGCCTATCGAATGGCGCGTCAATTCGTCTATCACATGCACGGCCTGACCAAGGTCTATCCGGGCAACCGCAAGGTGCTCGAGAACATTAACCTGTCGTTCTATCCCGACGCGAAGATCGGCGTGCTCGGCGTCAATGGCGCAGGCAAATCAACGCTCCTGCGCATCATGGCCGGCCTCGACAAGGAGTATTCGGGGGAGGCCTGGGCGGCCGAAGGGGCCCGTGTGGGTTACCTCCCGCAGGAGCCCGAGCTCGATCCAACCAGGACGGTTCGCGAAAATGTGATGCTGGGCGTTGCCACGCAGAAGTCCATCCTCGACCGCTACAACGAGCTCGCCGCCAATTACTCCGAGGAGGCCGCCGAGGAGATGACGCGGCTGCAGGACGAAATCGAGGCCAAAGGTCTCTGGGACCTCGACTCCAAGATCGACCTGGCCATGGATGCCCTGCGCTGCCCGCCCGACGATGCGGACGTGAGGACTCTGTCGGGCGGCGAGAAGCGGCGGGTCGCGCTCTGCCGGCTGCTCTTGGAGCAGCCCGACCTGTTGCTGCTCGACGAGCCGACCAACCATCTCGACGCCGAGTCGGTGCTCTGGCTCGAAGGCCATCTGCGCAACTATCCCGGCGCGATCCTGATCGTCACCCACGACCGCTATTTCCTTGACAACGTGACCGGCTGGATCCTCGAGCTCGACCGCGGCCGCGGCATTCCCTACCAGGGCAACTATTCGTCCTGGCTTGAGCAGAAGCAGAAGCGGCTCGAGCAGGAAGGCCGCGAGGAGGAGGCGCGCCAGCGCACGCTCGCGCGCGAGCGCGAATGGATCGCCGCCAGCCCGCGCGCGCGGCAGGCCAAATCCAAGGCGCGTTATCAGCGTTACGACGAGCTTTTGGCCAAGGCGGCCGAGAAGCAGACGCAGAATGCGCAGATCATCATTCCCGTCGCCGAGCGCCTGGGCCAGAACGTCATCGAATTCGAGCACCTGCGCAAGGGTTACGGCGACAACCTTTTGATCGACGATCTCACCTTCAAGCTTCCGCCCGGCGGCATCGTCGGCGTGATCGGCCCGAACGGGGCCGGCAAGACCACGCTGTTCCGCATGATCGTCGGCCAGGAGAAGCCCGACTCCGGCACGATCCGCATCGGTGAGAGCGTGCGGCTCGGCTATGTCGATCAGTCGCGCGACACGCTCGACCCCAACAAGACGGTGTGGGAGGAAATCTCCGGCGGCCTCGATCAGCTCCAGCTCGGCAAGCGCGAGGTCAACTCGCGCGCCTATTGCGCCGCGTTCAACTTCCGCGGCGCCGACCAGCAGAAGAAGGTCGGGCAATTGTCCGGCGGCGAGCGCAACCGCGTGCATCTCGCCAAGATGCTCAAGTCGGGCGCCAATCTGCTTTTGCTCGACGAGCCGACCAACGACCTCGACGTCGATACGCTGCGCGCGCTCGAAGAGGCGCTCGAGGATTTTGCCGGCTGCGCGGTCATCATCAGCCACGACCGCTGGTTCCTTGACCGCATCGCCACCCACATCCTGGCCTTCGAAGGCAACAGCCACGTGGAGTGGTTCGAGGGCAATTTTCAGGACTACGAGAAGGACAAGATGCGCCGTCTCGGCACCGATTCGACCGTTCCCACGCGCATCAAATACAAAAAATTTTCCCGCTGATATCCGCTGCCGCGCGGCGATTGGCATGGGCGCACCGCGCCGAATCGCGTATAGGCCCTGCGCCGCAAGCGCTAACGAATCGCTCGCAGGAGTTGGCTCCATGTCGATGTCAGCCGATACGCCGGTGGTTCGGCCGGATGCCGGCCTGCGTCCGCTGCCGCAATTGATTTTCAGCTCGCGCTGGCTTCAGCTTCCCCTCTATCTCGGTCTGATTGTCGCCCAGTGCGTCTATGTCGTGCTGTTTTTGAAGGAGCTCTGGCATCTCGTCCTCGGCGCGATGAAATTTTCCGAGCAGGAGATCATGCTGGTGGTGCTCGGCTTGATCGACGTGGTGATGATCTCGAACCTGCTCATCATGGTGATCGTCGGCGGTTACGAGACTTTCGTTTCGCGCCTGGAGCTTGAGAAGCACCCCGACCAGCCGGAATGGCTGAGCCATGTGAACGCCAGCGTGCTCAAGATCAAGCTCGCCATGGCGATCATCGGCATCTCGTCGATCCACCTTTTGCGCACGTTCATCTATGCCGGATCGCTCGGCACCGAAGGCTCGACCTACACGCCCACCGGGGTCATGTGGCAAACCATCATCCACGGCCTGTTCATCCTTTCGGCGATCGGCATCGCGGTCGTAGAACGGCTGAGTCAGCCGGTGTACAGCGCTGGCCGTCCCGACCGTCACTGAGACCACCGTTTTGCCGTCATCGCTGCCGATGATTGGTCCATGCTTCGGCCGCTGGCGTTCGTCTTGATCGTCCTTGCCCTTCTGGCGCCGCATCGCGCGGGCTGCGAACCGGCCTTTGCAGCCTTCCTGCAATCGCTCTGGCCTGAAGCCGAGGCGCGCGGCATCTCGCGGCCCACCTTCGAGAGCGCGATCCGCGGCCTTGCGCCGGACTACGCGCTGCCCGATCTGGCGATTCCCGGCCGGCCCGGTCGTGCGGAACCCGGTCAGCCGGAGTTCGTGCTCACGCCTGAGGAATATTTGCGCGAGGCGACGTTGGCGCGGCTTGCCGCCGAGGGCAAAAAGCTCGCCGAGCAGCACCGCACTACGCTTGCCCGGATCGAGCAGGAGTTCGGCGTACCGCCCCAAATTGTTCTCGCCATCTGGGGGCGCGAAACTTCCTTCGGCGGCTATCGGCTTCCGCACGACGCTGTCCGCGCGCTCGCCACCCAGGCTTACGTCGGTCGCCGCAAGGATTTTTTTCGCGAAGAATTTCTCGCCCTCCTGAAGATGCTGCAGGATGGCATTCCGCGGCCGCGCCTGCGCTCGTCCTGGGGCGGTGCCATGGGCCTCACTCAGTTGCTCCCCACCGAGTTCTACAAATATGGCGTTGATTTCGACGGCGACGGCCGCGTCGATATCTGGACCTCGGTGCCGGACGCGCTGGCCTCGGCGGCAAAGCAGCTCGCCGCCAAAGGTTGGCAGCGCGGCCGGCCCTGGGCCATGGAAGTGCGTGTGCCGGCGGACGTGGATTGCACTGTCGCCGACCCGGACCATGTGCAACCGATCGCGCAGTGGGTGCGCGCCGGTTTCATCCCCGCGCACGGCGGCATCATGTCGGACGACCAGCTTGCGCAAGGTGCCTCGCTCCTGATGCCGGCCGGCATTTACGGCCCGTCGTTTCTGATTCTGAGGAACTATTACGTCATCAAGGACTATAATTTCTCCGACCTGTACGTGCTGTTCGTCGGCCATCTCGCCGATCGCATCGCCGGCGAGCAGCCGTTTCGCTTGCCATGGCAGCCGGTGGTGCAGCTGCAAACGCGCCAGCTCGAGGAGATGCAGCGCCGCCTCGCCGCGCTCGGCCTCTATCGCGACCGGATCGACGGCAAGGCCGGCATGCGCACGCGGCTGGCGCTCGGCGTCTACCAGAAGGCAAACGGATTGAAGCTGGATTGCTGGCCGTCCACAGCCGTGCTCTCGCACATGCAGACCAAATCGTCGGCCAATTGAAAACCCGGCAGCGCGGGCGCTGCCGGGTCGGAGAGATCTCAAGAGCGCGATGCTCAGTACGGCGGGCAGAACCAGCGCGGCCGGCTGTAGCCGACGATGTTGCCCCAGCGGTCATAGATCGGCCGCCGCGCCCAATAGCCGCCCGGGCAGGCGACTGGCGCCGGCGCATAGTACGCGTAATAGGGTTCATAGCCGGGCGCTGGATAGTACGTGCGCGGATAGGCATACGCCCCCGCGATCGCGCTTCCGACGATGACGCCGCCGAGCACGCCGAGTCCGACTGCGCAGCCGCGGCAGCGTGCGTCAGCGGCGGTCGGCGCCAAGGTCGCGGTGGCGAGAACGGCCGCGGTGGCAAGAGCGAGCAGAGGTTTCTTCATGGTGGTCTCCTTGGATCCGTCGGCGCGACGCCGATCCCGGGAATCTGCGGATGAGGTGTTGATGATAGTCCTTCCCGCGCCTGCGGCAAATAGGCTCGCCTAATCTGGCAAAATTTTGGAACTCTCGCGCCGCCGCGCCCCCATTTCTGGTGAGACAAAACCTGTCAGTTTGTTCAGCTTCGCGGTTTTCTGTAACAGCGGCTTTCAGTAGCACATGTATACGCGCTGGTTGCGCCACATGTAGCCGTCCCAGACTCGCTGCCAGTGCCAATAGCAGCCCGGGCTGCCCGGGCCGTAATAGGCGACCGGCGGCGCGTAATAGGTGCCATAGCCGTCATACGTGCCGTATCCGTTGCTGTTGGCGATTGCCGAGCCGATGATCGCGCCGGCGGCAAGTCCGCCGATCACGCCCGCGGCGACCGCGCCGCGCCGGCTGCCCGCCTCCGCGCCCGTCGGCATCGCAGCCGCCATGGCGGCGATGCAGGTGGCCGCGGCGCATTGCACGAAAAGCTTGCTCATCTGCTGTGTCCTGTATTCAGCCTATTTAGCCGTTGGTGTTTTCACTAACGGCACCTACACCAACGTTTGATTTGCCGGCAGTCTCGCATTGCGCCACTGAATGGCAGCTAAACAGCCACGCAGAAAGTCTGGCCGGACCGAATTGCTTGCGAGCGTGGCCAAGAATGTGTGTCCGGCTTTGATAAAATTTGACTACAATGCGAATGAACAGGAGCTGCGTCATGCCGTCTCGCGCGTATTCCGGCGACGATCGCCTGATCGATCGTCGTCGCCTCGTGCTTTCCGCCACGGCGTCGATTGGCGCTGCGGCATTGCCTATTGCCGCCGCTGCTACCGAACCGGGTCTCGGCCCCGCCGCCGACGTGCTCGCGCGCACGCGCGCCTTTCTTGCCAAGCTCGATCCCGAGCGCCGCAAGGCGGCGAGCTTTGCCTGGGACGGACCGGAATGGCGCAATTGGAATTATTTCGGCATCGGCGGCTACATCAAACCCGGGCTGCGCCTCGAACAGATGACCCGTGACCAGAAGGTCGCGGCGTGGGACTTGCTCGGCGCGCTGTTCTCGCCGCTCGGCATCGAGAAGACGCGCAATGTCATGATCCTGCAGGATGTGCTGGCGGCGAGCGGCAACGGCGCCGGCCTGCGTTCGTCCGAGCGTTTTTCGTTCGCCGTCTTCGGCACGCCGTCGGAGCGCGGCGCCTGGGGCCTGCGCCTCGAGGGGCACCATTTGACGCAATCGATCTCCGTGCGCGACAATCGCATCGTTTCGGTGACGCCGTCGTCGTTTTCCGCCTATCCCAACCGCGTCGGTTCGGGAAAGCACGCCGGCCTGACCACGCTCAAGAACGAGGAGGCGCTCGCGCGGCGCCTCGTCGCCGATCTGCCGCCGCGCCTGCAGCAGCGCGCGCGCCAGTCGGACAGCGCCTTGCGCAACATCGTCTCCTATGCCGGTCGCGAACGCGCCAACGCGCAGAAGGTCGGCGTGGCCGCCGCCGATTTGAGCGGTGCCCAGCGCGACCTCTTGTGGCAGCTGGTCGAGACCTACGCGGTCGAATATCTCGTGCCGCCGCTGGCCGCGGCTCAACAGGCGCGCGTGCGCCTGGGTGATCCGGCCGCGCTGCATTTCGCCTGGTACGGCCCCAACACCGCGGAGAAGGCCTTCGGCTATCGCCTCATCGCCGACAGCTTCGTGATCGAGCTAGGCTCGGTCGATCCGGAGGCGCAGCACCTGCACACGATTTACAACGACCTCGGCAACGTGCTCGGCCGCGTCGGCTGAGCATGCTCGGCGCCGTCTTGCCGTGACGCTGCAAAAATGACGATGGCTGCATGTTGGCATATGCAGCCATCGATTCGCAGGGAAAGCAGGCCCGTTGCGCGCTTCGCGCAATCCCGGCCGCGCCGCCTCAGTTGAACTTCAGCCCGGCGGCTTTCACGAGCTCGATATTGGCAGCCACTTCCTTCTTGATCAGCTCGTCGAACTCTGCCGGCTTCAACGGCATGGGCTCGATGCCCTGTGGCGCGAATTTCTGCTTCACCACCGGATTCTCCAGTGCCTTCATCGTTTCCGCATGCAGCCGGTCGATGATCGGCCGCGGCGTCTTCGCCGGCGCGAGGATGCCCATCCAGAAAACATATTCGGAGTTGGGATATCCGGCTTCGAGCGTGGTGGGTACGTTCGGCAATGCCACTGATCGCTTCGGTGTGTTCACCGCGAGCGCGAGCAACTTGCCGTCACGCACGAGCGGAAGCCCCGACGAGATGCCGATGCACATGAAATCCACGCGGCCGGTCATGACCTCGGTGAGCGCCTCCGGCCCGCCGCGGAACGGCACGTGCGTTGCCTTGAAACCGGCGGCGAGCCGCAGCCGCTCGGCCGCCCAGTGCGTGGCGCTGCCGACGCCGGCGGACGCGAACGTCATGTTGCCGACTTTCGCCTTCGCCACCAGCTCCTGCAGCGTCTTGATGCCTTTCGCCGGCGAGATCACCGTGACGTTGGGCACGCTGCCGAACAGGGCGACACCGGCAAAATCTCGCGATACGTCGTAGGAGAGGTTCGGATAGGCCGCGGGCGCCGCCGAATGCGCGGCCGCGTGCACCAGGATGGTATAGCCGTCGGGGTCGGACTTGGCGACCTGCCCGGCACCGATTGAGCCGCCCGCGCCGCCGCGGTTCTCCACCACGATCGGCTGGCCGAGCTGCTGCGACAGCGGATCGAGCACGATGCGGCCGACGATGTCGATGGTGCTGCCGGCGGTGAACGGAATGACCGCCCGGATGGGCTTGCTCGGCCAGGCCTGCGCGCCAGCAAGGCGCGGCAGCGCGGGCGTGGCGAGCGTGGCGGCGGCAAGTTGCAGAAACGTTCGGCGCGTCTTCATAATCGTTGTCTCCCCTTGGGCGAGGTCGCCCAACACCCTACCAGAATAGCACATTCCCGAAATATGTCCGGCCCGCCGCCGATCCGGCAAGCCGGCAATTGTCGCACGCGAGCCGCAAAACCGTCACTGCGCGGGAGACTGCGGCATAAAGTGCGGAATAACCGCCGTGCTATGGTTGTTTCCCTTGGCGCTGACACAACCGGAGCAGGGAATAATATGCGCAACATCGGACGACGGACCTTCGTCAGAAACACAGCTGCCGCGGCCGCGACGCTTGCCGTGCCGGCAGTTTGGGCACAGGGCGCTTATCCGACCAGGGCGATTACGTTCGTCGTTCCGCTTGCACCCGGTGGCGCAATCGACATGATCGCACGTGCGGTCGGCGAACGCCTGACCGGCCTTCTTGGCCAGCAGATCGTCGTGGAAAACCGTGTCGGCGGTGGCGGCAAGGTCGGCATGGAATCGGCGATGAAGAGCGCGCCGGACGGCTACACCATCCTCATTACCAACGACAACGCGGCGAGCGCCCCGCACGTCCAGGGCCTGCCCTATGATTTCACCAAGGAGCTGCTGCCGATCTGCTATCTGGGCCGACACGGGCAGGTGTTTGGGGCTCATGCCTCGCTCGGCGTCAAGACGCTCCAGGATCTGATCGATCTCGCCAAAAAGGATTCGTCGATCAATACGGCGACCTCGGGCGTCGGCTCGAACCAGCACGTACTTCTGGAATGGATCAACAAGGTCGCCGGTGTGAAGCTCCAGCACGTGCCCTATCGCGGCGCCGGCCAGGCCATCAATGACTTTGTCGGCGGACAGGTGAAGACGGCGATCCTTGCGCCGTCCACCCAGGTGCAGCACCACGCCGCCGGCCGGATACGTATGCTTGCACAGTCCACGACCAAACGCTCTCCGGTGCTCGATTACGTGCCGACCTTCGACGAGGCGGGTCTCAAGGGTGTGGTTCTGGAAGCCTGGTACGGCGCATTCGCTCCACCCAAGACCCCGCCTGAGATCATCGTCAGGCTCAACACCGAGATGAACAAGGCCCTCAAGGATCCGAAGCTGGTCGACACTTTCACCAAGGTCGCCATCGAGGCGGTCGGCGGCACGCCGGACGACCTCGGTAAGCTTGCCCGCGCCGATTCCGACAAGTACGCCAGGCTTGTAAAGGAACTCGGCGTCAAGATCGGCGGTTAGCGGCCGCCCGGACCGCTTATTGAAGTGGTGGGCCTGAAGTGGTGGGCCCGGGAGGACTCGAACCTCCAACCAGACGGTTATGAGCCGTCGGCTCTGACCATTGAGCTACGGGCCCGACGCTCGCAGCCAGCCGGTCGACACTTATACCATCGCGCCGACGGTACAAAGCCGCGGTTGCAAGGGATAACAGGCGAGGCCGATGGTCGTCATTCTTCGAGGCGTGCCGCCAGCCTGGGGTGCGAGCGGAGCGAGCCTCGAAGGGTGATCGCACGCCTCAAGGATGACGGAGAAATCTCAGCGGCTTGGGGGTTTCCCGTCCTCAATCTATAGCTTCAGTAGCCGCTTGGCATTGCCGCTCAAAATTTTTGCCTTGTCCTCGTCGCAGAGCGGGACGGTCTCCATCCACTTCACACCGGGGGCATTCATCACGAACGGCCAGTCGATCGCGAACAAGATGCGGTCGATACCTAGCTCCTGCACGCAGCAGATAAGCGCAGGCGTGGAGAAAAATCCGCTCGTGGTCACCCAGAACCGACTGCAGAACACGTCGCGGAAGCTCAAGCTTTTTGCGGCGCCCGGGCGCGCCAGCGCATGGTCCACGCGCCACACCAGGAACGGCAGCGTCTCGCCGAGGTGGCCGAGGATGACCTTCAGGTTCGGGTGCTTGTCGAACACGCCGGACAGCACCATGCGGATGGCGAGCGTTGCTGTCTCCACCGTGTAGCCCCAGGCGGCGCGCACCACCATCGGGAACTCCTTGGCGTAGTCGTTGTAATAGACGTCCATCACGCGGGCGTCCGGCAGGCCGGGATGCAGATAGATCGGCACGTCGAGTTTTTCCGCGCGCTCGTAGATCGGCCAAAAACGTCTGTCGTCGAGAAAGATTCCGTTCGCCAGGCCGTGCAGCATGGCGCCCTTGAATCCGAGCTTGGTGACCGTCCGCTCGAGTTCGTCGGCAGCGGCTGCGGGGTCGGCGGTGGGCAGCGCGGCGAAGGCGGCAAAGCGCTTGGGGTTGGCAGCGCAGACCGCGGCAAGCCGGTCGTTCACGCCCCGCGTCATGGCAACCGCAGTATCGGCGGGCAGTTTTTGTGTCGACGGCGCGCCTTGCGACAGCACCTGGATGTCGACGCCGGCCTCGTCCATCTCCTTCAGCCGCAGCGCGCCGAGGTCGTAGAGCCGCTCCATCTGCGGTCCCTCGCGGCCGGCCTCGACGCCGGTGAAGGTTTTGGCCAGCTCCTTGTCCCAATAATGCTCCTCGATGGCGATGATCTGGCAATTGGGCTTCTTGAACATGCGTCCTCCCTTGCTCTGCACCTGTTTCGTATCAAGGGCGGCCTGGATTGTCACGATGGAGACATTGCATTTTGGCCACGCCATAATGACCGCACAGACGAACGACGGAGATCAGCGCATGCACGTGTTCAATCTGGAAAAGGAGCAGGCTTTCAATCCGGCACATCATGTCGAAAAAATTCTCGGCAAGATCGCAAGCGGCGACGTCACCGTGGCGTGCTGGGAGCCGGGGCAGATCAGTCCGTATCACTGCCACCCGGAGGCGACCGAGATCTATTTCTGCTACTCGGGCGGCGGCAAGATGCGCACACCGCGTGAGACCGTCGACATCGTCCCGGGCTCGTTCGTCGTGCATCCGCCGGGCGAACTGCACGAATTTGCCAACGGTCCGCAGCGAACCTTGCTGTTCCGCGTGCGCTACGGGACCGACATGCGCGCACACCACTTGGAGTGGCGCGGCAAGGCGGATTTCCGGCAGAAACCGGAGGATGCCGAATATTTTCGCAAGCATCCACCGGGTTGAGATGACACCGATTTAACCTCGACTCCGACAAGTTTAAAGAACTCGTTAATCCCGCGGCCCTAGACTTTGTTGCATCAGCGGCAGAAGGAGGAACTGTCGCCATGGAAGAACGCCGTCGGGTCCCGCGCCACAAGAGCCTTCTGCGCGGCCGCATCTATTACAACAACCGCAATTCCAGTGCGGATTGTCTCGTGCGCGACATCTCCACCCATGGTGCGCGATTGATCTTTGCCGACGAGATGCCGATCCCGGAACAACTGGAGCTGTACATTCCGCACCGGGCGCAGAGCTACCGCGCGCATGTGGTGTGGCAACGTGGCGGAGAGGCGGGCATTGCATTCGCCATTCCCAACCAGGCTCATCTCGGCGAAGTGGATGAGCTCGCCATGCGCGTGGTGCGCCTGGAACATGAGATCGAGGCGCTTAAGCGTTCGCTCAAGCGGCTGAAGGCCGAAGCACCGTATAGCGACACCGAGGCGGCTTAGCACTGTCCCGTTCCGGGGGCAGCGGGGCATGCTTTGGCAATCTTGCGTGGCGCATGTCCTTTTCGGAAAACCGGTTCCCACTTTTCCGGGACATGCGCTAGCGCACCGCTGTTGCCCATTCCCGGCAGTCGGATATGGTTGCGCCGGGCCCCACCACATCTGGGGCGCGGGAGACAATAGCCATGTCCACGGATCGTCAACGTACGCTCGAAGAACGCCTGCGCGCGGTCGAAGATCGACTTGAAATCCTCAACCTGATCGCGAGCCATCCGCCGTGCTCCGACACCGGCGCCGACCATTTCGTGCGCACGATGTATCTTGAAGACGGTGTGATCGATCTCGGCGCCGGCAAGGGCGCGAGCGGCAACGTGGCGATCGCGGCCATGGTCAAGGAGCCCGGGCATCAGGCCGCCATTGCTGGCGGGCTTGCGCATTTCGCCGGATTGCCGCACATCGCCATCAACGGCGACGAGGCCGTGGTCACCTCGTATCTGCAGATCATCACACCGCACCCGACGGCCGAACCCATCGAGGTGCCGAACCACGGTGCAACGCGCGGCTTCCGCATCCACCGCGTGGGCGCCAACCGCTGGGAGCTCAAGCGCACGCCGCAGGGCTGGAAGATCAAGCGGCGTACGCTCAGGCCGCTTGACGGCTCGGAGCCGGCGCGGGAAATTTTGCGCCAAGCGGTGGCGCCGCGCCTCGGATGAGCGGCTGCCGGATCGCGCGCCTGTACAAAGCGGGATCGATCGCCTAGTTTCCCTGCCCGATGACAGGGCGATAGCTTCCGCGGAGGTTTGCATGGCTTTGGCACAGACCAGCATCTGCAATTTCGGCTGGAAAGCGCGCGACTTTTCGCTCAAGGGCGTGGACGGCAAGACCTACACGCTCGCCGACATACGCGGGCCGAAGGGCACGCTGGTGATGTTCATCTGCAATCACTGCCCCTACGTGAAGGCCACCATCAGCCGCATCGTCGAGGAGGCGAAGGCGCTGCAAAAACTCGGCATCGGTTCGATTGCGATCATGCCGAACGACGTGGAGACCTATCCGGAAGATTCTTTCGAGAACATGAAAGTCTTCGCCAGGCAGCACGGCCTGCCGTTCCCCTATGTGATCGACGAGACGCAAGCGGTGGCGCGCGCCTATGACGCGCAGTGTACGCCGGATTTCTTCGGCTTCAACGCGCGCGACGAGCTGCAATATCGCGGCCGGCTCGACGAGTCGCGCAAGCAACTGGTGCCGAACGCGCGGCGCGAATTGTACGAGGCCATGAAACTGGTCGCGGAAACCGGCCGCGGGCCAGCGGAGCAGATCCCCAGCATGGGCTGCTCCATCAAGTGGCGCGACTGAAGCTTGATTGTCCGGTGCCTGATCGGTCCCGGACGCGGTGCAGCGTGGAGCGAAGCGGAACGCTGCACCGGAGCTCCGGGACCGTTCCAGACCCGGAATTCGTAACGATCCCGGGTCTGCAGCACACCCCTTCGTTTCACTCCGTGCTGCGCTGCGCCCGGGACATGTCGGGTTGCCGCAATAGTCAATCGAACAGCGCCACGGCGCGGGTCCAGCCGCCGGAGGCGCCTTTGATCTTCGCCGGGAAGCAGGCGACGGTGAAGCCGTGCGGCGGCAGTTGCTCGAGGTTGCACAGCTTCTCCATGTGGCAATAGGGAATCTCGCGGCCGGCCTTGTGGCCTTCCCAGATGATGCTCGGGTCGCGGGTTTTCAACCAGCGCTCGCGCGTGTGCGAGAACGGCGCATCCCAGCCCCAGGCGTCGATGCCGGTCACGCGCACGCCGCGCGAGGTCAGATACAGCGTCGCCTCGCGGCCCATGCCGACGCCGGCGGTGAGATATTCGTCGGTGCCGATGCAGCTTGCCGCACGCGTGTTCACCAGCACGATGTCGAAGGGTTTCAGCTCGTGGCCGATGCGCTTCAACTCGGCCTCCACTTCTGCGGCGGTCACCACGTGGCCGTCCGGCAGGTGGCGGAAGTCGAGCTTCACGCCGGGCCGGAAGAACCAGTCGAGCGGCACCTCGTCGATGGACATCATGCGTCGGCCGTCGGTCGAACAGGAATGGTAATGGATCGGCGCGTCCATATGGGTGCCGTTGTGGGTGGTCAGCTCGATCCGCTCGAACGCCCAGCCCTCGCCGTCAGGCAGGTGCTCGGGTTGCAGACCGGGGAAGGAATCGAACAGCATCCAGGCGTTGTCCTTGTGCGACAGATATTGAATCTTCGGCTGCATGAAGGGCGGATCGAAGACGGTTTCGTTCTCCAGCGGCGATGAAATATCGACGATGCGGCTCGGCAGTTTCACGGCTTGCTCCATCGGAATGTTTCATGATTAAAGATGTTGCAGGATTTTGCCACGGAGAGGAACATGGCCAAGAAGGCGTATTGGGTGTCGTGCTATCGGGCGATCAAAGATCCGGACAAGCTTGCGGCCTATGCAAAGCTCGCGGGGCCGGCGCTGCGCGCGCTCGGCGGCAAATATCTTGCGCTCGGCGTCGCCAACGAAGCCTATGAGGCGGGGCTCAAGCAGCGCATGGTGATCATCGAATGGCCGAGCCTGAAAGACGCCATCGAGGCGCACGATAGCCCGGAATATCAGGCGGCGCTGAAAGTGTTCGACAATGCCGCCGAGCGCGACTTCCGCATCATCGAAGGCGTCGAGTAGCCGCGCGCGCACGACCTGCCTTGCCGCCTGCGGGAGCCCGCGAGACTATAGACGCGGATGCAGCGTTTCCCCCATCGAACAAATGGAGGCGCGGCACGCATCGTCGAGGGATTGGAGTAGCCCGTAGGACGGGTTGAGCGCAGCGAACGTTGTTTTGCCGGCGCCATTCGCCGTGCGATGATGAGGATGTCAGGCACGCGGCGCGCTGCTACAACGCCTTATTGCTCTCCCGCACCGCCGCCTGATCCACATACACCTCCCCGCCAAGCCTGCGGAATTTTTCGCTCATCTCCGCCATGCCGGCCTCCTTGTCGTTGAGCCGCGCAGCAAAGTCCCGCACGTCCTGCGTGATCTTCATCGAGCAGAATTTCGGCCCGCACATGGAGCAGAAATGCGCCACCTTGTGCGCCTCCTTCGGCAGCGTCTCGTCGTGGTATTCGCGCGCAGTGTCCGGATCGAGCGAGAGGTTGAACTGATCCACCCAGCGGAACTCGAACCGGGCGCGGCTCAAGGCGTCGTCGCGCACCTGCGCCGCCGGATGGCCCTTGGCGAGGTCCGCCGCATGTGCCGCGATCTTGTAGGCGATCACGCCCTGCTTCACATCATCGCGGTCGGGCAGGCCCAAATGCTCCTTCGGCGTTACGTAGCAGAGCATGGCAGTGCCGAACCAGCCGATCATGGCGGCACCGATCGCGCTCGTGATGTGGTCGTAGCCCGGTGCGATGTCGGTGGTGAGCGGCCCGAGCGTATAGAACGGCGCCTCGCCGCACTCCTTGAGCTGCTTCTCCACGTTGATCTTGATCTTGTGCATCGGGATATGGCCCGGCCCCTCGATCATCACCTGGCAGCCTTTGGCCCATGCGATTTTCGTGAGTTCCCCGAGCGTCTCGAGTTCCGCGAACTGCGCCGCATCGTTGGCGTCCGCGATCGAGCCCGGTCGCAAGCCGTCGCCGAGCGAGAACGACACGTCATACTTGCGCATGATGTCGCAGATATCCTCAAACCGCTCGTAGAGGAAGCTCTCCTTGTGGTGCGCCAGGCACCATTTGGCCATGATCGAGCCGCCGCGCGACACAATCCCGGTGACGCGGTTGGCGGTGAGCGGCACATAGGCGAGCCGCACCCCGGCATGGATGGTGAAGTAGTCCACGCCCTGCTCGCACTGCTCGATGAGGGTGTCCTTGTAAACCTCCCAGTCGAGCTTCACCGGATCGCCGTGCACCTTCTCCAACGCCTGATAGATCGGCACCGTGCCGATCGGCACCGGCGAATTGCGGATGATCCATTCGCGCGTGTTGTGGATGTTGCGGCCGGTGGAGAGGTCCATCACCGTGTCGGCGCCCCAGCGGATCGCCCACACCATCTTCTCCACTTCCTCTTCCACCGACGAGGTGACCGCCGAATTGCCGATGTTGGCGTTGATCTTGGTCAAAAAGTTTCGGCCGATGATCATCGGCTCGAGTTCGCCGTGGTTGATGTTAGCGGGAATGATGGCGCGGCCGCGCGCCACCTCCTGCCGCACGAATTCCGGCGTGATGAACGGCGGGATCGACGCACCAAAACTCTCGCCATCCGCGAGCGCGGCCTGCGCACGTTCCAGCATCCGTTTGCGACCGAGATTTTCGCGCTCGGCAACGAAGACCATCTCTTTCGTGATCACGCCCGCTCGCGCCCATTCGAGCTGCGTCAGCGGCCTTCCAGAGGCGGACGAAACGCCTCGTAGCGGCTTCGGCGAATTGGGGAACGCGCGCGCAAGGTGTTTTCCTGACACATTGCCGTTGTCGATCGGCTGCACCGGCCGTCCTTCGTATTCTTCCACCCCGCCGCGCTCCTTCACCCATGCGGTGCGCGTGCGCGGCAGACCCTTCTCCACATCGATGACCGCGTTTGGATCGGTGTACGGCCCGGACGGATCGTACACCGGCACCGGCGGCTCGCCAGAGGATGTATCGAGCACGATCTCGCGCAGCGGCACGCGTAGGTCCGGCGCCGCCTCCGGCGCGGTGTAGACCTTGCGGGAGCCCGTGATCGGTCCGGTCGTCACCTTCGGCGTCTTAAGTTCGGATTCGGAGATGTGCTTGTTCATCGGTTCAACTCCCGAAAGCGAAAGCCGGCGCGCGGCCCGGGAACGGGCCGCGATCCGATCGGATTGTGGTGGAAATTCGCTCCCATGTCCTGTCCCTTCGCCGGCATGACCCGGATCAGGTTCAAAGGGTCACCGCTTGCGCGGTCTCTCAGCTCCGCAACGGAACTCCCCTCGGAACAAGGCTAATGTAGGCTCATTCCGAAGGGTGTCAACGCAGCCGCGGCGAGACCTCGGTTTTTTCGCGCCCCGGCTTGGCTTTGCGCAGGATCAAATCCTTGGCCGTCCGCCATGGCAATACTGCCATGCGCAATTGGAGCATGGCCTCGCATGACGACTGCCGTCGCTACGCCGACAAATCCCCGCGCCCAGTGGGCCACCCGCCGAGGTTTCATCCTGGCAGCGCTCGGCGCCGCCATCGGTATCGGCAACATCTGGCGATTTCCTTACGTCATGGGCGAGAACGGCGGGGGTGCATTTCTCATCGTCTATCTCGGCGTCGTCTTGATCGTGGGCGTGCCGATGGTGCTCGGCGAGCTCGCTCTCGGACGGGCGGCGCGGCGCGAAGCGGCCTCCGCCTTCGAACATGTCGGCCGCAATGTGTTTTGGCGCAAAGCCGGCGTGCTCGGTGTACTCGCCTCATTCGCCATTCTCACCTATTACGCGGTGGTCTCCGGCTGGGCGCTGAAATACTTCGTTGGATTCGCCACGATCTCCGTTCCCCGCTCGGGCGAGTCGGCGGACTATTTTGGGCGGTTCACCTCCGCGAATGAGCCGCTCTTGTGGCACTTGCTGATGTTGGCGGCGGCGGTCGCCGTTGTTTCCGCGGGGGTCGAACGCGGCATCGAGCGCGCCTCCAAGGTGCTCATGCCCTTGTTGGCTGCGATCGTGGTCCTGCTCGCATTGCACAGCCTCACCCTCCCCAATGCGGGGAGCGGACTGGCTTATCTATTTGCGCCGGACTGGGAGGCATTGGCGCGACCCCAGGTCTATCTTGCGGCGCTTGGGCAGGCCTTCTTTTCGCTGGGTGTTGCCATGGGCGTGCTTGTCACCTACGGCAGCTATATTCCCGCCGGCCAACCGTTGCCGACTGCCTCGCTGACCATCGCGCTGGGCGATACGCTGTTTGCGATTATGGCGGCGCTCATCATATTTCCCGCGGTCTTCAGTTTCGGTATGAGCCCGGCGCAAGGCCCCGCCCTCGCTTTTGTGGTGCTGCCGGAAATCTTCAGTCGCATGAACTATGGTCTCATCGTCGGCGTCGCTTTCTTCGGTCTGTTGGTCGTCGCCGCCCTCACGTCTCTCATCGCGCTCATCGAAATCTGCGTCGCCTTTGCGGTAGAGCGGTGGAAAATGCGCCGCACGACGGCGGTCGCCCTGGTTGCATCGGCGGGATTTCTGCTCGGGGTGCCGAGCCTGCTCAGCTATGGCGCCTGGTCTGCCGTGAGCATAGCGGGACGTCCGATCCTCGATGCCGTCGACTTCGCCGCCTCGAACATCTTGCTGCCGCTGAGCGGGTTGGCGGTGACCTTGTTCGTCGGCTGGCACTGGCGCATCGCCGACGCCATGCCCGCGGTGGGAATCCGCTCACCCGTCATTTTCCGGCTGTGGCGCTTTTCGGTCCGCTACGCCGCACCCGTGATGATTGCGATCGTGCTGTTGCGCGCGCTATCGCTGGTGTGAACGCCGCTACTGGAGGCCGAGCTTGCTCACCGCCACTCTGACGGTGCCTTCGGCTTCCGCGGTCACCCGCAGGATGCGCGAGTCGTAGGCGATCTCGGTAAGCCGCACGCCGGTTAAGCGCACGTCGGCGCGCACGCCGTCATCCTGCTTCTGGAAATCCGCGATCGCCGCCTCGATGCTCTTGCGCGCATTTTCCGCGAAAGGTTTGAGGTCGATGGTCGCGTTCTGCTCGAGCGTATCCTTCAGATACGGTATCGCCGCCCGCGCCGCTGCACCCAAGAGCCCGAACGCCGCCTCCGACTCGACGTCGAGCGTAAGCTCCGTCAGCTTGACCATCTGCCGCGCAGCGTCGAGCTCGGGCCGGCCCCACACGTAGATGTTGGCGTCCGCGCCGAACTTAAACCAGCTCTTCTTCTCGCGCGCCCTGACCTGCAGCGACATCAGGAGCCGGTCGCCGGACGGCAGCACGCTTGCCCGCAGCACCGTCACGTCGCCGATGGCGTTTGGATCATCCGGGAATTTCCGCCCTTTCAGTTGCGCCTCGAGCAGTCGGTTCACTTCGCTGAACGGTACGTCGATGGGCGCCGCGATCGTCATGCGCCCCAGCTCCATGTGCGGCACGATATGCAGGGTGTTGGGGAACGGACACACCGGTTGTGTCGCCGTCGGCACCACCCGCGTCTCTGCCTGCACGCCGACGGTGATCGTCACATTTTTTTCGTCGATGCGCGGGTGCGCGGCGAACGCGCGCGTGGGCCTCATCTCGAGCCAAAGTTGGGGCACATTCGGTCCCGCCGCGGCGAACGAGATCGAGCGGCACATCTTCGCCCATTCCCGCCGCGCGATTTGTTCGATGCTCGGATCGTTGCGCACGCGGGCTTGCAGGGCGGCGATCTGCTGGTTGACCGCCCGATCGATGAACGGTTTCACCTCGCTTGCCACGTTGATCTTGATTCCGGCGATCGACAAGCCGCCGTCGGCGACCGAGATCTGGCCGCTCAGGTTCGGCTCGATCCGCCAGTTCGGCAAGAAGGTCGGCCTTGCCGTTACCGTCACGTTGCTGCGCACTTCGGCGCGCTGGTCGAGCAGGCCGGTGGTCAGAGTCTGCGCGCCGCGCCCGAGGTTCGAGCCGATCAGCCCCGCGAGCGAACCTGCGATTGAGCCGGCCTCCTTCGCGGCCTGGCCGGTGGCACGTAACACGCCGGTGAGCGATGTCGAGAGGGTGAGTTCCTCTCCGCGGCCGGTGGCGACGATCGGGCTGCGCGAAAGCGACCAGCCAATGTCGATGCGCGCCAGCGCTTCGCTGATCGGGTTGTCGCGCTTGCCGGACAGGCTGTGCGGTGCGGCCGCGTCGAGTGCGCTCCCGATTGCGGCAAGCGGCACTGCCACCGGCGCAACCACCACCGATGTCCGGCTCGCTGACGGCAGCGGCGGGATCGCCCGGATTTCGGGCCTTCGCGGTTGCGCCGGGCTCCCCGGGAAAAAGGTGTTGAGGGCCCACAGCGTGCCGCTGAAGGACACAGCGACGATGAGCGCTCCGAAGATGATGTTGCGCGCCGAAAAGGGGCGCTGTGGTCCGCTCGCTCGCATCGGCGCGATTCTAGCAGGCTGCTGAAAAAGTCTCGACGGCGAGGATGGAGTGTGATTCCGTGGATTTGAAACCACGGGGTGATTTGCCATGCGCGGACGGGATGATCGATCGGAAGGTCTATTCTCTTACGTTCGATTGGAGGCGCGGAT
>DATLYX010000129.1:0-15427 GCA_035574295.1 Xanthobacteraceae bacterium
CAGCGGCCGGACGGCGCGGGCCGGCCCGCGGAGGGTTTTGTTGCCCGCCTGCGGCGCGCCCTGCTCGACCTCGACGCCGCCCTCGACTCCTCGCTGTTCCAGGCCGGCCGCTTCCTCGCCGACCGCTACGAGCGCTACGCCGCCTTCATGGACCGCTTCCATGTCTCCGGCTTCAAGCGCGCGGGCGTGGAACTCGCCTCCGAAGGCGCCACCATCGGCGCGGCCGGCCTCGTGCTGCTGCTCGGCATCGCCGTGCCGGTGATCGAGGAAACCGCGGACGAGGATTATTTGAAAAAATCCGAGCTCGCCGTCACCTTCCTCGACCGCTACGGCAACGCCATCGGCAGCCGCGGCATCCGCCACAACGACACCCTCAAGCTCGAAGACTACCCCGACCACCTGATCAAGGCCGCGCTCGCCACCGAAGACCGGCGCTTCTACGAGCACTTCGGCATCGACATCCCCGGCCTGTTCCGCGCCGTGGTGGCCAACACCCGCGCCGGCGGCGTGGTGCAGGGCGGCTCCACCATCACCCAGCAGCTCGCCAAAAACCTGTTCCTGTCGAACGAGCGCACCATCGAGCGCAAACTGCGCGAGGCGTTTTTGGCCATCTGGCTCGAAGCGCGGCTGTCCAAGAACGAGATCCTGAAGCTTTATCTCGACCGCGCGTATCTGGGCGCCGGCGCCTACGGGGTGGAGGCGGCGGCGCACTTCTACTTCAACAAATCGGCGCGCGACGTGAATCTTGCCGAGGCCGCCATGCTCGCCGGGCTGTTCAAGGCGCCGGCGCGGTTCGCACCGCACGTCAACCTGCCGGCGGCGCGCGCGCGCGCCAACATCGTGCTCGACAACCTCGTGGAATCCGGCCTGATGACAGAGGGCCAGGTGTTCGGAGCGCGCCGCAATCCCGCCACCGCCCTCGACCGGCGCGACGACCAGTCGCCCAACTATTATCTCGACTGGGCGTTCGAAGAAATGAAGCGGCTGGTCGAGACGTTCCCGAAATCGGTGAAGGAGCGCGTGTTCATCGTGCGCACCGCGCTCGACATGAACCTGCAGCGAGCAGCGGAAATCGCGGTGGAGAATTCGCTCCGGCAATACGGCCGCGACTACCGCGCAAGCCAGGGCGCGGCGGTGCTCGCCGACCTCGACGGCGGCGTGCGCGCCATGGTCGGCGGTCGCGACTATGCGGCAAGCCAATTCAACCGCGCTACCGACGCGCTGCGCCAGCCAGGATCGTCGTTCAAGCCCTACGTCTATGCCGCCGCGCTGTCGAACGGGTTCCGCCCCAGCACCACCATCACCGACGCGCCGATTTGTCTCGGCAATTGGTGCCCGCAGAACTACAGCCGCTCCTATGCCGGCACGGTGACGCTGACGCAGGCAATAACCGCTTCGATCAACACCATTCCGGTGCGGCTGTCGGTGATGCTCGGCAACGGCGAGGCGAAGGCGGGGCGCGCCAAGATCATCGCCACCGCGCGGGCGATGGGGTTGAAGACGGCGCTCCCCGACTCCTCCTCGCTGCCGATCGGCGCCGCCGAAGTCACGGTGGTGCAGCATACGGTGGCGTTCGCCACCTTCCCCAACCTCGGCAAGGCGGTGGTACCGCACGCGATCCTCGAAGTGCGCACCGGCGACGGTGAGGTGATCTGGCGCTATGACCGCGACGGGCCGAAGCCGCAGCAAGTGCTCAGGCCGCAGGTCGCCGCCGACATGAATGCGATGCTGGTCAGCGCGGTGGAGAACGGCACCGGCAAGCGCGCAATGCTGGACGGCGTGCGGGTGGCGGGCAAGACCGGCACCACCAATGCCTATCGCGACGCGTGGTTCGTAGGCTACACAGGCAACTTCGTGTGCGGCGTGTGGATCGGCAACGACGACTACTCGCCGACCAACCGCATGACCGGCGGCTCGCTGCCGGCCATGACGTGGCGGCAGATCATGGCCTATGCGCACACCGGCATCGAGCTGAAGAATATCCCCGGCGTTGCGCCGAACCCGCCGCCGGGCTCGCTGCCGCAGGTGGCCGCCGGCACTGCGCCGCCGCCGATCGATGTCGGACCGCGGCCGGCGGTGCTCACGCGGCGCGGCGCGGAGATCCTGACGCGCATCGAGCGGCTCCTGGAAGACGCGGCACGGGCGCTAACGTTCGCCGAAACAACCGCGGAGCCGGAGCCTTCCGGATCGCGGCACGGCTCGGCGATCGCAGCCTCCCCGGATACTCGAGCGACCCGCGGGAATTAACGGTGCGTCGTTCGCGCTTTGCGCTCAGGCCGCGACGCATCCGGGACACGGAATTCAATCTCCGGCACTCATGCTCTAAGATTCCGCCGCATGCCGTGCCCCAACACTTGACGTCGGACGAGGCCATATCGTGCGGGTGTTTCTCGGATTGCTGTTCGCTCTGGCGCTGGCCGCTGTGGTCGGCCTCGGTGCCACCTGGCTTGCGCTGACGAACGGCACCGCCTTCGGCGCGGTCACGATCGGGGCATGGACTGCCTTCCCACGCACCGGTACGCCGCAGGTCGATCCTTACGCGCGCGCGGCGATCGCGCGCAACGGCGAATTGCCGATCGGCTCGGGCGACGGCGTTGCGTTCTTCGCAAGCGCGGATGACGCCGGCCGACCGCTCGACGGCCGCTGCGACGTGAGCTTGAGTGGAGCTACGCCGCCGGCACGGTACTGGACATTGACGCTGTACGATCCGGCGGGCGGCCTGGTCGCCAATGCGCTCGGCCGCCACGGTTTCACCAGCCAGGAGATCGTGCGCCGGGCAGACGGCCGGTTCGACATCGTGGCGGCACCGCGCGCGCGCCCGGGCAACTGGCTGCCCACCGGCGGCGTCGAACGCTATGTGCTGGTGCTCCGCCTCTACGACACGCCGGTCGGCATTGCCACGCGGGCCTCGCGCGAGACGCCGATGCCGGAGGTCAAGCTGGAGCAATGCCCGTGATCCGCTGGACGCTGCTCTCGGTCGGCGGTCTGTTGCTCGGTGGGATCGTGCATCTGGCCACCATGCTGATCTTGCCGCGCACGGCGACGCAGGACGCCTATGCGCGGCTTGCGCCGCTGAGCGAGGTCAACCGGATGGCGCCGATCCCGGACCCCACGCCGCAGACGAGCGTGGTGCCGTTCATGGATCCGGCATTCGTCTCCGCGGTCTGCCGCTACGACCTCTCCGGCGGACCGATCAGGTTCACCGCGCCGCTGAGCGTCGCCTATACTTCGGTGACGTTCTATACCCGCAACGGCGTCGCCTACTACGCGATCAACGATCGCGCGGCGGGCCGGCGCACCATCGAGCTCAGCCTGATGACCACAGAGCAGCGCGAGCAACTGCCGGTGGACGAGGACGTGACAGCCGCAGACCGACTGATCGTGGAATCGCCCACACCGATCGGACTGATCGTGCTGCGCGCGCTGGTGCCGGAGCCGGGCATGGCGGCGGCGGTGCGCAACACGGTGGCGGCGGCGCAGTGTCGGCCTTAAACCGCGGCTATTTGCCGGACCCGAGTCCCTGCTCGAACGGTCCGAACGCAGGCGCGACGTCGGCAACCTGCGTATTCAGCGCGTCGCGATGGGCGGCGATACGGCTTTGCAGCAAGGTGAGCGAACGTTCCGCCTCCACCGCCATGGGCGATGGCGCCTCCACCACAAGACGGCTTAGCGCGTGCTGATAGGATGCCGCGCGGGCGCCCAGCGACTTCTGCACCCAGCGGATGACGGCGGCGTTTTCGGCCATGCGGGCGCGGGCGTCCGCGCGCTGGTCGCGGTTGGCGGCGGCGAAATGCTCCAGACTGGCTTCGCGCTTGCGGTCCATGTCGATCACATAGCGCGCCACGGCAAAGAACGGATCGATGCGTACCACGTCTTGACGTATGTCTTCGACGAGCTTGGCGTACAGCGCGGTCTGCGAACGCACGGGGGTGGACAGGAGCCGGTCGGCGTAAGCGGACGGCTCCGGATAGGGCATCTGCGCGGCGCCGACGAGACCGTATTCCGCGAGCACGCTGTACCAGCGCTGGCGATCATAGGGCGGCTCGATCAGTGGATAGGCGAGATCGCGCAACTGCCGTTCCGCGTCGGTCAGGGAGAACTGCGAGGGCGGCTTTCCTTTCCGTCCGGGAGCTTCTCTGGCGACCCAGGCATGCATGTCGTCGCTGACCAGCGAGCGGTTCAGGCGGCCGAAATCGCCGTTGGCGCAGCCCAGCATGAGAAAGAACGTTGCGAGCCACGCAACGCGCCAGGCCGATCTCCACGCCCGGAGAATCCTTTGCACAAAGCCGTTCTGATTGAGCGGTTCCGATACGATCATGTGCGGGTGGCGCGCCGGCGCCGTCGGCGGCCGGATGCGGCGGCGCCCTCCACGCCGTCCGACGGCTCATCGGGATGCCGCTCGATCCGCACCACCGGCAGAATGATAATGTGCGCGGATTGCTTCTGGGTGCCCGCGGCGTCGAGGCTCCGCACCAATCGTCGCCCTTCGGGAAACTCGACTACGTGTCCCATGCTGCCCCTCCTCCGACGGGCGGCGCAAGCGCGCCGCAAGCCGAGAACCGCCGATCCAGCCGCGGCCGATTAAGCCGCGACCATGGTTAACGGTCCGCTAACGCAGCCGACGCTATGCTTGAGCCAAACGGGCCGGCTCCCCACCTGCAGGACAGCCATGGATTACCTGAAGTCGTTTCCCGCGCTGGAAAGCCTGGTCGATCTCGCCAACCGAGAGGAGGTCGACATCAATCCCACGCTGCTGCGGGTACTCACCGATCTCTACGTGACGAAGCCCCGGCATTCGCGCGATGAGGAGCGGCAATACACTGAGCTCGTGCTGCGGCTTCTCGATGTGGTCGATATCGCGGCGCGGCACCGGCTGGCGCAAAAGCTCGCGGATTATCCTGCCGCCCCCGCCGCCGTGGTGCGGCGACTCGCGCGCGACGTGATCGCGGTCGCAGAACCGATCCTGCGGCACTCGCGCGTGTTGAGCCGCGCGGAATTGCTGGCCATTGCGCAGAAAACCAGCCCGCGACATGTCGCTGTTCTGGCCGGCGAAGAGTCCGAACCGCAGACCAACAAGGCTGCCGCGGCAGACGATCTGTTCTCCGGCGTTGCCGCAGCGGCGAGCGAACTGAACGAATTGTTCTTTACAGCCGACGCCACGGAGCGCCGGCTCATTCTGCTTAATCTCGACTACGCGCGCTTTGCGCCAGCGAAACCGATCGAGTTGCCGATCGCACGCGAGGCGGTGCGGCGACTCGAACTTGCCGCGTTCTCGCACAGCGTCGAAAGCTTCGCGCGGGAACTTGCGCGGCCGCTCGCCATCTCGCGCGGGCAGGCGCGGCGCATTGCGGCCGATCCGCTCGGCGAGCCGGTCGTGGTCGCCAGCAAGGCGCTCGGGATGCCGGCAGAGGTATTGCAGCGCGTGCTCTTGTGCCTCAACCCGGAAATCGGCCACTCGGTCCAGCGCGTCTACGATCTGGCCGGTCTGTACGACCGACTCAAACCGGAGGCCGCGCTGCGCATGCTCGCCATCTGGCAGGCGATGGCGCACAAGCCGCTGTTCGCCGCGCATGCGCCGCAATATGTGGAGGACAAGGCCCGCGTGCGACCGGACGCGGCGGCCTCGCAGCGGCGGCCCATTCCCAGACCGGCCGACCGCCGCAGCGTGACGCGGCGGGGGTAGTCGACGCAGCGGCCCTCACACGCGAATCGTGTCGAGGAAATTGCGGCCGGCGCGGTCTTCGACCTCGACGATCCAGACATCGGGATCGAACTTGATCTCACGCGCAAGATAGGCCTCCACTTCGGCCTCGGGCGCGGGCTGCGTCTTCATGCAGGATACGAACGCGCGGTCGGCAGGCCGCGCGTCATCGAAGGCGCTTTGCGGCGCCGGGCCGAACAAATCGGCGGTGCCGTCGAGCCGGGCGATCTTGATGAACACGGCGCCGGCCTCCTCGGCGCCGCGACGGCGCACCACGGCGAACGCGCCCTCGGCGTTGCAACGGCGCACATAGGCGGCCACCCAGATAGCGGATTTCAGCCGCATGCTCTTGGCTTATACCGCCAGGCGGAATTATTCCAGCGGGCGGCCGGTGACGGCGGCGAGCTCGCGCAGGAAACGCTCGGAAAGCTGGCCGGTGACCGGAAGTTTGCGGTAGCGCTCGAATTCCTCGATGGCCGCACGGGTGGCGGGGTCGTAGGCGCCGGTCGGGCGAATCTGACCGAAGCCGTAGTCGGCGAGCGCCCGCTGCACCGCGACGATGCGCCTGGACGGCGCCAACAGGTCGGCGATGGGATCGCGCGCTAAGGATTTCGGCGGTGCCTTGATGTTGGAGCGGGAGATGGCGCGCAGCAGGGCTTCGTTCGGTTCGGTGGACGGCTTAAGCCCCGCGGCATGCTCGAAGTCGCGGACCGCAATATCGGTCTTGGGGCCGTAGATGCCGTCGGGCGCGCCGTCATAGAAGCCGCGTTGCGCCAGCTCGCGCTGGATGTCGGTGACGATCTCGGCGCGCGAACGCGCCGCCGGTGCAGCGGGCGCTGCGGGCGGCGTCGGCAAGTCGACGCGATTTTCAGCGGGGCGCGGCCGAGGCAGTACGATGGGAGCGACGGCGGCGGGCGCAGGCGAATCCACAAACAAGGGTGCAGGATGCGGGCCGGTTTGTAGCAACAGCGCGTTGATCAGCACCAGGCCCACCGCGGCGACGACTCCGATCAGGAGCAGCCATTCCTTCACGTGCCAATGCAGCAGCCGCGACCAGAATGACCGCGGCGCAGACCGCCGATCCAAGTAGCGCGGATCATCGACGGCTCCGAGGCTCACGTTGTAGCTACGCTCACGCACTCTTCTTCACCCTGATATCTGCTACCGCGGAGGGCGCGCCGGCGCGCTGCGGTGCGGTCATTCGGTCGATCTCCGCCGGTTGTCGCCTTGGCGCGGCGAAGGGGAGGCGCACGGTGATGCGGGTGCCTTCGCCGAGGCGACTCGCGATGGCGAGTTCACCGCCGTGCAGCGTTACCAGGCTCTTGACGATGGAGAGGCCGAGGCCGCTGCCATGCGGCCGCCGGCCACGCCCGCTGCCAGCCTGGAAATAGGGATCGGCAAGCCGCGGCAAATCCTCGCGCGCCACCCCGATGCCGGTGTCCTCCACGCTGACGAGAAGGGCGGCATCCTCGGCGCGCGCGCTTACCACGATGCTCCCGCCGCGATCGGTGTACTTTATCGCGTTCGTGAGAAGATTGATGAGGATTTGGCGGAACGCGCGCAGGTCCGCGACGATGGACGGAAGATTCGGGTCGAGTCGCAAGATCAGCTCAAGCCCGGCGCGACGGATCTCGAGCGCGAACAGGTCGCAGCAACTGCCGATGACCGGGCCGGGATCAAACGCTTCGGGGGCCAAGGAAGCTTTCAGGTCCTCGACCTTGGACGCATCGAGCATGGCCTCGACGACGGACATCATGTGCGTGCCGGACTCGTTGATGAGCCGGGCGTAGCTGCGCCAGCGGGCATCGTCGCGCGGCATCTGCAGCTCGTTCGCCATGACCTGCGAAAACCCGATGATGGCGTTGAGCGGGCTGCGCAGTTCGTGGCTGAGGGTTGCGAGCAGTCTGGCGCTACGCTCGCCGGTCGCGGCAAGCTCGCGACCTACGTCTTCGACGGTACGCTGTTGCTCCTTGCGATCGCTGATGTCCCGGGCGAGCGCGATCACCTCGTGCTCATCGGCATGCTCATCGGCCGCATGACCCGTTGCGGCGAGCGGCCGGCAGCGCATCTCGACCCAAACGTACTGCAGAAGGCGTCCGCGGGCAGGACCGCGGCGCGCACGGAATTCCATCACGGTCGGTTTGCCTGCCGCCGCGTCGGCGAGCGCTACGGCATAGGCGCGGCGGTCGGCTTCATGCACGCGATCGTAGAGGCCCTGACCCAGGAGATCGCACGGCTCCGCTCCGAACAGTTGCTGCGCGGACGGAGAAGCGTAGAGCACCGCGCCGTCGGGCGCATGGCGCGTCAGCGCCTCGCTCATGCTGCCGGCGACCAGTCGATAACGATCCTGTTCGGCGCGCAGCAAGTCGAGACTTGTGCGCGCTAGCGACTGGCTGGCGTAGGCGGTTCCCCCGATGTGGATCGCGACGGCGATCGCACCGAGCGCGAGAAGCTCCTGCGACGCCTCGACCGCGGGAAGCAAATCGCGCGCCTGGAGAAACAGCAGAAAGGCGGCCGCCGCACAGGCCACCAAGGCGGCAAAGGCGACGACGCGGCGCGAGGTGGACAATGCCGCTTCGAGCGGCGCCAGCGCAAGCCAAAGCCCGGCCAACGAGGTGAGGCCGCCGGATGCCGCAGCCAGGCTGCTCGCGAGCGCAGTCAACGACAGCGCGGATAGCGCCTGAGCGCGTTCGAGGCGGCCTGAGTGCGACAGATCATAGGCAACGAGCAGCGGCGTTGCGAGGCAGACGAACACCAGGACTTCGAACCCGCCGGGCGCCCCGCGCAGCGCCACGTAAGGAGGAACAAGAGCGATGGCGATCACGCTGGTGAGAAGCCGCGTCGCGATGAAGGCGCGGTGGCGGGCGGCGGTGAGGCTATCCGCATGTGCGCGCGCGTGCATCAGTGCGTCGACGTAGTCGCGTATCGGCCTGCCAAAGCCCACGATTGCAACGCACGTCTGACGACGCGCTCCCTTCATCCGGTGCGGGATCGTGGCGGCAGCGCTTAAACGAACGCTTAAAATTTGCGGGAAATCCAGAGCCGGTCTGGGATTATCAAAGCAGAAAGGATAAGAAATTGATCACGCTGCGCCACATGGTGAACGGTCGGTTGCCAAGGGGCGCACGATGCGATTTGTCTGCTGTAATTGCGTGAAGTTTGCGGCAGAGAGATGGGTATCGCGGGCTCGTGCGACAAAAACAGGGCGCGGCGCGAGGCTCGCGTTCCGGCAATAAAATCGTAAGCAAACATTTCAAATTTTCGGAAAATTCTCGACGCATTCGCATCGAAACTGCGCAAAAGCGCGAACCGGCGGTTCAATCCTGTCTGTTAGCGTGCAGATTACTGACACAACAAGAAGCAAACCGCAGGGACAGGGATCGGCTCATGTTCTTTTTGTTGCGCGCAGCCTTCTGGCTGACGATCGTGTTGGCGCTGTTGCCGAGCGGCGGCTCGCAGCCGTCGGCCGGCGGACCGAAGGTGGGTGAGGCGCTGTCGGCGGCCGGCGCGGCCATCGCTGACTTGCGCCATTTCTGCACGCGCGAACCGGAGGCCTGCGAGGTCGGCGCGCAGACCGCGGTGATGATCGGACAGCGCGCCCAGGCCGGGGCCAAGATGCTTTACGAGCTCATCAACGAGCACGGCGGACCGGCAGCGCCCGGCGCAGTCGTCGACGCCAAGGATGCCGCGGCGCAGGATGGGCGCGGCGCGCGCGAGCAGGTCGCGGCACGCGGCGAGCGGCGCTGAGGTCACCCGCACAGCAACCCTGAAAACGGCGCGAGCCGCACGGTGCGGCTTGACTGCAAGGCGGCAGTGTGGGCTGCAACCGCTGATATTTTCGGCCCGCAAGACTCAACCCTATCCGCTGCGGTGTCTGATATATATGTAAAATCGTGCTATGAGGCGCGGCCGCAACCACGAACATGCCCACGATCAACGAGATCATCGATAATTTCACCCTGCTCGAAGAGTGGGACGACCGCTATCGCTACCTGATCGAGCTCGGCCGGACGCTTGAGCCGCTGCCGGAGGAGGCGCGCACCGAGGCCAACAAGGTGCAGGGATGCGCAAGCCAGGTCTGGCTCGCCACCACGGTACGACCGGACGGCGCGTCGGGACCGCGGCTGATCTTTCGCGGGGACAGCGACGCCCACATCGTGCGCGGGCTGATCGCCATCCTGTTCGCCCTCTATTCCGGCAAGTCGGCGCAGGAGATTCTTTCCACCGACGCCGTCGCAGTGTTCGATCGCCTGGGGCTGCGCGAACATCTGACACCGCAGCGCTCGAACGGCTTCCGTTCGATGGTGGAGCGAATCCGCGCCGATGCCCGGGCCACGCTGGTCGCGGTCTGATCAATCCCGTTCCGCCTCCGCCGGCAGCGCGCCGTCAGTCTCGGATTCGCTCCCGGCATCAGCCGCGAACCACACGCGTGTCGCGGCCCGTTCGCGCCCGCGCGCCTGATCGGACAGCCCGTAGTGCCGTGCCAGCGCCGCAAGCGCCAGGCCGAGCACGACCTTGCCGCTGCGCGGCGGCCAGCGCCGTTCCCGCTCCACCAGGGCGAGTGGCTTCAAAAAGCAGCACACATCGACCAGCAACCCGGAAAACTCCCGCCCTACCGCAGCGAGCGCCCGCCGGAGGCGCTCGCGCGCGGCCACCACTGTTTCGGTGAGCGACATCGATGAAGGCCCGCGCGGCGCATCGACCACCGGCAGGGTCCAGTTCAGCGTGGTGTGCGGCAGAAGCTGGGCTTGCGCGAAATCCGCCCGCAGCCGCTCCGCCGCCTGCAACTGCGCCGGCGCGAGCAGCCCGCGCTGCGCCAGCCAAGCCACCGGGCTTTCCGCGGCGTTGACGAGCACCGCCGGCTGGCGCGGCGCGAGCTTGCGCTGCGCCAGCGCAAGATGCTGCGCGCGAAAGGGATCGAGCTCCGACGCCGGGCCCGAAACCGCCCGACGCGCAAGATACGTGCGGCCAGCAGCCGTCAGCACAAAAGCGGGGGCGGGACGATCTTCTTCGGCGGAGGGCAATGTTTCCTGCGGTACGATGAACCCGGCGGCAACCAGGCACTTGAGATCGCGTGCGCGGCGCGCCGGCGAGGGTTTACGCCCGCGGCCACGGCCGGTGGCCAGCCCGGCGAGCTCGGCCAGGAGCCGCTCGGCGGAAGTGGGCAGAGAGGATGGTGCGGGTGTCATTGGCGCGCCTCCTGAAGCGGCTCAGCCGAGATGGCGTCGGCGCTCATGCGGCAGGCGTGTTCAAGCGCGTCGAGCATCCGATCAAGGCCCGGGTCGTCGCGCAAAGCCTCGATCGCTTTGCAAGCGTGCGCGGCTGTGGTGCGATCGCGGCCGAAGCCGCATCCGACTTGCGTGAAGCTCAGACCAAAGCCGACGTGGGCGAGATACATGGCGATCTGGCGGGCGAAAGCCGCGTTGCGCGAGCGGCGGGTGGGCGCGCGCAATTCGGTCAGGGGCAGCGCAAAGGCTGCCGCCACCGCGACTGCGACCAATTGGCAAACGCGGTGAACCGAAGGGCGGCAAGGGGCAACGGAACTGGAAACGGATGCGGTTTCGACGAGGCGGCAATAAGTCATGGCGAGGCTTTCTAGGCATTTAAGCCTAGATTAAGCCGGTTCGCCGTGCGCGGGGATAAGTTTTATAACTGTATGATATATTTAAAAAAATTTTTCAGCCAGCTAAACCATGGCGGCCTTATAGGAAAATATGCTGGAGAATGAAATCGCGGTCAGCGCCCGAGTGCGCCGTCAGCCACCGGCTACTTGCGGCGACGGCGCTGCTGACCCAGACCCATCTGCTTGGCAAGCTGCGAACGCGCGGCGGCGTAGTTGGGGGCCACCATCGGATAATCGACCGGCAAACCCCACTTCTCGCGGTACTGCTCCGGCGTCATGTTGTACTGTGTCCGCAAGTGCCGCTTGAGCGACTTGAACTTCTTTCCGTCTTCAAGACAGATGATGTAGTCGGGCGTGATCGACTTTTTCACCGGCACCGCGGGCTTTGCCGCTTCCAACGAAAATTCGCCGCGGCCGGCGGAAACCCGCGCCAAGGCGGCGTGCACCTGATTGATCAACGCCGGTATTTCCGCTGCAGGCACAGAATTGTTGCTGACGTAGGCGGACACGATGTCCGCGGTCAGTCCGATGAAGTTGCTGGTCGCACCGCTCTCAGGCATTGATCGTGTGTCCTTTGTCTTGTTCATGGTGGCGTTTTCCGAGCCCGCGCATGACACGCTCGCGGCTCGCGGGTTTGCGGCGGCATTCCTGGCTGAATAGATTACAAAAACGACTCAAAGTCGTGTTCGCTATCTTTAATATGATCTTTCGTTGTTCAGTGCAAGAACTACCCTGCAACGCTTGATAAAAGCTTGCAGGCTGCTTCGATGTTCTGATCTTTTCTGCAACGAACCAGAATTCGCGCGCGTCGATCAAAATAACCGACATGTTGTCCGCCTGAAAATCAACCCGAAGTGTTCTTCGTGGTGTTACTGTCCGCCTATACCATACGATATAGGACTTATACCATCCGATATAGGCCTGTCCATGGCCTCAGGGGAAAAATCAAGCCATTTGCCGGGGTCTGCAAGGTCACGGGTAGTTGAAACCAAGTCATGTGGCCTGAACCATCGGGTTCTACGGCAAAATTTGCCTCCTATTATTTGCCAAAGCATCAGATTCACAGCGGGGGCCAAGATTATGCAAAAGCTTGACAAATCGTCGCTCAACCCCGCCCCATAACAGGGCGCCAGGTTAACGCGCCGACCCCAGTGTCGATTAAACGGAAGGGCTCATCCCTCTCGCCGGAGTGATGTTTCATTCCGAGACAGGAGGCGCAAAACGTTTCCGCAGCACCCTTGATCGCGAGGTCCCCCACAAAAGGGGTCAGCCGCTCTTCTCCAAATGTGCGCGCAATGCTTCGACCGATGCAAAGCGGATCGGCCCGGTCGGCAGAACAGCCTCGATCGAGCCGTCGGCGAACAGCGTATAGGCCATGCCGTCGATCATTCCCGACTTCAGGATGGCGACCGGCCGGGGCCCTTCGGCCGGGGTTGCTCGCGGCGCCTGACTCTCCCTGGGCGCACGCTCGTCGGGGGCGGGTTTTGCGGCTTCGGACCTGCGGGCGCGTTCGACGGTCTCGGCACTGCGCGCAGGGCCTGGCCAAACCGTGTCGAAGTTGCCGTCCTGGGGGCGATCAGTGCGCAGTGCATCGGTCCGCGACGGCTGGGCCGCTGCGCCGGAACCGAGTGGCGTCCAGGTTTTCGGTTCCGACGTCCTTGCCGGAGCTACGCCGGCGGCGTTCGCAGGCGGCCGTTGCGGGATCTGCGCTTGAGGCGGCTGCTGCGGCGGCTCCAAGCCTTGCGGCGACCGCGGCGGTTGCGGCGGTTGTGGCGCCAAAGACGCTTCCATTTCCTCGATGACCGCCCGCTCGCCAAGCGTCGGCTCGGCGTCCTTCGGCCGCAGCCACGCGATCGCAGTATCGGGCTCGGCCGACGGGGCGGCAGCGAGTCTCGGCTCGATCGGCATGCCGCGGGTCATCGATTCCGACTTCGCAGCGCCCAGGAAACTCGCTTGTGCCGCAAATGGGTCAGTGACGGAGTTCGCCGCGAGGGAAGCGCCGTGCATAGCATTGGCGTCGGCGATGCGCTTGAGCTGGTGGACCGCGGCGGCGAGCCCAATCAACAGAAGACCGCCCACTGCCGCCGTGGCGCCGGCGATGATGAGGGTGTTGCCGAAGCTGAACGCATGGACCGGTATGCCAAAGCCGATCGCGATGAAACCGGCGGCCGCGGTCAAGAGCCCAAGCAAGAAAAGACCAATATGCATCCTTATGCGTTCCTGTCGATCGTGGGCGCTATCTACGGGCGCCTATCTATGGGCACTTTCGGTTGTCGGCGATCTGGCAACATATCAGGCGCCAAGTCCTACGGCAAAACTTGCAGCCGATCGCCGATTGCGAAGCGCCCTCCTCTCGAGGGCGGCCTACCGTTGCTCTAGCCACCAGTGTGGCCTAATGATGGTGCCGCAGCCGCTCAGGCCGGTCATCGCTGAAAAAAGATCGGCCAGGGCTTTCTATGAGGAGGAGTCCCATGGCGTTTTCCCTGCCCGACCTGCCCTACCCTTACGATGCGCTCGCCCCCTACATGTCGCGCGAGACGCTCGAATATCACCACGACAAGCACCATCTGGCCTACGTGAACAACGGCAACAACCTGCTCAAAGGGACAGAGTGGGAAAACAAGCCACTCGAGGATGTGGTGAAGGGATCGTTCGGCAAGAACGCCGGCCTCTTCAACAATGCGGGACAGCACTACAACCACATCCATTTCTGGAAATGGATGAAGCCGGGCGGCGGGGGCGACAAGATCCCCGGAAAGCTGAAAGCCAAAATCGAGGCGGACCTCGGCTCCGTCGCCAAGATGAAAGAGGATTTCATCCAAGCCGGGGTGACACAATTCGGCTCCGGCTGGTGCTGGCTTGCGGTCAAGGACGGCAAAATCATCGTCACCAAGACGCCCAACGGGGAAAGCCCGCTGGTGCACGGTGGAAAGCCCATCCTCGGCTGCGACGTGTGGGAACATTCATACTACATCGACTATCGCAACCGGCGTCCGGATTATCTGAAAGCCTTCGTCGAGAATCTGGTGAACTGGGACTACGTGGCGGAAATGTACGAAGCCGCAATCAAGTAGCCGGCTTCAGATGCCCGACACGCGCCACGCCGACGCCCTCGCCGTCGGCGTGCTCGCGGCGGTGGCGCTCGTCGCTGCCGCAACCTTCCGTGACTACGGCCTGGGCTGGGACGACTATACGCACGCCCAGTACGGGCAGCTTCTGCTCGACTTCTATTCGTCCGGTTTTCGCGACACGCGCGCCTTCTCGTTCGTCAACCTCTACCGCTACGGCGGCGGGTTCGACCTGGCCGCTGCGTTGCTGGCAAAAGCGCTCCCCTTCGGCTTGTTCGAGACGCGGCGTCTTCTCGGCGCCGCTGTGGGTCTGATCGGGCTCGTTGCCGTCTGGCGGCTTGGCCGCCGCGCAGGCGGCCCGCTTGCAGGGCTGTTGGCGCTCGTGCTGCTGGCGACCTGCCCGCTCTACTACGGCCATATGTTCATGAACCCGAAGGACGCGCCGTTCGCGGCCATGATGGCGGTGGCGCTGCTCGGCACCGTGCGGGCGCTCGACGAATACCCGCATCCGAGGCCGGCCACCGTGCTGTTGCTTGGGCTCGGGTTCGGATTGTCGATCGGCTCGCGCATCCTGGGCGGCTTTGCGGTCGTGGGGGCCCTTCTTGCCGTGGCGCTGGTCGTTGCCGCGGAGGGGCGTGTGCAGGGAATGAGGCACGCCGCCACGCGGCTGGGAAACTTTCTGCGCGGTGTGCTGCCGGCCCTTGCGATTGCGCTCGCGGCGATGGCGCTGGTCTGGCCCTCGTCGGTGCTTGATGTGCGCAATGTGCCGCGCGCGGTGCTCTATTTCTCGCAGTTCTTCGAGAAGCCGTGGCGGGAGCTCTACGGCGGCGAGCTCATTCTCGCGACGGAGATGCCGCGGTCCTATGTGCCGCTGCTGCTCGGCCTGAAGCTGCCGGAGATTCTTTTGGCCCTCGGGGTGGCGGGATTGATCTGGAGCCTGGTGACGGTGGGGCAACGCACGCTGCCGGCGGAGCGGCGCGCGATTTTTCTTTCCATCGCGCTGGCGGCGAGCCTGCCGGTTGCCGTGGCGCTGGT
>DATLYX010000130.1:0-97265 GCA_035574295.1 Xanthobacteraceae bacterium
CATAGCCCGCGGCGGATACCGCAAGCGCGCCCGCCATCACGAAGGCGAGGCTCGGGTCCCAAGTGCCGAACAGATCCAGGAAATTGAGCACCTTTGCCGGCTGCGACATTTCCGACAGCATCAGACCGGCGCCGAAGAGCAAACCACAAAAGAAAACCGCCGCCAGCATCGGCATGGTTCAGCCTCCGAACACGTGCCGCACGAGAAACACCACGACGAATCCAGCGGTCATGAACACCGCCGTGGCCACGAGCGAGCGCGGCGACAGGCGGGCGATGCCGCACACACCATGGCCGGAGGTGCAGCCGCCGCCCATGCGCGCGCCAAAGCCGACCAGAAAGCCGGCAACCGCGATGAGGACCCAACTGTCCGGCATGCGCGGCAGGGCAAGCGGAAGATTGACCAGGTAGCCGAGGAGCGGGGCGGCGATCAGGCCGGCGATGAAGGCGAGCCGCCAGTCGCGGTCGCCGACGGTCGCCACGAAACAGCCGCCGACGATGCCGCTGATGCCGGCGATGCGGCCGGTGAACAGCATCAGCAGCGCGGCCGAGAGGCCGATCAGGGCGCCGCCGAACAGTGCGGAGATGGGGGTGAATTCGGTCATGGTGTTGCTCTTGCGAAGCGTTCTTATGCGAAACGTTCTGACAGCGCTTGCTGTACATACTGGAACGTAAGATATGGCATAAGCTAACCCGGAAATCGGAAACCGCATCATGGATTTTTCGCTGCCGCCCGAAATCGAGGATTTGCGCAAGCGCGTACGCGCCTTCGTCGCGGAGCACGTGCTGCCGCTGGAGGCCGATCCGGAAAATTTCTCCGACCACGAGAACATTCCTCCGGCGCGGCTTGCGCCGGTGCGTGCAAAGGCGAAAGCGGCGGGGCTATGGGCGCCGCAGTCGCCCAAACAGTTCGGCGGCATGGAGCTGCCGATCGTCGCGTGGGCGGTGATGTACGAGGAGGCGGCACGCTCCTTGTTCGGGCCGCTCGCCTTCAACTGCATGGCGCCGGACGACGGCAACATGAACCTGCTCAACCGCGCCGGAACGCCGGAACAGAAAGAAAAGTGGCTGCGGCCGATCGTCGAGGGCAAGGTGCGTTCGGCTTTCGCCATGACGGAGCCAGCGCCCGGCGGCGGTTCCGATCCCGCCATGATCCGCACCCGCGCCGAAAAGAAGGGCGACAAATGGGTGATCCATGGCCGGAAATGGTTCATCACCGGCGCCGACGGAGCGGAACATTTCATTCTCATCGCGCGCACCTCGGACGATCCGCGCAAGGGGCTTAGCGCGTTCCTCCACCATCGCGACCAGCCGGGATGGCGCATCGTGCGGCGCATCGCGATCATGGGGCCGCAGGAACACGGCGGGCATTGCGAGATCGAATACGAGGGGCTCGAAGTCCCGGAGGAAAACCTGCTGCTCAATGTCGGCGACGGCCTGAAGGTGACGCAGATCCGGCTCGGGCCGGCGCGGCTCACCCATTGCATGCGCTGGCTCGGCTGGGCCAAGCGGTGCCTGGAAATCGCGCAGGACTACGTGAACCGGCGCGAGGGATTCGGCATGAAGCTCGCCGACCGCGAGAGCGTACAAATCAAGCTCGGCGAGGTGGCGCACAACATCCAGATCGGGCGGCTCTTGACCATGCACGCGGCCTGGAAGCTCGACCAGGGCGATCGTGCCCGCAAGGAGGTATCGATGGCCAAGGTGCAGGTGGCCGACACGCTGCACCAGGCCGCCGACGTGGCGATCCAACTCAACGGCGCGCGCGGCTATTCCAAGGACACGGTGCTGGAATGGATCTATCGCGCGGCACGCGCGGCGCGGCTGGTGGACGGCGCCTCGGAGGTGCACAAGATGGTGTTCTCGCGGTTCCTGCGCGAGGAGGGGCGCGATTTCTGGAGCTGGAGCGCGGGGAACCGGGTGTGAGCGCGTCCTGCTACCCGTTCCAAAGCTCCGACGACGAGCGGCAGCGGCTCATCGAGCAGAACAAGCTGGTGGCTCCGCTGACGGAGCGGTTGTTCCGGCGCGCAGGATTGAAGGCGGGCATGCGCGTGCTCGACATCGGATCGGGGGCAGGGGACGTCGCGTTCCTTGCGGCGCGGCTGGTCGGGCCGACGGGGCAGGTGCTCGGCATCGACCGCGACCCGGCGCAGATCAAATTCGCCGAGCAGCGGGCGCGGGCCGAAGGGCTGGCCAACGTGGATTTTACCGTCGGCGATTTTCAGAATTTTTCGTTGCAGGAGCCGGTGGACGCCGTCGTCGGGCGGCTGGTGCTGATGTACGCCGCCGAGCCGCTGGCCGCCTTGCGCCATGTGGCGCAGAACGTGAAGCGCGGCGGCATCATCGCGCTGCAGGAAACGATCTACGACTACGAGGCACCGCCGCTGATCGAGCCAGCCGATTGCCTCGCGGCCAAGGCCGTCGCGTGGTGTCACGCCGCGTTCAAGCACGCTGGCGTTCAGCCGCGCTTGGGCCTGCGGCTGTTCTCCCTGATGCGCGCGGCGGGGCTGCAGCCGTCGCCCGACGTCGACATGCTGACGCCGATGCTGCAGGGGCCGGAGGGGCCGCTGTTCGAGACTATCGCCGCGCTGGTGCGCTCGCAGATCCCCGCGATCGTCGCCAGCGGCGCGGCGACGGAAATGGACATCGGCATCGACACGCTTGTACAGCGCATGATTGCCGACGCACCGGCGGGGGGCGTGGTCGGCTACTTCAATTCCGGCCACGTCGCGGTGTGGGGGAAGAAGGTCTGATTTGTTGCGGCGTCCCGGACGCGATGCAGCACTTCGCCCTGTTGCATGCCGCGCTGCACCCGAGGCAAGCGTGAAGCTAATTCCGATATCCCGGATCGATCTTGTCCAGCATGCGCAGGAAGGCCGGCCAGTCGGCTGAGCCGCGGCCGGCATCGTGTTTCTCGTACTGGCGCGCGGTGCTTTCGCAGATTTCCGGCGGAATGTCGATCAACTCGGCGCCGGTCGCTTCCATCTTGAGCTGGATGGTGGCGGCCTCGATCAGCGATTTCATCAACACGAAAGCCTCGCGCGCGGTCTTGCCGACGGTGAGCAGGCCGTGGTTGTGCATGATCAGCGCGCGGTGGTTGCCGAGCGCCTTGTTGATGCGCTCGCGCTCGTCGAAATCCTCGGTGATACCCTCGTAAGGGTGGTAGCCGATGCGCTTGTAGAAGCGGATCGCGGCTTGCGAGCACATGCGCAAGCCATGCTTGAGACCGGCGATCGCCATGCCGATCTCGGTGTGCACGTGGACCGCGCAGTTGACGTCGCGGCGCGCGGAAAGCACGCCGCCGTGCAGGGTGAAGCCGGGCCGGTTGACGCCCGCCCGCTCGTCCAGGTCTTCGTGCATGTCCACCTTGCGCAGGTTGGAGGCAGTGACCTCGGTCCACAGCAGCTCGTGTTGCTTCATCAGAAACTTCGTCGGCTCGCCGGGCACCCGCATGGAGCAGTGGTTGTAGATCACGTCGCCCCAGCCGTAGTGCGCGCACAGGCGATACACGGCGGCGAGATCGACGCGCGCCTGCCATTCCTCGGCCGACACCTGCGCCCGGGTGACGTTGCTCATGTTGGCGATTTCGTTCATGAGGTTTCTCCGCGTGCTGCCGCATTCTAGCGCAGGATCGCTCCAAGTGGAACGTGTTGTCCCGGACGCGGTGCGGTGTGCTGCACTGCAGGCTCCCGCTGGACGTTTGTCATCCCTTGAACCGTTTCGCCAGCGCGTCGGCGTTGCGCGCGAGCAGGCCAAGGTCGGAGCCGACGGCGACGAAGGCGTAGCCCCAGTCGATGAAGCGGCGCGCCTCTTCCTCGTTGGGGGTGAGGATACCTGCAGGCTTGCCGACTTTCTTGAGGCGCGTCACCGCGTCCTTCAGCGCGGCTTGCACTTCGGGATGCCCCCAGTTGCCGATGTGGCCGAAGGAAGCGGCGAGATCGTTGGGGCCGATGAACACACCGTCCACGCCTTCGACAGAAGCGATGTTTTCGATCTGCGCCAGCGCGCTCCGCGTCTCCACCTGCACCAGCAGGCAAATCTCGCGCGATGCGTTCTTCAGATAATCCTTGACGCGGCCGTAGCCTGCAGCGCGGCCCGAACCGGTGATGCCGCGGATGCCTTCCGGCGGATAGCGGGTGGCGGCAACGGCGGCGCGCGCCTCCTCCGGCGTCTGTACGAAAGGGATGAGCAGAGACTGCGCGCCGATGTCGAGATAGCGCTTGATCAGCACCATGTCGTTCCAGGCCGGCCGCACGATGGCGGAGGCGGTGCCGGTCTGCACCGCCTGCAATTGCGTGAGCACATCGGGCAGCTCGTTGGGCGAGTGTTCGGTGTCGAGCAGGAGCCAGTCGAAGCCGGAGTGCGCGACGATTTCGGCGGTGATGTTGCTGCACAGGCTGCACCACAGGCCGATCTGAAGTTCGCCCTTGGCGATGGCGTGTTTGAAGGCGTTGCGGGGGTGGTCCATGGACTAATGCTTTCTGTTAGCTTTGCGTCCCAGGCGCTGCGCAGCACAAGCGAAACGAAGTGATGCGCTGCAGACCCGGGACCGTACGGGTATTACCCTGAAGATTGTCACCGGTATGCGGCGAAGCGAGGCATTGCCTTTGGCGGTCCCGGATCGGCGGTGCACCGCTCCGCGCTGCACCGCATCCGGGACACGTATTCATTGCTTTTAAACAAACTGTACGGCGATGCCGCCGAGCGGACCGAAATCGGCATGCAGCGTGTCGCCCTTCTGCGCGAATACCACGCGGGTGAAGGAGCCGGCCAGCACGAGGTGGCCGGGCTCGAGGGGAACGCCGTGTGCCCCGAGCTTGTTGGCGAGCCAGGCGACGCCGAGCGCCGGATGGCCGAGCACGCCGGCGGCAAGGCCGGTCTCCTCGATCTCCGAATTGCGATACATGATGCCGCCGACCCAGCGCAGGTCAACGTCCATGGGGCCGACCGGACGGCCGCCGATGACGATGCCGGCGGCAGCGCCGTTATCCGCCACAGTATCGAAAATTTTGCGCGGGTCGCGGATGCGCGCATCGACGATCTCGATGGCGGGCACGACATATTCGGTCGCGCGCAACACGTCGGGCAGGCCGACACCGGGCCCCTGCAGCCGCTTGCCGAGGATGAAGGCGAGCTCGATCTCCACCCGCGGCCGGCAAAATTTTTCGTGCGGCACTTTGGCGCCGTCGGGGATCATCATGTGGTCCAAAAGGTGGCCGTAGTCAGGCTCGTCGATCTGGGAGGAGCGCTGCATGGCCTTGGAGGTGAGGCCAACCTTGTGCCCGATCAATTTCGCGCCGGCGGCGATCTTGCGGTTGGCCACTTCCGTGGAGATCGCGTAGGCGTCCTCGATGGTGATGTCAGGCCAGGTGGTGGAAAGCTGGACCGCTTGGATGCGGTCGTTCTCGGCCTGCATCAGAATATCGGCGGCCTTCTTGCGGTCGGCGGCGGAGAGCATTGCGGGGTGTCCTTACAGGTTGGAGCGGGCGATGCTCTTGCATTGCGAAAGCCAGAGCAAGCCCGCGGCGGAGCGCGCGGTCGGGTGGGAAAAATGCCCGCGCGGCACGTCACCGCGCCAGAAAATTACCGTGCGGCCGGCTTGCTGCGAAATGTTTGATCTAACGAAGGTTTTTAATTGATGGCGCAGGGATGCGGGTATATTTGCGAATCGCAGCGACACCGTCGCCACCCCTAGCCCCAAGCGGGCCGCTTGGGCACACTCACGAGCGGAGGCCAAGCCGATGGCGCTGAGACCGGTCACCCTCGACGACAAATACGACCTCAAGCAAAGCCGCGTGTTCGTCACGGGCTATCAGGCGCTGGTGCGGCTCACGCTGATGCAGAAGGAGCGCGACCGGCGTGCCGGCCTCAACACCGCGGGCTATGTCACCGGCTATCGCGGCTCGCCGCTCGGCGGACTCGATTATCAGTTCCAGCGCGCGGCTGATCATCTGACCAAGAACGACATCCTGTTTCATCCGGCGCTGAACGAGGACCTCGCGGCAACGGCGCTGTGGGGCTCGCAACAGGCGGAGCTGCGCGGCGAGGGCAAGTTCGATGGCGTGTTCGGCATGTGGTACGGCAAGGGACCGGGCGTCGATCGCACCGGCGATGTGTTTCGCCACGCCAACGCAGCCGGTACCTCGAAATACGGCGGCGTGATCGCGCTGATGGGCGACGATCACACGGCGGAAAGCTCCACGACGGCGCATCAATCGGAATTCAATTTCGTCAACTACGTCATACCGATCCTCAATCCGGCGGGCGTGCAGGAGATCGTGGACTACGGTCTTTACGGCTGGGCGATGTCGCGTTTCACCGGGGCGTGGGTGGCGCTCAAATGCATGCACGACACCGTGGAGTCGACCGCGGTCATCGACGGCGCGCTCGACCGCGTGAACATCGTCATCCCCACAGATTTCCGGATGCCGGAGGGCGGGCTGAACATCCGTCTGGTGGACAGCATCCTGGCGCAGGAGGCGCGGCTCAACGACTACAAGCGGGACGCCATGATCGCGTTCTCGCGCGCCAACAAGCTCAACCACGCGGTTATCTCCGGCGGCCGCAAGCCGCGCATCGGCGTCATCACGGTCGGCAAGAGCTACCTCGACGTGCGGCAGGCGCTCGACGAGCTCGGGCTCGATGAAGCGCGCTGCAACGACTTCGGCCTGCGCATCTACAAATGCGGCTGCCCCTATCCGATCGGCCGCGACGACATGCTGGAATTCGGCCAAGGCCTCGATCTCATCATCGTGGTCGAGGAAAAGCGCTCACTGATCGAAGTGCAGGTGCGCGAGGAGCTCTACGGCACCGCCTTCCAGCCGGTCTGCATCGGCAAGAAGGACGAACAGGGCAACTGGCTGTTCCCGATCAAGGGCGCGCTCGATCCGAACGAAATCGCCATCTGCATCGGCGAGCGGCTGTTGAAATTCACGCCGAGCGAGGAGATCGCCGCCCGCGTCCAGCGCCTGAAAGAGGCGCAGCGGGCGCTGGCGGAGGCGCAGGACGTGGCCATGCGACTGCCGTACTTCTGCTCGGGCTGCCCGCACAACACCTCCACCATCGTGCCCGAAGGCATGCGCGCCTATGCCGGCATCGGCTGCCATTTCATGGTGCAGTGGATGGACCGCTCCACGCTCGGTTTCACACACATGGGCGGCGAGGGCGCGAACTGGATCGGAGAGGCGCCATTCTCCAAGCGCAAGCACGTGTTCCAGAACCTCGGCGACGGCACCTACAACCATTCCGGCTACATGGCGATCCGCGCCGCGATTGCCGCCAACACCAACATCACGTTCAAAATCCTGTTCAACGATGCGGTGGCGATGACCGGCGGCCAACGCAACGACGGCAACCTGACGGTGCCGGCGATCGCGCGGCAGGTGGCGGCGGAAGGTGCCAAGCGCGTGGTCGTGGTCACCGACGAGCCGGGGAAATATCCCAAGAACGAAGCGTGGCCGCGCGGGCTCACCATCCATCACCGCGACGAGCTCAACCGGGTGCAGAAGGAGCTGGCGGAGATCCCCGGCGTCACCGTGCTGATCTACGACCAGACCTGCGCGGCCGAGAAGCGGCGGCGGCGCAAGCGGGGCACGTTCCCCGATCCGGACAAGCGGGTGATCATCAACGAGCTCGTGTGCGAGGGCTGCGGCGACTGCGGCGTGCAGTCCAACTGCGTGTCCATCCAGCCGCTGGAAACCGAGTTCGGCCGCAAGCGCACCATCGACCAGTCGAGCTGCAACAAGGATTTCTCCTGCGTGAAGGGATTCTGCCCGTCGTTTGTGACGGTGCACGGCGCAAAATTGAAAAAAGGCAGCGCGGCGGCCGACGGCCAGACAATCCCGCAGCTGCCGGAGCCGAAGCTGCCGGAGATCGACCAGACCTACAACATCATCGTCACCGGCGTTGGCGGTACAGGGGTGGTCACCATCGGCGGCATTTTGGGCATGGCGGCACATCTCGAAGGCAAAGGCGTCGGTGTCATCGACATGGCGGGGCTGGCGCAGAAAGGCGGTGCGGTCTACAGCCACATGCGCATCGCCAAAGCGCCGGAGGATATCCACGCCATTCGGGTTGCCGCGCGCAGCGCCGACCTCGTGCTCGGCAGCGACATCGTGGTCGCCGGCACCAAAAAAGTGCTGGCGGCGGTGAAACCGGGCCGGACCGCGATGTTGATCAACACCGCGGAGTTCTATCCTGGCGATTTCACGCGGCGGGCGGATTTTTCGTTGCCGACCGAGCGGCTCAAGCGCGCGATCGTCAACGCGGCGGGCCGCGAGAATTGCCATTTCGTCGATGCCTCGCGCATCGCCACCGCGCTGTTCGGCAATTCGATCGCGACCAACATTTTCATGGTCGGATTCGCCTATCAGCACGGCACCATCCCACTGTCGGCGGAGGCGATCGAGCAGGCGATCACGCTGAACGGCGAGGCGGTGCCGATGAACATCGCCGCATTCCGCTGGGGCCGGCGCACCGCCGTCGATCCCGAAGGCGTCGCGGCGCTGGTGAAACCGTCCGAGGTCGATCCGGCGCGGCAATTGTCGCAGTCGTTCGACGAGATGGTAGGGCGGCGCGTGGAGTTCCTCACCGCCTATCAGGACGCCGCCTATGCGGCGCGCTATCGCGGCTGGGTGGAGAAGGCGAAGGCGGCGGAGGCGGCCAAGGCGCCGGGCAAATGCGGGCTCGCCGAGGCGGTGGCGCGCTATCTGTTCAAGCTGATGGCATACAAGGACGAATATGAGGTGGCGCGGCTGTTCACCGACGGTACGTTCGAGAAGCAGGTACGGGCGGAGTTCGAGGGCAATTTGCGCTACGAATTTCATCTGGCACCGCCGCTCTTGGCACGGCGCGATCCCGAGACCGGGCTGCCGCGCAAGATGAGTTTTGGGCCGTGGATGCTGCCGGTGTTCCGACTGCTGGCGCGGCTCAAGTTCTTGCGCGGTACGGCGTTCGATCCGTTCGGCTACAGCGCCGAGCGCAAGACCGAGCGGCGGCTGATCGCCGACTACGAGGCGATGCTCAACGAGGTGCTGGCGCGGCTTTCGCCGGAGAACCATCACATCGCGGTCGGGCTGGCGGCGGTCCCGGAAAAAATCCGCGGCTTCGGCCATGTGAAGGCGCGGCATCTCGCCGCCGCCAAGGCCGACGAGGCGGCGCTCTTCGAGCAATTCCGCGCCGCGCCCACGCCGCTGCTGAAGGCGGCGGAGTAGCACACTAGGCCGTCGTCCTTTGAGGACTGCGCTTCGCGCGACCGCTTCAGGATGACGGACAGTGGTAGGTGGCACGTGGCGATCACCCTCAACCACACCATCGTTCCGTCCCGCGACAAGGTTAAGGCGGCGACGTTCTTTGTGCGTATCTTCGGACTTAAGCGCGGGCGCACGAGCTATTTCGCGCCGGTGAAGGTGAACAAGACGCTCACGCTGTTGTTCGACGACGAGGACAAATTCGAGAGCCATCATCTGGCGTTTCATGTGAGCGAGAAGGAGTTCGACGCGATCTTCGCCCGCATCAAGAAGGAAGGTATCGCCTACGGCAGCGCGCCGTGGAGCCCGGAAGACGGCAAGCTCAACCGCTGGGGCGGAGGACGGGGACTCTATTTCAAGACCCCCGACGGGCATCTGCTCGAATTGATGACCGTGCCGCAATGACGGTTCATCCCTCCCCGTTCCAGGGGGAGGTGGTTCAAATGAGATCGCCCTGCCCTGAAAGGGGATGGTAGGGAGGAGTCATGGCTTCAGCACGATCTTGCCCATCGCCCGGCGCTGCTCCAACAGCTCATGCGCGCGGGCGGCGTCGCGCAACGGGAGCTTCAAGCCGATCGCAGGCGAGATTTTCTTCGCGGCGAGCAGGTCGATGGCGTGCTGCATGCCTGCGCGGCGCAGCTCGGGCAATGCGTCGCTCGTGTGCATGGTGAAGCAGCGCAGCGCCGGGCTCTTCTCGATATTGGCGCGCATCTCTTTGAACAGGTCGGTTTCCGGCATGCCGCCGAGCACCGCGTAGGAGACGATCATGCCGAGCGGGGCGATCATCTTCAGATCGTCCGCAAAGGTGTTTCCTGCGACGTGATTGAAAATGATGTCGGCGCCGCGGTCGTCGCTGAGCGTATTGACGCGCTCGACCACAGGTTCGCTCGCGTGGTCCACGGGCTCGGCGCCGCGTGCGCGCACGAAGGCACATTTCTCCGCGCCGCCCGCAAGCCCGATCACCCGCGCCCCGGCAAGGCGCGCGATGTCGATCAACGCCGAGCCCATGCCGCCCGCCGCCCCGTAGATCAGCACCGTGCGCGGAGCGATGCCGCGCGCCACCTGATGCAGCAGCGTCCAGGCGAGCGCGTAGTTCGACAGGGCTGCGGCCGCATCGAGGTCGATGGAATCGGGCAGCGGCCAGATGTCCTTTTCCGACACCGCGGCATATTCGGCATAGAGGCCGCCGCGGAAGCCGATGTCCCAGCCGGCGATGAATACCGGCTGTCCCGTTTTGAGGCGACAGCCGGCGCCGGTCGCCACCACCCGTCCGCTCATGTCGTTGCCGAGCACGAAGGGGAGTTTTGGCATCCAGCGATAGCGACCGGAGCGGATGAGCATGTCGAAATAGTGCACGCCGATGGCGTGCGCACGCACCAGCACCTCGCTGGGGCCGGGCTCGGGGGTCGGCAATTCGACGCAGTCGAGTACCTCGGGGCCGCCGGTGCGGGTGATCCGGATGGCTTTCATGGGATGAGCCTCTAGCGAGAGTTCGCGGGTTCGTTGCATAAGGTGCCTTGGAAAGCGGCATTGAGCCAGCGCGCACGGCACACTTCATCAAGATCCTATGGCAGACACGCTCAGGCCGCAGGACGGCAAGCAGGTCGAGGAGGCGGTGCGCTGGGCGCTCGCCAGCGGCAAGACGCTGGAAATCATCGGCCAGGGCTCGAAGCGCCTGCTCGGGCGACCGAGCCAGACGGACTGCACGCTCGACCTTGCGGCGCTCTCCGGCGTGACGCTGTACGAGCCGGCGGAGCTCGTGCTCTCGGCCAGGGCGGCCACGCCGCTTGCCACCATCGAGCAGATGCTGGCGGAGAAGGGTCAGCAGCTCGCCTTCGAACCGATGGACTACGGACCGCTGCTCGGCGGCCAGTCGGGAGCAGGGACAATCGGCGGCGCGCTCGCCGCCAATCTTGCAGGGCCGCGCCGCATCGCGGCCGGGGCGGCGCGCGATCACTTTCTCGGCGTCACCGCGGTGTCCGGCCGCGGCGAGACGTTCAGATCCGGCGGTCGGGTGGTGAAGAACGTCACCGGTTACGACCTGTGCAAGCTGCTCGCGGGCTCCTATGGCACGCTTGCGGTCATGACGGACGTGACCGTCAAGGTGCTGCCGCGACCGGAGACCGAGGAAACGGTGTGCGTGGTCGGGCTCGACGACAAGCGGGCCAGCGCAGCGATGACCGCGGCCATGGGATCGTCGTGCAATGTGTCCGGCGCCGCGCACCTGCCGGCGCATATCGCCTTCCGTTTCGACGGGCTCACCGCCAAGGAGGCGGCGACGGTGTTTCGGCTGGATGGCTTTGCACCCTCGGTGCGGCACCGCAAGGAGGCGCTCACTGCCCTCTTGCGGCCGTTCGGCGCGGTCGAGGTGCTGGACGAGGACCGTTCGCGCGCGCTCTGGCGCAGCGTGCGCGACGCGACGCCGTTTGCGGCCCATGGACCGTCGGGCGAGCGGCCGGTGTGGCGAATATCCACCGCGCCCGCGCGCGGCTGGGAGATCGCGGCCCTGATCCCACCGAGCGCCGAGATGTTTTACGACTGGGCAGGCGGGCTCGTGTGGGTGGCGATGTTGCCGATCGCGGACGCGGGCGCGGCGGTGGTGCGCGCGGCGGTGGCCCAGGTCGGCGGGCATGCGACGCTGGTGCGCGCCAACGCCGCGCTGCGCGCCTCCCTCGACGTGTTCCAGCCCGAGGACGCAACGCTCGCCGCCTTGACCCGGCGGGTGAAAGAAAGCTTCGATCCGCAGCGGGTGCTCAATCCGGGCCGCATGTGGGCCGGGGTGTGATCATGCAGACAACATTTACGCCGGCGCAGCTTGCCGATCCGCAGATCAAAGAGTCGGAGAAGATTCTGCGCGCCTGCGTGCATTGCGGCTTCTGCACCGCGACCTGCCCGACCTATGTGCTGCTCGGCGACGAGCTCGATTCGCCGCGCGGGCGCATCTACCTCATCAAGGAGATGCTGGAGCGCGACCAGCCGGCGAGCGCCGAAGTGGTCAAGCACATCGACCGCTGCCTGTCCTGTCTTGCGTGCATGACCACGTGTCCGTCGGGCGTGCACTACATGCATCTGGTCGATCATGCGCGCGTGCACATCGAAAAGACCCACCGGCGGCCGCCGGTCGAGCGGTTCATCCGCAACGCCATCGCCAAGATCCTGCCGTATCCGGCGCGGTTTCGCGCCGCGCTGGTGGTCGGAATGCTGGCGCGGCCTCTGGCGCCGCTGTTTGTCGCGGTCGGGCTGAAACCGCTTGCCGCCATGCTGGAGCTCGTGCCGCGGCGGGTGCCGCCGGCGGAGACCGTGTTCCGCGTCTATCCGGCGGAAGGTGCGCGCGAGGGGCGGGTGGCGCTGCTCGCGGGCTGCGCCAACGAGGCGCTGGCGCCGTGGATCACGCAGGCGACCATACGACTGCTCACGCGCCACGGCATCGAAGTGGTGGTGCCGCCGGAGAGCGGCTGTTGCGGGTCGCTCGTGCATCACATGGGCCGCGAGCAGGAGGCGCTCGCCTTTGCGCGCGCCAATGTCGATGCGTGGATGCGCGAGATCGAGGGTGAAGGGCTCGACGCCATCCTGGTGACGATCTCCGGCTGCGGCACGACGGTGAAAGACTACGGCTTCATGCTGCGCACGGACGAGGCCTACGCCGTGAAGGCTGCGCAGGTGGCCTCGCTCGCCCGCGATGTCTCGGAATATTTGGTGCGGCTGCGGCTGAAGCCGGCCAATGGCGGCCGGAGGCTGACCGTCGCCTATCATTCGGCGTGCTCGATGCAGCACGGCCAACGTGTGACGCGCGAGCCCAAGCAGCTTCTGGCCAACGCCGGCTTCGTCGTGAAGGACGTGCCGGAGGGGCATCTGTGCTGCGGTTCGGCCGGCATCTACAACGTGCTGCAGCCGGAGCTCGCGCGCCGGTTGCGGGAGCGCAAGCTGGCCAATATCGGCAAGGTCGCGCCCGACGTGATCGCGGCGGGCAATATCGGCTGCATGGCGCAACTTGCCGCGGGAACCGAGATACCGGTGGTGCATACGGTGGAGCTGGTGGACTGGGCGACCGGCGGGCCCGCGCCGAAAGCCTTGGCCGGGGCGCTCGCGGAGCAGGCCGATTTTACGCCGACACATTGAATTTCGGCCGTTGCAAGCGGAAGGGATCGATTGCATCGATGGTGCGGGCCGAATAGCATGCGGATTCCGAGAACAGGGCGACAGCCCTGAAACGCGTTAACAATCTCGATCCGGCGTCGCGGGAGGAGGATTCATGGCGACTTACAATATTCTGATCATGGGAGCGTCCTACGGGTCGCTTCTCGCCTCCAAACTGTTGTTCGGCGGGCATTCGATAAAGCTCGTGTGCCTGCCGGCGGAAGCGGACCTGATCAATGCCGAGGGTTTTCGCGTGCGCCTGCCGGTAAAGGGCCGGAAAGATCCGATCGAGCTCGACACGCGCAAATTGCCGGGCAAGGTGTCGGCCGCGGGGCCCACCGAGGTGAACCCGAAAGACTACGACCTCGTCGGGCTCGCCATGCAGGAGCCGCAGTACCGGGCGCAAGGCGTGCGGCAGTTGCTCGATGCAGTGGCCAAGGCGCGCATCCCCTGCATGTCGATCATGAACATGCCGCCGCTGCCCTACATCAAACGCATTCCCGGCCTCAACTACGAGGCGCTCAAGGTCGCCTATACCGATCCGAGCGTCTGGGACAATTTCGATCCGGCGATGCTGACGCTGTGCAGTCCCGATCCGCAGGCGATCCGGCCGCCGGACGAGAAGGTGAACGTGCTGCAGGTGACGCTGCCGACCAACTTCAAGGTGGCGCGGTTCGACGACGAGCGACATACAGCGATCCTGCGTCAGCTCGAGAAGGAGATCGATGCGGTCCGCTACGATGCGCCGGAGGGCAAGATCGAACTGCCGGTGAAGCTGCGCGTGCACGACTCGATCTTCGTGCCGCTCGCCAAATGGGCAATGCTGCTCACAGGCAACTATCGCTGCGTCACCAAGGACGGTGCCATCGACATCAAGGAAGCAGTACACCGCAACGTCGAGGAGTCGCGCTCGGTGTACAATTTCGTGGTCGAGCTGTGCGTCAAGCTGGGCGCGTCACGTGACGACCTCGTGCCGTTCGAGAAATACGCCGCAGCGGCGCAAAGCCTGACGCGGCCGTCCTCGGCGGCGCGCGCGCTCAACAACGGCGCGCCCTACATCGAGCGGGCGGACAAGCTCGTGCAGGCGATCGCCAAGCAGAAGGGCTTAAGCCATCCGGTCATCGACGCAACGGTGGCCTTGGTCGATGCGCGGCTTGAGGCAAACCGCAAGAAAGCGGCTGCGGCCTGATACCTATCCCGCCCCGTCTCGCGGTACGGCTGGCGAAAGCAGCAGTCGCGAGACGGGGTATTTTGTCCTGTGGAAAACTAACCCAGTGGTGGACAAGTTCTTCTTTGAATTCAAGTATTTCTGAAACCGCATGTTTATGTGAATAACTTTTCTGGGACAAGTAAGGGCCAGATCATCCAGCGCATTCTCGCCTGACGTTGCGGCCTAAACTGTGACGTGCCCGCAACAAGGCGATTGATTCGGTGGCCGGGCGCCGGAATCGCCCAAAAATGCAGCAAGCTGCCGCTGTTTTCGCCTTGCTGCCGATCCGGGGGAAGATAACAATTTGCCTGAATTTTTGGGGGCGGCGGTAGCAAAGTCCTGTAGTTGCGTAGGTTGTCAGCGGGCTCTGGCCCTCGCCTTCTGATGACCGGAGAGGGGTTGAGCCCATGAAAAAGTATGTCGCTTCATCGGTTGCAGTGCTCGCGTTGTCGGCCGGTGTTGGCCTTGCCGAACCGAGACCCAGACCAACCTTCCCCAATTGGGACTACGCGGCGGGCGCAGGGGTTGTGTCCGACTATCTGTTTCGCGGCGTCTCGCAGTCGGCCCGCGATCCGTCGTTCAACGCTTACTTTGAGCCGCGCCTGAACCTCAATCCCGATCTGCAGCTCTATGCAGGTATCGCTTACAACTCAATCAGATTCGCGAACGGCGCCAGGTCGGAAATCGACTTCTACGGCGGCGTGCGTCCGACGTTCGGCAAGCTCACCCTCGATGTGGGCTTCTGGTACTACTACTATCCGAGCGGCACCTGCTTTAACAGCGCGGTGGCCGGATGTTCGCCGACTTTGGCCAACGGCAACATCATCAAGGCGGACGTGAGCTTCTGGGAAGTCTATTTCAAGCCAAGCTACGCGTTCTCCGATGCGTTCGCGATCGGCGGCAATCTGGCCTATTCGCCGGATTTCCTGAACACCGGCGCGAACGGCACTTTCGCTTCGGTCACGGCGAAATACACGTTCCCGGCCTGGCCGAACGGTATCGCGATGTATGTGTCGGGCGAACTCGGATACCAATGGCTCGGGACGAGCGATGCGTTCTACGGCAACATCAATTACGCGGATTACGCGACCTGGAACGTCGGGGTCGGCTTCACCTGGAAGGTCGTTACGCTCGATCTGCGTTACACGGATACGAATTTGAACAAGGGTGATTGCAACGCATTCACCAGCGATCACACCGCGACCGGTGTCTTCACAACGCCGATCAACCCGGCGCCGCTGCCCGGATCGAACTGGTGCAATGCGCGCTTCACCGCCCGGCTTTCTGCGGACATCACCGGCGCCAGCTTCAAGTAACGTCTGAGCATTCGATCATTAGGGCGGCGGCTCGCGAGCCGCCGCCCGATATTTTCTCCGGTCCGTGCGGCGCTATTCCGCAGCCGAGGAAAGGGCGGCCTCGCGCAGGCGGTAACGCTCGCCTTCGCGCGCAAAGCTGACCTTGCGTCGATGGAACGCATTGAGCGTCGCGCGGTGGCCGATGGACACGATGGTGGTCGATTTGAGCCGTTCATTCAGCAGCCGGTAGAGCGCGGATTCGGAAGCCTCGTCGAGCGAGGCGGTGGCCTCGTCGAGGAACAGGACATCCGGCGACTGCAACAGCGCGCGGGCAATGGCGAGCCGCTGCTGCTCGCCCAGCGACAGCGTCCGGTTCCAGTGGGCTTCCTCGTGCAAGCGCGGCGCAAGCGCGCCAAGCCCCACGTCGCGCAGTGTGCTCAAGAGCCGGCCATCGTCGAACGCCTCCGCGTGTGCGGGATAGGCGATGGCGGCAGCCAGCGTCCCGATCGGGAAATAAGGCCGCTGCGGCAAGAGCATCACGCGGGCGTTCTTCGGGATCAGGATGCGGCCGCGGCCGAACGGCCAGATGCCGGCAATGGCGCGGAACAGGGTCGATTTGCCGGCGCCGCTCGGCCCGGTGACCAGCACGCGCTCGCCCGCGTTCACCACCATATCGTCGCTCGCCAAGAGCGGCTCGCCGGAGGGCAGATGCACAGCCAAATCATTCCAGGACATCTCGTTGCGGCCGTCGGCCGGAACGACCTCGACCACCGGCGGCGTGCGCGCGACGGTGCGCGCATTCGCCGCCGCTTGCGCAAACCCGGTGAGCCGCTCGATCACGGCGCGCCATTCGGCGATCTGGCGATAGGCAGTGATGAAGAAGGAGAGCGCGGTCTGCACGCTGTTGAAGGCGTTGGCGGTGGAAGGTAGGACACCGAGCTGGATCTTGCCGGCAAAGTAGGCGGGGCTGACCACGACGTAGGGAAAAATCACCGACACCTGATTGTAGCCGGCGGTGAAAAAGGTCAGCTTCTTCACGCGCTGCATGATCTGCAGCCAGTTGCTCACCACGTTGGCGAAGCGGTCGAGCAGGCGCCGCTTCTCCACCGGTTCGCCGGCGAGCAGCGCGATCTGCTCGGAATTCTCGCGCGTGCGAACGAGGTTGAAACGGAAATCGGCCTCGTAGCGCTGCTGGTTGAAATAGAGCGAAATCAGCGGCCAGCCGATCCAATGGGCGCAGAAGGTGCCGACCACTGCGTACACCAGCGCGACCCAAACCAGATAGCCGGGAATGACGAATTCGGCGCCCCACAGATATACCGGCGTGGTCGATGAGAGGGTCCAGAGCCGGTAGGTGAAGGCGGCAAGGGTGAGGATCGCATTGAGCAGGCCGAGACCGATGGTCAGGGTCCTCTCGACGAACATCTGAATGTCTTCGGCGATGCGCTGATCGGGGTTGTCGGCGGCATCGCCGAGCAACTGCATGCGGTAGTGATTGGAGCCGGCCAGCCAGGTGTCGAGATAAGCACCGGTCATCCAGCGCCGCCAACGGATCTGGAGCCACTGATTGAGATAGAGCTGATAGACCGCAAGCCCGATAAAAGCGCCGGCGAGCACGCTGAAGATGCCGAGCTCCCAGATGAAGGTATTCCAGTTGCGGTCCTGCAGGGAATTGTAGAAGCGTTCGTACCAGAGATTGAACTGATAATTGATCGCAACAATCGCCAGCTCGATCGCGATCACCGCGGCCAGAAGGGCGCGGCCGGCCGCCCGGTCTTCGGAACGAAAGTAGGGCGCGGCGAGCCGCCAGATGGTGGCAAGCGTCGTGGCAATACCGGTCACGGGCTGTTCTCCTTTGGGCGAGTAGGACGCTGCTGCGCGACATGGCGGCGCAGCGGCGGCGGATCACATAGACTTGAACTGTTGTGCAGGTCGAATCTCTCCCAACCGAAGGGTAGCAGGTCCGGTCCCCTCAGTTGCGCGGGCGGCTACACGAATGAAATGGCGAGAAAGCCGGGGCCCTGCGCCGGCGTCGGCCCTGCGACAGTTCGACCAAGGGTGTGCCCGGGGGGTTATCGGCCTGGAAGGCTTCGGGTTCCAGGGCCCCAAACAAGACTTGTGAAATGTGGCCAATCCGGCCAAACTGGTTATAACAACGTTGGAATAACAGGTCTGATCCGACGTTAGTGGTACCAGGACGGCAGGCCAGGGCTTGCCGCAGTCTCACAACCCAGGGAGGGTAATACCCATGACCAAGACTCCTGAAAAAACGAAAGCGACCCGCCGGAAATTCTTGCTGGCGGCGGGTGCTGGCGGCGCAGCAGCCGTTGCCATGCCGCAAATCTCGCGCGCGCAGACGGTCACATGGAAGTACCAGTCGACTTGGCCGACCAAGGATATTTTCCATGAGTTCGCCGCCGACTATGCCAAGAAGGTCAACGATATGAGCGGCGGGCGACTGAGACTGGACCTGCTGCCGGCGGGTGCGGTCGTGCCGGCGTTCCAGATGTCGGACGCCGTGCATTCAGGGGTTCTCGACGGCGGTCACGGCGTGTGCGCGTACTGGTACGGCAAGCACAAGGCCTATTCGCTGTTCGGCACGCCGCCTTCGTACGGGTGGGACGCGCACGGCATGCTGGCGTGGTTCTATGTCGGCGGCGGCGAGGCGCTCTACAAAGAGCTCGTGAACGACATCCTCAAGCTGAACCTCGTGGGCTTCTTGTACTTCCCGATGCCGACCCAGCCGCTCGGATGGTTCAAGAAGGAAATCACCAGCGGTGCCGACTTCAAGGGCATGAAGTACCGCACCGTCGGTCTCTCGGCCGACCTGTTCAGAGAGCTTGGCGCTTCCGTCACGATCCTGCCGGGCGGCGAAATCGTGCCGGCGCTCGATCGCGGCCTGATCGACGGCGCCGAGTTCAACAACCCGTCGTCCGACATCCTGCTCGGCTTCCCGGACGTGTCGAAAATCTACATGATGGGCAGCCACCATCAGCAGGCCGAGTGCTTCGAGGTGATCTTCAACAAGACCAAGTTCGACGCGCTGCCGGCGGAGCTGAAGGCAATCCTGCGCAACGCCGCCCATGCGGCCTCGGCTGATCAATACTACACAGCCTACGACCGCTATACGAAGGACTTCGAGGCGATCAAGGCGAGAGGCGTGCGGATCGTCAAGACCGGCGACAAGGTCCTCAACGATCAGCTCAACGTCTGGAAGAAGATCGTGGCCGACCAATCGAAGGACCCGTTCTTCAAGAAAGTGGTCGATTCGCAGTTGGCCTGGGTCAAGCGTACCCAAGCCTACCTCAACACCAACAACCTTGACAGCAACGCGCTGAATGCGGCGTACAAGTATTGGTTCGGCTAACAGTCGCACGTGACGGCCAGGATCCGCGCGGGAGGGTGATTGCCCCCGCGCGGGTCTGGTTCCTTCGACAAATCTCCCATACAAGAAGGCGGGACTTAAGGCGCCGGGGGGAGCCATGGATCGCTTATTGCTGCTTGTGGATGAGATCAGCACCTGGGTCGGCAAGACCGCGGGGTGGTGCATCTTAATTCTGACATTGACCACAAGTTACGAAGTGTTCATGCGGTACATTTTCCTGGCGCCGACCGCATGGGCGTTCGATGCGAGCTATATGCTTTATGGAACGCTGTTCATGCTGGCGGGGGCCTACACGCTTTCCCGCAATGGGCATGTGCGGGGCGATTTCATCTACCGCTCGTGGGCGCCGGCCAAGCAGGCCAAGTGGGACCTCGTCCTCTACATCCTCTTCTTCTTTCCGGGGATGATCGCATTTGTCTACGCAGGGTACGGATACGCAAAACTTTCATGGTTGACGAACGAACATTCCTCGGCGAGCCCATTTGGGCCGCCGGTGTATCACTACAAGACGTTGATTCCGATTACCGGCGTGCTGATGGTCATGCAGGGCGCGGTCGAGGTGATCCGCTGCATCAAGTGCATCCAGACCGGCGAGTGGCCGAAACGGCTGCATGACGTCGAAGAACTGGAGAAGGTGGTGCTGGAAAAGGCCGAGCACGGCGAAATCCAAGTCGTCAAAGAGCTGGAAGAGCTCGGCGTGCGCAAAGGGAACATCTGATGTTCGGATGGGGCAATCCCGAACTCGGCGTCCTGATGCTCGCCCTGTTCGTCGTCTGCATCATGTTCGGTTTCCCGATCGCGTTCACGCTGATGGCGCTGGGCGTCTTCTTCGGCTACTTCGCGATGGGAGATCTGATCTTCAATCTGCTGGTCCAGCGCACCTATTCGGTGATGACCAATGACGTGCTGATCTCGATCCCGTTGTTCGTGTTCATGGGATACATCATCGAGCGCGCCAACATTCTCGATCGCCTGTTCCGTTCGCTGCAGCTCGCCGCCGGCCCCATGCCGGCGTCGCTGGCGATCGCGACGCTCGCGACCTGCGCGATTTTCGCCACTGCGACCGGCATCGTCGGCGCGGTGGTCACGTTGATGGGCCTGCTCGCCTATCCGGCCATGCTGCGGGCCGGATACGACCCGAAACTCTCGGCCGGCGTGATTTGCGCCGGCGGCTGTCTCGGCATCCTGATCCCGCCGAGCGTGATGCTGATCCTGTACGGCGCCACCGCCGGCGTGTCGGTGGTCAAGCTCTACGCCGGGGCGTTCTTTCCCGGGATCATGCTGGCCGGCCTCTACATGCTCTACACAAGCGTCATGGCGCTGCTCAATCCGAAGCTCGCGCCGCAGTTGCCGCCGGAAGACCGCAACGTCCCGCTCACGACCGTATTGATGGCGCTGCTGACATCATTTGCGCCGCTTGCCGGACTGATCGCCGCTGCGCTCGGGTCGATCATCTTCGGTCTGGCGACGCCGTCGGAAGCTGCCGCCATGGGCTCGCTCGGCGCGATCCTTCTGACCATCGGCTATGCCGCCGATTATTCAAAGCCCCGCAATCTCTGGATTGTACGCACTTACGGCGTTCTGGCCGGCGCCTTCGTGGTTTATCTGATCGTGGCGGCGATCACCCATGTCGAAGTCGATCGCTACGGTGTGGGCGCGGCTTTGTTCGTCACGCTGATCGTCGGACTGGCACTCCTCCCCGGTACGAAATTCAGTTTTGTGCAACTGAAGGAATCGGTCTTTCTCACCGCGCGCACCACAGCGATGGTGTGCTGGCTGTTCATCGGCTCGTTCACATTCTCCGCGGTGTTTGCCTATCTCGGCGGGCACGAACCGATCGAACGTTTTGTCACCGCGCTCAATCTCAGTACCACTGGGTTCATGATCCTGTCGCAGGTGATCATCTTCATTCTGGGCTGGCCGCTCGAGTGGACGGAAATCATCGTCATCTTCATGCCGATCTTTCTGCCGCTGTTGAAAACCTTCAACGTGGATCCGTTGTTCTTCGGCCTTTTGGTGGCCTTGAACATCCAGACTTCGTTCCTCTCGCCGCCGGTGGCAATGGCGCCGTTCTATCTGAAGGGCGTGGCGCCGAGCTGGGTGAACATCAACGATATTTTCCGCGGCGTTTTGCCGTTCATGCTGATCGTCGTGATTTGCATGATCATGCTGTATACATTCCCGCAGATCGGCTTGTGGCTGCCGAACCAGCTCTATCGTTAGGTCGAGACGAAATCCCATGCTGCTGGCGATCATCGGTCTGTCGGTGTTGATCCTGACGCTGATGGTATTCCTGGCGCTGCGGCCGCGCGAGGGCCGGCTGCACCGCTGGGCCAATACCGAGATCGAGCCCTATATCAGCGTGGCCATCTGCGCTGGCGTCGCCTTGGGGTTCACCATGCTGCTTTCGGGGGTGCTCAATCTTCTGGGTGCGTCTTAAGCCCCGTAAACGTGGACCGCGCAGGACAGCAAAGGCGCCGCTCCGGCCGGGGCGGCACCGTCGTCTCGGCAACATGCAGCGTCAGGAGGCCCGGGGCGGGGTGCCCAGCGTCTCCTTGAAGAAGGCCACGGTGCGGCTGAAGGCCAGTTCGGCTGCCGCCTTGTTGTAGCGGGCGGCGCCGGTGTCGTTGTTGAAGGCGTGCTGCGTGCCGGGATAATGGTAGATGGTGTATCGCTTGTTGTTGGCTTTCAGCGCCGCCTCGTAGGCGGCGATCCCCGCGTTCACACCGGCGTCGTGCTCCGCATAGTGCAGCAAGAGCGGCGCCTTGATCCTCGGCACCTGGTCGGCGGGAACCTGCCGGCCGTAATAGGCGACGCCGGCGTCGAGCTCTTCGCTCGCCACCGCAAGACGGTTGACCATCAGCCCGCCGAAGCAGAAGCCGACTGCGCCGACCTTGCCAGTGGATTCGGGGTGCTTCTTCAGGAATGAGACCGCGGCAACCAGAGCAACCACCGCATCGTCCTGGTTCATCTTGGTGTGCAGTTCACGGGCGGCGTCTTCGCTCGGCGGCGTTCCGCCAACGAGCGACAGCAGATCGACCGCATAGCCGAGGAAGCCTTCCAGGGCGAAGCGCCGCGCCACGTCCTCCAGATGCGGGTTGAGGCCGCGGTTCTCGTGGATCACCAGCACCGCGGGTCGCTTCCCCTTGGCCTGGGCGCGGACGAGGTAGCCGTTGATCCTGCCCTTCGGCGAGTCGTAGGAGACACGCTCGGGGACCAGCCGCGCGTCGTTGGGATCGACGATCGCGGCCTGTGCATAGTTGTTCTCCAACAGCGGCAGGAGCGCGGCGGCGGTTGCCGTGGAGCCGACAAGGGCGGCAAGGCGGTCAAGAAATTCGCGGCGGTGCATGCCGCCGTGGGTGAAAGTGTCGTACAGGTCGATGATGCGCTGGTCCATGTCTTCCTCCCGGGTGGACAACACCTAAACACCGGGCCCGGCTCCGTATTCTTTGCCGGCGGCAGGCGGTCCGCCGCGGTGGTCGGCGTCGTGGACAAGGCTAGACAGGGTATAACCGCACCATGACGATACGACGGCGCGATTTCCTCAACGGCGTAGCTCTGACCATTGCCGCCGGGCTCACGCCCGCGGCGCAGCTTGGTGCGGCGCAGGTGCCGGGACGATATCCGCCGACGCGCTCGGGTCTGCGCGGGGCGCATAAAGGCTCGTTCGAGGTGGCGCATGCGCTGGCACGCGAAGGTCGCCGCTATGCAGTCGAGCGAGCGCCGATCGAGGAGCGATACGATCTCGTGGTCGTGGGCGCCGGCATCAGCGGACTTGCGGCGGCCTGGTACTACCGGCGGGCACGGCCTGAGGCGCGCATTCTGGTGCTCGACAACCACGACGATTTCGGCGGCCACGCCAAGCGCAACGAATTCACCTTCGGCGGCCGCCGCATCATCGGTTATGGCGGCAGCCAATCGCTGCAATCGCCGCGCTCGCTGTGGAGCCCGGTCGCAAAGCAGATGCTGCGCGATCTGAAAGTGGATGTCGGACGCTTCGACACCGCCTTCGACCGCAAGCTCTATTCCTCGCTCGATCTGTCGCGCGGGGTGTTCTTCAACCGCGAAGCGTTCGGCCGCGATGTCCTGGTGCCAGGCGAGGCACCGCGCGCCAATCCCGATGCAGTGCCGCAGGGGCTGAGCAATACCAAGCCGATCGAAGATCTTGTTGCAGCATTTCCGTTCACGGAGGACAGCAAGGCGCAGCTGCTTGCGCTTTATGCGGGCAAGCGCGATCCGCTCGCCGGCAAGACGATCGAGGAGAAAAAGGAGATCCTCAAACGAACGAGTTACCGGGAGTTTCTCATCAAAATCTGCGGCTGCAGTGCGGAAGTGGCCAATTATTTCCAGGGGCGCACGCTCGGCTTTTTCGGCCTCGGCGCCGATGCGGTGCCGGCGGCGGATGCACGCGAGCTCGGCTATCCCGGCTTTGCCGGGCTCAATCTGCCGAAGGACACGAGCGCGGCCTGGAGCGAGCCGTACATCTACCACTTCCCCGACGGCAATGCGGCGATTGCCCGGCTCCTGGTGCGGTCGCTGATCCCGGAGGTCGCGGCGGGGCGCGACATGGAGGACATCGTGCGCGCCCGCTTCGACTACGGCAAGCTCGACCGCCGCGGGCAGAACGTGCGCATCCGGCTCGATTCAACTTGTGTCGACGTGCGCCATGCCCGCAACGCGGTGCAGGTGGCGTATGTGCGCGACGGAACGTTGCATCGCGTGGCGGCGCGGCACGCGGTGCTCGCCTGCTTTCACATGATGATCCCGTACCTGATGCCGGAATTGCCGGCCGAGCAGCGCGCGGCCTTGGCGCAGAACGTGAAGGCGCCGATCGTCTATACCAACGTGCTGGTGCGCAACTGGCGCGCGTTCGTGACTCTGAAGGTGCACCTGATCACGGCGCCGATGGGGTTCCATCATCTGGTGGCGCTGGATTTTCCGGTGAGCCTTGGCGGCTATCGGCATTCCCGCTCGCCAGACGAGCCCATCCTTCTGCACCTTGCGCACGTGCCCGGCGCGCCCAATTCCGGGCTCGATGCGCGGGCGCAATACCGCGCCGGCCAGCACAGGCTCTATGTCATGACGTTTGCGGATTTCGAGGCGCGCATCCGCGACGATCTCGACCGGATGCTCGGCCCGGGCGGTTTTTCCAGCGCGCGCGACATTGCCGCGATCACGGTGAACCGCTGGCCACACGGCTATTCTTACGTGGCCAACTCCCTGTTCGATCCTGACGACTACGAGGAGCGCGTGCTCAAGCGCGCGCGACAGCGGGTCGGCCGGGTGGCGATCGCCAACACCGATGCCGGCGGCGACGCCTGGGTGCACTACGCCATCGATCAGGCGGAGCGGGCGGTGCGCGAGCTGGTCAGTTAGGCGAAAAGGGGGTGGCGCCTTTTGGCAATTCGTCAAATCACTGTAGCCGTCGTCCTGAGGCGCGCGCGAAGCGAGCCGCGAAAGACGACAACGTCCGTCACCCTTGGAGACCCGCCTTCGGCGGGCGCCTCAGGGTGACGGATCGATCAGTACATCCCGCCCATGCCGCCGCCCGGAGGCATGGCGGGCGCGGGCGCCTCCTTCTTCGGCGCTTCGGCCACCATGGCCTCGGTGGTCACGAGCAGACTCGCGACCGAGGCCGCGTCCTGCAAGGCGCGGCGCACCACCTTGGCGGGGTCGATGATGCCCTTCTGCACGAGGTCGACGAACTGCTCGGTCTGGGCGTCGAAACCGAAGGTCTCCGATTTCGACTCCAGCACCTTGCCGACCACGATCGAACCCTCGACGCCGGAGTTCTCGGCGATCTGCCGCGCCGGCGCCTCGATCGCCTTGAGCACGATGTTGATGCCGGCCTGCACGTCGGGATTGCTGTTGGTGAGCTTGCCGATCGCCTTCTTGGCGCGCAGCAGCGCAACTCCGCCGCCCGGCACGATGCCTTCCTCGACCGCGGCGCGGGTGGCGTTCAGCGCGTCGTCGACCCGATCGCGCTTCTCCTTCACCTCGATCTCGGTGGCGCCGCCGACCTTGATCACCGCCACGCCGCCAGCGAGTTTGGCCAGCCGCTCCTGCAGCTTCTCCTTGTCGTAGTCGGAGGTGGTCTCCTCGATCTGCTGCTTGATCTGGGCGACGCGCGCCTCGATGTCCTTCTTCTTGCCGGCGCCGTCGACGATGGTGGTCTTCTCCTTCTCGATGATCACCTTCTTGGCGCGGCCGAGCATCTGCAGCGTGACGCTTTCGAGCTTGATGCCGAGATCCTCGGAAATGAGCTGGCCGCCGGTGAGGATCGCGATGTCCTCGAGCATGGCCTTGCGGCGATCACCGAAGCCGGGCGCCTTCACCGCGGCGACTTTCAGCCCGCCGCGCAGCTTGTTCACCACCAGCGTGGCGATCGCCTCACCCTCCACATCCTCGGCGACAATGAGCAGCGGCCGGCCGGACTGCACCACCGCCTCGAGCACCGGCAGCATGGATTGCAGACCGGAAAGCTTCTTCTCGTGCAGCAGCACGTAGGCGTCTTCGAGCTCGGCGACCATCTTCTCGGCGTTGGTGATGAAGTAGGGCGAGATATAGCCGCGGTCGAACTGCATGCCCTCGACGATCTCGATCTCGGTGTCGAGCGATTTCGCCTCCTCGACCGTGATGACGCCTTCGTTGCCGACCTTCTGCATGGCGTCGGCGATCATCTTGCCGATCTGGCTGTCGCCGTTGGCGGAAATGGTTCCCACCTGCGCCACCTCGGCGGATGAATTCACCTTCTTGGCCCGCTTCTCGATGTCGGCCACCACCGCGCGCACGGCAATCTCTATGCCGCGCTTGAGATCCATGGGGTTCATGCCGGCCGCCACCGCTTTGGCACCCTCTTTGAGAATGGCATGTGCGAGCACGGTGGCGGTGGTGGTGCCGTCGCCGGCGTTGTCGTTGGTCTTCTGCGCCACCTCGCGCACCATCTGGGCGCCCATGTTCTCGAACTTGTCGTCAAGCTCGATTTCCTTGGCGACGGTTACGCCGTCCTTGGTGATGCGCGGTGCGCCGAAGCTCTTTTCGAGCACCACATTGCGGCCCTTGGGCCCGAGCGTGACGCGCACGGCATTGGCGAGTATATCGACGCCGCGCAGCATGCGGTCGCGGGCCTCGCTAGAGAACTTGACTTCCTTGGCAGCCATTTCGATTTACTCCTGCTTTTCCTTCGTCATGCCCGGTCTTGCGGCGGGCATCCACGTCGTTCGTGGTAGGCAAGACGTGGATGGCCGGGAACAAACCCGGCCATGACACAGAATCTCACTCGATCACGCCCATGATGTCGGACTCCTTCATGATCAGGAGCTCTTCGCCGTCGATCTTAACCTCGGTTCCCGACCATTTGCCGAACAGCACCTTGTTGCCGACCTTCAGGTCGATCGGTATCAGCTTGCCGGTCTCGTCGCGGCCGCCGGGGCCGACGGCGACGACTTCGCCCTGCGAGGGCTTCTCCTTGGCCGTGTCGGGGATGATGATGCCACCTTTGGAGCGTTCCTCGGCTTCGATGCGTCGAACCACGACGCGGTCATGCAGCGGGCGGAATTTCAGCTTGGCCATGGGTTCCTCGCGAGCTAACGATGCGGGCGGGGTCAAAAGCGTCGAATTCAGAAAGACTTAGCACTCAGGTAGCCTGAGTGCTAATAAAGTTGAAATAAGAGGTTGCTCCCTTGCTGTCAAGCGCGCTGCGGGAGGCGCAACGCGTCACAATGACCAGCGCAAAGCCCGCGACAATATCCGCTAAGGTGGCAAGGTCATACTTCGAGGCGAATATGGACGCGCGCATCGCCGACCGATCTCAGCCAGACATCGAACTGCGGCCGCTCCTGATCCGACGCGTCGATGTCATTCCGGTTGCGCTACCCCTGAACAAGCCGGTCGCGATGGCGTTCGAGACGGTTGCGCATGCGCGCAACATCCTGGTCCGCATCGAGGCGGCGGACGGCACGGTGGGTTGGGGGGAAGCTGCGTCTGCGCCGACCATGACAGGCGATACGCTCGACGGCCTGGTCGCCGCGGTGCGCGACCATCTTGCACCGCTGCTCGTCGGCAAAGATGCGCGCTTGCGGCCGGCGCTGCGCCGCGCCATGCAGGCCGCGCTGCTCAGCAACACCGGCGCGCATTCGGCGGTGGAAATGGCGCTGCTCGATCTCGCCGGCCGCGCTGCGGGCCGGCCGCTCATCGAGCTTATCGGGGGCCCGCTGCGCCGCGCGGTGGCGCCGATGTGGCTCTTGGGAAATTCCACCCCGGAGGCGGATATCGCAGAGGCGCAGGCGAAGGAACGCGAGGGGTTTTGGTTCTTCAAGCTCAAGGTCGGGACCAAGCCGATCGAGCGGGAAATCGCGGCCACGCATGCGTTGCGCGCAGCCATGGGTGCGAAGATTCCGCTGTGCGCGGATGCCAATTGCGGGCTAGAGCTTGCCGACGCGCGGCGCTATGTGACCGGGACCGAAGCCGCCGGCCTGATGTTTCTGGAACAGCCGTTTCCACCGGATGCGCTCGACGACCTCGCGGCGCTGGCCAAGATCTCGCCGACGCCGCTGGGCGCCGACGAAGCCATCCATTCGCTGGCCGACATCGAGACGCAGGCGCGGTGCGGCGCGCGCGGGGTGTCGCTGAAGCTGATCAAGCTCGGCGGCCTCACCAATGCGCTCGCGGCAGCGGTGCACTGCCGGAAACTGAATCTGTCGGTGAATGTAGCGGCAAAGATCGCGGAGTCGAGCATCGCGTCGGCCGCGGCGGTGCATCTGGCCTGCGCCGTGCCGGACGTGAGCTGGGGTGTAAGTCTTACGCATTTCTATCTCGCCGAGGACGTGGTGCGGCGGCCGCTGCCGCTCGGCAACGGTACGGTCGCGCTGCCGGCCGAGCCGGGGCTCGGCGTGGAGGTGGACGAGGCCGCGGTCGCCCGGTTACGCATCAGGTGAGGCGCAAGCCGGTTGCACGTCGTCATCCGACAGCGCACAGTGAGATACCAAGCACGGGAGGGTTGGAATGCAGAGGACGGGTGTGTCGCGTCGCCTTGCGGGAGTTATGGTGGCAGGATTTGCGCTTGCAGCGTGCAGTACCATGGGCGGGGACTCGCCCTTCGGGCAGCTTCCGACATTTCCCGGATTGGGCCCTGCGGCGCCGAGCGAGACACCGCCCCGTTATACCGCCGAGGAAATCGTCGGACGCTGGGGCGTGGCCTCCTATCATCGCGACCTCGACCGCACGCGCACCGAGGCGGCGGCGCGCCGCCAATGCAGCAAGGCCTACACCATCAGCAAAGGACCGAACGGCGGCGTGATGATGCACCTCGCCGACCAGCCGACCCCGGTCGAACTGCGCATCAAGACCGCGCCGGACGGCAAAACCTTCATCGGGCCGGCCGGCGAGCCGGGCGGTGCGCAGGACCGCGAAATCGTCTCTTTCGATGGCCGGGTCATGATCTTGCGCTATACCGACCCGGAGGTCGCCGGCCGCTACGGCACCACAATCTACGTGCGCTGCGGTCCGACCGCGGCGTAACGCTCAATCTTGTCATTCAGCCGAGGTCGCGAAACGGCCGAGAGCTGGAATCCATAACCAGAGGGCGGGAGTATGCATTCCTGACCCGCGGCCTTCGGCCGCGCCCCGGAATGACAATTCATTTCTGCAAGGCCGCTTTCACGAGGGCGATGGCGTCGTCGCTCGCCCATTCGGCAGGGCCTGAGAGCGTGGCGATCTCGCATCCCACACCGTCCACCAAGAGCGTGGTCGGCATGCCGAGCGCCTTGCCGGCGGTCTTGAGATCCTGGAACACCTTGGCCGACGGATCGGCGTAGTAAGCGAGATGCTTGATGCCGACCTCCTTGAGCCAGGCCTTGGGCTTCTCGGGATCGCGCGTGTCGATGTTGACGGCGACTACCTCGAAATTCGGCCCGCCGAGCCTTTCCTGAAGCGCGTCGAGCGCCGGCATCTCCTTGCGGCAGGGGACGCACCAGGTGGCCCAGAGATTGAGCAGCACGGTGCGGCCGCGCCAGTCCGCGAGGGTCCTGGTCCCAGCCTTGTCGTCCTGAAAACTCAATTCGGGCAGGCGCAGCGGCCTTGTTGCCGGGGCTACGGCCGCCACTTCACCTTTGACAAAAGGCGTGATTTTGCGGGCGATCTCGACCGCCGGAGTGCAACTTGCGTCGCCTCCCACATTGCGCACAAGCCGGCTGATCCCGTATACCGCGGCGAGCCCGACCGCCACTCCGGCCACGCCGCCGACAAGAATCACGGCGAGCCGCTTGTAAGCGTAGCTGCGCGCGTTCGCTTGCGATTGGGTCATGGCCGCGGAACCTGCATGAACTTTACGAGCATTCCATGACAAACAAGATGTGGGGCGGACGCTTCGCGCAAGGCCCCGCCGCGATCATGGAGGAGATCAACGCCTCGATCCATGTGGACCGGCATCTTTACCGCCAGGATATCGCCGCCTCCAAGGCCCACGCCGCCATGCTCGCCAAGGTGGGCATTATCGGCCGGGACGATGCGAAAAGGATCGCTCACGGTCTAGACACGATCCTGTCAGAGATCGAGCGCGGCAAATTCACCTTCAAGGCGGCGCTGGAAGACATCCACATGAACGTGGAGGCGCGGCTTGCCGAGCTGATCGGACCGGCGGCCGGCCGGCTGCACACCGCGCGCTCGCGCAACGACCAGGTGGCGACCGATTTCCGGTTGTGGATTCGGGATTGCATCGATGCGCTCGATGCGGCGCTCGCGTCCTACCAGCGGGCGCTGGCGGAAAAGGCGCTTAAGCACGCGGCCACGGCGATGCCGGGCTTCACCCATCTGCAGAGCGCGCAGCCGGTCACCTTGGGTCATCACCTGCTCGCCTATGTGGAAATGGCGGCCCGCGACCGCGGCCGGTTCCGCGATGCGCGCGCGCGGCTCAACGAATCGCCGCTCGGCGCCGGCGCGCTCGCCGGCACTTCGTTTCCCATCGACCGGCAGATGACGGCGAAGGCGCTCGGCTTTGCGCGGCCGATGGCAAATTCGCTCGATGCGGTGTCAGACCGCGACTTCGTGATGGAGACCCTGGCGGCAGCGGCGATCTGCGCCGTGCACCTGTCGCGCTTTGCCGAAGAAATCGTGCTGTGGTGCTCGCCGCTCGCCGGGCTGATCACATTGTCCGACAAGTTCACCACCGGTTCCTCGATGATGCCGCAGAAGCGCAACCCGGACGCCGCCGAACTGGTGCGGGCGAAGGCCGGCCGCATCATCGCGGCGCTGCACGGCCTGCTCATCGTCATGAAGGGACTGCCGCTCGCCTATCAGAAGGACATGCAGGAGGACAAAGAAGGGGCGATCGATGCGCTCGGCGCGCTGTCGCTGTGCATCGCGGCGATGACCGGCATGGTGCGGGACATGACGCCGAATGCCGAACGCATGAAGGCCGCGGCCGGCGCGGGGCATGCGACCGCAACCGACCTCGCCGATTGGCTGGTGCGCAGGCTGAGAATTCCGTTCCGCGAGGCGCACCGCATCACCGGCCGCATTGTGGCGATCGCGGACAAGGAAGGCGTGGCGCTTGAGGCGCTACCGCTGGCGAAAATGCAGGCGATCGAGCCGCGCATCACCAAGAACGTGTTCAGTGTCCTCTCGGTCGAACGTTCGGTGGCAAGCCGCACGAGCTACGGCGGGACGGCGCCGAAAAACGTGCGCAGCCAGGCGCGGCGCTGGCTGAAACGGCTCGGCTAGGCGCGCGCTTGAGCCCGGTTTGCCGGAGGTGAAATCCTCACGAAATCTGTTATGGTGGATCTGTTATGGTGGCGACGATTTGACGAGTTGAGGATTCGGCCGTGGCCCGAGCGCACCGTAAGTTGGTCTTGATGACGATCTGCCTCTTGGGTGGCGCGCTCCTGCTTGCGGCCTGCGGCCGCAAGGGTCCGCTCGATCTGCCGCCGGCAGCCTCGGTGCAACCCTCAGGGGACGGGCAGACGGAAGGCGGCGCGGCGAGCGCGCAGCGCGCGGCGCAGCCCATCGAATACGGCCCGGACGGACGGCCGCTCGCGCCGCGCGGACCCAAACGCCAGCTCCCCATCGACTGGCTGATCGACTGAAGCAGCGATGCATCACTTCGCCTATCGCGCCGGTGTGCTGCACGCCGAGGCGGTGAATCTGGCGACGCTCGCGGACGCCGTGGGCACGCCGTTCTACTGCTACTCGACGGCGACGCTCACGCGGCATTACCGGGTGTTCGCCGACGCGTTCGCCGACGTGCCCTCGCTCGTCTGCTACGCGGTGAAGGCCAATTCCAACCAGGCGGTAATCGCTACCCTGGCGCGGCTCGGCGCGGGCGCGGATGTGGTCTCCGGCGGGGAACTCAAGCGCGCGCGGGCGGCGGGCATTGCAGCCGACAAAATCATGTTCTCGGGCATCGGCAAGACCGGCCACGAGCTTGCGCTTGCGGTCGAGGAGAACGTGCTGTGCGTGAACGTGGAGTCGGACGCGGAGCTCGACATTCTCTCCAGCATCGCTGCCGGAAAGGGGCGCAAGGCGAATATCTCGGTGCGCGTCAACCCGGATATCGATGCGCGAACCCACGCCAAAATCGCCACCGGCAAAGCCGAGAACAAGTTCGGCATCCCGATCAGTCGCGCGCGCGAGGTCTATGCGCGCGCGGCAAAGCTGCCGGGCCTGCGCGTGACCGGCGTCGATATGCATATCGGCAGCCAGATCACCGAGCTTTCACCGTTCGACAATGCGTTCGCACTGCTGTCCGATTTCGTGCGGCAGTTGCGCGCGGACGGCCACACGATCTCCCACGTCGATCTCGGCGGCGGTCTCGGCATTCCCTACCGCGACGACAACGAGCCGCCGCCCGATCCGCAGGCCTATGCGGCGGTGGTCAAGCGGGCAACCAAGGGCCTGGATTGCACGTTGATCTTCGAGCCGGGGCGGCTGATCGTCGGCAACGCCGGTATCCTGGTGACGCGCGTGCTCTACTTGAAGCGCGGGGAAAACAAGACTTTCGTCATCGTCGATGCGGCCATGAACGATCTGATCCGGCCGACGCTCTATGACGCACATCACGAAATATGGCCGGTCGTGCAGGCAAGGCCCGGAGCGGCGCGGGAAGTCGTGGACGTGGTGGGGCCGGTCTGCGAATCTGGAGATTTTCTCGCACTTGATCGCAAGATCGTGATGCCGAAGGCGGGCGACCTGCTGGCAGTAATGTCGGCCGGCGCCTATGGCGCGGTGCAGGCCGGCACCTACAACACCAGGCCGCTGGTGCCGGAAGTGCTTGTGAAGGATGACGAATGGGCGCTGGTGCGGCCGCGGCTCGAGGTCGATCAACTGATCGCCATGGATCGACTGCCGGGCTGGTTGTAAGTCTTGTTGGCGCCTTAACTATTCCGCTGCCATGATGCCGACGCCATGGTAGAGTGTATTCGATCGCCGATTTGGAGCTGGGTCCAGTGACCACCGACGAAGGCCGCGACCACCACATCCCCTCCGGCGGAGCCATCCTGGCGCGGGCGCTGCAGCGTGCGCGACTGTCCATCTTCTGGGAGCGGTTGTGGCCGGCGCTCGCTGCGGCGGCGACCGGATTCGGGCTGTTTCTCGCGGCTTCCTGGATGGGGCTTTGGCTCTGGCTGCCGCCGGTCGGGCGTGCGATCGGACTGTTGCTTTTCCTCATCGTCTGCATTGTCGCGACCGTGCCGCTGTTCAGGGTGCGCGTGCCGTCGGAGGCGGAAGGTCTGCGCCGCCTCGACCGCATGAGCCGGATGGCGCATCGGCCTGCAACCACCATGGCCGACAAGATGGCGGCGGCGGACAACGACTCGCACAGCATCGCGCTCTGGCGCGCCCACGTGAGCCGGGCGCTGCGCGCCGTGCACGGCTTGAAAGCCGGAATTCCGGTGCCGGGGCTTTCCCTGCGCGATCCGTTCGCGCTGCGGGCGCTGGTGCTGATTCTGGTGGTGGCCTCCTTCTTTGCGGCCGGCGACGATCGAGGCCGGCGCATTGCGGCGGCGTTCAACTGGAGCGGCGCCATCGCGCCCCCCAACTACCGCATCGATGCCTGGGTCGCTCCGCCAGCCTATACCGGCCGGCCGCCCATCATCCTTCCCGGATTGCGCCAAGGCGATGCCGCGCGCACGCCGGGCACGATCGCCGTGCCGACCGGTTCAGTGCTGGTGGTGCGGGCCACCGGCACGAAGGAGCTCAGCGTCGTCGTCACCGGGGAGTTGAGCGAGGCGGCAGCCGCGAACGCAAGCCCGCAGGCACCGGCGGGCAGCGAGGAACGGCGTTTCGTCATTACCGGGCCGGGTACCGCCAAGGTGCGCGGCAACGAGCAGTTCGCCTGGAGTTTTGCGGCGATCCCCGACAACGCGCCGAAAATCGCGCTGGCCAAGGAGCCCGAGCCGCAGGGACGCGGCAGCCTGATGCTTGCCTACAAGATGGAAGACGACTACGGCGTGATCGACGCACAGGCGACGTTCACGCTGAAGCCGCCGGCAAAGCCCGAGCAGGAGAGCCCTCGACCGCTGTTTGCCGCGCCGGATTTCACGCTGGTGCTGCCGCATGCGCGCACCAAGAACGGCGCAGCGCAGATGATAAAGGACCTCACCGAGCATCCGTGGGCCGGCGTCGACGTGGTGATGACGCTGGTGGCGCGCGACGAAGCCAACAACGAGGGACGTTCCGCGCCGCACGAAATGCGGCTGCCGGAACGGCCGTTTGTGAAACCGCTGGCGCGGGCGCTGGTCGAGCAGCGGCGCGCGCTCGCGCTCGATGCCGGCGCCAAGAGCAAGGTGTTGACCGCGCTCGACGCGTTGTCGCTCGCACCGGAGCGGTTCATCCCCGAAGTTGCGATCTATCTCGGCCTACGCTCGATCTACTGGCATCTGGCGCGGGCAGAGACCGACGATGCGCTGCGCGACGTGGTGACCCGCCTGTGGCAGATGGCGGTGTTCATCGAGGACGGCGACGTTTCCGAGGCGGAGCAGGCGCTGCGCGCGGCGCAGGAAGCCCTGCGGCAGGCGCTGGAGCGCGGCGCGAGCGAGGAGGAAATCAAGCGGCTGATGGAACAGCTACGCGCGGCGCTCGACCGCTTTATGCAGGCGCTGGCGGAAGAATTGCGCCGCAATCCGCAGCTCGCGCGGCCGCTCGACCAAAACATGCGCCAGCTCCGCTCGCAGGATTTGCGGCGTATGCTCGACCAGCTCGAACGGCAGGCGCGGTCGGGCAATCGCGAGGCGGCGCGGCGGCTCTTGGAGGAGCTGCAGCAGCTCCTGGAAAACCTGCAGATGGCGCGGCCCGGCATGGGCATGGACGGCGATGACGGCGACGACATGATGTCGGCGCTCGACGAGCTTGCCGACATGATCCGCAAGCAGCAACAGTTGCGCGACCGCACGTTCCGACAGGGCCAGGATCAGCGGCGCCAGCGCGGCCAGGGACGGCAGGGCGATCCCAACGCCTACGGCGAGCTCAGGCAAAACCAGCAGGCGCTGCGCGAGCAGCTCAACAAGCTGCTGGAGGAATTGCGCAAGCGCGGTTTCCCGCAGCCCGGGCAGCAGGGTCAGCAGGGGCAGGCGGAAATGGACGCGCTCGGCCGCGCCGGCGAGGCCATGGGCGATGCGGAAGGTTCACTCGGCGAAGGCAATGCCGACGGCGCGGTGGAATCCCAGGGCCGCGCGCTCGATGCGCTGCGCCGCGGCGCGCAGGCGCTCGCGCGCTCGATGCAGCAGCAAGGCCTCGGCATGGGGCCCGGACAGCCGGGCAACCGCGCGCAGAGCCGCGCCAACCAGGACACCGATCCGCTCGGGAGACCTCTGCGCGGCCGCGACTACGGCGACGACACCACGGTGAAGGTGCCGGGCGAGATCGACGTGCAGCGCGCGCGGCGGATTCTCGAAGAACTCAGGCGGCGCTTCGGCGAGACGTTCCGGCCGCAGTTCGAGCTCGAATACATCGAGCGGCTGCTGAAGGGGTTCTGAGCCCGCCCTTGTGGCAGTGTTTTAAGACCAGGCGTGGCCCGGTCCGCATCGCTGGCGAGCGATTGCGCATGATTGTTGCGCAAGCCGAAAAGTGACCCTCTACGCATTGTGGCGGGCCGAAAATGAGCTGCGGTTCGCCGATATCGCGCAATCATCCCTGGCTGCCGGCCCGCATTACGGAAATTAGCGTTAACAACAGGGAGACCGGCCGAGGGCGGCCTCCCAAGCTATTCTTCGTTTGTTTTAATTTGGACCGGAACGAGAAGCCGGGCGCGCTATAAGCGCAGTTTCGTCGATGAAAACAAATCGGATCTTTTTGTCTGTCCGCCGGTTCATCAGGGACGATGCAGCGGCAGTCATGCTGCAGTTCACCATCTTTGTCGCCGCGATGCTCGGGTTGGTGGGGCTTACGCTCGACGGCAGCCGCTTCGTGCTGCTGAACAATGATCTACAGGATATGGCCGATGCTGCGGCGCTCGCCGGTGCGGCCGAGCTCGACGGCGCGAGCGATGCGCTGACGCGCGCCGATACGGCGGCGAGAACGCTGCTGCAGAATAACCCGCGTTGGTCGGATGTGGCCGGCGCCAAAATCGAAAGCGTGACGTTCTACCGCCAACTCAATCCCGATGTCGTCACCATTGATCCGAAGCAGGCCAGCTTCATCAAAGTCACCACGGGTTCATGGCAGGTTGCGCCGACCTTCCTCGCAGCCGTTGGCGTGGTGTCCAACAATGCGACCAGCGCGACGGCGGTGGCGGGCGCGAGCTTCACTTCTTGCGCCCCGGTCGCGTCGTTTCTCTGCAATCCGTTTGAGACCAACGCGTCGCGAGGCGACGCCGCTTCGTTCCCCGGATCCCTGCAGACGGGAGTGATGTTCCACCTTCTGGCCGGGACCGGCGCGCCGGGGAACTGGGGTCCGATCGATGATCCGAACTGCGGCTCGAATCCGCATTGCTACACCGCCTTCTTCGCCAGGGTTTCCGCCGGCGTCTGCACCCCGGCGCGCGTCAGTCCGCGCCCCGGCAACGGCGCGCACCAAAAAATTACCGACGGCATCAATGTCCGTTTCGACCAGCCGCAAGGCGGCGGCGATCTGTCGACTGCCGCCTCCATCGTCATCGACGGCCTGAGTCCGACCGGAAAGGGCAATTCCTGTAATCGGCCGGCCACCGTGACTGCGCCGGGCTTCGATCCCAACACGAATTACGCGGCCTGCAATCAGCCGGGTTATAGCTGCCCGCTGCCGCGCGACCGCGCCTTCAGCAACGGCATCGGCGGCGGGCCGGCCGCAGCCGATCTGGACACCTATTGGCAAAACCAGCACGGCGCCAATTGGCCGAGCGGGCTGACGCGCTACCAGGCCTACCAGCAAGAGGTGGCGGGAACCGGCAGTGCGGGAACGTGGAGAAATGCAAGCGTCGAGCCGCAGGGACCGCAATGCTCGGCTTCGATCGCCGGCGCTTCACGGCGGGTGATGAGCGTGGCCATCATCGACTGCAATTACTGGAGCGTCGCCGGCAACTCCGCGGACAATGTCCTTTACGTGAAGTACGCGGATTTCTTCATCACCGAGCCGGCCAGCAACGGAAGCGTCTACGCCGAATACATTCAGACGCATTCGGTCAACGGCCCGGGCAGCAAGCTGTACCGAACTGTAAAGCTTTATCGATGAGATCGATGCGCAAACTCCTGCGGCGGGTCGCCGGATGCACGTCGGGCAATGCTTTGCTCGAGGCGACGATCGTCATGCCGTTGATCCTCTCGCTCATGGCCGGGACGGTAGATTTTGGCCTGGCTCTGTCGACGCAAGCGACCCTGAGCAAATCAGTGCGCAATGCAGCGCGCTATCTGGCCACGGTGCCGCCCAGCGCGGTCTGCACCTGGGGGCTCGTCAACGCGCAGAATCTTGCCGTGTATGGGAAGCTCGATCCCGTCCACGGTGTGGACCAGCCGCTCATTCCAGGATGGAACGCAAACGGAGGAAGCGACAATTACGTGCGGCTCGGATCGAACACCAATTGCGCCGAGCCGGTGGTGATCCAACTGCAGGCGCGGGTGCCGCTGCAGACCTATTTTCTCTCGATCGCCTTACGGAATTCAGAGGTACTGGCCTTGTCGGCCGAACATGAGGAGCGTTTGACAAGTGGTTAGGCTGCTGCGCGACAATTCGGGATCGGTGCTCGTCCCCTATACGCTGGTATTTCCCTTGTTCCTTGTGGCGACGCTCGGCACCGTCGACATGGCCTTCATGCTGTACGAGTGGGCGCTTGCAAACAAGGCCGCCTACGTCGGAGCCCGCAGAGCGGTGGTGTCCAGTCCAGTGGCGGAGGCGATTACGAATCCCCCATATACGCAAAGCCAGCTCCAGCAGCTCGGTCTGCCGTGTTCGGACGTCGCCAGCGGGCAACGCAACGTGCTCTCGGACGGGCAGCCCGTCTGCCCCGCCCTGGCTTCGGTCTGCACGCCGACGCGGACCGGCGGCAATTGCACGAACGGCTTTCGGTGGGATGAAACGGCGTTCGCAACGATCTTCGGCGCCATGCAGAACGTGTTCCCGCGGCTGGAACGAGAAAACGTCCTCATCAGCTATCAGACCAACAACCAGGGCTTCGTCGGTCAGCCCGGCGGACTGCCGATGAATGTCACGGTCAGTATCCGGTGCATGACGCATGAACTCTATTTCATCGACGCGCTGCTCGGATGGACCTTCTCGCCGCCGAGCGGCTGTCCGGCAACGCTGCAAGGCCCGTCGATCCCGAGCTTCGCCAGCACTCTGCAAAGCGAAGACATGGCCACAAACTAACGCGGAACCCGGTCAAACCCGAGCATCAGGGTCGGGCCCATCTCGGCCATTCACGCCTTTGATCCTCCTGGGGCTTTTGGACGCCGGACTCGTTGCTGGGCGCTCGAACGCGTGTAGAACGCCCAGCAAACATTGGCCGATGGGTGCGGCATGGCGGGAACTCGTGGAGCGGGCGCGCATTGAAATGCAGCAGCGGCAATCCGTACCAGCGGGAATCGGCGTTTGCGGGTCCGGGATGCCGTTGCGCTACTTTCCTTTCGCGCGGCCGTGTGTATGGTCGCGAACCCTTGTGGCGACAGAGGCGGCATGGCTCGCGACCAGATCGATATGACGCCGGTTGAGACGCGCGACGAGCTGGTCGCGTGGTTTGCGGCGGGCTGCAAGCCGAAGTCGCGCTTTCGCATCGGCACCGAGCACGAAAAATTCGCCTTTACGCTGAAGGACCACCGGCCGGTGCCCTATGAGGGACCGCGCGGCATCCGAGCCTTGCTCGAGGGCATGCAGCTCCTGCTCGGCTGGGAGCCGATCATGGAGGGCGATAACATCATCGGGCTCGCCGACGTGACCGGCGGCGGGGCGATCTCACTCGAGCCCGGCGGACAATTCGAGCTCTCCGGCGCCCCGGTCTATACCATCCACCAATGCGCCAGCGAACTGATGGCGCATCTGGCGCAATTGCGCGAAGTGGCGCAGCCGCTCGGCATCGGCTTTCTCGGCATCGGCATGACGCCGAACTGGTCGCGCGCGGACATGCCGACCATGCCCAAGGGGCGCTACCGCATCATGACCCGGTACATGCCGAAAGTGGGCAAGCTCGGCCTCGACATGATGTACCGGACCTGCACCGTGCAGACCAACCTCGATTTCTTCTCCGAGGCTGACATGGTGAAGAAGATGCGGATCGGTCTGGCGCTGCAGCCGGTCGTGACCGCGTTGTTCGCCAATTCGCCGTTCACGGAAGGCAAGCCGAACGGCTATCTGTCGTTCCGCTCGCAGATCTGGTGCGACACCGACAGAGACCGTACCGGCATGCTGCCGTGGGTGTTCGAGGAAGGGATGGGATTCGAGCGCTATGCCGATTACGCGCTCGATGTGCCGATGTATTTCGTCAAGCGCGGCGACACCTACATCGACGTGGCCGGACAATCGTTCCGCGATCTCTTGGCGGGCAAGCTTGCGGCGCTGCCGGGCGAGCGCGCCACCATTTCCGACTGGGCGAACCATGTCTCGACGATTTTTCCGGAGGTGCGGCTGAAACGCTTCATCGAGATGCGCGGTGCGGACGGCGGGCCATGGTTGCGGATTCCGGCACTGCCGGCGTTCTGGGTCGGGCTGTTGTACGACGATAGCGCGCTCGATGCGGCATGGGACCTGGTGAAAGATTGGACGGCGGAGGAGCGGCAAAAACTGCGCGAGGCGGTGCCGCGGCTGGGGCTCAAAGCCGCCATCCGCGGGCGCACGGTGCAGCAGATTGCGAAAGAGGCGCTCGAACTGTCGCGCGGCGGGCTGGTGCGCCGCGGGCGGCGTAATGCGCAGGGCCACGACGAAGCGCAATTTCTCGAGCCGCTCGACGATATCGTGCGGCGCGGAAAAACCCCGGCCGAAGACCTGCTCGACAAATTTTACGGGGCCTGGGGCGGCTCGGTGGAGCCGGTGTATCAGGAATATGCCTATTGAGAGTTCGCGCGCTCATTCGGCGGCGCGCGAGGTCTCGGACAAATTGTCGAGCGAGGAGACGATGTGCTCGGCGAGCGCGTCGGCGAGCGTCGAGCTTTCATGCGGGTTGCGCATGATGCCGATAAGGCAGGCGGGAAGCTCGGGGAAACCGTCGGAAGGGTTGAGGACGCGCATGCCCGGCCGCAGGCCCGACTCGGGAAACACCGAAATGGCAAGCCCGGACAACACCGCGGCCGCCACCGCGCCGGCATTGGCGCTGGTGTAGAGCACGCGATAGGGGCGCCCGATGCTGTCGAGCGCGTTAATGGCGGTGCGCCGCCAGGCGCAGCTCGGCCGGCCGAGCGCGAGCGGCAGCGGCTCCTCGGTGTGGGTCGAGTGACGGTTCGACGTCACCCACAGCAGCCGCTCGCGGCGGAAGGTTTCAGCGGGGCGGCTGTTGTAGCAGTCGGTGATGATGGCGAGATCGAGCTCGTTGGCCTCGATCTGTTCGAGCAGGGCGACGGTCGGTTCGCACACCACGGTCAGCTCGACGCCGGGATAGGCGCGCGCGAAGCGCGCCATGATTTCGGGCAGATAGCGGTCGGCATAATCGTCGGGCACGCCGAGCCGCACGCGACCGCTCAGCTTTGCGTCGTTGAACGTCGCAAGCGCCTCGACGTTGAGCTTTACGATGCGGCGGGCGTAGTCGAGCAGCCGCTCGCCGTCTTCGGTCAGCTTGGAGGCGCGGCCGTCGCGGGCGAAGATCGGCCGGGCAAGCCGCTCCTCGAGGCGCTTCATCTGCATCGACACGGCCGACTGGGTCTTGTGCACCACTTCGGCGGCCTTGGTGAAACTGCCGGTCTCAACAATGGCGATGAAGGTGCGCAACTGATCCACATCGATAAGCGCGCTCATGGAGACCCTCGCGTTTCCTGGCCGCCAAATCATCATAAACGATGATTGATGAGATTAAAAACATTCGTTTCATTTATCAATGGTCCTATGCCATATAGGTCTCGTTCGAGCAACGGAGTGGTCAATTCGGGTGGCTTCTGCGGCAACGCGGAGGCCATAAGGCGGCGCATTGTCCGGCTCCTGAACAAAACGAGGGTGCCATGGCTGCGATCATTCAACCCGGCTTGGGCGTTTTGGCGCGGATTCGGGGCTGGCTTAAGACGATCATGCGCGTGACGACCCGGCAGATCGGACGGCTGGATCGCAGCATGCGCAACCGCCAGGCGATGCGGGTGCTCGCCCGCATGGACGACCGCATGCTGGCCGACATCGGGCTCAACCGCGGGGATTTGCAGGACGCCTATGCGCAATCGCTATGGCGCGATCCCGGCAACCTGTTGCGCGCCCGCGCGCTCGAACGCCGGCTGGCGCGGCTCGGGATTTCGTATGGCTTCGAGGCCAAGCGTCCGCCCGCGCCGCCCTTGGCGCCGCAGGTCGATGACATGGCCGTATCGCAAGCGCGGGAGGCATTCTCCAACAGCAAGTGAGTTTTGTGCGCGGCCGCAAGCCGGCATTGCAAACCGACGCAGGCCCTCGCAGACCGCACCCTGGAATACGGCCGATCCTCCCGTCGGCCGCTGTCCAGCCGCAGTTCCCCTCTCAGTGGTCTGGACCCATGCGCCCGCCGTTCCCCCGGCGGGCGCATTTCTTCGCGAACGCCGGCAGCTCACGATTGCATCGTCGCGCTACAGGTTCTTCTTCGCCGACGGCAGGACGGCCGGCTTGCGCGCCATATCCAGCGTCGGCCAGCGTGCCTCGACGGGCAGCCCGCGCATGTCCTTGACCACCCCGATCACGACCCCCATGCGCTCGATGGCGACGATGGTCTTGCCGAGCATGGCGCGATCGCAGTCCATCTGCGTCGGCGCGATGAAGAAGTCGGCGCGATCCCAGTCGGCGGAATATTGCAGCGGCGGATGCGCCTCCTTCTCAAACGGCAACCGTTCCCCGCACACCGCGACGGTGAAGGTCTTGCCGGGCTCGGTGTTGGTGCGCGCGATAAAGGCTTCCAGGCCGTCCACGGCCTCATTCATGATGTTGACCCAGTAGTCGCCTTCGTAGTTGCGCAGTGCGCCTTCGAGGCCGCCGACGATGCGGTTGTAGAACATGTATTCGTAGGGATGCAGGCGCATGAGCGTGGCTCCATCCCAGGCAAACCAGGCGCTGATCCCCGCCAGCGATGCCGTGGCCAGCACGCGCGCGCGCGATGCGAGCCAGTCCACAAGGCCGTCGAAGCCCAATCCCGCAAGCACGGCAAGCGGCGGCACCACGAACAGAAAATGCCGCATTCCGGTAAATGCCGGACCCTGCGCGATCACCTGACACAACACCGGAAAGACGGCGATGAGCGCGATGAAAAGCGTCTCTTGCCGGCGCTGCAGAGCGCGCGCGGCGGTGAATTTGCCGGCACCGCCGAGCGCAAACAGCAGGCCCAGCGCGGCGCCGAAGAGAACGGCGAGCGGCAGCTTGATGGCCAAATAGACCGGAACGTACCAGCGCGGCACCTCGCTCATGATGTAGCTTTTGCCGAACAGCATGGTGCGGATCGGGTACTGGAAATGCGCAAAGGCGAACAGCGCGCGCACCGGATTGAACAAATCCTGCGCCGCCCAGGGCCAGGATGCGATCATGATCGCATAGGCGAGCACCATCGCGGGAATGAAGGCAACGGCGGAACGCCATACAAAGCGCAGGGTCGCGGCGTTCGCAGGCCGAGGCGCATACAGCGCGACGGCCACCGGCACATACACCAGCAGCAACAGCCCCATGGCGCGCAGGCCCAAGGCGGCGCCGAGCAGCGCGCCGAAACCGAGCACGTGGACAAGCCGCGGCCGCGGCAGATCGCGCGCCAGGCGGAGGAGAAAATAGGTGGCGCCGATCGCGGCGGCGGCGAACGGAATGTCCTTGGTGTGATTGAACATGCCGCCGAAGTACGGGCCGCAGACCGCAAGCGCTACAGCGGCGAAGAGGCCGGCGCGCGGACCGCCGATCAGCCGCGCGGTCGCCCAGGTGGCGCCAATTCCGCTAACGCCGATCAACGCGCACAGCACGTGGCGGACGACGTAGGGATCCACCGGCAGCGCGCGACTGAGCAGGACGGCGACGATGTCGAACAGACCGCCGTACAAATAAAGATTGCGGAACTCGAACACCCGCGTGTCGGTAAAGCCGCTGGCGTAGTAGGCCAGGATCAGCTCGCCGTAACGGTGCTGCACCTCTTCATCGTTGGAAATCGCATAGTCGCGGAAAAGCAGGAGCGTTCCCACCGCCAGTCCCGCAAGCAGCAGCGCGGATGCCAGATCGAACGGGTCGAAGCGCGTGCAACGCGCGCGAAGAGAAAGGGTGGGCCGGCTCAGCATCCGTGGGATCGTAAAATCGCCGCGTGTTGAATTTGTGGGCAGTCAGCGGATTTGTCACGCTGCAATCGCACAATCGATTTGACGGAACGCGAACCGGCCGGGCGTGTTAACGCTGCGTTTGCGGGCAAGATCCGCGCGGCGGTCAACGTCCGATGAACCGATGTTCAGACTCGCCGGGTTTAAGCGAAAGAGCGACGAGAGGCCGCATCGGAAAACAAGCTCGCGTCGGCGTTGCGCGCTTTCTAAAATGACCACACTTAATGATGCCAGGACGAATGATGCCAGGATGATGGCGGGACGGCGGAACACTTCGGGTGCGAGACAGGCATGATACGCTGGCTGGCGGTGATTGCAGGTTGTGCGCTGTTTGCCGCGGCGTCGGTCGAGGCGCGTGCGCAGGCCGGCTTCGATCGCTGGGGCGGCGATTATGCGCACTTCGTGGTTCCGTCCGGCGACCCGCGGGTCTGCGCGGAACGCTGCGATCGCGAGGCGCGCTGCCGCGCTTGGACGTTCTCCTACCCGCGCACGGCGGGCGCCAACGCCATCTGCTGGCTCAAGAGCGAGGTGCGGCCGCTGGTCGCCAATCCCTGCTGCGTGTCCGGCGTGAAGGGGGGCAGCGTGGCCGAGCCGGTCACGGAATCCTTCGAATATTCCATCGACCGCTACGGCGGCGACTACCGCGACTTCGAGCTTCCGTCGGACCCGACCGGGAGAGCGTGCAAGGAGGCGTGCGAACGCGAAGAACGCTGCCGCACCTGGACCTATGTGCGGCCGGGCTACCTCGGCCCGTCGGCGCGCTGCTATCTGAAGGAACGCATCACCGCGCCGCGGCGCAAGCCGTGCTGCATCTCGGGCGTGGTGCGGTAGGGCGGCGCGCGCTGAATTCAGCATGCCACATTCCACATGCGACCTCGTGCCGCGAGGCGCCGTTCGTGCCTGAAGGACGACGGAGCAAGGTTTGTCGTTTGCGATGTGAGTTGCCGAAAACACGTCCCGGATGCGGTGCAGCGCGAGCGTATTTCTACGTCCCTACGTCCCGGATGCGGTGCAGCGTGCAGCGCCGAAGGCGCGGAGCGGTGCACCGCTGCTCCGGGACCGTTGCGGACTCGGAGCTTGTAACGGTCCCGGGTCTGCAGCGCACCGCTCCGCTTCGCTTCGCGCTGCGCTGCGCCCGGGACACGGGTGGGGTGCACAGCGTTGCATTCAACCGCACGTCCAACCGCATGTCCCGGATGCGGTGCAGCGTGCAGCGAAGCGGAGCGCTGCACCGCTGATCCGGGACCGTTGCGGATTCGGAGTTTGTGACGGTCCCGGGTCTGCAGCGCACCGCTCCGCTTCGCTCCGCGCTGCGCTGCGCCCGGGACACGAGTGGGGTGCACAGCGTTGCATTCAACCGCACGTCCAACCGCAGGTCCCGGATGCGGTGCAGCGCGAGCGTATTTCTACGTCCCTACGTCCCGGATGCGGTGCAGCGTGAAGCGAAGCGGAACGGTGCACCGCTGATCCGGGACCGCCAAAGACAAGGCCTCGCTTCGTCCCGGATGCAATGCACCGCTGATCCGGGACCGTTGCGGACCCGGAGCTTGTAACGGTCCCGGGTCTGCAGCGCACCGCTCCGCTTCGCTTCGCGCTGCGCTGCGCCCGGGACACGAGTAGGGTGCACAACGTTGCGCGTAACGGTCCCGGGTCAGCAGCGCAGCACTCCGCTTCCTTCGCGCTGCGCTGCGCCCGGGACACGTTTCAAGCTGAATTCTTCACGCTCCGGTGCGTGAGCGATCCGTGATTCACGCGCGGCCGGTCACGCGGTGCCGCCGACTGTGATCTTGTCCATGCGCAGCGTGGGCTGGCCGACGCCCACGGGCACGCCCTGGCCGTTCTTGCCGCAGGTGCCGATGCCGGTGTCGAGCGACAAGTCGTTGCCGATCATGGTGACGCGGTGCAGGTCGGTCGGGCCGTTGCCGATCAGCATGGCGCCCTTTAGCGGTGGCCCAAGTTTTCCGTTCTCGATCCTGTAGGCCTCTGTCACCTGAAACACGTATTTGCCCGAGGTGATGTCCACCTGGCCACCGCCGAAATGCACCGCGTAGATGCCGTTCTTCACCGAGGCGATGATCTCCGCGGGATCGTGGCTGCCGGCGAGCATATAGGTGTTGGTCATGCGCGGCATGGGCACGTGAGCGTAGCTCTCACGGCGGCCGTTGCCGGTCGGCCGCATGTTCATGAGCCGCGCGTTCTGGCGATCCTGCATGTAGCCGACGAGAATGCCGTCCTCGATCAGCACTGTGCGGTTGGTGGGCGTGCCTTCGTCGTCGATGGAGAGCGAGCCGCGGCGGTTGGTAATGGTGCCGTCGTCCACCACGGTGACGCCCTTGGCGGCGACCTTCTGGCCCATCAGGCCGGCGAAGGCGGAGGTCTGTTTGCGGTTGAAATCGCCTTCCAGGCCGTGGCCGACCGCCTCGTGCAGCATCACGCCGGGCCAGCCGGGACCGAGGACCACGTCCATTTCGCCGGCGGGCGCGGGAATCGATTCGAGATTGATGAGCGCCTGACGCACGGCTTCATCGACAGCGTGGTGCCAACGCGCCTCGGCAATGAACTCGCCGTAGCCCTGGCGGCCGCCGTAGCCGTAGCTGCCGACCTCCTGCCGGTCACCCTGGCCGGCGACCACCGACACATTGACGCGCACGAGCGGCCGGATGTCGCGGTAAGTCTCGCCGTCGGGACGCACAATCTCCACCACCTGCCAGGAGGCGGCGATGCTCGCCGTCACTTGGCGCACGCGCGCGTCCTTGGCGCGCGCATAGGCGTCGATCGCCTGCAACAGCTTCACCTTGGCCTCGAAGGCGGGCGCGGCGAGGGGATTCTCGTCGCCGTAGAGTTTTGTGTTGGTGCGCGGCGGGGCGTCGGCATAGGTGCCGGAATAGCCGCCCTTCACCGCGCGCACGGCCTCGGCGGCGCGGGCGATCGCGGCCTCGGAAATGTCGGAGGCGTGGGCGTAGCCGACCGACTCGTCCTTGACCGCGCGCAGGCCGAAGCCTTGCGTGGTGTCGTACGTCGCCTGTTTGAGGCGACCGTTGTCGAACACGAGCACCTCGGCCTGCCGGTATTCGAGGAACAGTTCGCCGTCGTCGGCGCCTTGGAGGCCGCGCGCGATCAGGCGGTTGATGCGCGCCCGGTCTAGGCCGGCACGGTCAAGGAGGGAGGTCTCGGACATGGCAGGGCTCCGAATGGTTCACCAGAAGATAGTGCGGGAATAGCGTGGATGCGAGTGGGCGATGAACGTCCGCCTCAAGCGAATCTTCGATGGTTTCTCCGGGGAGGGGCGAGCAGACGGATGGAATCGGCCGCGAGGCCGTCATCCGACCGGCAGCCGATCTCTCGATATCCCGGACACTTTCAATTCAACATCTGATGCCCTGGGGGAAACAGCCGCAGTAGCCGTTCGCGGTCCGACAACAGACCTGGTCGGATCTGCATTTCGAGCAGTCGCATCGTCCTTGGGCGAAGGCGGGATCCGAGCGCGCCGCCAGGGCGGTTGCGACCGCAGCATAGGCCGCCATACGCACAAAATCGACGGCAAACTGCCGGCGACTGAACGGTGCGGATGTCTCCCGAGCCGGCAGTTCCAGGGACGGATTGATAATTCTAGCGCGCGGACCAGCCATCACCATCCGCAAGGCGAAGGCGGCAACATGCGCGAGCCAAAGTGCCGTCAAGCCGAGCGCGGCTGCCAGCACGAAGGCTGTGATCCAAGACATTCCGATGACGGCCATCGAGACAAAAGCAACGACCCAAGCTCCCATTGCCGCCAGGAAGGCCTTGCGCATGCATCTTGGACAACGACCGAGCGCGCGACTGCAGACATTGACGAATGCTCGGAACATTTGCGTTTGTCCTTGTCGGTCAGGGCCGTCAGCATCCCGAATAATGTCTAATGTTACCACGAGGCAAGCTCGCTCACTGCCCCTCGGGCGGCACCTCGTAGCCGGAGTCCTCGATCGAGCCGGCGCCCATCCAGCCCCAGACCAGCACCACGTCCTCGTCGGAAGTGTTGTTGAATCCGTGCCAGACCCCGCGCGGCGAATAGACCACGTCGCCTTCCACCGCCGGCTCCTCGCCCAAGTCGGTGTAGATGTGGCCGCGGCCTTTGAGCACGATGAAGAACTCGTCGCAGTTGCGATGCAGGTGGCGCTCATGCCGCGCGCCGGGTTTCAGAACGGTCCAGCCGACGACGTGATTGGCGCCGGCGGATTTCTTGTCGATCAAGAACTGCACCTGCATGTCCACCCAGCCGTCCTTGCGCTGCAGGCCCTCGACCATGGGCACGTTGCGGCGATTGGTGCGGTACATGACCGCGCCTTCGCGGGCAGTGCCTTGCTTTGCCTCTTCCATTCCGGTCTTTACCTCCTCGGCCATGGATTTGACGTTTGCGGCGGTCCGCTTCAGCGCCTTGGCCAATGCGGCGCCGATCTGTTCGGCTTTCGACGTCATGGCTGTCCTCCCAAGCGGCGATAAACCTGATGCGCGACGACGAAATCGTGGTGGTCGAGCCCCATGCCGCGGCAGGCGTTCATCATCTCGTTGGCGGCGGCGGCGAGCGGCACCGGGCTGCCGAGCTTGCGGCCCAATTCGAGCGCGAGCAGCATGTCCTTCTGCTGCAAGGTGACGTCGGCGAGCGGCACCGCGGGCATCTTGCCCTCCAGGATGAACGGGCCGCGATAGCCGAGCACCGGCGAAGCCGCCACGCTTTTCAGCACCGCATCGAGCGCCACCTCGCGCGCGACGCCGCCCTTCTCGGCCAGCGCCACCGCCTCACCGAAGGCGATCACCTCCACCATGAGCAACAGATTCACGGCGATCTTCATCTGGCAGGCGAGCCCGTTGCCGCCGATGTGGGTGATTTTCGGGCCGATCGCGAGCAGCACCGGCTTGACGCGCTCATAGGCGGCCTTGTCGCCGCCCACCATCAGCGAGGCGTTGCCCTGCTTGACGGTGACGGGGCTTCCCGAGATCGGCGCGTCGAGCATGATCGCGCCCGCCTGCGCGAACTCGGCGGCAATGCTGCGACTTGCGTCCGGCGCGATGGTGCTCATGTCGATGAACACGCCGCCCTTGCGCAGGCCCGCCACCACGCCGTCCGGCCCGAGCGCCACCGCGCGCACGGCCTCGGCGTCGGTGACGATGCAGAACACGATCTCGGACGTTTCTGCGACCGCGCGCGGCGTCTCGCCGTAGCGCATGCCGGCCGCAACGAGCGGCGCGGCCTTGGCGCGCGAGCGGTTCCAGCCGGTCACCGTATAGCCGGCCTGCATCAGGCGCGGCACGATCACTTCACCCATGGCGCCAAGGCCGATGAATCCAACGTTCACACTGCGACTCCAAAATTTGCCGGTGTCATGTCCCGCACATGCGGGACATCCAGTATCCATCGCCTTGGTGATTAAAGCGAGGCCCAGCGATGATACCGGATCGCCCGCGCCGGAGCGGGCGATGACATCGCCCAACGTGTCCCAACGTCACGGCAGCTTGTCGAATCCCTCGGCGAAACCTTTGAGGCTGATGGGAAAGCCGATCCCTTCCTCGGGCGTCTGGAAAATGGTGAAGGTCGCCACCTGGCCGTTGCGCAACTGGCGCAAGAGATCGTCGCGCAAAATCACCTCGGTGATGCAGCCGATGGGGATGCAGCGCACGAAGCCGGCGCGGCCCACCTCGGTCTGGTCGATCCACAGGCCGAGCCCGTTGGGCAAGAGCACGCCGGGCGGGGCAATCACCCGCATCAGCCGCACCTTTTGATCCGCGGTGCGCAACACCAGAACGGTGAGCCCGATGTTGGGCCGATCCTCCGCGATCACGCTCTGCATCAGGGCGCATTGCTCATGCTGGGCGCCGGGCGGCGTGTCGCATCGGATCTGCCAGTCGTTGTGCACCGAACGGACCACGCCCTGCGCCATGGCGACGCCGCCCAGCAGGGCAAGCGCGGCGAACACGGCCAGCGCATGTCGGATCACGCCCATGACCGGATTTCCTCGGTTTCGATTCGTCTCAAGCCGCCAATGCCTCCGGGCTCATCCACATGGAATCGAGCTTCACCTACATGGCATGCCCGCCATGTCAAGAACACGGCCCCCTGCAATCGCATGCAGCCCGCTGTCCCGCGGTGCGCCGAAACTGGCCGCAGAATACCGTCGAAATGGCGGCTATCCTGCGGCGCTTGTTCGCAAATCGGGCCGGGGCCATATGCATTGCGACGGCAGCAAAATTATGGTTTGAGAGGCGGGGCTTGAACCCTTGCTCGCGCGGGCCCGTCGGGGTCCGCGCCGGCCGCGCCGAGCGCCTTGCCAGTGGGCGCCGGCCTGCTAAACACCCGGCAGCGCGCGCTCACGCCGCTGTCCGATCGATCGAAGGAGTCAAAAACAACAATGCCGGTCTTACTCCGCCATTTCGCCTTGGCCGCGGCCGTCTTTCTCATGCTTGCAAGCGGGGGCGCGGCGTTCGCCGGGTTGGGACAGCCTTCCCCTTGGCAATTGGGCCTGCAGGTGTCGGCCACTCCGGTGATGGACGAGGTGCATTGGTTCCATTATTTCCTCCTCTACATCATCGCCGCAATCTCGGGTTTCGTCCTGATCCTGCTGGTGATCGTGATGGTGCGGTTCAACGCGCGCGCCAACCCGACGCCGTCAAAGACGACCCACAACACGCCGCTGGAAGTGGTGTGGACGGTGGTGCCGGTGCTGATTCTGGTGGCGATCGCCATTCCGTCGTTCCGGCTCCTGTTCCTGCAGCAGACCATTCCGCCCGCCGATCTCACCGTGAAGGCGATCGGTCGGCAGTGGTACTGGAACTACGAATATCCCGACAGCAAGATCGCCTTCGACTCCTACATGTTGCGGGACAACGAGCGCAAACCCGGGCAGCCGCGGCTCTTGGCGGTGGACAACGATCTCGTGGTGCCGGTCAACAAGGTGGTGCGGGTGCTGGTGACCGCCGACCCGACCGGCGTGATCCATGCGTTTGCAGTGCCGTCGTTCGGCATCAAGATCGACGCGGTGCCAGGGCGGCTGAACGAGACCTGGTTCAAGGCCACGCGCGAGGGCATCTACTACGGACAATGCTCGGAACTGTGCGGCAAGGACCACGCCTTCATGCCGATCGCGGTGCGCGTGGTGAGCGAGCAGGCGTTCAATGCCTGGCTTGAGGAGGCAAAGAAAAAATTCGCGGCGGATGACGGCGCCCGCTCCACGAACGTGGTAGCGGCGCGTTAGGCGCAATCTGACAAGCGGGCGGCAACGACAGGTTCGAAAGGTTCGAGAATGGCAACGATGGCTCACGGCATGCACAATGAACATGCGGCGCACGATGCGCATGCGCATCCCATGGGATGGCGCCGCTGGGTCTATTCGACCAACCACAAGGACATCGGCACCATGTATCTGGTGTTCGCCATGGTCGGCGGTGTCATCGGCGCCTTCATGTCGATCGCCATACGCATGGAGCTGCAGATTCCGGGCCTGCAGATCTTCCACGACAGCCACATGTTCAACGTGTTCACCACGGCGCACGGCCTGATCATGATCTTCTTCATGGTCATGCCGGCGTTGATCGGCGGCTTCGGCAATTGGATGGTGCCGTTGATGATCGGGGCGCCGGACATGGCGTTCCCGCGCATGAACAACATCTCGTTCTGGCTCCTGCCGGTGTCGTTCGCGCTGCTCCTGATCTCCATGTTCGTCGAAGGCGAGCCGGGCGGCGCCGGGGTGGGCGCCGGCTGGACCATCTATGCGCCGCTCTCGACCTCAGGTCACCCCGGCCCGGCGGTCGATTTCGCCATCCTGTCGCTGCATATCGCCGGCGCCTCGTCGATCCTCGGCGCGATCAACTTCATCACCACCATCTTCAACATGCGCGCGCCGGGCATGACGCTGCACAAGATGCCGCTGTTCGTGTGGTCGCAGCTCGTCACCGTGTTCCTGCTGTTGTTGTCGCTGCCGGTGCTCGCCGGCGCCATCACCATGCTGCTCACCGACCGCAACTTCGGCACCACGTTCTTTGCCGCGGACGGCGGCGGCGATCCGATCCTGTTCCAGCATCTGTTCTGGTTCTTCGGCCACCCGGAAGTCTACATCCTGATCCTGCCGGGCTTCGGCATCGTCAGCCAGGTAGTGGCCACGTTCTCCAAAAAGCCGGTGTTCGGCTATCTCGGCATGGCCTATGCCATGGTTGCCATCGGCGGCATCGGATTCGTGGTGTGGGCGCACCACATGTACACGGTCGGCATGTCGACCGGCGCGCAGGCCTATTTCGTGGCCGCCACCATGGTGATCGCGGTGCCGACCGGCATCAAAGTCTTTTCCTGGATCGCCACCATGTGGGGCGGCTCGATCGAGTTCAGGACGCCGATGCTGTGGGCGATCGGCCTGATCTTCCTGTTCACCATCGGCGGCGTGACCGGCGTGGTGTTGGCGAACGCGGGCGTCGACCGGGTGCTGCAGGACACCTATTACGTGGTGGCGCACTTCCACTACGTGCTGTCGCTCGGCGCGGTGTTCGCGGTGTTCGCCGGCTGGTACTACTGGTTCCCGAAGATCACCGGATACATGTGGTCGGAGGCGCTGGGCAAGCTGCACTTCTGGCTCACGTTCATCGGCGTCAACATCATCTTCTTCCCGCAGCACTTCCTCGGGCTCGCCGGCATGCCGCGGCGCATCGCCGACTATCCGGATGCGTTCGCCGGGTGGAACTACGTGTCGTCGATCGGGGCCTATATCTCCACCCTGGGGCTGATCGTTTTCTTCATCGGCCTCGTGCACGCGTTCATGCGCAAGGAAAAGGCTGCGGACAATCCGTGGGGCGCAGGCGCGACGACGCTGGAATGGACGCTGCCTTCGCCGCCGCCGTTCCACCAATACAACGTGCTGCCGCGGATCAAGTGATGGTGCGGACGACGAACATGCGCGGCGCGCTGGGCGTTCGGTGATGTCTCTGGCGAGCGAAAGCGCCGATCTCGCCCCGCGGCTGCGCGCCGAGAGTCCGGCGGCGCAGCCCAGCACGGCCGGCGTCGCCGACTACTTTGCGCTGATGAAGCCGCGGGTGATGTCGCTCGTGGTGTTCACGGCGCTGGTCGGGCTTCTGGTCGCGCCCGGACACCTGCATCCGGTGTTGGCATTTACGGCGCTGTTGTGCATCGCGGTGGGCGCCGGCGCGGCAGGCGCGCTCAACATGTGGTACGAGGCCGACATCGACGCGCTGATGTCGCGCACCGCGCGGCGGCCGATTCCCGCCGGCCGGGTCGCGCCTGGCGAAGCGCTCGGCTTCGGCGTCACGCTCGCGGTCGGTTCGGTCGTCGTGCTCGGTCTTGCAGTGAATGTGCTGGCGGCGGCGCTGCTTGCATTCACGATCTTCTTCTACGTCGCAATCTATACGATCTGGCTCAAGCGCAGCACGCCGCAGAACATCGTGATCGGCGGGGCGGCCGGCGCGTTTCCGCCCATGATCGGCTGGGCGGCGGCAACCGGCGGAATCGGAATCGAGGCAGTCCTGCTGTTCCTCATCATCTTCTTCTGGACGCCGCCGCATTTCTGGGCGCTGTCGCTGTACCGCACCGACGATTATGTGCGCGCCAAGATTCCCATGCTGCCAGTGATCGCCGGGCCGCGGGAGACGCGCAGGCAGATCCTCATCTATTCGATCGTGCTTGCACCGGTCGGGGTGTCGCCCTGGCTCTTGGGCTATGCCGGATGGCCGTTCGGCGCGGTTGCGGCGGCGAGCGGAGCGACCATGGTGGCGCTGGCCTTAAAGCTTTACCGGACGCCTCCGGGAGTTGCGACGGAGCCCGCCGCAAGGCGGTTGTTTGCGTTCTCGATCCTTTACCTGGCGCTCTTGTTTGCAACGCTGCTGGCCGATTCGCTGTTCGGCTTTGCGGCACGCGGATAGCTCGGGCGCGGATGCGCGAGGCGACCTAAGAATGGCAAGGTTGTTCGACCGCACAGTTTCAGTCCGCAGGCACGGTGGCTGCGAGGCCATCGCCGTCGCGCGCCAACCTCACCGCATAGCCCGCACAGCGGCGGAGCATGGTCGCGCGGATCGCCGCGGCCTCCGCGCCGGCGGCGAGATTCACTTCGCCGGGCATCAGCCGCACCGGCACGAGTTTCACGGACGGCGGGTGTGCGCCGGCATATTCGACGACGAACAGACACGAACGGTCGGTACGGATGCCGGGGAATACCCAAAAATCCTCGATGAAGTCGCCGGTGTCGTAGAGGATGACACCGCGGCGATGGAATTCGACTGCCTGCAACAGATGCGCGGAGTGCCCGTGCACGATATCGAACCCCGCATCGATCATGGCGCGGGCGAAGCGGCGATAGCGGTGCGGCGGCCACCAGCGCAAATTCGGTCCCCAATGAACGCTGAGGATCAAGATGTTCGCGCCTCGTGCGCGGAGGTCCGCGACTTGCGCGCGGAGGAGATCGCAAGTCGGCTGGTCGGTGCGGATTGCAACGAAGGCGGTTCCGGGCTTGGCGATGCGGGCGGCAAACGGCCGCATGGTGTTGGTGATCGAGACAAAGCCGACGTTGACGCCGTTGGCGCAAAAGAGGGCCGGAGCCATGGCCTCCGCCCAATTCATGCCCGCGCCGGCATGAGCAATGCCGACTGCGGCAAGATGGCGGCGGGTGTCGATCAGCCCTACGCCGGCGCAGTCCAGAATGTGATTATTGGCGAGTGCGACGCATTTGACGTTGCCGGCGCGGAGGATTTCCACCGTGCGCGGGTCGGCGCGAAAGCGGAACGATTTGATTCCGCGCCAACGGCGCTCGGTCGCCGTGATCGGGGCCTCGAGATTGCCGATCACCGCATCGCAGGCCAAGCAGTGCGGCCGCACGTCGCCCCAAAAGGCGGCCGGCGGCTTGCCGGCGCGCAGTTGCGCGGTCACCTTGCGCCCGAGCATCAGATCGCCGACCAAGGCAAGGCGCAGGACGACGGACGGCGGTTCACTTGCGGCCATTTCGCGCACGTCCCACATTCAGCATGGCGGGGGCAGGCTGTCCACAGCGCCCGCGGAGCGTTGCCGTGAGCCAGATCGAACCCGACCGGGTGGAGCTCACTCCGGAACAGAAAAAGCGCCAGCGCGCGCGCTCGATCGCGATTGCGCTTGCACTCGGCGCGCTCGTGTTGTTGTTCTACTTCATCACCATCGTCAAACTGGGACCCGGCATCCTGCGCCGGCCGCTTTGAAGATGACAAGCCAGTTGCCGCATCGCCCGAACCCTGCCGCCCGCAACCGCGACCTCATCGTCGCGGGCGCCTGCGGCGCGGTGGTGGCGCTCATGGTGGGGCTGTCCTATGCAGCGGTGCCGCTGTACGACTGGTTCTGCCGCGTCACCGGCTTTGCCGGCACCACGCAGGTGGCGAGCGGCCCGCCGGGACGGGTGCTCGACCGCAAGATCACCGTGCGCTTCGACGCCAATGTGAGCGGCGGATTGCCGTGGAGCTTCGCGCCTGAGCGCACCGCGATCGAGGTGAGGCTCGGCGAGGTGGTGACCATGGACTACTACATCGTCAACCTCGCTGCGCACGAAACCACCGGCATCGCCAGCTACAACGTGACGCCGCTCAACATGGGCGCGCATTTCCGCAAGATCAACTGCTTCTGCTTCACCGACCAGACGCTCAAGCCGGGCGAAAGGCGGCCGGTGACCGTGGTGTTCTATGTGGATCCCGAACTCGCCACGGATCCGGACGGCCGGGACGTCAACACCATCACCCTGTCGTACAGCTTCTATGCGAAACGCGATTCGCAGCGGCCGACGGCGCAGGGAACAGCGGACAGCGAGCCGGGACGAATTTGATCAATCCTCCGGTGCGCCGGAGACGAACGGAGAGCAACAACGATGGCGCGCGCCAAAGAAGTGCAACACGATTATCACCTGGTCGACCCAAGCCCGTGGCCGGCGGTCGGCGCAATCTCTGCATTTCTGCTGGCGGTGGGGCTGATCGCCTGGATGCGCAACATGTTCGCGCTGGCGCCGGTGGTGTTCTTCGCCGGCGTGCTTGGCACCGCCTACACCATGATCGGCTGGTGGCGCGACGTGATCCGGGAGGCGCAGGTGGAAGGCCACCACACGCGCGTGGTGCAGATCTCCCACCGCTACGGGATGATCCTGTTCATCGCCTCCGAGGTGATGTTCTTCGTCGCCTGGTTCTGGGCCTATTTCAACACCGCGCTGTTTCCTGACGATCTGCTGCAGGTGACGCGGCACGAACTGATCGGCGGCCAGTGGCCGCCGGTACCGGCGGCGAACGGCAGCTTCCGCTCCACCTTTGATCCCTGGCACCTGCCGCTGTTGAATACGCTGATCCTGCTCACCTCGGGCACCACGGTGACCTGGGCGCACCACGCGCTCCTGCACAACGACCGCAAAGGGCTGATCCGGGGGCTGTGGTTGACCATCCTGCTCGGCCTCACCTTCACCGCGGTGCAGGCCTACGAATACAGCCATGCCGCCTTCAACTTCGCCGGTCATATCTACGGCTCCACGTTCTTCATGGCGACCGGCTTTCACGGCGCGCATGTGATCATCGGCACCATATTTCTCATCGTGTGCCTGATCCGGGCCTATGCCGGGCATTTCAAGCCCGATCAGCATCTCGGTTTTGAATTCGCCGCGTGGTATTGGCACTTCGTCGACGTGGTTTGGCTGTTCCTGTTCGCCTGCATCTATGTGTGGGGGGCGGGCAGTTATACGCCGGCGCATTGACACAGGGCGCAAATGGCGCGAGAGGGGCAGCGCTGCGCTGCCCCTTTTGCATTGTGAGGGTTCATGGGCGAATCCGCCTATCCGCCGCTTTCGCCGTTTGCGACCGGGCTTGCGTGCCGCTGTCCGCGCTGCGGCAAGGGTGCGCTGTTTGCCGGTTTCCTGCGGTTGAAACCCGCCTGCGAAGCCTGCGGGCTCAACTACGGTTTTGCCGATGCCGGCGACGGACCGGCGGTGTTCGTCATCTTCTTCTCCGGGTTCGTCGTGGTGTTCGCCGCGCTGCTGGTCGAAGTGATCTACCAGCCGCCATACTGGCTGCATGCGGTGCTGTGGCTGCCGCTCATCCTGCTCACCACGCTCGGCCCCTTGCGGCCGGTCAAGGGGCTGATGATCGCGCTGCAATATCACCACAAGGCAGCGGAAGGACGGTTCGACCGGGGCCCGAGGTGAGCACCGCGCGGCAAGGTCTGCTGCTGCCCGCGCTCGCCGCGGCCTCGGCGTTTGCGGTGCTGATCGCGCTCGGCACTTGGCAGCTCGAACGCCGGCAGTGGAAACATACGCTGATCGACGCCCTGACCCAGCGCGTGACTGCTGCGCCCACGGCGTTGCCTGCAAAGGCGCAGTGGGGGGAGCTCACCGCGGAGCACGACGAATTCCGCCGCGTCATGTTTCGCGCGGAATTGGTGCCGAACGAGCGGGCGCTGGTGTACACCCTAGGCTCGCGACTGCGGCCCGATGTGAGCGGCCCGGGCTTTTGGGTGTTCGCGCCGGCCCGCCTTGCCGACGGCAGTCTGGTCGTCGTCAACCGCGGATTCGTCCCGGCGGATCGCTTGGCCGCGCTCGGCCGGACCGGGCTTGAAGCCACGATCGTGGGCTATCTGCGATGGCCGGAGGCGCGCGGCTGGTTCACGCCCCAGGATGAGCCTGCGCGCAACGTCTGGTATGTACGCGACCATCGGGCGATCGCCGCGGCCAAGAACTGGGGGGAGACCGCTCCGTTTTTCGTGGATCAGGAAGGGCCGGCGGCACCCGGGGGCCTGCCGCGGCCCGGTCCCCTCGCCATCGCCCTGCCCGATGACCACCTGCAGTACGCGCTGACCTGGTATGGCCTGGCCGCAGTTCTTGCGGTGGTGTTCGCGGTTTGGGCGCGCGGCCGGCTGCGCGCTGCGGGGCAGGGCGGTCGGTAGTTTTCCATCCTCCGATTTGCCGCTTGCCTCGCCACCCCCCGCGTTTATTGTGAGAATGCTGCCGGATGGTCCGGGTCGTCCCCGGAAAATCCTGTAAATTCAACTATTTAACAGGCGCGAGGCGGTCAATCGCGCCAGGGCCGAAGGGGACGCGCCGGTGCGCTATGTCTCGACCCGCGGCGAGGCTCCGCCGCTCGATTTCGTGGAAGTCACGCTCGCAGGTCTTGCGCGCGATGGCGGCCTCTATGTGCCCGAACACTGGCCCAAGCTCCGCCCCGAGGACATCGGCGGCTTCGCCGGCCGGCCCTATGCGGAGGTTGCGGTCGAAGTGATTCGGCCGTTCGTCGGCGAGGTCATTGCGACGCAGGAGCTCTCGCGCATGGCGCGCGAGGCCTATGGCGCGTTCCGCCATCCGGCGGTGGTGCCGATCACCCAGCTCGGGGTGAACACCTTCATGCTCGAGCTGTTCCACGGGCCGACGCTCGCGTTCAAGGACGTGGCCATGCAGTTCCTGGCGCGGCTGATGGATCACGTGCTCGGCGCGCGCGGGGAGCGTACCACGGTGGTGGTGGCCACTTCGGGCGACACCGGCGGCGCGGCGGTGGAGGCGTTCCGCGGCCGCGCGCGGATCGACCTGTTCGTGCTGTTTCCCGCCGGCCGCATCTCCGAGGTGCAGCGGCGCATGATGACGACCTGCCACGACGACAACGTTCATGCGCTCGCGATCGAAGGCACCTTCGACGACTGCCAGGCGATCGTGAAGGGCCTGTTCAACCATCATGCATTCCGCGACCGCGTGCGGCTCTCCGGCGTCAATTCCATCAACTGGGCGCGCGTTGTTGCGCAGGTGGTCTATTACTTCACCGCGGCGGCGACTCTCGGCTCGCCGCATCGCAAGGTCGCCTTCGCGGTGCCGACCGGCAATTTCGGCAACGTGTTTGCCGGCTATGTGGCGGCGCGCATGGGGCTGCCGGTGGATCGGCTGGTGGTGGCGACCAACGTCAACGACATCCTGGTGCGGGCGCTGGCGACCGGCGCCTACGAGCCGCGCGAGGTGATCGCAACCTCGTCGCCGTCGATGGACATCCAGGTGTCGTCGAACTTCGAGCGGCTGTTGTTCGAGGCCTATGGCCGGGACGGCAAGGCGGTTCGCGCGCTGATGAATGCATTTCAGCAGTCACGGCGGTTTTCGCTGTCGGGCGCAGTGCTCACCGAGATCCGCGGGCAATTCTCCGCCGGCCGCGCCGACGAGCAGGAGACCGCGGCGACGATCCGCACCGTGCTGCGCGAGACCGGCCGGCTGGTCGATCCGCATACGGCGGTCGGGATCGCCGTCGCCGAAAAGGAGCCGCGCGATCCCGCGGTGCCGATGATCGTGCTTGGCACCGCGCACGCGGCGAAGTTCCCCGAAGCGGTGGAGGCCGCATGCGGGGTGCGGCCGGCGCTGCCGGAGTGGCTCGCCGAGCTGCCCGCACGGCCGGAGCGGGTCAAAACCCTGCCGGTCGATCCGGCGGCGGTGGAGCGTTTCATCTTGGCGGCGAGTCGCGCCGCGCAGGGAGTTGCAGCATGAGCGTCCAAGTCACGCGCCTTCCTTCCGGCCTTGCCGTGGTCACCGACAGCATGCCGCATCTGCAGAGCGCCGCGGTGGGCGTCTGGGTGGCGGCGGGCAGCCGCGACGAGCTCAATCACGAGCACGGCATCGCCCACCTGCTCGAACACATGGCGTTCAAGGGAACGGCGCGCCGCAACGCGCGGCAGATCGCGGAGGAAATCGAAGCGGTCGGCGGCGATCTCAACGCGGCGACCAGCATCGAGACCACCGTCTATTACGCGCGCGTGCTCAAACCGGACGTGCCGCTCGCCCTCGACGTTCTGGCCGACATTCTGTCGGAGCCCGCCTTTGCTCGCGAGGAGCTCGAGAGGGAGAAAAACGTCATCCTGCAGGAAATCGGTGCCTGCGAGGATACGCCGGACGATCTGGTGTTCGAATTCCTGCAAAGCGCGGCGTTCCCGGGCCAGTCGGTGGGACGGTCGATTCTCGGCACTGCCGAGAGCGTACGCTCGTTCACCGACGCGCACCTGCGCGCCTACCTCAATCGCAATTATCGCGGCCCGGACATGGTGGTGGCCGCGGCGGGCGCCGTGCAGCACGAGGCGATCGTGGCCGAGGTCGAACGGCTGTTCCGCCGCTTTGACGGCCCTGCGGGGCCGGAGCCGGCGCCTGCCAGATTCCACGGCGGCAAACGCATCGTCAGCCGCGACCTCGAACAGGTGCACATCGCCATCGCCATGGAAGGCCTGCGCCAGACCGATCCCGCGCTGTACAGCCTGCAGGTGTTCGCCAGCGTGGTGGGCGGGGGTATGTCGTCGCGGTTGTTCCAGGAGGTGCGGGAGAAGCGCGGCTTGTGCTATGCGATCTCGGCATTCCACGCTCCTTATTCGGACACCGGAATGTTCGGCCTCTACGCCGGAACCGATGCGAATGATTTGCAGGAGCTCCTGCAAGTCGTGGTCGACGAGCTGGCCGGCGCGGCGGAGAATCTGACGGAGAGCGAGGTGGCGCGCGCCAAGGCGCAGATGAAGGCGGGCCTGCTCATGGCCCTGGAAAACTCCGGCGCGCGCGCCGAGCAGATCGCGCGGCAGATGATCGCCTTCGGGCGGCCGATACCGCTGGAAGAAATGGTCGCCAGGGTGGAGGGGGTGACGGTCAAGAGCGCGCGCGAGGCCGGAAGGGCGCTTCTCGCACGAAATCGCCCGGCGATCGCCGCACTCGGGCCGGGCGCGGGCCTTGAAAGAGCCGTTGCAATCGTCGACAGTCTCGGCCAACAGATGGCTGAGGCGCAGCCCGCATGATCCGTGTTCGATAGTCGACCATGGCCCTGTTCCGCAGCATCAACGCTCCCGAACCGCTTCCGCCCATCATCGGCGAGGGGGTGTTCCTGCGCACACCGCAAATGGCCGACTTCCCGGCCTGGGCGGCGTTGCGCGAGGCAAGCCGGGCATTCCTGACGCCCTGGGAGCCGACCTGGCCGAGCGACGATCTCACCCGCACCGCCTTCCGGCAGCGGCTGCGGCGCTATGCGGAGGATCAGCGCAGCGACCAGGCCTATCCGTTCTTCATCTTCCGCAAGGAAGACAACGCACTCGTCGGCGGGATCGTGCTGGCGAGCATTCGCCGCGGCGTGGCGCAGTCGGGAAGCCTCGGCTATTGGATCGGAGAGCCCTATGCGCGGCGCGGCTACATGACCGCCGCGCTGCGGGCGCTCATTCCGGTCGCTTTCGACATGCTGCGGCTGCATCGGCTGGAGGCTGCGTGCATCCCCACGAACGTGCCCTCGATCCGGCTGCTGGAGAAGACCGGCTTTCAGCGCGAGGGCTATGCGCGCGAATACTTGTGCATCAACGGGACATGGCAGGACCATCTGCTCTATGCACGGCTCGCCAATTCCGCGAAGGGCTGAGACCAGTTTGCGCATGATGAACCTGAAGCACCGGAGCGGACGCCTCGGTCGTGCGGCCGTGCTGGCGCTGGCCGTGCTGGTCGGCGGCTGCAGCGGCGACATTTTCGGCCGTTCCGAGGCACCGACGGTTCCGGGTGCGGCGCGATCCTCGCCTTCGCTTGGCGAGCGCATCTCCAACCTGTTCGGAACCTCGCCCCCGGAGCCGCAGGCGGAGGCGACGGCTCCTCCCCCGCGATTTCGCGAAGATTTCGATTGTCCGACGGTCACGATCCGGCCGGGCACCTCAACCTTCGCCGTTTCCGCACCAGGGATGGAAGCCGCCGCGCTCGCAGTTCGCTATCAGGCGACGTTCGGGCAAATGGCGCGCGAGTGCAAGCTTGTGGGCAACACCCTGACCATGAAAATCGGCGTCGAGGGCCGGGTGATCCTCGGGCCGGCCGGGGGGCCGGGACAGATCGAGATGCCGTTGCGCATTGCCGTGGTGCGCGAGGGACCGGAGCCGGAAACGATCGTCACCAAGCTGCGATGGCTGCCGGTGACGATACCGCCCGACGCGGCGAACGTGCCGTTTACCTACGTGGAAGAGGAGATCAGCTTCCCGATGCCGCGCGGGCGCGAGATCGACGCCTATGTGGTCTATGTCGGTTTCGACCGCGAGGCGGTCAAAGAGCCGCAAAGGAAACGACCGGCAAAGCCACCACCGCGTCGCGCGATCTAATTCAAGCTCCCAGGCGGAGAGCCGTCCATTCACCAGCCGCGCAGGGCCACAACGGTCGCCTTCAGGGCCCGCATGTCGGCAATCACCGCGCGGGCGCCGGCGTTGACGAGCAGAGCCTCGAGATTCGGTCCCGCGTGGCTGCCGCCCACGAAACCGATGCAGGTCATGCCCGCGGCGCTGGCGGCGGCAATGCCGGCCGGAGAATCCTCGACCACGATGCAGTCGGCGGGCGCGACGCCCATCTTGCCGGCCACGTAGAAAAACAGATCGGGCGCGGGCTTGCCGCGCGGCACGTCGCTGGCCGAGAACAGATAAGGGTCGAAAAACCGCAGCAGCCCGGTCGCCTCGAGGCTGATGCGCACGCGCTCCACCGGCGAGGAGGACGCCACGCATTTGCGGCCGCGCAGCCAGGTGAGCGCGTGTTCCATGTGCTGCATCGGCCGCACCTCCTCGCGCAGGCGTGCAAGGATTGCGGCGGTGACGGAGCCGATCAGGTCCGGCGGGAGCCGCATGCGATAGGCCTGCTCGATCGCCGCATACATGTCGGTGGGGCGGCGGCCGGTGAAATAGCGGGCCACGATCTCAGGCGTCAGCGGAAATCCCGCGCGGGTGAACTCATGCGCCGTCACCTCGGCGGCGATCAGTTCGCTGTCGACGAGAACGCCGTTGCAATCGAATATGACCACTGGCCCCTCTCCCCATCGGCCACAGGTCCGGCGCGCCGCATGCACAGCAATTTTTTGGCGCAAGCTAAATCAGAACGTGCCACGCCTTGACGGACTCGCGGTCGCGCGTCGACCCTCGCGAATCATTTGCAGCAATGTACTGGAAATCGCCGGCAATGGCGGCGGGGCGCGGCCGGCGGGGGCCGTTAATTTCTAGTTAACCTTAAGCTTGCCGGCAGCCTCGGCGATGCCGCGGGCGATCAGCTCGTCGGCAACCTTGTCCTTGACAGTCTCGGCCAGAATCTTTTCGGCGGCGGCGACGGCGGCGTCGGCCGCCGCGGCCCGCACGTCGGCCACGGCCTGCGCCTCCGCCTGGGCGATCTTGGTTTCGGCCATTTTTGTGCGGCGCGAAACAAAATCCTCCAAGCGCCCCCGGGCCTCCGCCGCCAGCCGTTCGGCCTCTGCCTTGGCGCCGGCGATGATTTCGGCCGCCTCGCGGTCGGCCTCGCGCTGCCGGCGCTGATACTCGGCCAGGATTTTTTCCGCCTCCTCGCGCAGGCGGCGCGCCTCATCGAGCTCGGCCTTAATGCGCGCACTGCGCTGGTCGAGGGCGTCGAAAATTTTTCGGTGCGCGCCGAGGTAGAACAAAAACGCGACAAAGATCACGAAGGCGGCGGCAACCCAGAACTCGGCGGTCTGCACATGATCGAACACGGTGCTTCCCTTCAGCGTTTGAGCGCCTCGGCCACGGCCCGTTCGACCGTGCCGCCGGCCGGCGCAATCCCGGTCAGGCGCTGCACGATCGAGGCTGCCGCCTCCGCTGCGATGCCCTGCACATTGGCCATGGCGGCGGCGCGGCTCGCCGCGATCCGCTGCTCGGCCTCGGCAATGCGGGCGTTGAGCTTGGCCTCCAGCGCCCGGCGCGTCTGTTCTGCCTCCGCATTGAGGCGATCGCGGGTCTCGTTGGCCACGGCTTGCGCGCGGTTGCGGGCGTCGGCGAGCGCCTGCTCGTAGGCGGCCAGTGCCGCGTCCGCGGCTTTGCGCTGGCGTGACGCCTCGGCGAGGTCCCCGTCGATGCGGCTGCGCCGCGCCTCCACAATGCCGCCGAGCCGCGGCAGCGCGACCCGCCCGATCAGGAGATAGAGCGCGACGAAGGTGACGGCGAGCCAGAATAGCTGCGACGCAAAGGTTTCGGTCTGAAAAGGCGGAAAGTGCCCTTTCGAGGGAACCTCGGTGTGCGCCTTCTGGGCCATGGCTTGCGCCTGTAACGGGCCTTAGAGCACGAACAGCAACAGGAGCGCGATCAGCAGCGAGAAGATGCCGAACGCCTCGGCCAGTGCGAATCCGAGGAACAAGTTGCCGGTCTGGCCGCTCGCCGCGGACGGATTGCGCAGCGCGCCGGAAAGATATTGGCCGAACACCGATGCGACACCGATGGCGGCGCCGCCCATGCCGATGCAAGCCAGCCCGGCGCCGAGATATTTGGCGGCCGCAGTGATGGTTTGGGCAGTTACTGGATCCATGAAGGTCGCTCCTCTTGAAGAAGTCAGTGTCCGGGGTGGATGGCGTCGTTGAGATAGATGCAGGTCAGAATGGTGAAGACGTAGGCCTGCAGGAATGCGACTAAAAGCTCGAGCGCGGTAAGCGCGACAGTGAGCGCAAGCGGCGCAATGGCGCCGATCCACCCGAGTACGCCGATGCCGCCCATCATGACCACGAAGCTCGCCACGAGCTTGAGCGTAATGTGACCGGCCAACATGTTGGCAAACAACCGCACGCTATGCGACAGCGGCCGCGACAAAAACGAGAGCAGCTCGATGACCACGATCACCGGTGCCATCCAGCCGGGGATGCCGCTCGGCAGGAACAGCCGGAACCAGTGCAGGCCGTGGGTCCAGATGCCGTGGATGATGACGGTGAAGAACACGAGCAGCGCCAGCGCCGCGGTGATGACGATGTGGCTCGTGACCGTGAACGTATAGGGGATCATCCCGATCAGGTTGCAGAGCAAAATGAACATGAACAGCGAGAACACGAGAGGAAAGAATTTCATCCCCTCCTCGCCGGCGGTGCTGCGCAGGGTGTGTGCGACAAGCTCGTAGGAGAGTTCCGCCACCGACTGCATGCGCGTGGGAACGAGGCGGCGGCCGGCGGTGGCGCCGAGCAGAAGCAGCGCCGAAAGGCCGACCGCGAGCAGCATGAAGATCGCTGAGTTGGTGAGATGAATGTCCGCCGCGCCGATCTTCAACAGCGGCACCAGATTGTGAATCTCGAACTGGTGAATGGGATCTGCGGCAGCGGCCATCGTGATCGCGGGCGCCCTACGGCGTTCCTAGTCCTTCCAGCGTCGCTCGGCGACAAGACCCGCCGAACGCATCAGATTGAGAATGCCGGCGGCGAAGCCGAGCAGCACAAACACAATGAACCCCCACGGCGAGATGCCGAGCCAGCGATCGAGGAGCCAGCCGATGACTCCTCCTACGATCACCCCCGCAACCAGTTCCGTTGAGAGCCGCAGTCCGCGCGCCAGAGCCGAAGTGTCGGTGCGCGGCGGCGGGGCGGCCTCGGGCGAGTGCTCTGCCGATTTTTCGTCGAGCCGTTCGCCGAGGCGCTTCAGCCTCGCGGAAAGGGCGGCTTCCTCGGCCGACCGCTCGCTCTCGTTGCCGTCTTTGCGCGTGCCCATGGTCCTGAACACTCGCAAATTCCAGCCGACGCAGAAAGCGCTTGCCGTCCGAAAAGACCGCGCGGACCATAGAGTTTGGGTCTGTTTTAGTCAAGGAAACTGCCGCAATGCGGAAAACCGAGAAAATTTGTGTTGGATCAAATACTTCATGCCGAATCGCGCGGGCAAAAACCCGGCGCCTGGAGCGATGTGCCGCGGTGCCGGAGCGCACTTTGCGGCCGCAGTTTGTTCCCGCAAAAGCGCCGCAAGGTTCGTGCTCGATGGGCGCGTCGGGAAGGGAGGAGGACATATGCGTGGCTTGAGCATCGCTGCGGCAGTCATAGGTGCGGTGTCCATCGGGAGCGGCGCATGGGCGCAGGAGGCGGCGGGGCCGTCGGATACGGCGCGCTATACGTTCCATCGCGCAGGCGATGCCTTTCTCCGGCTCGACGTGCGCACCGGCCGGGTGTCGCAGTGCGGCTGGGAAAGCGGCGGCTGGTTCTGCCGCACGGTGCCCGACGAGCGGACTGCGCTCGAGGCCGAAATCGCGCGTCTGGCCGCCGACAACGCTGCGCTGAAGCAGGAATTGCTGGCGCACGGCCTGCCGCTGCCCCACGGGATCAGGTCCGAACCTCCGGCGAGCCGGAACAGCGAAGGACAATCGATCGTCCCGCCGACGATCGCTCCGCCGAACGTCGAGCTCGATCGGCTGCTGGGTCATTTGGACAAAGTCTGGAAACGACTCGTCAAGATGATCGCCGACCTGCAGCGCGACATCATGCGCAAGACTTGATATGAATCGGCGCATGGCCGGCCAGCTCTCCGCAATCGTCAACGTCGCCCCGCAGCTCGTGACGAGCGCAACGCTGAGCGTCGAGACGCAAGGGCAGGGGTTCACCGAGATCACCGACGCGCTCGCCGAATTCGTGAAGAGGAGCAGCGCGGCGGATGGCACGCTGTTCGTGTATCTGCGCCACACCTCGGCGTCGTTGACGATTCAGGAAAATGCCGATCCGGATGTGCGGATCGATCTGTTGCGGGCGCTCGACCAACTTGCACCCATCGGCGGGGATTGGATCCACAGCGTCGAGGGGCCGGACGACATGCCGGCGCACGTGCGGGCCATGCTCACCGGGGTCTCTCTGCATGTTCCGGTGGCCGCAGGAGAGCTCGGACTCGGCACCTGGCAGGGCGTGTATTTGATCGAACACCGGCGCGCGCCGCACCGTCGCGAGGTGATCCTGCAATTCATCGGCAGTCGGCGCTGACGAATCCGGCTGTGTGCCATGCCGCATAACAAGGCGTGGATCGACCGTCGGTGTCGTCGACATCATGTTGACCCCCGCCGATGGCCGAGCGCAGCATGGCGGCGCGGGCCAGTGCATGTCCCGGAAAAGTGGGAACCGATTTTCCGAGAGGACGTGCCTTGCAAGATTGCTGCCCGCGAGGAGGACAAAATGCTCAAGCAATTTCGTGACTTTGCCATGCGCGGCAACGTGGTCGATCTCGCGGTCGGCGTCATCATCGGAGCCGCGTTCGGCAAGATCGTCGAATCGCTGGTGGGAGATATTTTTATGCCGGTGCTGGGAGCGATCTCGGGCGGCCTCGACTTCTCCAACTACTTCATCGGCCTGTCGAGCAAGGTGACGGCAGACACGCTGGTCGAGGCAAAGAAGCAGGGCGCCGTGCTCGCCTGGGGCAACTTCGTCACCATCGTCATCAATTTCATCATCATCGCCGCGGCGCTGTTTTTCGTCATCAACCTGTTCCAGCGATTGCGGCAGCGGGAGGAAACCAAGGTTGCGCCGCCGCGGCAGGAAGTGCTGTTGCAGGAAATCCGCGACCTCCTGGCGCGAAGATAGCGCCGGCCACGCGGGCCTTGCGCGGCGCAAAGCATCGGCGTTAACTAGTTTCGCGCCGGCGTTCTGCCGCCGGCTGATGCGTGGCGTGAGGAGGCAATCGCGAAATGCGGTCGCGGACGTCCAAACGCTCCGGTGGAGCGGGCGGTGGTGCATTGTCGCGCCCCAAGAACGGGCTTGAAGGCCTGACGCGGCGTGAACGCGAAGTGCTCGCCGAAATCACCGCCGGGGCGACCAACAAGGAGGCCGGACGCAGGCTCGGCATCAGCCCGCGCACCATCGAGGTGCATCGCGCGAGCATCATGGACAAGCTCGGCGCCAGAAACACCGCCGACTTGGTGCGCATCACTCTCAGCAGCGGCAGACGCGGGTAGCCGCGGCGCCGGTTCGAGGCAGGAAAGAGGCAGCTTCGTTGACGAGGGCTGGCGGACGGGGCATTGATCGCGCCGGATGGTCGCGCCGATCTCCCGCAAACAATCGACGCTGCGCACGGCCGAGACGCTGCTGATTGCGGCGGGCGGCGGGTTCGCGTTCGTTCTCATCGGCTTCCCGGCAGGATTGATTTCCGGTTCGCTGCTTGCGGTGGCCGCGGCGGCGTTGCTCGGCCGACCCATGATGGTGCCGCTGCCGCTGGCGCGGATCGTGTTCGTGGCGGTGGGAATCTCGCTCGGCGCCGCGGTGACGCCGGAATTGCTGCAGGGCATGGCATCGTTTCCGGTGACGCTCGCCGCGCTCACCGTGTCGACGATCTGCATCGTTGTCGCGACCACCTCTTATCTGCGTATCGTGCATGGCTGGGATGCGCAGACGGCAGTGTTCGGGGCAAGCCCGGGGGCGCTCGCGCAGGTGATGGCGCTGGCCGCCGAATACGGCGCCGACCTGCGCGCTATCGCCATCGTACAAGTGATGCGGGTGGTGTTGCTGACGGTCGGCATCCCCGCGGGGCTCGCGCTGTTCGGGCTGAGCGCGGCCGCTATCCCCCGCATTGCAGCGGGAGACGCCTCGCTCGGCGGGCTTGCGGTGCTGATCGCGGTGTCGACCTTGGCCGCGCTGGCCATGCTGTGGCTGCGGCTGCCGGGCGGGCTGTTGTTCGGCGCGATGATCGGCTCGGCGGTGCTGCACGGCGGCGGGTTCGTGCACACCAATCTGCCGGCCTGGGCGGTGGCGGCGGCGGTAATCGGCATCGGCGCGGTCACCGGGTCGCGCTTCGCCAATACCGATCCGCGCACGCTCGTGCGCTATCTCGGCGCGGCGCTCGGCTCGTTCGCGGTGGGGATTGCGGTGACGTCCGGCTTCGTTTTGGTGCTTACGGCGTTCTTGTCGGTGCGGATCGCGGATGCGGTGGTGGCGTTTTCACCCGGCGCGCAGGACACGATGATGGTGCTTGCGCTTGCGTTGCATCTCGATCCGATCTTCGTCGGCGCGCATCACCTGTGGCGGTTCCTGTTGGTGACTCTCTCGCTGCCGTGGCAAGTGCGGCGCGCAGGCGGGTCGCTCCCGGCGCTGAGGCTGCCGGAGGATCAACGGCCGCCGGACCAAAGGCCCACGATCGAAGATTGAACGTTATTCCGCAGCCAGCGCGCGGGCTTTGAGCGGCAGGCCGAGCTGCGCCCACACCTCCACCAGCGCCTCGGCCAGCGCGTCGATCAGCGCGTCGTCGTGATAGGGCGTCGGCGTCACGCGCAGCCGCTCGGTGCCCTTGGGCACGGTCGGATAGTTGATCGGCTGGATGTAGATGCCGTGCGCGGCGAGCAGAAGGTCGCTCGCGCGCTTGCATTGCTCGGGATCGCCGACCATCACCGGCACGATGTGCGTGGACGTGAGCATCACCGGCAGGCCGGCGGCGGTGAGCACTGCCTTGACGCGGGCGGCGCGTTCCTGCTGGCGTTCGCGCTCCCAACTGGAGGATTTCAGGTGCCGAATGGCGGCCGCGGCTGCGGCGCACACCGGCGGCGGCAGGGCGGTGGTGAAAATGAAGCCGGGTGCATAGGAGCGCACCGCGTCGATGAGGGCGGCGCTGCCGGCGATGTAACCGCCGAGACCGCCGAACGCCTTGCCCAGCGTGCCCTCGATCACGTCCACGCGGTGCATCACTCCGTCGCGCTCGGCAATGCCGCCGCCGCGCGCGCCGTACATGCCGACCGCGTGCACCTCGTCGAGATAGGTGAGGGCGGAATATTTCTCCGCCAGATCGCAGATGGCGGCAATGGGCGAGACGTCGCCGTCCATGGAATAAATGCTCTCGAAGGCGATCAGCTTGGGCCGGTCGCCGGCGGCGCGCAGCAGTTCTTCGAGATGGGCGAGGTCGTTGTGGCGGAAGATGTGCTTCTCGCAGCCGGCCTGGCGGATGCCGGCGATCATGGAATTGTGGTTGTAGGCGTCGGAGAGGATGACGCAGTCCGGCAACAGCTTGGCGATGGTGGAGATGCCGGTCTCGTTCGACACGTAGCCTGAGGTGAAAACGAGCGCCGCTTCCTTGCGGTGCAGGTCGGCGAGCTCGCGCTCGAGCTCGACCAGCGGATGGTTGGTGCCGGCGATGTTGCGGGTGCCGCCGGCGCCGGTGCCCATGCGGGTCGCCGTCTCCACCATGGCGCCGATCACCTTGGGGTGCTGGCCCATGCCGAGATAGTCGTTGGAGCACCAGAGCACGACTTCGCGCGGGCCTGCGGGCGAATGCCAGATGGCATGGGGGAAATGGCCGGCGATGCGCTCAAGGTCGGCAAAGACGCGGTAGCGCCGCTCCGCCCGCAGCCTGTCCAGGGCCTGAAGGAAAAATCGGTCGTAAGCCATTGCGTTTCGTATCCCGGGGGACGCCCAAAGCACGCCAGCGCCCCTTTTTAGAAGCCCTCCAGGGCGGTTGTCGAGGCGCAAATCGAAGCAAAAACAACCATGTGATCTGTTCGTTGGAACACGACAAATTATTACACGGCAAAGCCGCTCAGGTTGCTCCAAATCAAGAACGGGGGGCATACTGCAGCCGTCCAGGGGCCGACCGGGGAGCACCGCATGCACAAGATCGCCATTCCACAACCGGTGATCGATCGCGTCATCGCGCGGTACGGGCGCGAGCACGTGCACCAGGACCTCGACCCCAGACGCACGGCGCTCGTGGTGGTTGACATGCAGAACGCGTTCATGCTGCCGGGGGTGGCGCACGCGCTCTGTCCGATGGCGGAGAAGATCGTGCCGAACGTCAATCGGCTCGCGCGCGCGGTGCGGGAGGCGGGCGGCACAGTGGTCTGGATCAAGACGGTGTTCACGCAGGAGACGCTGACAAGCTGGTCGACGCTGTACGGCATGCTGGGGCCGGAACGCAGCTCAAAGCGGGCCGCCGCGCTCGCGGCCGGCAGCAAGGGGCACGAACTGTGGCCGGCGCTCGAAGTGGGAACGGAGGATCTGATCGTCGAAAAGCGGCGCTACAGCGCGTTCATCCAGGGTTCGTCGAATCTGGCGGACAAGCTGCGGGAGCGCGCGCTCGACACGCTGCTCATCGCCGGCACCGTCACCAACGTGTGCTGCGAATCGACGGCGCGCGACGCAATGATGCTCAATTTCAAGACCGTGATGATCACCGACGCCAATGCCGCGATGACCGACGAGGACCACAATGCGTCGCTGATCTCCTTCTACCTCGTGTTCGGCGACATCATGTCCACCGACTTTGCCATCGCCTGCCTGCGCCGCAACGCCGGCCGCGCGCTCGCCGCCGCGGAGTAGGCGGTCGCACCGCAGCCAGCGGCGCGTGGCGGCCGAGCGCCGGATGGGGATCATCCGCGGACTCAAGAGTGCGGGCCCGGCCCTGGAACGACTGGTATCGGTCCACAGGGGCGCGAGGCTCCTGGCGCACGCGAGGATCAGCCCGCACAAGAACGGGTGCGGCCGAGGTGGCCGGGCGCCACCGGCGCCCCACCTGCACCACGCGCCGAGGTGCCGTCCATGCAGGATGATCGGGATCGCGAACGGACACCCGACCGCACAGGCGTGCAGACCCCAATACGACTGGTGCCGCGCCGCCGGTGCAGCAGCACCAGGCCCTGCCGCCGGTAGAGCAACGCAAGCCACAGGCGGTGCCTCCGCCGCAAGCGCCCGAGGTCCGACCACCTGCAGCATCGGCACGTCCGCCCCGGCCGCAGACTCCGGCGGCGGAGCCGCAACAGGCGCCGCGCGCGTCGGCCGCGCAACCGCGTCGCGCACCGAAACAGCCGGCGACCACGGGCTCCGCCTCGCAACAGGAGGATCGCGAGCGAGGTCGATAAAGCGGAGAGGCCCGGTTCAGGCGGCGACCTGGACGAGGAATTGCTCGATCTTGGCGCGCAGCGTGCCGATCGCGCTCTCGACCGCCTCGGCGGTTCCCAGCACCGTCTCCGCGGCGGCGCGCGTTTCCGCGGCGGCATGAATCACCGCGTCCAGCACCGCCACGGTCTGATTGGTACCTTGCGCCGCGCTGGTGACGTTCTCCGCAATCTGGCCGGTGGCGGCGTTCTGCTCCTCCACGGCGGCGGCAACGGACGAGGCGCGGTGTTCGATGTCCTTCATCTGATCGGCGATCTGGCGGATGACCGCAACCGTGTCGTTGGTGGCGGCCTGCACGGCGAGGATGCGGCTGGCGATCTCCTCGGTGGCCTTGGCGGTCTGTACCGCCAGCGATTTAACTTCCGAGGCGACCACGGCAAAGCCGCGGCCGGCCTCTCCGGCCCGCGCGGCTTCGATCGTGGCGTTGAGGGCCAGCAGGTTGGTCTTGCCGGCGACGTTCTGGATCAGTTTGACGATGTCGCCGATCTGCTGCGCGGATTCGGCCAGATGCACGATCTCCTGACTCGCCGTCTGCGCTTTGCCCGCGGTCTCGCGCACGATTTGTGCGGTGGCGACGAGCTGGCGGCTGATCTCGGTGATCGAGCCCGACATCTCGTCGGCAGCGCCAGCCGCCGAGGAGACGTTGGCGGAGGCGGTCTTGGACTCCTGCACCGCGCTCTCCACGTGCTGCGAGGTCTTGCCTGAGGCGCCGAACAGCGCCGTGGCGGTGGATTTCATGGTGGCGGCATTCTCGCCCACGATGTGCAGCACGCTCTGGATCTGCTCGCGGAACGCAGCGATCGCCGACTCGAGCGTGGCGCGGCGCTCGTCGTTGAGCCGCGCCGCGGCCTGCTGCTGTTCGGCGCGCCACTGCTCGGTGATGTCGTCGTGGGTCACCACCCAGCCGCCGTCCGGCATCAGCCGTCCGCCGAGCGCAACCCTGCGGCCGTCGGGAAGCTGCAGCACCCGGGCGATCTGCTTGGACTGCGCCAGCTCGGTGCGGACTTCGGCGATATAGCGGTCGGGATCGCCGGAAAAACTGCCGGTGGCGATGCGGTGCTCAAGAATCTCGCGCAGCGGCCGTCCGGAGGTCACCACTTCCGGGGACATTCCGTACATCTCCAGATAGCGCGAGTTCCACAAGGTCAGGCGCGCGCGCGCATCGAACATGCACAGACCCTGCGTCATGTTGTTGAGCGCGGTGATCAGGCGCTGCTTGTCGCGCCAGAGGCGCAAGTAGAGCGCGGCGCCCACCGCTCCCATGACGAGGGCGGTCACGGCCACTGCAAGCCAAGTCTCAGCGGAGAGGAAATTCGTGCCTGACATCCGATTGTCCGTGGAGCCGACGCATTATGGGGCGGAGCGGTTGCCCGAGCGTTAACCAGACCTTACCAATCCCGGCTCCGGAAATTTTGCAATCGTTCCATCAACTTGCATCGGCGTCAGGTTCAGAAACGTCCGCTCGACCCGAGCGCCGTGGAGTGCAAGCAGCAGGTTTTTGCTCGCGCGCATCAGCAACTGATCGAGACGATGCGACGGGCCCCGCGCGCAGGATTCGAGCAGCGGCGCCGGGTGCGCGGCCCAGGCATACCTTCCGAGCGTCGAAATTGAAATCGATCAACCGTGTCGCTGGTGCTGCCGGCAAGGATTGAACTTGCGACCTCCCCCTTACCAAGGGGGTGCTCTACCACTGAGCTACGGCAGCGGCGGGTGAAATGATAGCCCGCGGAAGCTAACGAAGCACTGATCTTGCGTGCCGCTGAAGAGTTTCAAGTCCGGGACCAGGGTTCATTGCCACATGGGGTGCGGGGAGGCAAGCCGTCCTGCCGCGATTAACATGCCGCAATCGATCGGGGTCGGATACCGTGGCATAAGCGGCGTGTGACAATATTGGGGCGGCTGGCGGCGGCGAAGCTACCGCGCTAGATATTTGGCATGACCGCAAAAAAATCGTCGGCGAACCAGCGCAAGGAGCGGCTGCGCGCGGCGCTGCGGGAAAACCTGAAGCGGCGCAAGGCCCAGGCGCGCGGGCGCGCAGCGCTCAAGACTGTGGAGCGGGGCGGGGCAACACGCAAGCTGAGCGACGAAAGTCCGGCACAATGAACGCCTCCGGTGCGGACTTTCGCCGCAATCGGTACGCCCAATAGCATCGCAGCCGCCGGATGCGCGGGGGTTTTGGGTAACCCTGCAAAGCGATACTGTTTGCCGGCGGGCGAGGGGCGGGCTAGTTCATTCCGGCAGCAGGCAGCGAGGCAAGATGGACCGCATACGGATCGCAGGCGGGCGACGCTTGTCCGGCGCCATTCCGATTTCCGGCGCCAAGAACGCCGCGCTGCCGCTGATGATCGCGAGCCTGCTCACCGATCAGACGCTCATTCTGGATAACGTGCCGGCGCTCGCCGACGTGCGGCTCTTGCGCCGCATCCTCGGTAACCACGGCGTCGATGTCATGTACGCAGGCAAGCGTGCGGGCGAAACGCAGCCGAACGGGCAGACGCTGCACATTTGTGCGGCGCAGATCGTCGATACCACGGCGCCCTACGAGCTCGTCGCGCAAATGCGCGCGAGTTTTTGGGTCATCGCGCCGCTCCTGGCACGCATGGGGGAGGCGCGGGTCTCCATGCCCGGCGGATGCGCCATCGGCACGCGGCCGGTGGATCTGTTGATCATGGCGCTGGCGCGGCTCGGCGCCGAGATCGAAATCGAAGCCGGCTACGTGATCGCGCGCGCAAGGCGCGGGCTCAAAGGCGCCGAGATCGTGTTTCCCAAGGTCACGGTCGGCGGCACCCATACAGCAATCATGGCGGCGACGCTGGCGAGCGGCACGACGGTGATCGAGAACGCCGCGCGCGAGCCGGAGATCGGCGATCTCGCCAGTTGCCTCAACAAAATGGGCGCAAAAATTTCCGGGGCCGGTACCTCCCGCATCGTGGTCGAGGGCGTGGCGAAGCTCAACGGCGCGCGGCACACGGTGCTGCCCGACCGCATCGAGGCCGGCACCTATGCCATGGCGGTCACCATGACCGGCGGTGAGGTGTTGCTGGAGGGCGCGCGGCCGGAGCTGTTGCAGGCCGCGCTCGACATACTCGCCAAGGTCGGCGCGGAAATCACCGTCACCAACGAGGGCATTCGCGTTGCGCGCAACGGCGCTGCGCTCGCGCCGGTGGAAGTGGCCACCGCGCCGTTTCCCGGCTTCCCCACCGATCTGCAGGCCCAGCTCATGGCACTGATGACCCGGGCGGACGGGACTTCGCGCATCACCGAGACGATCTTCGAAAATCGTTTTATGCATGTGCAGGAGCTGGCGCGGCTCGGCGCGCGCATCCACCTCGACGGTGAAACCGCGACCATCGAAGGCGTGCCGAGGCTGAAGGGCGCTCCCGTCATGGCGACCGATCTGCGCGCCTCGGTGTCGCTGGTGATCGCCGCGCTTGCGGCGGAGGGGGAAACCATCGTCAACCGGGTCTATCACCTGGATCGCGGCTTCGAGCGGCTGGAGCAGAAACTCGCCGCCTGCGGGGCGGCCATCGAACGGATCACCGGCTGAGCGGCGGCTGACCCGGCTTGTTGCCGAACCGGCGTCCCTCGGATGGCGATACCTTCCCATACCCGGCGCAAATCCAGGCTTGCGGAGCCGGCAGGCCTTGCCTACGTTTTTGGCCATACCATCAGACAAGCGCCAGGGTCGATCCATGCAGGCCAGCCTGACCCCCCTCAAGCTGATCGCGCTCGACAGGGATGATTTGGAGGTTCTCTCCGCGCATCTGCAGGATGCAGTGATAAATACCGAGGATATCCGCTGGCGGCCCTCAGAACGGCGGCTGGTTATCGGGCTCAAGCGCTTCGATTGGGAGGCGGTGCACAGTCCCATGCCGGAATACCGCCGGCGATCTGCGGCGCTGCGCTTCGAACGGGTGCTGAGCTGCAAGGCCTGCCACATCGACCGGACCAGGGACACGGTGCTCAACCTGCTCGCCGTATCGTTCGCCGAGCGCGATCCCCCGGCCGGCGTGGTGACGCTGACGTTCTCCGGCGGCGGGGCCATGCGGCTCGAAGTGGAGTGTCTGGAGGCGGAAGTGGCCGACCTCGGCGCAGTGTGGGCGACGAGTTGCTGCCCGGCGCATCATCTGGATCTCGACCTTTCCGATCCAATTCTGAAACAGGCTTGACGCAGCCCGCTCCCGCGGGCCAATGACCGGTGGGGCTGGCGCATGTCCCGCAAAAGTGGAAACCGGTTTTCCGCAACGGACATGCGCCACGTTAAATTGCCCCGCCGGAAGCCATGCCGATCCGACTCGATGCCAGGGCCGCGGATTTCGCGGCGCGCTTTGCCGCCTTCCTCGCCGCCAAGCGGGAGGCGACCGAGGACGTCGCGCAGAGCGTGCGCGAGATCATCGCAGAGGTGCGCAAGCGCGGCGATCGTGCGCTCATCGAGCTGAGCCGGAAATTCGACCGCGTCGATCTCGACCGGATCGGCCTGCGCGTGCCGGACGCCGACATCGCCGCGGCATCCGCCAAATGCGACGGCAAGGCACTCGAGGCGCTCAAATTCGCGCGCGACCGGATCGAGGCCTATCACCGGAGACAGAAGCCTGCCGATGAGCGCTTCACCGATGCGCTGGGCGTGGAGCTCGGCCATCGCTGGACGGCAATCGAGGCGGTCGGTCTCTATGTGCCCGGCGGCAGCGCGGCATATCCTTCCTCGGTCTTGATGAATGCGGTGCCGGCCAAGGTCGCGGGCGTGCCGCGGCTCGTGATGACCGTGCCGGCGCCGGACGGAAACCTGTCGCCGCTCGTGCTCGCCGCGGCTTCGCTTGCCGGCATCGACGAGATCTATCGCGTCGGCGGCGCGCAGGCGATCGCGGCGCTGGCCTACGGCACTGAAACCATCCGGCCGGTGGCGAAGATCGTCGGCCCCGGCAATGCCTACGTGGCCGAGGCCAAACGTGCGGTGTTCGGCACCGTGGGCATCGACATGATCGCCGGTCCGTCGGAAGTGCTCGTCATCGCCGATAAGTCGGCGAACCCGAATTGGGTCGCCGCCGATCTTCTGGCACAGGCGGAGCACGATGCGGCGGCGCAGGCGATTCTCGTCACCGACGATGCGATGCTGGCTGAGGCCGTGGAGCGGGCGGTGAACGACCAACTCGCAACGCTGCCGCGCGGCGCCACAGCAGCGGCGTCGTGGCGCGAGCACGGCGCGATCATTCTGGTGGCAAGTCTCGACGACGCGGTGGCGCTGGTGGACGCGATTGCGCCGGAGCACCTGGAAATCGAGACCGCAGATCCGGAGCGGCTGGCGGGAAGAATCCGCAACGCGGGCGCCATTTTTCTCGGGTCGCACACGCCGGAAGCGGTCGGCGACTATGTGGCCGGATCGAACCACGTGCTGCCGACGGCGCGCTCGGCGCGCTTCTCCTCGGGGCTCAGCGTGCTCGATTTCATGAAACGGACGTCGATCCTCAAATGCGGGCCGGAGCAGCTCGGCGCGCTGTCGGGAGCGGCGATGACGCTGGGCGCGGCGGAGGGATTGGAGGCCCACGCGCGCTCAATCGCGATCCGCCTCAACCGTCGATGAAAAAGGCGCGGCCAGACGACCCCTTTCGCATCGTCGCGGTGACGCTCGATAAGGATTCCATCGGCCGCGCCGGCCTCGATGTGGAGTACGAGCGGGCGGTGGCGATCGACGACCTGATCCAGGAGAATTCGTTCGCGCCGGTCGGCCATGGCGGAGGCCCCTATGCCCTGCACTTAAGTCTTGCGGAAAATCGCCTGGTGTTCGACATCAGGCTCGCCGACAATACGCCGGTGGCTAAGCACTATCTGTCGCTCAATCCGTTCAAGCGCGTGGTGAAGGACTATTTTCTGATCTGCGACAGCTATTATGCGGCGATCAAGACCGCGACGCCCGACCGCATCGAAGCGCTGGACATGGGACGTCGCGCGGTGCACGACGAAGGCTCGGCGCTCTTGCAGGAGCGCATCAAACATCGGGTGGTGGTGGATTTCGACACCGCGCGGCGGCTGTTCACCCTCCTCTGCGCACTGCATTGGAAGGGATAGACCGAGGCGCGAAAGCTGTTGTGGGCATCGGCCAATTCCGCTAGCTTTCGCGGAAATTTACGGCGCATGTGCGCCGCAGGTACAGATCGACTGGATCGCGAATGCCGAAAGAAGAACTGCTCGAATTTCCCGGCGTGGTGACGGAGCTGCTGCCGAACGCCACGTTCCGCGTCAAGCTCGAGAACGACCATGAAATCATCGCCCACACGGCCGGCCGCATGCGCAAGAACCGCATCCGCGTGCTCGCGGGCGATCGGGTCCTGGTGGAAATGACCCCGTACGATCTCACCAAGGGCCGCATCACCTATCGGTTCAAATGAATCTGCGCGTCTGGTTGCGTAGCCGTCCCGGACCTTCCGCCGATGCGATCGTGCCGATGAATGGCCGTCCCAAACTCGTGCTCGCCTCGGGGTCGCCCCGGCGGCTGAGTTTGATCAACCAGATCGGCATCCAGCCGGATGCGCTGCGGCCCGCGGACGTGGACGAGACGCCAATCAAGGGCGAGTTGCCGCGCGCCTACGCCACCCGGCTCGCCCGGGCCAAGGCGGAGGCGGCCTACGCCGCGGTGACGCGCGACAGCGATCTTTCCGGCGCCTATGTGGTTGCCGCCGACACGGTGGTGGCGGTGGGCCGACGCATCCTGCCGAAAGCCGAGTTGATGGACGAAGCGCAGCAATGCCTGCGGCTGCTCTCAGGACGCAACCATCGGGTCTGCACGGCGGTGTGCGTGGTGACGCCGAAGGGGGCGTTCCGGCAGCGGCTTGCCGAGGCGCGGGTGCGCTTCAAGCGACTGTCGAACGAGGAGATTGCGGCCTATCTTGCGACCGGCGAATGGCAGGGCAAGGCGGGCGGCTACGCGATCCAGGGGCTCGCGGGGGCTTTCGTGGTCAAGATCGTGGGTTCCTACAGTACCATCGTCGGCCTGCCGCTGTACGAAACGGTTTCGCTGCTCGTGGGCGAGGGCTTTCCGGTCTACGCCGGCTGGCCGAACGCGGCATGAGCTTTGTCGTCGGCGGGCGCAGGCTCAGGCGCGGGGGCCGACATGAATCTGGCGATCTGGCTTGCGCGGAGCGGGGCCGCCCATCCTGACCGGGCGGCGCTCGGGTTCGGCACGCGGGTGCTGCGGACCTATGGAGCGGCCGCCGCGCGTGCCGCAAGGCTCGCTTGCGCGCTGCGCGAACGATGGCGCCTTGCGCCGGGCGACCGCGTGGCCATCGCAGCAAAGAACTGCCCGGACTATCTCGAAGTGCTCTACGGCATCTGGCACGCGGGCCTTGCCGCGGTGCCGGCCAACGCCAAACTGCACGGAAAGGAACTCGCCTACATCCTTGCCCATTCGGGCGCGCGGGCGGCGTTTGTTACGGCGGACATTGCGAGCGAGATGGCGGCGCATGCGCCGGCGAACGTGGAACGGCTGACGACAATCGGCAGTGCGGGGTACGAAGCGCTGTTCTCCGCCGATCCGATGCCGGTGGTGCCGCGCGCCCCCGACGATCTTGCCTGGCTGTTCTACACCTCGGGCACGACCGGGCGGCCGAAGGGCGCCATGCTGACCCATCGCGTGCTGGCGTGGGCAAGCCACGCCTATCTCTCCGAGGTCGATACCGCAGCGCCCGGCGATGCGCTCTTGCATGCGGCGCCGATGAGCCATGGATCGGGGCTCTACATGATGCCGCATGTGGCGCGCGCGGGGGTGCATGTGGTGCCCGAATCCGGCGGGTTCGATGCCGAGGAGATTGCCCGACTCATTGCGGTGTGGCCGCGCACCTCGATGTTCGCGGCGCCGACCATGGTGAAGCGGATGGTGGAGGCGCGGGCCGATTACGCAGTCGAGAATATCCGCACCATCGTTTGGGGCGGGGCGCCCATGTACCGGGAGGATTGTCTGAAGGCGCTCGAACGCTTCGGGCCGCGGCTCGCGCAGATCTACGGTCAGGGCGAGAGCCCGATGACGATCTCGGTTCTGTCGAGGCAGGACATTGCCGATCGCGGCCATGCGAACGGCCATGCGAAATGGCTGCAGCGCCTCGGCTCCGCGGGGCGGCCGTTTGCGTGCGTGGAGGTGGCGATTGCGGATGCACAGGGCCGGGTGCTTCCGGTGGGAGAGCAGGGGGAGATTCTGGTGCGCGGGGATGTGGTCATGGCGGGATACTGGAACGACCCCGAAGCGACCGCGAAGACGCTGGCCGGCGGCTGGCTGCATACCGGGGACGTGGGTTTTGTCGACGCGGACGGGTATCTGACTTTGCAGGACCGCTCGAAGGATCTGATCATTTCCGGCGGCACCAATATCTATCCGCGCGAGATCGAGGAGGTGCTGCTCAAACACGCCAAGGTGCGCGAAGTCTCGGTGATCGGGCGGCCCGATCGCGAATGGGGCGAGGTGGTGGTGGCCTATGTGGTGGGCGAAGCACCGCCCGCCGAGCTCGATGCGCTGTGCCTTGAGCACATCGCGCGCTTCAAGCGGCCGAAGGATTACGTGTTCATCGCGGCGCTGCCGAAGAACGCCTACGGCAAGATCCTGAAAACCGAGCTGCGCGCGCTCGACGCCAAGCGGCAAAAGAGCGGCGCCGCTTGAGAACGAAAGTCGGGCGACGATCCGGCAGAGGCTTTACTTTTGCGCGGCAATGCCGACATTCAGCCCATGTCCGATCCCCAGCCAGCGCCCCGCCTAAAACCCTGCCCGATCTGCGGCAAGCTCGCGATCGAAGAATTTCGGCCGTTCTGCTCAAAGCGCTGCGCGGATATCGATCTGCACCGCTGGCTGTCCGGGGTTTATGCGGTGCCGGTGGTGGAGGACAAGGAGCGGCCGGATGACGCAGCCGCGGCCGATACCGACGGCGACGAAGGCCGCGGCGGGCCGCGCCAAAATCGCTGAGCGCGCCGCCGTTGCCGCTTTGACGCTGGTGGTGCGCCTGGACAGGACCGGGCGGAAGCCTCTATAACCGCCCGCGCTCTGTTGGTCGGCGCTCCGCCGGCGCGGCGCCCAGGTAGCTCAGTTGGTAGAGCACTGCACTGAAAATGCAGGTGTCGGCTGTTCGATTCAGCCCCTGGGCACCATGCCCCCGTTCGCAGATGTTCGCAGGCGTCCAGAAACGGCTGATTGGGCTCAGACAGATGTGAGACGGATTGAGTAAGGGGAGGGGTTCTCCGAAGCTCGGGTTGCAAGACTCGAATCAAAGGAGAACCCCAATGCAGGTTGTTGGCCTGCCTGGCCACATTATCAGAACTGGTGCCGCTGTCATCGCAGGCGATCGCCATTCTGACGCAACTTCGCGAGATCACAGGCGACGGCAAGCTTGTGTTTCCGAGTGTGCGGTCAAAATTGCAGCCGATCTCCGACAACACGCTCAATGCCGCGTTGCGTCGGCTCGGCTACTCGCAAGACGAGGCCACGGCGCACGGCTTCCGGGCTACGGCTTCATCGCTCTTGAACGAGAGCGGGCTGTGGCACGCGGATGCCATCGAGCGTCAGCTTGCGCATGAGGACGGGGATGCGGTGCGGAGGGCTTATGCCCGGGCCGAGTTCTGGGAGGAGCGCGTGCGCATGATGCAATGGTGGGCGGACAAGCTCGACGCGCTGCGCGACGGCGCAACGGTGACGCCGCTGAGGGTGGCGTGAAGGCACGGACCATCGGACAAATGACAGACGCGTAATAGATCGCTCCAAGTGGCGTCCCTCAATATCCGTGGCGGGCGCGATGAGCCGCGAGGTTCCGTCGGTGTGCGTCCCGCAGTCCTTTCAGCGGCGGCACGCGATCAACACCGAGCGCCGCTCGCGCAACCTCGCTCAGCGACGGGTTGACAAGAACGGTCCCATCGTCGGCGAAGCTGACCAAGCCCTTATCGAAGGCGGCATCCCACAAGGCGGAAAGGAGAAGGCCGTTGTGGACGTCGAGTCGGTGCACGTCATCGCAATCGGCCCACGGCACAATGTGCGAGGCGCGGAGCAGCGCCGGCTCCGTGATCCCCGTCAGCGGGCAACGGCCGCCCCAATAGGCCATCAGCGCGTCGCGAAAAATATCCTGGCCGATACGCTGGACCACGAGGCGCTCGGCCTCCGTGCGTATCGGCAGGTCTTTCGTCTTGATGCGAAAGCGCGACAGCGGCGCGTCGGGCAGGCTGACGGAAAGCTTGTAAACACGGTCGAGCGCGGCGTGCAGCTCACTTAAACTGGCAAGAAGGAAGGTGACGAGACCGGGCCCGGACACCGGCGAGATCGGCAGCGCACCGATTTCTGTGGCCACGCCCGAATGCTCGATCGAGAGGAACCACGGCCCGTGCGGCGAGGCCCCTGCGATCCACACCGCGCCCGGAGCCGTCGTCGAGCCGTAACGGAGCCAACCCTCGTCCACTCCTTGTTCGAGGCGATAGCCGTTGTCCCAGGCCGCCTTCTGCGCCTCGGTGCGCACGACGAAGCCAGGCGGGTTCTCGGGGGCGAGCATTCTGCCCTCACCGATCATCATGGGGTCCCGAGCAGCGTTTTCAACCGCTCGGCAAGCGGCGGCACCGCCTGCGTTGCCGTGCTCCAGACAATGTCCCGGTTGACATCGAAGTACGCGTGCACAAGCCGGTGCCGCATACCGATCATCTGCGTCCAGGGAAGGTCCGGTAAATTGGCGCGCGTCTCTGCTGAAACATTGTTCGCGGCCTCGCCGATGATTTCGAGCGCACGCACCACAGCCAGCAACAGCATTGCGTCGGAATCGAGATCGTTTCTCGTGCGACCTTTAATGAACTGCAGCACCAAGTCCGCCGCTTCCGCGATATGTTGCAATCGCGTACGGTCATCCGGAGGCATATTGGACCTCGGCTTCGCGCACGACCTCGTCGCGAAAGTAGCGGCTGAGATCCTCGGCCGTTCGCACATCGACGCGCCGGCCGCCCAACAACGCCGACAACTCCGCTTCGATATCGGCGAGATCGAAAAAGGTGGGCGTTGCGCCGGGCTCGAATTCCACGAGCAGGTCGATATCGCTGTCGGGCCGCGCGGTGCCTTTCAGCACCGAGCCGAACAGGGACAGGCGCCGGATGTGATGGCGCCGACAGAACTCGGCGAGCACGTCGCGATCAATCGGCAGGCGGGGCATGGGTTGTCCGCTCCGGATGTGCCTTCAGAACCATCAGCTTTATATAACACCCCGGCCCGGCAAGCACACCGAGAGGCTGCACCTTAAGGAGGCGGCAGACCGATTTCATTCAGAAGATTGATCGCCTGTTCGAGCCGGCCGCCTTGAACCTTGGCGCCCTTGCGCCGGGTCAGTTCGGTCCGCCAATCCGAATATCCCTCCTTGCGCCAGAGCCAATCGATCGTGGCGGCAAGCTCGAGCACGGTGACGTTGATGTTGGCAAATTTTTGGATCAACGCGGCAGCGCGGTCGCGGCCGAGCTTGCCGAAGGCCTCATCCTTCGCGCTCGCGCCGGGTTGCAGCGAAAAGATGCTGTAGCGGGCGCCGTCGCTCTCGCGACGGTCGAAACTTTCATCGACGAGGCCAAAGGCCCACGCATCGAGCATGGCATTGTCGAGGTCGCGCGAGTACGGTCCGTAATGATGGTACTCGTAATCAAATCCGCTGTTCAGGCCGCGCTGGTCCAACAGATAGGCCGTCTTTTGCAGCCGCACGCGACCGACCAGCTTGCCTCCTGCCGCCGCGACGATGGCGGCGACGATGTCCTCGCGTTCCATCAGCCGGTCTCCCTTTGGTTCGGGCTTCGCGCCCGGTTTCGATCTGATTCGGTTTCAAAATAGTAGCGGGTGAATTGCCGCTTCTTCTCGGCAAGCTCGCGCACGACGACGGAGAGTTCCGTGATCTCCCGCGGCTGCCCGGCGTCCAGGATGTGCAGCTTCTTGTGGGTTTTATCGTCGTCGCCGCCGATCTGCGTATAGATGCCGATGGCGGCGCCTTCGTCCTTGATGACGCTGTCGTTCTTCAACTCGTCGGCGAATTGCCGATCGATCCGGCGCGCCTCCTTGCGCTGGCGGCCCACATCGTGGCCAAACCAGCCGAGGTCCAAGGTCTTGTAGAGTTCGCGATCGCGCAAGCGCCGGGCGAGGCCGGACAGGTCAGTGTCGGGAGCCGCTTCCATCTGTTCAATCGCGCCTCCGACCACTACGTCATCGAGTGCCAGGAAATTGGCAAGCGTCGCACCATCTTTCTGGAAGAAACGCACCAGCGGGTGATTCGCGTCAAGCCCGGTGTCGGCGCGGCGGCCTTGCTGGATCAGGTCGGCCGCGCGTTTCAGGAGCTTGGCGATCATCTGCTCGACGCAACGCGTGGTCTTGTGGAGATAGACCTGCTCGTGCAGCGTATAGCGCGCGAGCAGGAACTGCTCCGCCGCAGGCAATGCCTTGGGATCGAAGCAGAAAGTCGGTACGCGCTGGGGCGCATCGCCGCTGTTGGCCTCGGCGGGTTCGATCTCGACTTCGGCCACGCGGAGCTGCTCCATCAGCCAGTCGAAGTCGATGGCGCCGGCGCCGGTTCCGGTCATCAGCCGGTCGCGACGCAGATAATCGAGCCGGTCGGCATCGAAGGAGCTCGACACCACCGCGTGGTAGATGTCCACGGGGTCTTCGGCCTCGATCAAATGCGCGACCTCATCGGTAAAGGTGCGATTGGGACGGTAGGCATCCAACAGCGGTCGTATCTTGCCTTGCGTGTTGCGGATGATCTCGGCGGACCATGTCTCGTGCTTCTTCGCCATGCCGCGCGTCTTCTGCACGGCCTCGAAGGCGTGGCTGAACGGACCGTGACCGAGGTCGTGAAGCAGGGCCGCGATCACCGCGACCTCGGCCCGCGTCGGATCGAACTTCTGCCCGAGCTCGCGCTTGATGATTTCGACCAACGTCCGCGCGACATGAAACACGCCGAGCGAATGGGCGAAGCGCGAATGCGTGGCGCCGGGAAACACGAACTCCGAAACACCGAGCTGCTTGATGCGGCGAAGCCGCTGGAACTCCGGCGTGGCGATCAGGCGCCAGGCGAGCTGGGCGAGCGGATCGCCGACGCGGAACACGATCAGCCCATGCACGGGGTCGCGCACGCGCTGGGTGCGCTCGGCGGGGGCAGCTTCCGTTTGCAGCGGTTGAGCCTTGGGCGGCATGGGCGGGCCAAGCGGCGGGTGGACGGTGGCGAGAACATATCAAGAACATGCCAATACGAAAAGCGGGAAATTTCTCAGAGCTCCCCCCGCTCCATCTGGTCCCAGGCCTGAAGCACGAGGCGGGCGGTGCGGTATTCGCCGTATTTGGCGATCTCTTTCTCCTTGAGAACGCGGAAGGTTTCGGACGGGTAGTCCGGCCCCTTCACGTCGGCGGGGTCGAGGATGTAGCGCAATTCGTCGCGGGTCAGGCCATAGGCCCGCGCGTACCAGGCATCGAGCTCGGCGCGGATTATCGCGCGGCGGTCTTCGTCCCACTTGAAGGGCGGCAGTCGGCAGTCGTCAGTCGGGAGACAATTTGCGGATCAAGCCGCCCAGCATGCGGCCGAGGTCGTCCGAGAGGGTCAGCAGCGGTGCGGTCGCCTTCGGCTGCGAGAGGCCGATCCGCTCCGCGAGCAGAATGTAGGTTTCCAGCTCCTTCAGGGACCCGCGTGCGATCGTCAGAAAATTCGCGTAGCTCGCGCGGCTCTGTCTCGCGTATCCTTCGGCGATGTTGGCGGGGATCGACACCGCTGCCCGCCGGGCTTGGCTCGTCAATCCGTACAGTTCCTCCTTCGGCCATGTTCGTGTGAGTAGGTACACTTGCTCGGTCAGCGCCATGCCCTGCTGCCAGACCCGCAAGTCGCGAGAGGACCTGATCTGTTCCCCCATGGCTCTCCACCCATCGTTCAATGATCGACTGCCGACTGCCAAATATCATCAGCAAACGGCTTCATGCTCCAGCTCGTATAGGTGAGCTCCAGCACGCGCGGGACGATGAAGGCGAGGTCGGCGGGGGTGTAGAAGGAGGGCGGGAGGACGGGGAGTTGCTTGAAGACATTGTACTTGAGGTGTGTGCCGCCAATTTTTTGCCGCGCTGCATAATCCAGAGCAAGCGAGCATAGGTTCGCGACATTGCAGGCGAATAGTCGAGGGTCTTCAACAGTCGGAAATTTCAGTAGCAGGGTGTCACCGCAGCCCACCCTTGGAAACGCCGCGGCGATCACCGTCCGCTCGTCCGTCGTGCGCGCGATATCCCGCCAGCCCATGAGCCAGCCGCGCCTCCAGCCCTTGGCGGAAAGGCGCGCGGCCACCTCGCGCTCGGGGACCCAATAGCGCGGCGTGGGCTCGAAATTCGGGTCCTGTTTTTCGGCGAGCGTGGCGTCGCGGGACTCGGCAGTCGGCAGTCGGGCGTCGGCAGTTGGGTCATTCTTCGTCCCTACTGCCGACTGCCCACTGCCGGCTGCCGCATAGGTCGCCCAGCGATGATCGAACTGGTGGATCATCTTGGCTTCGTAGAGGGGCACGTAGCGCTCCGCGTCGGCAGTCGGCAGTCGGGCGGCGGCAGTCGGGTTGCTCTTTTCCACTGCCGACTGCCGACTGCCGGCCCCCTTGACCCAGTCGCTCCCCTCGCGCACGAAGCCGGCCTCCGCAAGCTGCGCGGCGGTGCGGAACAGGCCGCTGTCGTTGGACATGTGAAACATGGCCATGAACGACACGCCCCAGGGATTGCCGGGGTCGGCAGTCGGCAGTTGGCAGTCGGCAGTCGGATCAATCTCCGTTCCTGCCGCCGACTGCCGACTGCCGACTGCCTCGTTCACGAGCACCGGCACGCGGGCATAGATTTTCGCCGTGAGTTCCGCGTCGGCGCGGGAGCGGAAGACGGGAGCAGTTTTCGTATTCGGATTGATGCGGGCGATGTCCTCGGCGGAAAGCGTGAACCGGCGCTCGGGCTCGGCAAGCTGGCGCGGATCGGTCAAGAAGAAGGCGAATTCCGGCGGGCCGGAACCTTGCCCGATGGTGAGCAGAGCGAATGTCATCAACGATAGGACTGCCGGGAACAAACGCTCTTGGTTTGAAAAGCCGATCAGTGAACGTACGCGCCCGCTTTCAACGAGATGACGGAAAAACGGCGCCGTGGTCGCGTCGGTCGCGATGCCGGTCGGCACGATGACGCCGGCGCGGCCGCGTTTGGACGCAAGGCGCGCGAACAATTCAGCGAACAGCGCATAGGTGTTCACGTCGCCGCGGCCGGTGAGGGAAAGCGCCCGCCGTCCTCAGCCGCGACGCGGGCGAACACCGATGATGCTTCGGCCGCGCGCTTGGCTGCTTCGTACTCCTCATAGAGCGCGCGCTCGCGCGTGCCCGGTGCGGCCTCGTTCAGCCTGGCGATCAGCCGGTCGCGCGCCGCCGCGTTCGGCGCCTGCGCGATTTCCGGATCGCGCGCGGCGAAGAACTCCTGCTCCTGCAGCTTGATGCGCTCCCACGGCGGATTGCCGAGCACCACATCGAAGCCTGCCCCGGACCCCGATCCGGGGCCGCTGGCCGCCATCACGTCGGGAAACTCCAGCGGCCAGTGGAAGGGGCGGGCGCCTTCAAGCGCGCGCTCGGCCGTCTGCACCAGCAAACCATGGGGCTGCACGCCGCGCAGCAGCTCCCAGATCGTGCCCGAGGTCGGCACCGTCTCGGCGCCGCGGCGCGGCAGGCCGTCGGGGCCGGCGGTCTGCGGGTGGACCACCTTGGGCGCAAGAAACGCCGCGACATAGAGGTCGCAGGCGCGCCCCAGCGTCCAGCCGGTGGCGCCCTTGGCGGTCAGCGCCTTGAGCCGCGCCGCCTTGGCGGCGATCTCGTCGGGCGTGTCCTCCGGCATCTGCCGCAGCGCCGCGAAATCGCGCATGAGATCGCGCTGCCGGTTGAAGCCGAAGCCTTGCGCGATACGCTCGCGTTCGGCCTTCTCGCGCCGGTTCTTCTGCGCGTAATGGCGCGCAACCTTCGTGTCGTCCCCCGATAGCGGCTTGTAGGCGGCGTCGGGGATGCCCTGCTCCAGCACTTTCAGATCGAACACCCCGAGCAGCGAGTCGCCGCAGCGGATGTTGGCGTCGAGAAAGCCGAGCGGTTTTCCCGGCTCGACGGTCTCGATCCACAGCGCCACTTTCGTCAGCTCGACCGCCATCGGGTTGCGGTCCACGCCGTGGATGCAGGCGCGCACCACATCCCTCAATGCGTGGCGATAGTCGGCGGGCGAGGCGAGCCCTTGGGTGCGCGCCTTGGCGAGCCTTGTGGCGATCCGCCGCGCGGCCCGAGCAAAAAATGGCCCGAGCCGCAGGCGGGATCGAGCACGCGGACGCCCAGGAGGGCGTCCGGCTCAACGTCCACAGCATCGGCTTCATCCGCATCGTCGTCGAACACCTGTTCTTCGAGCCGATCGGGATCTGCCGCGAGACGATTGCGCAGCGCGCTCAGAGCCGCGGCCGGCGAGGAGCCGACGCAGCGCATCAACGCAAGCGTGCCCCAGAAGGCAAGCCGGCGGCGGCGCTGGTCCGGGCCAGCGCCCTCGACCACACCGAGGCAGTAATCAAGCACGGCGTCATGGAATGCACGGTGCGCATTGCTGAGGTCGTAAGGGGCTTCTCTCGTTTTGTGCTCGGGAAATGTTCGAGTCTCGCCCCAGTCCCGGCCCACGATATCGATCCGCCGCCGCTGCACAAAGTGGCGCGCGAGCCGGATGCGTGCGGCATCAGTGTCGAATGCGCCGTCCGCGAATTGTTCATCGAGAAGGCTCAGCAGGCGACTGAAAGCCGCTTCGTCGCCGCTGTGCGGGGTGGCCGTCAGCAAGATCAGATGGCGCTCGCGGTTTTCCGCGAGACGGCCAGCTCTGCAATGAGCTACCGTCACCAATTTACCGACGCCAACGAAAAGCTTGAAAAGCCGATCGATCATCGGACGCTGCGTTCGATCATCGAAAGTCTCCTTGTCGCCGGGAAAAGGGCGGAGCAAGAGAATCGCGCACTTGAAGCCCGTCTGCAGGCTTCGAAACGGGAAATCCAAAACCTGCAGACCAAACTGCATATTGCGCGCTGTGAAAGCCTGACCGACCCGCTCACCCAAATCACAAGTCGCAAAGGCTTCGATCAGGCGCTTGAAACAGGGATCACCAAGGCCGAATTGGCGCGATCGCCGCTGTCGTTGCTGTTGATCGACATCGATCACTTCAAGAGGTTCAATGACACGTTCGGACATCTCGTTGGCGACAGCGTGTTGCGGCTTGTCGCATCGGTGATCAAAGAATCGGTCAAGGGCCAAGACACCGCGGCACGGTATGGCGGCGAAGAGTTTGCGGTCATTCTGCCCAACACGTCGCTGGCGGACGCTACGACCGTTGCCGAAAACATTCGCACAGCGGTGATGTCCAAGGAAATGGTGGTGCGCTCGACCGGCCAGAGGCTTGGTCGAATCACGATTTCGATCGGGGTGGCCGAGCTGCACATCGATGAATTCGGCAAATCCCTGATTGCGCGCGCCGACCGATGTCTTTACGCCGCCAAAGAGAGGGGGCGCAACCAAGTCGTCAGCGAGCGCGAGGTTGAAACCAATGCGGCGGCCGCAGTGAATTGCTCTACCTGACCTTCGTAGCGGGAGGGCAGGGTCGTGCCTGCAGATGACAAGACCGAAGTTGGGGTGGATCTCCAGCGGGGCAGCCCGAATCCTTTTCTGCAGATGAAAAAACGAATGCAGCCGAGCGCCGAAGCACACCCGAAGACACCGACATCAATCGACAGACAAGTAGGTCAGCGGTTACGCATGCGCCGACGAATGCTCGGTGTTAGCCAGATGCGTCTCGCTTCGATGATCGGATTGACATTTCAGCAGGTGCAGAAATACGAAAAAGGCACAAATCGATTAGGTGCAAGCCGGCTTTATCAAATTGCGCAAGCACTTCAAGTACCGGTCTCGTATTTTTTCGATGACCTATCGAATGTGCCGGTGGAGCCGTCTAGACCGATGGAGGTCGCGCTTGTGCCCGTCGATTATATATCCGATTTCCTCGCCAACGCCGACGCGCTCTTGCTTGCCAAAGCGTTCATGAAAATCCGAGATGCGCGAATTCGCCGGCAGATTGTCCGTCTGGTCGAGCAGATTGTCGCCGATGACCAACCGAAACGGTTCAGGCAAACTGTCAGCGACTGAACCGGATGCCGTCGGTGGCACCGTCAATGGGACGCGAGCGTCACAACACCCCTTCAGATCACTCCCCTTCAGAACACTCCCAGGTGTTGCGACACGATGGCATCGTCAAGATTGATCGAGCTGGCAGCACCCGTGAACACCACCGCGCCGGTGTTGATGATGACCACATCGTCGGCGAGATCGAGCGTAAGCTTGATGTTCTGCTCGACAAGCACGATCGACTGTCCCTCCGCTTTGAGCTGGGCGATGGTGCGGCCGACTTCGGCCACGAGCTGCGGCGCGAGCCCTTCCGAGGGCTCGTCCATCAAGAGAACGCGCGGATTGCCCATGAGCGCGCGGCCGATCGCGAGCATTTGCTGCTCGCCGCCGGAAAGCGAGCCCGCAAGCTGTGCTTGGCGCTCGGCAAGGCGGGGAAAAAGTTTGAACACGCGCTCGATGGTCCATCCCGTTCCCGCGCTGGAGCGCGCGGGTCGCGCCGCCACCATAAGATTCTCGCGCACCGTCAGAGTGCGGAACATGCGCCGCCCCTGTGGAACGAGACATACGCCCTTGCGGGCGATCACGTCGGGCGCGAGCCCGTGGATCGGCTCACCGTACAGGCGGATCGTGCCGCGCTGCGGCTTGAGAAAGCCCATGATCGTGCTCATGCAGGTGGTCTTGCCTGCGCCATTGCGGCCGAGCAGGCCGAGCAGGCGCCCGGGCGCCAGCGCGAAGCTGACGCCGTGCAGCACGTGGCTGTCGCCGTAATAGGCGTCGACTCCATCAACGGCGAGGGCCTCAGTCGCCAAGGTAGACCTCCCGCGTGCGTGGATCGGCCACCACCTCACCGCGCGTGCCTTCGACGATGACCTCCCCGTAGTGCAGCAGCGTAATGCGCTCGGCAAAGCCGAGCGCCGTGTCCATGTCGTGCTCGATCATGACGATCGTGACATCGCGTGGAATGGCGTCGAGCAGCGCCCGCACGGTCTGCCGCTCCCCTTGGGAAAGGCCGGCCAGCGGCTCGTCAAGCAGCAGCACCCTGGGCTGCTGCGCGAGCGCCATGGCGACCTCGAGCCGCCGCCGTTCGCCGTAGGACGTTTCCGCCACGATGCGGTTGGCGCGTTCGGAAAGGCCGACCTGGGCGAGCGCAGCCTGCGCCGCTTCGTAAAGGTGGCGATGCCGCGACAGCAGCGTCCACGGGTTCCAGCGCAACCTGTCGAGACCGAGCAAGGAGAGCACGACGTTGTGAATCAGGGTCTCCTGCGGGAACAGGGTGAGAATCTGATATGTGCGCGCAAGCCCAAGATGCACCCGCTCCGGCGTGCGCATTCCGGTCAGCTCCCGGCCGAACAGTTTGACGGACCCGCTGTCGGCGGCAAGGTCCCCCGTAATCAGATTGAACAGCGTGGTCTTGCCAGCCCCGTTCGGGCCGATGATCAGGCGGCGCTCACCGGGCATGACTGTGAGCGAGACATCCTTCGTGGCCGGCAAACCGCCGAAGCGCTTATTGAGGCCCGTGACTTGGAGCGCGGGGGTGCTCATGGCGTTCCGTCCACGGCCGGCCTTTGCACGCCGACGCCGCGCCGTTGCCACAACGCTTGCAGCCGCTTACGCAGCAGAACACAGCCCGGCACAAGCCCGCGCGGCATGAACATGATGACGATCACGAAAATTGCACCGAGCAGAATGTTCCAGCGCTCGATGTAAGTGCTCACCACGTTCTTCACCACCGTGATGATGAAGGCACCGATGATCGGCCCCGAGAGCGTGCTGGCGCCGCCGAGGATTGCCATCAGCAGCACCTCGGCCGACTGCTGCAGCGAGATGGCGTGCGGGCTCATGAACAAATTGTAATAAACATAGAGCATACCCGCGATCGATCCCCAGAACGACGCCATAATGAAAGCAAGCCACTGGATCATCCAGACATTGTGGCCGAGCATGGACATGCGGCGCGGCTGGTCGCGCGTGCCGCACAGCGCCGCACCGAACGGCGAACGAATCAGCCGCCAGATGCAGAAGAGCGCGAAAACGAAGACGATCAGCGTGAAATAGTAGAAGCTCGCCGCCGAGTTGATGTCGATGCCAAAAGGTGCGGGACGGGCGGGAAGCTGGATGCCGTTGTCGCCCCCCGTGAGCTCGTTGGCGCGATAGGCGACACCCCACACAATCTGGCCGAGCGCAAGCGTAATCATCAAAAAGCCGATCCCCGAGGCGCGCAGCGCGAGCACGCCAAACAGCGCGCCGCAGGCGGTCGAGAACACAACGGCTATAAAAGCCGTCGTGAGCTGATCATAGCCGGCCAACACCAGCAGGATGGTTGTGTACCCGGTTAGCCCGAGAAAGGCGGCGTGGCCGAGCGACACCATGCCGCCATAGCCGAGCAGCAAATTGACGCTCAGAGCCAGCAGCGCGTAGATGAGGATCTGGCTCGCCAGGTTGACGTAGTAATCGTTGCTGATCACCCACGGTACCAAGAGCGCGCCGAGCGCAAGCAGAGGTAACCCAACCGCAGTGCGCGTCATGGCAGCGCTCGTCCGAACAGGCCCTGTGGCACAAACACCAGCACGAGCACCATGGGCAGGAAGAGGATGAAGTAGGCGAGGTCAGGGAAGAGCGCGATGCCGAAGTTGTAAAGGAAGCCGACGACAAAACTGCCGACAAAGGCTCCAAGCAGGCTGCCGGCCCCGCCCAGGATCACGACGATAAGGGCAAGCGGCAGCATGTCCGCGTCTAGGCCCGGATAAGCGTTTAGGATGGGCCCGCCGAAAGCTCCGGCTGCGCCCGCGAGGACCGCGCCAAGCAAAAAGACGATGGTGAATAACAAGGAGACCGGGATTCCCACCCCGCGTGCCATCTCCATGTCGTCGACGCCGGCACGGATCATGGCGCCAAGCCGCGTGCGCTCCATCAGCACATAAAGGACGACGGCGGCAACAAGCGCGATCGCGACCACTACAAGGCGGTAGGTGGGAAATGCGAATCCCCCGAGAAGCAGCGGCGGTCGCAGCGAAGGCGGCGCCGGCACGGTCCACGGATCGCCGGTCCACAGCAAGAGGCACACGTCGGCAATGATGAAGGCCACCCCGAGCGTCACCAACACTTGGCCCTGAATGTTTCCCGCTAAAGGCCGCAGGATGAAGCGCTCCAGCGCAATCCCGACGAGGCCGACACCCAGGCCAGCAGCGAGCACTGCCAACCAGAAATTACCGCCAAAATAGACCACGGTCGCGCCGAGGTAGGCGCCCAGCATGAAGAAGGCGCCATGGGCGAGATTTGGGATCCGCATCAATCCGAATGCGAGTGAAAAACCCGACGACAAGAGAAACAGCAAGGCGCCGAAAGCCACGCTGTTCAGCGTCTGAACGATCCAGAACTGCAACGACTTCCCCCAAACCTGTGGAGCCACGCCCCGGCGCCGCAAGGACGGCGCGGTGTCTCGCCTGCGCCGCCCGCGCGGACGGCCGTAACGTTACTTCTCGAGATAGCGGGCCGGAGGCCAGTCGCGGGAATAGACGGGATTCTTGAGAAACTCGTCCTTATTGTAGGTCCAGAACTGGCTCACGTTCGGATAGGTCTTGATCACGGCGTTGACGTATTTGTTTCCCCTTTTTTGCACTTGGCGGATGTAGATGTTGCCGACGACATTGCCGAACTCGTCGAAGTGGCATGGACCGCGAATCGAGTTGGTCAGCTTGACCCCGCGGATCGCCTTCTGGAAGGTCTCTTTGTCCTCGACATTTCCGGCCGCCGCCTTCACCGCCGCCTCCAGGACTTCGCCGAAGAGATAGCAGGTGGCCGCATAGACGCCTGGGTCGACCTTGTAGTCGCGGTTCATCAGCTCGACGAACTTCCTGTTTTCGGGGAACTCGAGCTCGGCCGAATACCAGTTGCCGGTATAAGCGCCCATGCCGTCCTCGCCGATCTGCTGGATCAGCGACTCGTCGATCGGAGTGAAGCCGCCGACCAGCTTGAACTTGCCTTTGAGTCCGTATTCGGCGATCTGGCGCACGATCTTGAGCCCGTTCGACCCGGCCTGGCCGATGTAAAAGGCATCAAGATTGGGCTTGAGCGCGGAAAGATAGGTGCCGTAGTCGGGGGCGTTGAGCGGAGGCCACAGCTTCTGCACCACGCGCCCGCCGAGGTCCTCGAACACACGTTGAAAGCCGGCAACGTTCTCGTGTCCGAAGGCGAAGTCGTCCGCGGTGGTGGCCGCGCGCCTGGCACCAAGATCCTTAAAGGTGAAGTCCGCAATGGCGTGACTCGGCTGCGCGGAGGTGGCGCCGGGCCGGGTGAACCACGGATTGGCCTTGCGCTGGGTGAGGTCTTCGGCGCCGGCGAGCGCCAGCGTTGGCATGCGGTACTGGCGGATCAAGTCGTCGATGGCGAGCGCCTCGAAGGCGGCCAGCGGGCCGAGCACGACATGCACGTTGAAGCGTTCCACGAGCTCCTGCATCTTGGTACGGCACACAGCCGGATTGCCGGTCGTGTCCGAGACGGTGAGCTCGACCCTGCGGCCCGCGATCGTGTTGTTGCGGTCCTTAAGATAGGTGAGGAAACCCTGTTCCATCTGCAGACCGCCCGACGCCAAGGGGCCGGTTTTGACGAGCAGGAACCCAATGCGAATAGGAGCAGGCTGCGCCTGGACATAGGGCGCCTTTACGGCGGCAACGCTTGCGCCTGTCGCCAACAGGCCCTTGAGGACGGTTCGACGTTTCATCGACATGAGTTTCCTCCCTCCCGATGATTATGTCCGCCCTCATCCTGTGAGGGCGGAGTTCTCTGCATCATTGGAAAGCTACAGCAAGACAGTGGTCGCCGTCATCAGGGTTGCCGCGGTCACCGCGACCGCCGTTTCCGACCACGGACCGCGGGCGCGGGCCTACCCGCGCAGACTCGCAAGCGGCCATGAAGCCTCATGCCCGACCCCGCCGGTCAAATCCCCACAGAGTTGGACTTGACTTCCCGATTGGCCCACAGCTCCTGCGGCCGCGCAGCGCTGCGACGATGCTCGGTCATCTTCCGCCATCGGGCCTATTCCCTGGCCATCGCATCGAAGGCCTGGGCGAAGCCTTTGAAGGAGACCGGGATGGCGACGTCGCGCTGGGCGGCATCCTTGAATTCGAGGCGGCCCTGCTCGGTGCGGGTGCGGAATTTTCGGACGACCTCGTCCTTCAGGTCGAGGTCGGAGAAGCAGGCGGTCGGCACGCAGCGCTTGAAGATGCCGGCGAGCGGCGGTTCTTTCGGATCGTAGACCAGCTTGACCCCGCCCGGCAGCCAGACATTGAGCGGCACCTGGAACACGATTTTCAGCGGCTCGTTCTTCGCCGCGCGGCCGATGGCGATCTGCGACAGGGGCTGCCCCTGCATCTGCACCACCTGCACGATCTCGCAGGATTTCTGCGGCGGGTTGCCTTGCGCCTCGCAGCGCACGGTCCAGTCGTCGTAGGAGGCGGTGGTGCGCTGGGGGGATTGTCCAAACGCATTGCCGGTATGGACCGTGAAAATCAGACCGGCGAGGACGCAAACAGACTTCGCAACGCGCATCAGGGCCACTCAGCGAATTGTGACGGTTTGGAATCGATCCATCTTGAAGCTGGGCAACGGGAAGTTGGGTGGATGAACCACAGAGCCGGTTCCCGGATCGATGATCACCTGTCCGCCGGTCCAGGGGTCGTTGGCGACGATCTTGCCGTCCGCCGTCACCGCCGTCGCGAGCATCCAGTGAGTCTCCGGGATGCCATCGCGTATGATGGTGCCGCCGATAATCACCGGATTTCCTGAATTGATGAATCCCAGCACGAAATGATTACCGATTGTCGTTGTGCTGATTGGGGAGGAGGCAATTGCAAAGCTGGCTTCGCCGGCGCCGCGTGCAATCATTGCGTTTACGGCCGTCCACGAATCGGCTCCGGTCAGACTAGAGTCAAATTGGCTGATCGGAACAAAGGTGTTGCCGCCCACTGTGGCCACTGCGGCATTGTAATTAACGGTCAACGTTTGCCCCGTTATGCTCGTGTAGGAATAAGTGTTGTTGTAGTTGATTTGGTAGCTGGGGGGCGCCAGCGGCGGCGGTGTCGGTGTGCCGGTTGGCAAGACTGGCGGCGAAGCAGGATTCTGCGGCGCAACTGTCAGCAGATAAGGATAGCCGCTGTTGAGCGCCAAGTCGTTTGGCGCCCAGACGTTGCCAAAGGCGAATCCCGCATAACTGGCCTGCTGTCGCGCCTCGACGGTGGAGAGCCCAGAGCCGCCGTCGCTTGCCGGCTGGCCGGTGGAGTCCTTGTCCCAGTAGGAATGCGTGATCACGCCAACTCGGAACGTAATTTGGGATTGGGTAAACTGAGGGATAGTGCTGTAAGTGAAATCCGTCAACGTATTGGAGCCAACCAGCCCGCCAACAATGCTGCCCGCGGGGGTCGTGGAACCAACAACCAGTCCGCCAGTGCTGCTACCGGCGGGGGCCTGCACAAGGCCCGTGGCATATACCTGATCGATTGTGCCGGTGTTCAGGCCGACGAATCCGCCGATGAAGTTCTCAGTCACGAGGCTAAGAGCTGTTACCGCACTGAACGAGTATGACTTGGAAATGTTGTTGTGGTTAAGCCCAGTGAACCCGCCAATGAAAAGCTCTTGGCTTCCACCAGCGGTAACCGCTCCCATCGAATAGCTCTCACTGATCACACCTCGGTTTCTTCCTACGAAGCCGCCAGCGAAACCCGTCATTCCGATGAAATTCGCGTTGACATTGCCGAGCGCATAGGCCTGATCGATTGTGCCGGCCGCCCGGCCAATGAATCCCCCTACCGTGCTGCCATCAACGCCCGCGGTCAAAATTGCATCGCCGGTCGCGTACGCAACACTAATCGCACCGTCGCTAACACCCACCAACCCGCCGACGAATGCAAAGTTGGTGCCACTCGCAGTGCCGGTCGCGTAGGACCTGACGATTTGTCCGGTGGCCGAATTGGCTCCGACCAATCCCCCGGCGGCCGATGCGTTAGGAGGCCCCCCTTGGTTCCCTAGATTAACGAGCATGCCAGTGACTTGTACCGGTCCGGCTGCATTGGAATCTGCAATCGGTCCCGAATTCCCGCCGACGAGACCGCCGGCACTGATACTCGAATTTGTGTTCGTGCTAGTTCCGGCGATCCCTTCGACCTGTGCGCTGGCACTCGAAGTGGAGATGATGCCTTGATTATTTCCGACGAGTCCACCGACGGTGCTACCAATTGTTGAACTCGACAGGTCGGAACGGACTTGCCCACTCGCGCCGGATGCAGAGATTACCCCCGTACTTCGATTGAGACCTACAAGCCCCCCTGTCGGGTTAGCACCTATTGCAGATGCAGCCATAACAATGCTGTTCGAAGTTGAGGTCGTTACCGTCCCGAAGTTGTCGCCTACAAGGCCACCGCCAATCCAAGGACCCGAATTTGCGATCTGCACACTTGCAGATGATCCGGAGATTGATCCGGACCCGAGATTGCTCCCCACGAGACCGCCCATGGTTGACGAAGTATTGGGAAGAGTTATGGCGGACACTCCCGCAATACTTCCCGCAACACTGGATTGCGCGATCGTTCCTGAACTGGTGCCTACTAGACCACCAACATTGACAGATAACGATGAGCTTAACGCGGTGATGGAGATGTTGGTCAGGTGCACGTTGCTAATGTTGCCGCTTGAGGCAAGCGCTGCAAACAAGCCGACTCGCCGATCACTTGAAGCTATCGTTAGGCCGCTAATCGCATGGCCCTGACCATTCAACGAGCCGGTGAATCCTGACGAGATCGAGCCGATCGGCACAAAGCCGGCGCCCGCATTCCACCCGGCCGTCGCGCTGGCGTCGATGTTGCGGCCAAGCGCGTAGCTCCCGATCAGGTTGTTGCGGATGTTCTGCAGGTCATAGACGGTGTTGACCAGCATATAGGCTGTCAACATGCCGCCGCCGGCGATATTGCCGCTGAAATCGGTCGGGGTGGTATAGCTGAATGAGTTGACGCTGCTGTTGTCGTTGCCGCCGGGATTGTAGAAGATGGAAACCGTTCCTGTGGTGGCAATCTGATTGCCGGCGCCGAAGCTCACCGTGCCGACGCCGGTGCCGCTGTTGTCCGCCCGCAGCGTTACGGCCGCACCGCCGGTATTACTGATGTTGGCGTTGACGATGACGTTGCGATAGGCGCTCAGCGTAAGAGAATTTCCGCTGTTCCACGAAATGTCGGCCGCAACGGTAATGTCGCCATCTCCGACGCTTTGGCTGCCCGGGCCGCTCGTGCCTGTCGCCGTGGTCTGCACGATCAAATTGGAACCGGAGAGCCCGTTGACGATGGCGATGGCCGCGGCGGCGTCGATCAACAAGTTAAACGGATCGAGCAGCCAGTCGCCGGTGCGGCCGTTGGGCGCCGAGGTATCGACGCGCGCGCCGTTGATGTTGAGCGTCTGTCCCGAC
>DATLYX010000131.1:0-20234 GCA_035574295.1 Xanthobacteraceae bacterium
AGTCCCGCTATCGCACGCCCGACGACATCGAGAGAATAGTGCGCGCCAATTGGGCGCAAGGAATCTCGCGCTACTTCATCACCGACGACAATTTTGCCCGCAACAAGGACTGGGAAGCGATTTACGACCGGCTTGCCAAGCTGCGGCGCGTCGACAAGATCCCGATCGGCTTGATGATCCAGGTCGACACGTTGTGCCACCGAATCCCGAACTTCATCGAGAAATCCAAAGAGGCCGGCGTCACGCGCGTTTTCATCGGCCTGGAAAACATTAATCCGGACAATCTTGCCGCGGCGAAAAAGAAGCAGAATCGGATCACCGAATACCGAGAGATGCTGCTCGCCTGGAAGGCTCAGGGCATTTTCACTTATGCCGGATACATCCTCGGTTTCCCGGCCGACACACCGGATACGATCCGGCGCGATATCGCCATCATCCAGCGCGAGCTGCCGGTGGACATGCTTGAGTTCAATATTCTCACCCCGCTTCCCGGATCCGAAGATCATCAGGCGCTCTGGAGGAAGGGCGTCGACATGGACCCGGATCTCAACAAATACGATCTCGAGCACGCCGTCACCGACCATCCGAACATGACGCGCAGCGAGCTGGAGGCGATCTATCAGGAGGCGTGGTCGCTTTACTACACGCCCGAGCACGTCGAAACGCTGCTGCGCCGCGCCGTGGTCACGGGCATCCCGCTCACCAGTTTCGTCAAGGTGCTGATCCAGTTCACGGCCATGATGCAGATCGAGAAGATCCACCCGCTGCAGAGCGGCCTGTTCCGCCTCAAGCATCTGTCGGAGCGCCGCCCGGGTATGCCGGCCGAATCCGCGCTGACGTTTTATCCGCGCTGGGCTTGGACCCTGCTCGGCAACAATCTGAAGCTCGCCGCGGTCATCTGGCGGACGCTTCGCCTCAAGCGCCGGATCGAACGCGATCCCAATCGGTTTCGCTACATGGATCAGGCCCTGATGCCGGCGCGCGACGACGATGAGGAGACCCTCGACCTGCTCACCAAGACCGGCGGAGCAAGAGCCGCCATCGCGCACCAGAGAAAAGTGGCGCAGATCATGCGCGCGGCGGCCGAGTGACAGGAAAATTGCAAGGTCAATCCGGCCACAGCCGTCGTCCGAGCGCCACCGCCGCAAGCATGCCGAGGAATTGTGCGGCGATGAAAGCCGCGACACCGCAGGGCGCAATCCCGGCAAAGGTGTCCGACCAGGCGCGCGCGAAAGTGATCGCCGGATTGGCAAACGAGGTGGAGGCCGTGAACCAATAGGCCGAGGTGATGTAGAGCCCGACCGCATAGGCGGTCGCTTCCGGTGCGCGCGCCACGCAGCCGAAGATCGTGAGCAGGAGCCCGAGCGTCGCCACCGCCTCGGCGAACCACTGGCCGGGTCCGCTGCGCACTGTGGTCGAGACCTGCAGCAACGGCAGCTCGAACATCAGGTGCGCCGCCCACACACCGATAACGCCGCCCGCCACCTGCGCTGCGATATACCCGATCACCGCTCGCCACGAGATGGCGCCGCGCAACGCAAATCCGACGCTCACCGCCGGATTGAAATGCGCGCCGGAAACGGGTCCCAAGATCAGGATCAGCACGGTGAGCGCCGCGCCGGTGGCAATCGCGTTGCACAACAGCGCCAGCGCCGCGTTCCCACCTGCGAGCTGCTGCGCCATGATGCCGGAGCCGATCACCGCCGCGAGCAGGAACGCGGTGCCGAGCAGTTCCGCAAGCGCGCGCTGGGCGACCGAAGGCATCAGGCGGTCTTGGCCGCGGTGGTTGCGTCTTTCAACTTGCCGATCTCGTCGAGCTTGCCTTGCAGGCTCAGGCGATCGAGCTTTTCGATCGGCAACGCGGTGAAGACGGCGATGCGCTGGTACAGCATGCGGTAGGCGTTGTTGAATGCGACCGCGATTTCGGCCTCCGTGCCCGACGCCTTTGCCGGATCGGGAACCCCCCAATGGGCCGTCATCGGCTTCCCGGGCCACACCGGACAGCTTTCGCCGGCCGCGGCGTCGCACACGGTAAACACGAAATCAAGCTTGGGCGCACCGGGCTTGGCAAATTCTTCCCAGGATTTCGAATACATGCCCGAGATGTTGTAACCGAGCTTTCTGAGCAGCCGCGCCGCATGCGGATTGATCTCTCCTTTGGGATGGCTGCCGGCGCTGAAGGCGCGAAATAGTCCTGCCCCGATCCGGTTGAGGATCGCCTCGGCCATGATCGAGCGCGCCGAGTTGCCGGTGCAAAGGAACAGAACGTTGAACACCCGCTCCCCCATGCATCGCCTCCGCTCGGATTATTTTTGCTCCTCGCAAATATCGGCGGATTATTACGCTTGTGTGACACGCGCTTGTGTGACACGTGCTGCTGTTTCGCCGCATCCGCCGGGGCTTACCGAGGCTCAAAATCCCTTGATCGCCTCGCGCACGTGTTCCACCTCCGGCGGGGCGGCGAAGGTATGGCCCACGAGCTTGCGCCATTCCTGAAAATCCGCCGAGCCGCGGAAGTCGACCGTATGGTTCTCCACGGTGTCCCACTGGATGAACAGCCGGAAGCGGCTCGGCTTCTCGATCGAACGTTGCAACGTCAACCCGCGGCAGCCCTTGGCGCGCTTGAAGATCGGCAGCGCCTCTCTCACGCCGCGTTCGAATTCCGCTTCGGCTCCCGGCTTCACGTCGATCTGTGCGATTTCGAGGATCATGTGGTTTTCCCGTGTAAATCGGACCCAGCCCGTCTTGAGCCCGTTCGATCGCTAAGACTGTACCGATTCTTTCAACCGAAACATCGCAAATGTGTCCGCGCTGCACCGCGCTTTAACGAAATGGTCAGCGCGCTTGGAGGTCGCGCCGGCATTTTAAGGAAAATTACCGACCCGCGCCTAGGCTCGACCCGCTCAGACCAAAGATCGCCTTCGTCGAATGAGCCGTGGAGACGCGGACATGACAAGGCCGGTTCGATATTTGTTTGCTGCCGTGTGCATTGCCGTTGCGATGCCCGCGGCCGCGCCTGCGGCTGCGCAGATCGGGCGCGAGCTGAACTGGTGCTTCAAGGGCGCCAAATTCTCAGCGGCGCTGCGCATTCGGGGGTGCACTGCGGCGATCCAATCCGGCCGCCAGTCCGACGCGAACCTGGCCACTGCCTATTACAATCGCGGCATCGCTCACGCCGAACAAGGCCAAAACGACCTTGCCATAGCCGATTTCGATCAGGTGCTGCACCGCGACCCGGGCTCGATCTTTGCGCTCAACAATCGCGGTGCCGCCTATGCCCGCATGGGCGATTACGACCGCGCCATCGAGGATTTCGACCAGGCCATCGGACTCAACCCCCGCTACGCCATCACCTTCAACAATCGCGGCATCGCCTACGCAAAGAAGGGCCGGTATGACCGCGCCATTTTGGACTTCGAGGAGGCGTTGCGGCTCGATCCGAAGGACAAGAGCGCGCAGCGGAACCGCCAGTTGGCAGAACAATTGCAGGCCGCCGCCGCGCGCGCCGGCGGCGACGCCGACGCATCCCGCAAGCCTTTGGCACCGGCGAAGTCCGCGGCTGACGCCCCGACGGTCGAACGCTCCGAATCGCGCCCCCCGGTTCAGCCCAAGCCGCCGAAGCAGGCGCAGAATCCAATCCGCCTTGAAAGCAAGGCCGGCCCCGGCGTACGGACACGCGCATCAAAACGCATCAAAACCGTCTATTACACCGAGCACAAGCCGCGTCCCGCCGCGCGCGCCCGGCGCGCCCAGCCGCAGTCCGCCCTGCTGCGATTCTTTCGCCAGGCGCAGACCAGCATTCGCAACGCCTTCCGCATGGCTGCCCCGCGTCGGACGTTCTGAACAGCTCGTCGCCTCGGCGGCTGAAAGCGCAAAGAGCGCTCCAGTCGATCGAGAGTCCTGTCCAAGAGCTCATCCCCCGAACGCCAGGCTGTACATCATGTGCGCCGGCGAGCCCGCGAACACGTCGTTGGGATCGCGCCTCACGTCGGCGAAGACGTCGATGCCGGCAAGCCATTCGCGCTCGGCGTTCTCCCGTTCCATGGCTCGCGTCAGCGCCGCGTTGAACTCGTAGAGATGATGCGGCAGGCCCGCGTGTCTGAGTGCGACCGCAAGCGCGATCGCATAGGCATTGCGTCCCACGATATTCAGCCGCGGCGTGGGGATGTCTTCGTCGCTGATCCCGTGATAGGCGCGCGCGCAGATGGCCGCGTCCGCCGACGCCCAGAACCGGCAGGAGCGCGGTCGGATGGCATAGACCGAGCAGATGTTGTTCTCCAGCAACGGGCAGGGATGCGGGTGCTTGCCGCGCGCCACGAGTTCGACCTCCCGGGTTTTTTCGAACGCGGTTCTGATCCTCCCTGCCACGGCCGGATCGGACCGGCGCCGCAGGGCTTTGGCAATGAACAGAACCTCGGGTGCCGTGGCGCTCACCCACGTGTAGCAGCAATGCGAACAGCCCTTCTTGCAGGCGACCGGGATGTGGGCGAGTCGTTGCAGGGTCGCATCGATGCGCGCGTGCAGGTAGCGCACCGGGGCATCGATGGTCTTGTCGCGCTTGGCCTGCTCCAGCAGCGCGTGCAACTGCCGCGCCATGGCCGCGGTCTGCTCCGGCCCCTGCGCCTCGGGATCGATCCCGCCGGCCAAAATCCTCTCGTCTTCCTTGGCGCGCCGCCGGCGCTCCGCGCGGTTCATCGCAGCCTGTTGTGCTGTTTTGCCTTCAGGGTTTTGCCGCCGTCAGGCTAGCACAGAATCCCGAAGACAGAATCCTGAAGGGAGACTGCCCAACGCGAACGCGTAAAGCCTGCTGCCCACCCTGGGCGCGCGAGCGCCGGTCGTGTAAATTCGGGCGCACGGCCGCTCTCCGGCCGCAGGGGGGACATCAATGCTGACACGACGCTCGCTGTTGCTCGGTGCGGCTGCCGCACCGTTCGTTGCCACAAGTGCCCGCAGCCAGACTCTGCCAAGCCAGATCCGGATCATCGTTCCCTATCCGCCGGCCGGCTCGACCGACGCCATGATGCGCATGATTCACCCCGCGCTGCAGCAGCGGCTCGGCTCCACCATCATCATCGAGAACCGGGCGGGCGCCTCCGGCAGCATCGGCACCGGCGTTGCCGCCAAATCGCCGCCGGACGGCGCCACGTGGGTGGTGGTGTTCGACAACCACGCCGCCAATCCTTTCGTGCTGCCGAGCATGCCGTTCGACACCGAGAAGGATCTCGTTCCGGTGCTGTTGATCGGCACCGCGCCCTACATGGTCACCACCGCGCCGAGCAAACCGTACAAGAGTCTGGCCGACGTCATCGCTGCCGCCAAGGAGAAGCCCGACACCATCAGCTACGGCTCCGTTGGTGCCGGCAGCATCGGGCATCTCGCCATGGTGCTGTTGTCGAACCGCGCCGGCGTCAAGCTCGTGCACGTGCCCTATCGCGGCGGCGGCCCGGCCATGAACGACGTCGTCGCCGGCCACGTGGAGATGCTGATCGGCAGCACCGCGCTGCAGATCCCGCAGGTGGAAGGCGGAAAAATCCGCGCGCTGTTCCACACCGGCAAGGGCCGCCTGAAATCGCAGCCCAACGTGCCGGCGGTAAGCGAGACCTTCCCCGGCTTCGAGGCCTATGCCTGGTGGGGCGTGTTCGCACCGACCGGAACGCCGAAGGCGATGATCGACAAGTTCGGCGGCGAGATGGCCGCCTGTTTGCGCGAGGAGCGCGTCGCCAAACAGTTGATCGAGACCCAGCAGGTGGATCTGCGCCTTGCCGGGCCCGACGTGCTCGGCAAATTCCTCGCCGAGCAGATGCAGACCTGGGGCAAGGTCGTGCGCGAAAACAACATCAAGGGGAGCTGAAGACTCTTCGCGGTAACAAGCAACAGCAGCGCCGAACGGCTCCGATGGCTCGAAAATTGAATAGTGTGTCCCGGATGCGGTGCAGCGTGAGCGCGTTAGCGCGAACGGTGCGCCGCTGATCCGGGACCACCACAAGCTCGGAGCGTGCAACGGTCCCGGGTCTGCAGCGCACCGCTCCGCTGCGCTCCGCGCTGCGCTGCGCCCGGGACACGGCAGAGGATGCACTGCGCCCGGGACACGGCAGTGGATGCGCTGCGCCCGGGGATGCAATTACTCCGCCGCCTGAATCTCCGGCGCCGAGTCGATGAACCCGCCGGACTGCCGCGCCCACAGCGCGGCGTAATGGCCGCCCTTGCGCAACAGTTCCGCATGCGTGCCCTGCTCGATGATGCGGCCCTGATCGAGCACCACCAGGCGATCCATGCGCGCGATGGTGGACAGCCGGTGCGCGATCGCGATCACCGTCTTGCCTTCCATCAGCGTGCCGAGGCTCGACTGGATCGCCGCTTCCACCTCGCTGTCGAGAGCCGAAGTGGCCTCGTCCAGCACCAGAATCGGCGCGTTCTTCAGGATCACCCGCGCGATCGCGACGCGCTGCCGCTGCCCGCCCGAGAGTTTCACGCCGCGCTCGCCCACATGCGCGTCGTAGCCGCGCCGGTCCTTCCAGTCCGCGAGCTCCAGGATGAACTCGTGCGCATGCGCAAGCTTCGCCGCGGCGATCACCTCCTCCTCGGTCGCCTCGGGTCGGCCGTAGCGGATGTTGTCGCGGATCGAGCGATGCAGGAGCGAGGTATCCTGCGTCACCATGGAAATCTGCGCCCGCAGCGATTCTTGCGTCACCGTGACGATATCCTGGCCGTCGATCAGGATGCGTCCGTCCTGCAGATCGAAGAACCGCAACAGCACGTTGACCAGCGTGGACTTGCCGGCGCCCGACCGTCCGACGATGCCGATCTTCTCGCCGGGGCGGATATGCAGATCGATTCCATCGAGCACGCCGCCCTTGCCCAAAAGCTCGGCCGGATCGCCGACGCGGCCGTAGTTGAACCGCACCTTGTCGAAGACGATCTCGCCGCGCGTGACCACGAGTTTTTTCGCATCCGGCCGGTCGGTGAGCCGGATCGGCTGCGCGATGGTCATCATGCCTTCCTGCACCACGCCGATGTTCTCGAAAATGTTGGTCACCTGCCAGGCCACCCAGCCGGACATGCTGAGCAGTTGCCACGACATCGGCAGCGCCATCGCCACCGAGCCCACGTCGATCACCCCGCGCGACCACAGATACAGCGCCAGCGCCCCGGTGCCCGTGACCATCGCGGCGTTGATCAGCGAGAGCGTCAGGCTGAACAGCGTGTTGAGCTTGAGCGAGCGGTGGAACACGCCGGTGTGCTCGTTCACCGCCTCGCGCACATAAGCGTCTTCGTCCCGCGCGCGTGCGAACAGTTTGACCGTCAGGATATTGGTGTAGCTGTCGACGATGCGGCCGGTCAGCATCGAGCGCGCCTCCGACATGTCCTTGGAGCGGTCGCGCATGCGCGGCACAAAGAAGCGCAGCATCGCCACATAGGCGACGAACCAGATCAGCACCGGCACCGCGAGCCACGTGTCGGCCGAGGCGAGCAGGAGCACCGCGCTTGTGCCGTACACCAGGATGTACCAGACCGCGGTGAGCAGCGCGACCAGCGTCTCGCGCATCGCCGGCCCGGTCTGCATCACCCGGTTGGCGATACGGCCGGCGAAATCGTTCTGGAAGAACGCCCAGCTCTGCCGCACCACGTGCCAGTGCGACTGCCAGCGCACCAAGTTCGACACATTCGCGGCGATCGCTTGGTTCGCCAGCATGTTCTGCGCGGTCATCGCCATCGGCCGCAGCACCAGGAGCACGAACGCCATGCCGGCGAGCAACGGCCAGAATTTTTCGAACAATTCTTCGGCCGGCGTGGCGGTGATCAGTTTCACCACCCGCCCGATGAACACCGGGATCATGGCGTCGAGCACGGCGACGAAGAATCCGGCGACGAACAGGCCGACGAACAGCCATTTCGCCTGGCGCGCGTAGTGCCAGAAGAAGGCGACGAGCCCCGCGGGCGGCTGCGGATGCTCGGGCACCGCGGTGGGCGCCACGAGCCGTTCGAAGAAGGAAAACATGCGTCTATTCTACCCGATGCGGCCGTCCGGAGGAGCACGCGGTTGTAGCGTGCAATGCGGCAAAGATGAGGATGCCGTGCTCTGCCGGCGGTTATTTTTGCGCAGCCGCGATGGCCCGCAGGCAGGCCGGGCAATAGCACTCGGCGCCGTCCTTGGGACAGGGCAGTCGGTAGGGCTCGGCCACGCACCAGCAGCGCTCGCTGCCGGCACATTCGAACACTTGCGCGCAGCGCGGGCAGCTCACTCTGCGAATTCCACCGTTCGGCCGCCCCGCGTCCAAGTCAACACCATGTCCGTCTCACGCGCCTGCTTTAAATCACCGGGATCGGCGGCCGGATGTGCGAAAGCGAGCCTATACCCTTTCGGATGATTTTTCCAATGACTGCCGCGCATGCTTGCCGAGGCCCCAACCGCGCGGCGCCAGATATGTCTCCCCCTCCGCGATCGGCTCGTTCCCGGCGGCGTTGCCATCGTGTGGATTAACGGTGCAGCATGCGATCACGCATGGTTTGGCGCCGTCGCATTTGCGATCCCTTTCAGGCGATATTGGTTAGCCGCGCATCACGCCCTGCACGCGCGGCCACTTGAGCACGTGGCGGGCGACGAGCGCCGCGATGCAGGCGAGCAGTGCCACCATCCCGAAATGCCAAGCCAGGATGGTGATGCCGATGCCGCCGGGATGATGCAGCCTGATGGCAAAATTCGCAAATGCCGCAACCGCCACGGCCGCGAGCGCAAGGCTCGTGCGCGGCACCATCGGTGCGCCGCGGCGGAGCATGATCACGATCGCCGCCGCCGGCACGAATCCGACAATGGCGGCAAGCCATACGCAGTCCCAGTCTGTACCCAACGCCAGTCCCGCCCAGCCGAGCTGCAGCCAATCGCCCACACAGGCTTTCCCGAGCATCGCCAGCCACACCGCGAGCGGCGCAGCCGGCAACAGAACCCATCTTCGGTCGGAGCCCGGCACCACGCTCCAGAACGCCGCGATGGCCGCGGTCACAGCGGTTGCAATCGTCGCCGTTTGCTCGATCACGAACCGCGTTTCCAATTGCCATTGCTTGAAGGCCAGCGGCTGAACAAGGATCACGGCGAGCGCATAGAGCACCGAGATCGCAAACCAGATCGCCGACCGTTGCCACGGCGACGCCAGCCGGCGCACCGGTTGGGTGCGTCCCGCAAGCTCGTGGATCAGTTGGCTCGTCTCCAAGATCAACTCCCGAAGCTCAACTCACCCTGCTCAACTCCCGCTGCTCAGCGCCTTGCGCAAGGCGATCATCCCGCGGTGCACCGCCACCTTGAGCGCGCCGACGCTCATGCCGCTCTTTGCCGAGGCCTCCTTCAACGACAACTCCTGCAGTTTCAATAGCTCTATCGCGCGGCGCTGTCCGGGCGGCAGCTCGCCGATCGCCCGCCTGAGCGCCTCGGGGTCGCCATAGACGCCTTCACTTGTATTCGCTCGTTCCTCGAAAGAGGTTTCGGGGTATTCCGCCACGGATACCTCGTTGACCGCGCGCCGGCCGCTTCGCCGCAGGGCGTCAACCATCCGGTTTCGCGCGATCGCCAGGAGCCATGGCAGAAAGGGTCGGTTTGGATCGTAGGTGGCCCGCACCGCATGCAGCGAAACCAGGATGTCCTGCACCACGTCTTCCACGTCCGCCGGCTGTGCAAACCAGCGTTGCCGCTGCACGGTGCGCCGCAGCACCGGCGTGATTTCGGTTAACAATTGCGCATAGGCAGCACTGTCGCCGTCCTGCGCCGCGCGCATCAGCTTCGCAAGCCGGGCCGTCTCGGCGGAATCAGCCATCTCGATGCATCGCACGCATAGGCGGGGAATCCTGGCCGGCCCATGTAACGCCCATGTAACGCCCATGTAACCTTGTCGTAGGCGGCGGCGAAGTCAAACTCAAGTGAGGATCGGTTCACCGCCGGAGCGGGGAAACCTCACATCGTCGGAGAAATCAGCATGTTCAGGTCACTGCGCTTTGCCATCTTTGGCCTTGCCGCCCTGCTCGCCCTCACGCTTTCCGCCCGCGCCGCGACGCCGTACGACGCAAAGGCCTTTGCCGCTGCACAGGCTGCGGGCAAAACCATTCTCGTCGACGTGTTTGCGCCCTGGTGCCCGGTCTGCAAGCGGCAGCAGCCGATCATCCAGAGCCTCCAGAAGGAACGACCGAGTCTCGTGGTGTTCCGGGTCGATTACGACTCGGCCAAGGATGTGTTGCGAACTTTCCGCGTGCAGCGGCAGGGCACGTTGATCCTGTTCAAAGGCAAGGACGAGGTTGGGCGGCTGATCTATGACGCCGATCCCGACCGAATTCGGGCTCTGGTCGCCAAGGGTTTTTGATGGAGAGCCTCGCCACCCTTGCGTTGAGTTATGCCGCAGGCGTGCTGTCTACGCTCTCGCCCTGCGTGCTGCCGCTGCTGCCGATCGTGCTGTTCGGCGTGTTGCAGCGGAGCGTTTATGGTCCCCTTGCCTTGGCGGGCGGGCTTGCGGTGTCGTTCGCGGCGGTCGGCGTGTTCACCGCCTCGCTCGGGTTCAGCCTCGGGCTCGATCCGTTCATCCTGCGCTATGCGGTTGCGGCTATGTTGCTTGCCGCGGGTCTTGTGCTGCTTCTTCCCGCGGCGCAGGCGCAACTCGCGCTCATTTCCGGGCCGGTCGTTGCCGGCGGGCAGGCGTTGCTCGACCGTATTCAGCCGTCGGGTCCCGCCGGTCAGTTCCTGCTTGGCGTTGCGCTTGGCGCCATCTGGACGCCCTGCACCGGCCCGACGCTCGGCGCGGCGATCGGCCTTGCGGCGCAGAGCGAGTCGCTCGCCCGCGCCGCGGCGGTGATGGCGGTGTTCAGCCTCGGCGCGGTGACGCCGATCCTGGGCCTCGCCTATGGCTCGCGGCAGGCGGTGCATGCCCGGCGTGACCGCCTGATGCGCCTCTCCCGAGTCGCAAAGCCTGTGCTCGGGCTCGCCCTCGTCGGCATCGGCGCGCTCGTATTGAGCGGGCTCGACAAGCGCATCGAGACGATTCTCACCGAGGCCATGCCCGCCTGGTTGATCGATCTCACGACGGCGCTCTGAATGCGGCGCCGGAAAGCCGCGCGGGCCGCCGCCGACGGCCCGCGCCATTTCATGACAATCCTGACAATATTGTGCAGTGATTTTACGTGCCGCGGCCCCACAGTCCGCAGTAGCGGCGCGCGATGAACGGCAGGCCCTGCTCGTAGCCGGGCAGGCTCGCGTATTTCGGCAGTGCAAATTCCTTCTCTGCCGTGTCCCAGCACTTGCCGCCTTGGCCAAGCTTCTTCATCTCCGCCGAGGCGTCACGCAAGAGCTGGAGCTGCTGTCGCGCATCGTCCTTGGTGCCGAGCCGGCCGCCCGAATCCGGATGGCCTCATGAATTGCGCCGCAAGCCGCGACCGCTAACCCGACTCGCATTTTCGTCGCCCTGCCTTTGATGGTTCGCGGCCCGCAGTCGGGACCGCTCTTGTTGTGAGATGGTTTCCCGCCTCAAATCCCGCGCCGCCACACGTCGCAGTAGCGTTCGATGTTGCCGGCCAGGAATGCCTTGTAGTTCGGCCAGCTCTCGTATTTCGGCAGTTGGATTTCCTTCATCGCGGTGTCGTAGCACTTGCCTTCTTCGGCGGCTTTCTTGGTCGCGGCCGAGAGTTCCTCGAGATAGGCAAGATGCGCCCGCACGTCGTCCTTGGTGCCGAGCCGCCCGCCCGGTCCGGGATGGCCGGGGATCAGGCGGTCCCAGTCCATGGCCAGAACCTTCTTGATCGAGTCCTGAAGCTCGAGCGGCCAGGTGTCCGCCATGCCGCGAAACTGGATGCCGTTGATCGGCAGCCAATCGACGACGAAGATGATTTTTTCCTTCGGCAGCCGCATCACCAGCGAGTTGTCGGAATGATTGCGGCCGACATAGGTGAGCTCGAGCGTCGTAGTGCCGAGCCTGAGGTTGAGCTGCTTGTCCACCCACTGGGTGGGCATCACGACGTCGGGATTGGGGATAGCTTCCAGTCGCGCCTTGGCGTTCCGGTGTGCGACGAACGCGGCGCCGAGGTCCTTGAACGGCTTGCCGCCGGCGATGTGGTCCCAGTGATGGTGGCTGTAGACCACGTAGCGGATCGGCGCCTTCGTGACCTTCCTGATCTCGTCGATGTAGGTGGTTACCGCCTGCGGTCGGCCGAGCCCGATCGGGTCGGTGGCAATGACGCCGGCCGAGGTGACAACGAACATCGACTGATGGAAACCGTAGCGATAGATATAGACGTTGTCGGTGCCCTCGACCCTGGCGGTTGCGAACGGCGGCTGCTGGGCCTGAGCCGAGCCGACCATCGCCGCAAGCAAGGCAGTCCAGAGCAAACCGCTCCTGCGGAACATTCCGATCCTCCTCGCGCACTGGCCAGGCGAGCCCCTCTCAGTGCCATGATGTCATGGCCGACTGAGCGGCATTGCCCCGGCGATGCATAACCAACATGCGATGTGCAGGGTTTATTCCGTTGTGTCGGCGCACGGCTTAGGGTTCTTCGCCGATATAACCGGTTATTTTCCAGCCGTCCGGCTCCTTGCGGTAGCAAAGCTGGTCGTTCCCGAGCGGCGCGAGGGCGAACGCCGGAAGGAACCCCGTTTTTCCTGAGGGAAGGGCCACCCGGAGCATGTGAAGCTGGTCACCGGAGGTGTTGGGCGTCGCCTCGTCCACAAGCACCCGCACGAAATACATCCCGAGCTTATCGATCACCGGCGCGTTGGGCTGGCGGGCCGAGCGCACCTCGATACCGTTCACCAGAGGGTAGCCCCATTCCTCGATGCCGGTCTGCGTCGCCTTCAAGAGGCTGTCCATCTCCTGGTCGTTGAAAATCGGATCGGCCGGCGAGCAGACGATGTCCTTGAGGGCCGGGACCGGCGCAGCCGTCGGATCGAAGGCATAGGAGCCGAGATGATCCCAGCCCGAGCCGTCGGGCGCGTTGAGCTGTACGGCCGCGGCCAGATTGTCGAAGCCCGACTTGTTGTTGTCGGCCTTCTCGCCCTTCTCGGTCTTCCAGAAGAATCCCTTCTCCACCACGATGCTTTTGAGCTCCGTGATGTCTTTGTTCGCCACCACGTCGGCCAGGCGGCGGCGAAATTCCTCGAAGCTTGGATCGTTGATGGGCGTCGGCAGCGTGACCGTGACTGGCTTGTACGGCTTGACGGGCGCGAGCGGCCGCGGTTTCGGCGGCGCCTGCTGTGCGCTGGCGATCGATGCCGCGTCAAGTCCGCAAAGCATCAATCCGCAAAGCATCAGCAAGAGCGGTAAACGGGAACCCATGGGGCGACCCCTCAGGCTCGCAGGGCCATGACCATAGCAATGCCTGGCTGATCGATGCAACGCGCTTGCGTATCCGAATCGATTTTATGCGCCGCCGGTGTCAGTCTCCACCGACGTAGCCGGCGATGCGCCAGCGGCCGAACACATCCTTGCCGTAGCACAGTCGTTCCGGCGAAAGCGACCGGAGCGTCCCCGGTGCAACGAAGCCGACCTTGCCTGCGGGCGTGGCCACGCGCGTCCAGCCGCTCTCGGCCGCATCGGCCTTGGCCGTGGCGGCCGAGCGGTCGAGCACGCGCACGAGTACAAGCTCCAGCTTGTCGATCACCGGCGCGTTCGCCTCCGGTGCGGCGCGGACTGGGGTATTTTCTGCCCGCGGATAGGCCCAGTCGCGGGCCTCACTCGCTGTGGCGTCGAGCAGGCGGTCGAACGCGAGATTGTCGAATGCCGGCTCGCCCGGTGCACAGAGAATTCCCGGCCGGCCGGGCAGCGGCTCCGCGCCGGCCTCGGCGACGAAACGAGCGAGCGCGTTCCAGCCTGCGCCGCCGCGCCGTTCGAGCCGCAGCGCGGCCGCAAGATTGTCGACGGAGGGCAAGCGGCTGACAAATTCGGCGTCAAAATCGCGGTCCCAGAAGAATCCTTGCGGCGTCACCAGCTCGGCCAGCTCGGCATAGACGCGGCGTTTCGCCACCGCGGCCACTTTCGCGCGGAAGGCATCGAGGCTTGCATCGCCGGACGCCGCCGGCAGTTTCACCGTCACGACGGCATAGGGCTTTGCCTGCGGTGCCTCCGCGGCGACCGGCTTGACCACGACAAAGCGCATCGTGGTCATGCGGGAGTCCTCGGCGCGCGGGGCGTTGTTCCCGAGCAGGGCCAAGATCGGAACCCATGCCAGCACCGCAAGCGGGCGCATGAACGCTCCTTCGTTCGGGTTCCGGCCGCAGTTCTGCGGTCGCGCGGACCGAACGCCGTCGTGTTACATCAGACATGGTTTACGATTCTTTGCTGGTGAGTCCTACCCAATGAGAACGCTTGCGATTCGCGCTCCTTTCAAGGCCGCAGCGACATCGCCGCATCGGGCGAAGCATGGCCGACCGCAATCGCGCACTGCGGGCTCGGCATGAGTCAAACCCAATCCACCTCTCTCGTGTTGGCGACTTTTGCCGCCGTCTATGTCGGCATGGCGCTCGGCCGCTGGCCGGGGCTCAAGATCGACCGCACCGGGATCGCGCTGCTCGGCGCCATCGTGCTGTATGCCAGCGGCGTGGTCAGCGCGGCCATGGTTTTCGAGGCGATCGAGTTCCCGACCCTGATCATCTTGTTCGGTCTGATGGTGCTGTCGGCGCAATTCGCCGCCTGCGGATTTTATGACTGGTGCTCGGCGCGCATCGCGGCAACCCATGCCTCGCCGGCCGCCATTCTCGCGCTCACCGTGGCGGTCGCCGGCTTCATGTCGGCCATCCTCGTCAACGACGTCGTGGTGTTTGCCATGACGCCGATGCTGATCAAGGGCCTGTTGCGGCGCGGGCTCGACCCGCGGCCCTACCTGATCGCGCTCGCCGGCGCGGCCAATGCCGGATCGGCCGCCACCGTGATCGGCAACCCGCAGAACATCCTCATCGGCCAGGTCGGCCGGCTCGATTTCTGGGGTTTCGTTGCCGTGTGCGGGCCGCCCGCGCTGTTGGCGCTCGTCACCGTCTTTGCCGTGGTGTGGCTGGTGTGGCGCAAAAGGTTGTCGCGCGCGACCGCCGAGAACTCCGTCGAGGTCCCGCCGGTCGATGGTTTCGGCCTGGGCAAGGGGATTCTTGCCACTCTGGTGTTGCTCGCGCTGTTCACCACCCGTCTGCCGCACGTGGCGGATGTCCTCGTCGTGACCGCGGCGCTGCTGGTCAGCCGGCGCCTTGCGACGCGCGAGATTCTCGGCCTGGTCGATTGGCACCTCCTGGTGCTGTTCGGCGGCTTGTTCGTGGTCACCTTCGCGCTCGCCCAGACCGAATTGCCGGGCCTGGCGTTTGCCGCGCTCGCCGCCGCCGGCATCGATTTCAAGCAGCCCGCGGTCATGGCGCTCACCATGCTGGTGGGCAGCAACGTGATCGGCAATGTCCCGATCGTCGTTCTCTTGCTCGCCATCCTGAAGGATCTGCCGGCGGAAACGCTTTATGCCTTGGCGGTGCTGTCCACGCTCGCCGGCAACCTGCTCATCGTCGGCAGCGTCGCCAACATCATCGTGGCGGAACGCGCCAAGGACTCCGGCGTGATCCTCGGTTTCGCGGAACACGCCAAATGCGGGATTCCCATCACCCTGCTGTCGCTGGGCCTTGCCCTCGGCTGGTTCTGGGCCAGAACTGCAATCGGGGTTTAGCGCCGGATAGCCGGCTGCCAGCGATCCTCGGCCCTCGCTCGCCTCTATTATCGCGCCGGCCCCACGCGCAGGATGCGGCCGCGGCCTGAGTCGGTGGCAAGATAGAGCGCGCCGTCCGGCCCCTCGCGCACGTCGCGGATGCGCTCGCCCAGGCCCTGCAACAGCCGCTCCTCGCGGCCCACCTTGTCGCCGTTCACTTCGAGCCGCACCAGCATCTGGCCGGCGAGCGCGCCGACGAACAGGTTGTTGCGCCAGGCCGCGATCAGCCGCCCCGAGTAGAACGCCATGCCCGACGGCGCGATCGACGGCACCCAGTATTTCACCGGCTGCTCCATGCCGGACCTTGCGGTGGCCTCGTGGATGCGCGCGCCGCTGTAGTCGATGCCGTAGCCGATCACCGGCCAGCCGTAATTCTTGCCCGGCTCGATGATGTTGATCTCGTCGCCGCCGCGCGGGCCGTGCTCGTGCATCCAGAGCTTTCCTGTCACCGGATTGCGCGCCGCGCCCTGCGAATTGCGGTGGCCGTAGCTGAAAATTTCCGGATTGGCGCCCGCGCGGTTGACGAACGGATTGTCCGGCGGCACCGAGCCGTCCGGGCGCACCCGCACGATCTTGCCGATGTGGTTTGTGAGGTTTTGCGCCTCGTTGCGGTGCACGAAATGGTCGCCGAGCGTCAGGAACAGCGTGTTGTCCGGCATCTGTACGATACGGCATCCGTGATGATTGGCGCTCGACAGCGGCCCCTCCTGGCGGAAGATCACTTGCACGTCGTCGAGCCGCGGCATCTCGCCGTCAGCCAATCGGGCCCGTGCCATCGCCGTGCGCGCGCCGCCTGCGACCGGCTCGGCATAGCAGAAATAGATCGAGCGGTTCTGGGCGAAGGCCCGGTCGAGGATGACATCGAGCAGCCCGCCCTGGCCCGAGGCGAACACCTGCGGCACCCCGCCGAGCGGCGGCGACAGGTTGCCCCCGCGCGCCACGATGCGCATGCGGCCGGCTTTTTCCGTCACCAGCATACGACCGTCGGGAAGGAAGGCGAGCGCCCACGGCCGTTCCAGCCCGCCGGCCACCGTCTCAACGGCAATGTCGCCGGCGGCCGATCGGAACGTTTGCGCGGCGGCCGGGCTAACCGGCGCCACCGAAAGCGACAACACGCTCCCGAACAATACGTTCGCGACCAATGACCGTTTCATGAAACATTCTCCTGGGCGTCGCAACGCGCAACACTATGACGCCCAGGAGAAATGCGGCAAGCATGACGCAAGACGCAACACGCCACTGGACGCAACGCCGCTTTAGCGTGGCGCACGTCCTTTTCGGAAAACCGGTTCCAACTTTTCCCGGACATGCGCGAGGCAACGCAACGCTACAGTACGCGACCAATCTCGATTTGCGGGCCCGACGCGCCGACCCGCGTAATGCCGATGGAGACCGCCACCACTGCGATGATCAGGCACACGGCCAGCGCCGCAGTGGTAATCAGCTCCGCAAGGGCGCGGTTGCGTCGCTCGTGCGCCCAATACCGCTCGCTCGGACGGGCAAAACCCCCGCCGTCTGCGACGGCCATCGCGATCATCTGGTTGCGAATCGACATGATGAAAATCTGCCGCCCGATGCGGGCGGCCGTTCGGCCACACTTGGGCGAAGCGGTTGATGAACCGCGGCAAATTCGTGGCGGAGGGAAGAGGTTAATAATTCGTTACTGCGTCGGAGGTTGTCCCGCGCAGCTCTTGCTCAGCTTGCGTTTTCCACAGCAACCGGGTGCCAATCCATGGTGATGTGGCCTGCTTGCGCGGCCACGCGCTTGAGCCATTCGCGCACGGCCGGGAAGCTGCGCAGGTCGAAATCGCATTCGTGCGCGAGGTGCGTGTAGCCGTAGAGGGCGATGTCGGCGATGGTGTAGTGCCCGGCGGCAAAGAACTCGTGCTTGGCGAGGTGCTTTTCCATCACCCCGAGCGCCCGGTAGCCGTTCTCCATCCAGTCTTCGAGGGCGTGCACCTGCAGCTCGCGGCCGCCCTTCACCAGCTTGAGCCAGAAGTAGGCGGCGCCGAGGTTCGGCTCCACGCTGTTCTGCTCGAAGAACATCCATCGCAGCGCCTCCGCGCGATCGATGCGGTCCTCGGGCGCCAGCGGCGTGCCGCCGGCGATGAACCACAGAATCGCATTCGACTCCGGCAGATACCGCCCCGGCGCGACCTCCAGCAACGGCACATGGCCGTTGGGATTTTTTGCCAAAAACTCCGGCGTATGGGTCTCGCCCTTGAGGATGTCGATCTCGACGAGCTCGTACGGAATCTTAAGCTGCGCGAGCGCAAGCCGCACCTTGTAGCAGTTGCCGGACTTCCGCATGGAGTACAGCGTGTACATCCGCGCATCCCTCGTCCCTTTCGCGGGACCCCTTCGATAAAGATGTTTGGAACCAAGAATGCAAGCACGATCGCATATCGCAGTCGCAACAAAATGCGCGCCTATATGCCGCGCTGCGGCATAGTCGGATTCATGCGAGATGTGACGATCGTGTGAAAAAATTTTCGTCGCCCGTGGTCAGGGCGTTCGAGCCGCGAGTGGTTGTGCCGTGTGCTGCGCATCGCCGGCCGCCCGCCGCAGCACCAGCACGAAAACCCCGAGCATGGTCCAAATCCCCAGAGGGATGAAGGCATATTCGGCGATGCTGCGCGCCACGAGCGGCACGAACCACAGCCAGGCCAGCGCCGATTTCTCCCACGGCGCAAATCCGCGCTGAAGCCCATCTGCGGCAAGGAATGCGATCGCCGGCGCCAGCACCATCATGTCGTAATCGAGGCTGTAGGGCGTAGCGAGAAGCGCGCCCAGCACGAGACCGGCGGCTTTGAGCGCAAACGCCGCTTCGCTGCGCCACAGCCGGATCAGCGCGACCGCAGCCGCGAGCATCACCGCGCCTTGCGCCGCATAGGCGAGCGCCACGCCCCCGCCCCAAAGCCGCACCCAGGCGAACACGCTTTGGATCTTGTGCCAGCCGGTGCCGCCCGCTTCCAGCACCACGAGCCGCGTCAGTTGCGCGGAATCGAAGAACGCGCGCCACACTTCGGCGCCGAACGCCAGCAAGGTCGCCAGCCCTAGGGCCGCCACGGTCGCGCTTGCCGCACAAAATACGCGCCAGCGCCCGGTCGCCATCAGCACCAGCGGAATCATGATCCCGAATTGCGGCTTGTAGCTCATGAGCCCGAACAGGATGCCCGCTGCAATGGGTCGGCGGTCGATGAGCGCAAGCCCGCCGCCGATCAGCGCTGCCGTCAAAAATCCGTTGTGCCCGTGGCCGATATTGATCAGCACCGCGGGAAACGCCAGCGCGAGCAGTATCCACAGGTTGCTGTTAACGCGATTGCCCTGCCTTACGGAGAAGCTGGAGGAGAAGAGAATGCTTCTGATCGCCAGAAGGTACATCAGCAGCGTCGCGCCCTGCCACACGAGAAGCGCGAGCGCATAGGGCAGCGTTGCGAGCGCGGCCGCAATGAACAAAAAGAACGGCGGGTAGTGCCAGCCGTAAAACTGCGTCTGCGGGCCGAAGATTTCTTTCTGGCGCGCGTAGTGTTGGTTCCAGTCGAACGCCGCGGCGTGGCGGCCTTCCAGCACGTAGGTTCCCGCGGCATAGACGTTGGAGAAATCCGTGCCCAGCGGCCGGCCGAAGGCGTCGTTCCGCCCGTCGGAGCCGGCAGCAAGAAAGATCACTGCGGCAACCGACACCGCGAGCATGCAGAGCCCCCATCGTCGCATGCGCGCGGGAGTGAGCCAGTCTCCGGACCGGATGACCTCTGTCAGTTGCATCGCGGCTTTCGCGTCGATCGCCGGAACTGTCGATCCATCGGCAGTCTAATGCGCTGCGCTTAACGGAACGTGCCGACGGCCAAAAGCGCCGGATGCGCCTAGCAGGTCGGACAAACGAACGGTTTGCGCACCGCGCCGCGCGGCGGCCGCCGGCTGGTACAGCCGACCGTCGGGCAATTGGAGGCAAAGCCGCGTTCGTCCCAGAAGCAGGGCACGAACGAAACCCCACGGTACAGGATGCCGTAGCACTTGGGATCCGCCTTGCACTCGGCCGTGGTCTTGTGCCGGTTGCAGGGATCGCCGCGGTACGACGGGCACCAGTCCTCGATCGAGGTGCCGCAAGGGCGGGCCGGCGCGGCGCGTTTCCCGTTGGCGTGCGCGGCGGCCGGCAGCGCCACCGCCAGCAGCGCGCCTATCACCAAGCTTGATCGAAATATCATCGTTTGCATCTTGCCGTCGGCCGCCCCTGCCATTAGGACACTTAACGCGCGTTGCGGGCAAGTGGAGATTCCGGATGGCTTTCCTCGCCGACCGTCTCAGTCGCATCAAGCCGTCGGCCACCATTGCGGTGACCGACCGCGCGCGCGCGCTGAAACTGGCCGGCCGCGACGTGATCGGGCTTGGCGCCGGCGAGCCCGACATGGACACGCCCGACAACATCAAACGCGCCGCGATCCGGGCCATCGAGAGCGGCAAGGCGTCCAAATACACCAACGTCGACGGCATCATGGAGCTGAAAGAGGCCGTGGTGCGCAAGTTCAAGCGCGAAA
>DATLYX010000132.1:0-64763 GCA_035574295.1 Xanthobacteraceae bacterium
GCGCGCGCCGCCGCGCGCCCAGCAACCGCCGCCGCGCCGCCAGCCGCCGCCTCAGCGCGACCGGCTGCTTCAGTGGTAGCCTTCGCCGGCGCGCACCTTGCCGCGGAACAGCCAGTAGACGAAGCCGGTGTAGGTGAGGACCATCGGCAGCAACACCAGCGTGCCGATCAGCATGAAGATTTGGCTCGCCGGCGCCGCCGCCGTATCCCACACGGTCAGCGAGGGCGGCACGAGATATGGAAAGGTCGAAATCACCAATCCGAGATAGCCGAGCAGGAACAGGCCGATCGCGCCGAGAAACGGCGGCACATCGCGCCCGCGGCTGAGCCATCGCCAGATCATCCACCCAAGCCATGCGGTGACGAGCGGCACCGGCCACAGGAACAGGATGTTCGGGACGGAAAACCAGCGCGCCGCAATGCGCTCGAACGCAGCCGGTGTCCACAGGCTTACCGCAGCCATAAATCCAAGCACACCGAGCAGGAGCCATTTCGCCTGTTCGCGGGCGCGCGCGGCAACCGCGCCCTCGGTTTTCATGACCAGCCAGGTTGCACCGAGCAGCGCGTAGCCGGCCACCACCCCGAGACCGCACAGCGCGGCAAACGGTGTTGCCCAATCGAACGCGCCGCCGGCGAACGCACCGTTCTCCACCCGGATGCCCTGGATCAGGCCGCCGAGGATCACGCCTTGACAGAACCCCGCGATCAGCGAGCCGCCGGCGAACGCGAGGTTCCAGAGATGCCGGTGCTCGGTTGCGATCCAGCGAAACTCGAACGCCACGCCGCGGAACACCAAGGCGAGCAGCATGACGATCACCGGGATGTAAAGCGCCGGCATGATCACCGCATAGGCCTGCGGGAACGCCACCCAGAGCCCGCCGCCGCCGAGAATGAGCCAGGTTTCGTTGCCGTCCCAGAACGGCGCGACCGAATTCATCATCTGGTCTCGTTCTTCCTCCTTGCGCGCGAACGGAAACAGGATTCCGACCCCGAGATCGAATCCGTCGAGGATCACGTACATCGCCACCGCCGTTCCGATTAGCGCGGCCCAAATCACCGGGAGATACCATTCCATCGCAGCCTCCTCAGCGGCCCGAGGCCGCTTCGCGTGCAGCTTCCGCAGCCGATGACAGCGGGCGCAGCGGCGTGCCGTGGCTTGGCGGCTCGACCGCAAGCCCCTCCATGCCGCGGGCGATCAGCCGGTTGATGTAATAGATGCCCATGGAGAACACGACGCCGTAGATGAGCACGAACAGCACGAGCGTGCTTGCAACGCTCGCCGCCGGCACCGGCGAAATGCCGTCGGCGGTGCGCATCACGCCGTAGACGAGCCACGGCTGGCGTCCGCTCTCGGTCACGATCCAACCGCAGATCACCGCAACGAAACCCATCCACCAGCCGTGCGCAACCGGCCGCAGGAACCAGCGGCGCTCGAACAGATCTCCGCGCCACCACAGCCAGGCGCCGATCCAGCCGATCGCGATCAGCAAAAGCCCGATACCGACCATGATGCGAAACGCGAAGAACACCGGCACCACCGGCGGCCGGTCGGCCGGCGGCACGCTTTTCAGTCCGCGCACCTCGCCCTCCGGATCGTGTGTCAGGATCAGCGAGCCGAGTTTGGGGATGGAGATTTCCAGGCGGTTGGTCTCCGCCGTCTCGTCCGGCCAGGCGAACAGCACGAGCGGCGCGCCTTTTTTCGTCTCCCAATGCGCCTCCATCGCCGCCACCTTGATCGGTTGATGTTGCAGCGTGTTGAGCCCGTGCAGGTCTCCGACCACGAGTTGCAGCGGCGCCAGCACCGCGATCATCCCGATCGCCATGCGCAGCATGGTGCGCGCCTCGTCCACCGTGCGCCCGGCCAACAGATACCGTGCGCCCACCGCCAACACGACCAGCGCCGTGGTGAGATAGGCGGCAATCATCATGTGCGCGAAGCGGTAGGGGAAACTGGGGTTTAAGATCACCGCGATCCAGTCGAGCGGATAGGCGATGCCGCCGCGCACCTCATATCCCACCGGCGTCTGCATCCAAGAGTTGGCCGACAAAATCCAGAATGCCGATATTGCGGTGCCGATCGCGACGATGATCGCCGACATGGTGAGCAGCCAGGGCGGCACGCGCCGCCATCCGAACAGGAGCACCCCGAGGAATGTGGCCTCGAGATAGAACGCGGTCAGCACCTCGTAGCCGATCAGTGGGCCGATGACGTTGCCCGCAAACATCGAAAACCGGCTCCAGTTGGTCCCGAACTGATAGGAGAGCACGATGCCGGACACCACGCCCATGGCGAACGACACGGCGAAGATTTTGGTCCAGAACCGCGCCAGCCGATGATAGCGGTCGGTGCCGGTCCTCTGCCACATCACCAAGAGCGTGGCGATGTACGCCGACAATCCGATCGTGAAGCTCGGAAAGATGATGTGGAACGTGACCGTAAATGCAAACTGGATGCGGGCCAGAAAGACCGGGTCGAAATCCATGGCGATTCCTTGTTGTCCAAGTCTGGCGTCACGCGCCTCTTTCGGTTCCGCGCGCTTTACTTTTAACGCAACGCGAACGGCGCTTCGTCGCGCGGCCGCTTAAGCGCCTGAAACTTCGGCCAGCGCCTTCTTGATGGCAAGAAAATCCCGCCAGGCCAATCGCTTTGCCAACGGCGTGCGCAAGAGATAAGCGGGATGGAACGTCGCCATCGCACGAATGTCCCGCCGGCCGGTGTGGAAGGTGAGCCAGCGGCCGCGCGACTTCATGATTCCCTCTTTGAAGCCGAGCAGCGTCTGCGCCGACGGCCCGCCGAGGCAGACCAGGATGTCCGGGTCGCACAGTTCGATTTGCCGCCGCACGAACGGCAGGCAGATGGCGGCTTCCTGCGGCGTCGGCGTCCGATTGCCCGGCGGTCGCCACGGCACGATGTTCGCGATATACACGCTGCTGCGGTCGAGACCGATCGCCGCCAGCATGCGGTCGAGCAGCTTGCCGGAGCGGCCGACGAAGGGCAGGCCTTGGCGATCTTCCTCAGAGCCGGGCGCTTCCCCTACGAACATCACCGGTGCCTGCGGATTGCCGTCGGCAAATACGAGTTGCGTTGCGGTGTGCTTCAGGGCGCAACCCTCAAAACCGTCGAGAATGGCGCGCAACTCCTCGAGCGTGGCTGCCCCGCGCGCGGCCTCCCGCGCCGCCATCACCGCGGCGTCAGGCGCAAGCGGCGCGGCTTTCTGTCGCTCCGTCGGAGGCGAAGGGATGGAGCGTCGAACTTCGTTCGCATGTGGGGACGCCACCCCCGCCTTCGCGCTCGACCGGTTTTCCTCGGGCGCCGTCCTGCTGCTTTCGCCGCGAAGGGAGAGCGCGTTCGACAGAAGATCGTTTGCCGTCTCGCCGACGGCCGTGTCCACCCCGGCCTCCACATAGAAGGCGAGCAAATCGCGAGCGGCGCTGGCACGGTTGAGATTCATGTGGCTCGCTAATTATCACAGCCTTGCCCGTGCTGGCGATTGTGAGCGCGCGGCAAACGTGGAAAAAAGGACAAGGAGGTTGCCATGGCCGACTTGCCCGCGCGTGAAACCATGGAGTTCGACGTCGTAATCGTCGGTGCCGGCCCCGCCGGCCTCGCCGCAGCCATTCGTCTCAAGCAGCTTTCGGCCGACCTCAGCGTCGTAGTGGTGGAAAAGGGATCCGAGGTCGGCGCGCACATTCTGTCCGGCGCAGTGATCGATCCGATCGCGCTCGACCGGCTGTTGCCCGAATGGCGCAATGAAGAGAACCCGATCAAAACTCCGGTCACCGCCGACCGGTTCTATTGGCTTGGGCCCTCCGGCGCTTTGCGGCTGCCGAATTTCATCATGCCGCCGCTCATGAGCAACCACGGCAACTTCATCGTGTCGCTCGGCAACGTGTGCCGCTGGCTCGCCGCCAAGGCGGAAAGCCTGGGCGTCGAAATCTATCCGGGTTTTGCCGCGACCGAGGTGCTTTACGAGGATGGGGCTGTCGCCGGAATTGCCACCGGCGACATGGGGATCGGTAAGGACGGCAAGCCGAAGGCGAATTTCACCCGCGGCATGGAGCTGCGCGCCAAATACACCCTGTTTGCCGAAGGCGCGCGGGGCAGCCTGACCAAGACCTTGCTCGCAAGGTACGAGCTCGACAAAGCGAGCGAGCCGCAGAAATTCGGGATCGGGCTCAAGGAATTGTGGCAGGTGGCGCCGGAAAAACACCGGCGCGGTCTCGTGCAGCACACGTTCGGCTGGCCGCTGGACAATGCCACCGGCGGCGGCTCGTTCCTCTATCACTTCGACGAGAATCTGGTTTCGGTCGGCTTCGTAGTGCACCTGAACTATCGCAATCCGTATCTGTCGCCGTTCGAGGAATTCCAGCGCTTCAAGACCCACCCGCTGGTGCGCGACACGTTTGTGAACGGCACGCGCCTTGCTTACGGGGCGCGCGCCTTGACCGAAGGCGGCTATCAGTCGGTGCCCAAGCTCACATTCCCCGGCGGTGCGCTCATCGGCTGCGCCGCCGGCTTCATGAACGTGCCGCGCATCAAGGGCAGCCACAACGCAATGCTATCCGGCATGCTCGCCGCAGAATACGTGGCTGCGGCCGTCAAGGCCGGCCGCGCCCGCGACGCGCTTGTCGAATACGACGCAAGCTGGCGCGCCTCCGAAATCGGCCGCGATCTCTGGCCCGTGCGCAACGCCAAGCCGCTGTGGTCCAAGCTCGGCACCGTGCTCGGCATTGCCACCGGCGGCCTCGACATGTGGGCGAACACGCTCGGCCTGTCGCTGTTCGGCACCTTGCGTCACGGCAAGCCTGACTCCGATACGCTGCTGCCCGCAGCGCAATGCCGGCCCATTGCCTACCCGAAGCCGGACGGCAAGATCACCTTCGACCGGCTGTCCTCGGTGTTCATCTCCAACACCAATCACGAGGAAGACCAACCGCCGCATCTCAAGGTGGCGGATCCTGCACTGCAGAAGACGTCCGAATACGACGTCTATGCCGGGCCTTCGACGCGCTACTGCCCGGCAGGCGTCTACGAATGGGTGGAGGAGTCCGGCAAGCCGCGTTTCGTGATCAACGCGCAGAACTGCGTCCACTGCAAGACCTGCGATATCAAGGATCCCAACCGTAACATCACCTGGGTTCCGCCCGAAGGCGGCGGCGGCCCGAATTACCAGGGAATGTAGTCGGTCAACCGAGGTGGATTACCGCTGACTCGATCGTCACAGCAGAATGCTCGACGGCATCGTTAAAGATCCGAACGCGCCGCGCCAAGCGTCTCGGAGGGGCGGACACGCTGACGGTCCGCAGATGCGGCGCCGACATCCGCGGTGTCAGAGCACTCGATCTTAACCCTACCGCTCGGCCTGCGGGGGCTGGCACCGTGACCTGCGGCTTCAGCCGGCCTGGGAGCACAAATTGCCGCGTCATGCGGCATCAAACAAATTTCGGCGGGGCCACAATGGGACCGCTGGATCCTCGTTGCGATGGCGTCCGCCGCGACCGGCAGCCGCTTGCGAAGCGCGCCCAAAAAGGCCATTCTGCGTTGGAATCGATTTCGTGGCGCCTCGTCGCCGATTACGGAAAGACCAACGAGCCGTGACCGCTTTTTGTTCATGCCGGCGCCTTGCAGGCGTCCTTCTGGGTGCTGCAATGCTGCTGGTACCCGATGCGCTGTCCGCATCGGGCCAGACGCAACCTCCGGTGCGCAGTACGATCCCGTCTGCGCGCGAACTGATGCGGACGTCGCCCACCGGCAACTATCTCGCCGCGCGCCATGCCAGTGCGCAGCGGGATGCCGCGGCGGCGGCGGCGTATTATCGCGCCGCCCTGCGCGCCGATCCGCGCAATGCCGAATTGCTCGAACGCGCATTCCACGCCACGCTCACCGAAGGCGACATGGAGGAGGCGTTTCGGCTTGCCGACCGCATCATCCAGCTCGATCGATCCGACCGCTTTGCTCGTCTGATCCTCGGCATCCGCGCCATCAAGCAAAAACAGTACGCGCTCGCGCGCGTGCATCTCGCCGTGGCCAATCGCGGCATGCTCACCGACCTTACCGCGACGCTGCTGATAGCCTGGTCGCACTTTGGCGCGAACGAACCGCGCGCGGCAATCGAAGCCATCGATAAGCTGGCCGGTCCCGACTGGTATGCGGTGTTCAAGGAACTGCACGCGGCCCTGATCCTTGATCTCGCCAATCTCAAGAAGGAGGCCGGCAAGCGCTACGAGCAGGCCTATCAAATCAACGCCACGTCGCTGCGTTTGGTCGAGGCTTATGGAAGCTGGCTGTCGCGCAACGTCGGCAGGGAGGAAGCGCTCAAGGTTTTCACCACGTTCGACAGTGTGCTGCCGCGTCACCCTTTGATCCTGCAGGCGATGAAGCGGTTGAAAGCCGAAGCGCCCGATCCGGCGGCCACCGCGGACGTCGTCGGTCTTCGCCCCGGCCAAAGCGGAGAGGCTGTCAAGCGTCTGCAAAGCGCGCTCGGATTGAAGCCCGATGGCAATTTCGGCCCCGGAACCGAACGGGCATTGAAAGCTTTTCAGCAGAAGCACGGCTTGCGGCCGGACGGCATCGTCAACGCCGCCACTTGGGCCAAATTGAGCGGGGGAAAAGTCGACGGGATCAAAGGGGAAGGCCTGCCGCCGCTGATTGCGACCGCGCAGGAAGGCGCCTCCGAGGTGCTCTACGGGATTGGCTCCGCGGTCGGGTCGCGCCGCAATGACGATGATCTTGGTCTGATTTATTTGCAGTTGGCGCTCTATCTCGCGCCGAACCAGGTGATGGCGCTGTTTTCGCTCGCCGATCTGTACGAGCAGCTCAAGAAGCCGGAGCTGGCGATCAAGGTCTACGAGCGGATCCCGCTCGACTCGCCGCTGCACCGCCACGCCGAGATCCAGCTTGCCGCCAATCTCGACACGCTGGACCGCGCCGAGGAGGCCAAGAGGCGCCTGGAGAAACTGATCGCCGAAAAGCCCGACGACATCGAGGCCCTCATGGCGCTCGGCAACATCCTGCGTGGCCGCAAGCAATTTGCCGAGTGTGCCCAGGCTTACAGCCGCGGCATCGCCACCATCGCCGAGCCCGAACGCTCGCACTGGACCATCTATTATTTCCGCGGCATCTGTTACGAGCGCAACAAGCAATGGGACAAGGCGGAAGCCGATCTCAAAATGGCGCTCAAGCTCTATCCCGACCAGCCGTACGTTTTGAACTATCTCGGGTATTCCTGGATCGATCAGGGCGTGAACCTCGAGGAGGGGATGCGTATGATCCGCCGCGCGGTCGAACAGCGTCCGGAGGACGGCTACATCGTGGACTCGCTTGGCTGGGCTTACTACCGGATGGGCAACTACGAAGAAGCGATGAAACATCTGGAGCGCGCCGTCGAATTGCGGCCGACCGATCCGACCATCAACGACCATCTCGGCGACGTCTATTGGCAGCTTGGTCGCAGGCTGGAAGCCATCTTTCAGTGGTCGCACGCGCGCGATTTGAAACCCGAGCCGGAGGAGCTGGCGAAGATTTTGGAGAAGTTGAAGTCCGGGCTCTCGACCGAACCGGCTTCGGCGGCGGATGCCGGCAAGCAGAAGAAGCCGGGTGACGGCGGCTGATTGAGCGCGCTCGTTCTGCCGTGCCTGCTGCGCTCATCGACCGCGCGCCTGCCAAGATCAACTTGACGCTTCGCATTCTCGGCCGGCGGCCGGACGGTTATCACACCCTTGCCAGCCTGGTGGCTTTCGTCCGCCTCCACGATCGCCTCGCTTTCGTACCCGGCGGACCGCTCAAGCTTGAACTGCGCGGCCCGACCGCCGCCGCGGCCGGCGGATCCCGCCATAATCTCGTGCTGAAAGCCGCCCGCGCGCTCGCTGCCGAGATCAAGGGCCTCACCCTTGGTCGATTCACGCTCGAAAAATCTCTCCCGGTGGCGGCCGGTCTTGGTGGTGGCTCTTCGGACGCCGCCGCGGCGTTGCGTCTGCTGGCCCGCGCCAATCGCCTAAGGCGGGACGATCCGCGCATCGCAAAGGTTGCGCGCGCCCTCGGCGCCGATGTGCCCGTCTGTCTCGATCCGCGTCCTCGTTTTATGCAAGGCATCGGCGAGAGTCTTTCCCGCCCTGTGCCCATTCCGAAAATCCCGGTGGTCTTGGTCAATCCCGGCGTTCCGCTGGCGACTAGGGAAGTGTTCGCGCGCTACGACCGTCGAAGGCGGACCGCGGCGCCGCGCTCCCGCGCACGCAAGCCGGCTCTGCCGCGTCGGCGGGACGCCTTTTTTGCCATGCTTGCGACCGAGGCAAATGACCTCGAACCTGCGGCCATCTCGCTGGTTCCGTCGATCGCCGAAGTCCTCGAAGCCTTGCGCAATTCTCCGGGCTGCCGCCTCGCGCGCATGTCGGGTGCCGGCGCAACCTGCTTCGGGCTGTTCTCCTCCCGTCGCGCCGCCGCCGCCGCCGCCCGCAGGATCGCCGCCGGCCATCGGCGCTGGTGGGTGCGTCCGACCGTGCTTGGTTGACCCCTTTCTCGAACTCGCCGAGCGGAAGCGACGGCGCTCAGTGCGTGCGGGCGGTGCAGAATTCTACCGCTTCCTCCAAGGCCTGCTTCATGCCTGAGCTGGGAAACAGCGCCAGCGCGTCCTTGGCGATCGCGCCGTAGTGCTCCGCGCGGGTGATCGTGTCTTCGATCGCCCGGTGCTTGGTCATCAGGCCGATCGCCGTATCGAGGTCGTTGTCCGAGACTTGACCCCTCTCCAGGGTGCGGATCCAGAACGCGCGCTCGCTTTCCGAGCCGCGCCGGAACGACAGCACTACCGGCAGGGTGATCTTGCCTTCGCGGAAGTCGTCGCCCACGTTTTTGCCGAGCTTTGCGGCTTTGCCGCCGTAATCCAACGCATCGTCCACCAGTTGGAACGCAATGCCGAGATTCATGCCGAAAGAGCGGCACGCGGCCTGCTCCGCCTTGGGCCGGCCGGAGAGCGCCGGGCCGACTTCGCAGGCGGCGGCGAACAGCTCCGCGGTTTTGGCGCGGATCACCGCGAGATACTCGTCTTCCGTTGTCGCGGTATTTTTCGCCGCAGTGAGCTGCATCACTTCTCCCTCGGCGATCACAGCGGCGGCCGAAGACAGTATTTCGAGCGCGCGCAGCGAACCGACTTCCACCATCATCTTGAACGCTTGCCCGAGTAGGAAGTCGCCGACCAGCACGCTCGCCTCGTTGCCCCAGACCAGTCGTGCGGCTGGCCTCCCCCGCCGCATCTCGCTCTCATCGACCACATCGTCGTGCAACAAAGTCGCGGTATGCATGAACTCCACCGCGGCGGCGAGCTTGATGTGCCCGTCCCCCGCGTAGCCGGTGAGCTGCGCCATGGCGAGCGTCAGCATGGGGCGTAGGCGCTTGCCGCCGGACGCGATCAGGTGGTTGGCGACTTCGGGGATCATGGTCACCTGCGACCCTGTCCGCATGACGATGGCGTTGTTCACCCGCTCCATGTCGGGTGCGACCAGCTCCGCCAGGCGATCGATGCTCGCCGGCCTTTGACTGAATGGGATGACGACGGCCAAGCTTGTCTCCAGGGATGGCAAAAAAGACGCGCGAGAATAGAAACGCTATGCTAAGCGGGCAAGTGCATCGGCCAAAGCTGTGGCAAATTGCCGGATTTGGACGGGCGGCGGGAGAGCTGAGATGCTGCGCACCACAGGAACGAGCGGTGACAGGATCGACGCGCTGGCGCGCCAGAAAGTCGCAGTCCTCGTCCCCTGCTTCAACGAGGAGGCCGCGATTTCGCGGGTCGTCGGCGACTTCCGCGCCGCGCTGCCCGATGCCGAGATTTACGTCTACGACAACAACTCCACCGACGGCACGGCGGAAGCTGCCCGGCGCGCCGGCGCCGTCGTGCGTCGGGAGCGGCAACAGGGGAAGGGGCATGTGGTGCGGCGTATGTTCTCCGACGTGGAGGCCGACATCTACGTGCTGGTGGATGGCGACGCCACCTATGATGCCCCCAGCGTCCGGCAGATGGTTGCGCTCCTGATCGAAGAACGCCTCGACATGGTTGTTGCGGCGCGCGTCAGCCAAGATGCCGATGCCTATCGCGCCGGCCACCGTCTCGGCAATCGGCTGCTGAGCGGTTTCGTGGGTCACGTCTTCGGCCGCACCTTCAGCGACATGCTGTCAGGCTATCGTGTGCTGTCGCGCCGCTTCGTCAAATCCTTTCCGGTGCTTTCCGGGGGCTTTGAGATCGAGACCGAGCTGACCATTCACGCTCTTGAGCTCGGTTTGCCGGTCGCCGAAGTCAAGACGCCTTACTACGCGCGACCGGCCGGCTCGACATCCAAGCTGCGCACTTGGCACGACGGCATCCGCATCTTGTGGACGATCCTCAAGCTCTATCGGTCCGAACGTCCGCTGCCCTTCTTTACCGGCATCGGCGTGGCGCTGGCGGCGGTCTCGGTGGGCCTCGGCACGCCTGTTGTCCTCACCTTTCTGCGCGAAGGCGTCGTCCCCCGGCTGCCGACCGCGGTTCTGGCCATGGGATTGATGTTGCTGGCGTTCCTGTCGATTGCGTCTGGCCTGGTGCTCGATACCGTAACGCGCGGGCGCCGTGAGATGAAGTTTCTCGCCTACCTCGCGCAGCGCGCGCTATCCGACGAGTCGGGGAAAAGCCTGCCCGACGAGTCGGGAAAAAGGTTGAGGAGCCGCCGTGCGCGAGCTCGTGCGCACCAATAACGCGGTGCTGGTTTCCGCGGTCGGCGCTTTGCTCGACGGCGCCGGGATTCCACATATGGTGCTCGACCGCCACATGAGCGTGGTGGAAGGCTCCCTCGGCATCCTCCCTTGCCGGATTCTGGTCGATGACGAGCATCATCATGAAGCGCGCCGTGTGCTGGAGGATGCCGGCCTCGCCCACGAGCTGCCGCCGCTCCCGCCGGGAGAGCGATCCGAGACGACCGACGACACTATCCTTGGCGGCCGCGTGCGGCTCAGCCAGCAGCGGCGCGGTCATCGCGTCGGCCACGATGCTGTACTGCTTGCGGCGGCGACCGCCGCCCGCCCCGGCGATCACGTGGTCGACCTCGGTGCCGGTGTGGGGGCGGCGGGCCTCGCCCTTGCCGTGCGCGTGCCGGAAACCAGGTTGACGCTGGTGGAGATCGATCCCGCGCTGGCGGAGATCGCCGCCGAAAATATCGCCCGCAACGGCTTGCAGGCGCGCATGCGCGTGGCAGTGCTGGACATCCTGGACGGGAGAGAAAAATTCGCTGCCGCCGGTCTCCCCTTAGGATCTGCAGACCACGTGATGATGAACCCGCCGTTCAACAACCCGGCAGAGACCAATGTTTCGCCGGACCCGCAGCGTCGCGCTGCCCACAGCGCGCCGGCCTCCGCCCTGGCGCAATGGATCGATGCATCGTGGGCGCTTTTGCATTCCGCCGGAGCGATCACGATGATCTGGCGCGCCGACGGCTTAACCGACGTCCTGGCGGCGCTCTCCTCGCGATTCGGGGGCATTGCCATACTGCCCGTGCACGGCCGGCCGGACCGACCCGCCATTCGCGTGCTCGTGCGCGCGACGAAGCAAAGTCGCTCACCGCTTTCTTTGCTTCCGCCGCTGCTGCTCAATGACGCGCGCGGTCGGCCGACGCCGGAGGCCGAACGGGTGCTGCGCGACGCCGAACCTCTGCCTTTGGCGAGCTTGTGAATGCCGCAAAGCAATTCGTCCGCCGGGGAAGGGCGCCGCAGCCTGCGCTGTGCAGCACCGGGATGAGGTTCTTTGCCGCATTTGCGCTGCCTATGCTTCGTTCAGCGTATTTGTGAGATAGGGTGGCTTGAAGCGTGCCGCACGGCCGGCTTAAGTCCTTTGCCATGGCCGATCCAACCGCCCTCGACCGCACGATGTCCGCCCTGCACAGGCTGCTGCCGCCGCGATTTCGTCCGAACATCCCCCTCGTTCCCGTGGTCCGGCTTGCCGGCGTTATCGGCTTTTCCACGCCGTTGCGTCCGGGGTTGACCCTCACCTCGGTTGCGCGCGTCTTGGAGCGCGCATTCTCGCTGCGCAACGCCCGCGCGGTGGCTATCTCCATCAATTCGCCGGGCGGCTCGGCGGTGCAGTCGCATCTGATTTTCCAGCGCATCCGCTCCCTCGCCGAGGAGCACCAGCTTCCCGTTATTGTCTTCATCGAGGACGTCGCCGCCTCCGGCGGCTACATGATCGCCTGCGCCGGCGACGAGATCATCAGCGACGCCTCCTCCATCGTGGGATCGATCGGCGTCGTGGGCGGATCCTTCGGCTTCAACAAGCTGATGGAGAAGATCGGCGTTGAGCGGCGGCTCTACACGTCCGGCGAGCGGAAGGTGATGCTGGACCCCTTTCTTCCCGAAAAGCCGGAGGACGTGGAGCGGCTGCGCACCATCCAGAAGCAAATCCACGAAAGCTTTATTGCGCTCGTGCAAGCGCGCCGCGGCAGCAAGCTCGATGGCCGCGAAACCGCCTTGTTTTCCGGAGAATTCTGGACCGGTGCCCGGGCGCGGGAGCTTGGCCTCGTGGACGCGATCGGCGATTTGCGCTCCGCCTTGCGCGAGCGGTACGGCGACAAGGTGGTGACGCCGTTGATTGTCGAGCGCGGCCTGTTCGGCCGGCGAATGCCGGGCATAGGCGTAAAGGGTTGGCCCTTCGAGCGGCCGGGCCTGGCCGACGATCTTATTTCCGCGCTCGAAGCGCGCGCGCTGTGGGCCCGCTATGGACTCTAGGCGCGGTTGAGATGGAGTAACCGGGGATGCCGTTTTCGCCGATGCTGGCCGTGGCCTTGGGTGCGTTCGCCGCTGCGCTTGTGGCGCGCAACATCGTCAAGGAATGGCGCCGCGCCAAGGCCGATGTGGAGCGGAGCAAGCGGACGCCTGTCGATGAGGTTGCAGGCACGCCGATTCCAAAACTGCGCCGCGATCCGAAGACCGGAATTTACCGCCCGTAGACCTTAATGAAGGCAGGTCAGCCGCTTGCGCCTTCAGCGGCCGTGCACGGGGTCGTTGCCGCCCACGAGGGCTGCCAGGAACAAAATCGTGAAAACCACGCCCAAAATCTCGAAGGCCAGCATCGGAATCCTCTCTTCTGCACCTTAATTCGTCGGCAGAAGCGCTACGATTACGCTGGTAAACGGTATTCGACGCCTCCTAACGAATGTGTGAAGGTGATTGTCGAAAGTGCGGCGCTCCTGCGGCACGGTTAGCCGTCGGTTACTCGGCAAGGTAACTGCGGCGTTAGCACCCAGGGTTAGCGCGACGTAAAATCCGACATTCTCTTCGGAAGGATGCAACGGTCCGGCCCGGGGGAGGACGCGAATTTGCTGCCTCTTGACGCCATTGACCCCTCAGCATGTCGCCGTTAGGTCTGCACCCATCGGATTGAGCATGAGCAGCGAGCTTCCCCCCCACATGCGCCCTGAGCGCTCGTTCCAGGGCCTGATCCTGGCGTTGCAGAGCTACTGGGCCGAGCAGGGCTGCTTGATCCTGCAGCCTTACGACATGGAGGTCGGTGCGGGAACCTTTCACCCTGCGACTACGCTGCGCGCGCTCGGGCCCAAGCCCTGGAACGCCGCCTACGTGCAGCCCTCCCGTCGGCCCAAGGACGGCCGCTACGGCGAAAATCCGAACCGGCTGCAGCACTACTATCAGTTTCAGGTGATCCTCAAACCCTCGCCGCCGGACATCCAGGACCTCTACCTAAAATCGCTCGCCGCCATCGGCATCGATGCAAGAATTCACGACATCCGTTTTGTCGAGGACGATTGGGAGAGCCCGACGCTTGGCGCCTGGGGGCTCGGTTGGGAGTGCTGGTGCGACGGCATGGAGATCAGCCAGTTCACCTATTTCCAGCAGGTTGCCGGTTTCGAATGCGCCCCGGTCTCCGGCGAACTGACCTATGGGCTCGAGCGGCTGGCCATGTACGTGCAGGGCGTCGACAACGTGTTCGCGCTCAACTTCAACGGTCTGGACGGCGACCGGAAGGTCACCTATGGCGATGTGTTCCTGCAGGCCGAGCAGGAATATTCGCGACACAATTTCGAATATGCCGACACCGAGATGCTGTTCGCGCAATTCAGGATGGCGGAGGCCGCCTGCAAAAAATATCTCGCTGCTGGGTGGACGGAAAATGGCGGCACGCGCCGCCACCTGATGGCGTTGCCCGCCTACGACCAGTGTATCAAGGCAAGCCACCTGTTCAATCTGCTCGACGCGCGCGGGGTAATTTCGGTGACCGAGCGGCAGAGCTACATTTTGCGCGTGCGCGAGCTGGCCAAAGCCTGCGGCGAGGCCTGGCTCGCCACCGAAGGCGGAGGCGCGACATGAGTGATGTGAGCGATGCAAGCAAGAGCGGCATGCCGGAGCAACCGGAAATCGCCGGCCGCAGGTCGATCAGGGTTACCGTGGAGGCGGGCAAGAGTTATTGGTGGTGTGCCTGCGGCCGCTCCAAATCACAGCCGTTTTGCGACGGCTCGCACAAGGTCACGCGCTTTAGTCCCATCGAATTCAAGGCGGAAAAATCCGAGGACGTCTGGTTCTGCGCCTGCAAACGCTCCAACAAAAAACCCTTCTGCGACGGCAGCCACAAGAAATACGCGATGGGGTGATTTTCATCGAGATGGTTTTGTCCACCCTCCCCTGGAAGGGGAGGGTTGCCGCCGAAGGCGGCGGGGTGGGGTGAATTGATGAACGCAAACTCTCTTCGCGACTTCCGGCGCGCTGCGCGCGCCGACCCTCCCCTTTCAGGGGAGGGTGGTTAGGAGTTCCTGCACGGCGATGCCCGACCTGTTGCTCGAATTTTTCTCCGAGGAGATCCCCGCCCGCATGCAGGCCAAGGCGGCCGACGATTTGCGCCGCCTCGTGACCGAAAAGCTGGTCGAGGCCGGGCTGCATTACGAGGGCGCCAAAGCCTTTGTCACGCCGCGACGGCTTGCGCTTGCGGTGCAGGGCATTCCCGTGCGCCAGCCGGATGTGAAGGAGGAGAAGAAGGGCCCGCGCGTCGGCGCGCCGGAGGCGGCGATCGCAGGATTTCTGAAAAGCGCGGGCCTGAAATCCATCAGCGAAGCCCGCGTGCAGCCCGACAAGAAGGGCGATTTTTACGTGGCTACCATCGAGAAACCGGGCCGGCCGGCCATCGAGGTGATCGCCGAGATCGTTCCCCACGTGGTGAGGACTTTTCTTTGGCCCAAATCCATGCGCTGGGGCACGAGCGCGCTCAACTGGGTCCGCCCCCTGCATGCCATCGTCGCCACCTTCGGGCCTGAAACCGAAGAACCCGAGATCGTCCCGTTCAAGATCGACGGACTCGCCGCGGGCGACACCACCTACGGCCACCGTTTCATGGCACCGGGGCCCATCAAGGTGCGGCGCCTCGCCGACTACGTGAAAAAGCTCGAAGCCGCGAAAGTCGTGGTCGATCCCGCGCGCCGCGCCGAGACGATTCTGGCCGACGCCAAGAACCTCGCCTTCGCGCAAGGCTACGAACTGGTGAGTGATGAGGGGCTGCTCGCCGAGGTTGCCGGTCTGGTCGAATGGCCGGTGGTGCTGATCGGCGAGTTCGACAAATCCTTCCTCGAAATCCCCGAGGAGGTGATCCGCGCCACCATCCGCAACAACCAAAAATGCTTCGTGCTGCGCGACCCGCGCACGGCCAAGCTCGTCAACAAATTCATCCTCGTCGCCAACATCGAGGCCGCCGACGGCGGCCGCGCCATCGTGGCCGGCTGCGAGCGCGTGATCCGTGCGCGGCTGGCCGACGCCAAATTCTTCTATGAGACCGATCTGAAGACGCGGCTCGAAGACCGCCTGCCCATATTCAACGACATCGTGTTTCACGAAAAGCTCGGCACGCAGGCCGAGCGAATCGACCGCATCGTGGCGCTCACCGGCCACCTCGCCCCGCTGGTGCGCGCCGACGTCGCCAGGGCCGAGCGCGCCGCGATGCTGTGCAAGGCCGACCTGCTCACCGAGGTGGTCGGCGAATTCCCCGAACTGCAGGGCGTGATGGGAAAATACTACGCCCTTGCGCAAGGCGAGGATGCCGCGGTCGCGCACGCCATCGAGGACCACTACCGCCCGAAAGGCCCCGACGACCTCGTGCCCGCCGACCCGGTCTCCGTCGCCGTCGCGCTCGCCGACAAGATCGACATGCTGGTGGGCTTCTGGGCCATTGGCGAGAAACCGACGGGGTCGAAGGATCCTTACGCATTACGACGTGCTGCGCTAGGTATCATTCGAATCGCGATCCAATTCGAAATCGACCTTTATCCGCGTGGGCTATTTGAACTGCACATAAGACGAATACAACCGAGCATTACTGACGACGAGATATCAAATATAGGTGACGAATTTCAGTCCTTTTTCGACGAGCGATTAAAAGTTCAACTTCGCGAGGAAGGCTCGCGCCATGACCTTGTAGACGCAGTTCTTATGATTGGTGGTTCTGAAGTCGGCATACTATCGATCGTCCGCCGCGTCGAGGCACTCGGAAAATTCCTCGACACCGAGGACGGCAAGAATCTTTTGGTCGGCTTTCGCCGCGCCGCCAACATTCTCCGTGACGAGGAGAAGAAGGACAAACGTTTTTACAGCGGCGCACCTGATCCGGGGCTTTACAAGCAGCCCGAGGAGGAGGCGCTCGCGGCCGCGATTGATGTTGCCAAGGCCGACGCCTCCCGCGCCGTCGCCGCCGAGGATTTTGCCGCCGCCATGCGCGCCATGGCAAATTTGCGCCCGCACGTGGACACTTTCTTCGACAAGGTGACGGTCAACGTGGACGACAAGGCGCTGCGCGAAAATCGCCTCAAACTGCTCAACGAAATCCGCACCGCCACCCGCGCCGTGGCCGATTTTTCCAAGATCGAGGGATAGCGTCCGCCAACGCGGGATGCGTTGAGATTGGCATGTCCCGGATGTGGTGCAGCACGGAGCGGTGCACCGCTGATCCGGGACCGCCAAAGGCGACGCCGTGCAACATCGTGCACCGGCCAAAATTTTCAGCGCTGATTCCCCCGGACGGACCCGGGTCTGCAGCGCATCGCTCCGCTGACGCTCCGCGCTGCGTCCGGGACGCGATCTCAAGTCGGGTGAGGGGCAATTGCGGAAGGGTCAGGCGTTTCAAGAGGCCTCCTCCGGCTCGCGGCTTCGCCGCTCGCCACCCTCTCCCCGCAGGGCAGGGACAGGGAAGGAGAGGGGAGATGCACTGTGGATACCGGAATAGGCGCTTTCGCGCGCCATGCCGGGCGAGGATAATAAATAATAATCAGAATTTTCAGGAAACGCACAAGGATGCAGGTTGCAATCGGCGGAACTGAGAACGCATAGATCGCATAGAGAGAGGCAATGGCATCCCGAAAATTTGCGAAATCGAAAGCCGACAAAAAATCCGGCAAGGCGAAATCGAGCAAATCTGCGCGCGCCACATCGTCCGCCAAAGCGAAGTCCGGCAAATGGGTATACACCTTCGGCGACGGCCGCGCCGAAGGCAGCGCACGGCAACGCAATCTGCTCGGCGGCAAGGGCGCCGGCCTTGCCGAAATGGCGAACCTCGACCTCCCCGTTCCGCCCGGCTTCACCATCACCACCGAGGTTTGCACCTACTACTACGCCAACGACAAGCGCTATCCGAAGGACCTGGAGAAGCAGGTCGAGGCCGGCCTCGCCCATATCGCGCGGCTCACCGGCAAAACGTTCGGCGATCGCAGCAATCCGCTGCTCGTCTCCGTGCGCTCCGGCGCCCGCGCCTCCATGCCCGGCATGATGGATACGGTACTCAATCTCGGGCTCAACGACTCAACGGTGGAGGCGCTCGCCGAAAAATCCGGCAACCGGCGCTTTGCCTACGACGCCTACCGCCGCTTCATCACGATGTACTCGAACGTGGTGCTCGGCATGGATCACCACCACTTCGAGGACATCCTCGAAGACCATAAGTTACGCTCAGGCTATACACTCGACACCGATCTGAGCGCGGAGGATTGGCAGGAGCTTGTCGCCCGCTACAAGCAGCGCGTCGAGGAGGAGCTAAGCGTCGCCTTCCCGCAGGATCCGCACGAGCAGCTCTGGGGCGCCATCGGCGCGGTGTTCGGCTCCTGGATGAATCAGCGCGCCATCACCTATCGCCGCTTGCACAACATTCCGGAGAGCTGGGGCACCGCCGTCAACGTCCAGGCCATGGTGTTCGGTAACATGGGCGAGACGTCGGCGACCGGTGTGGCCTTCACCCGCAACCCCTCCACCGGCGAAAAGAAGCTTTATGGCGAATTCCTCATCAACGCCCAGGGCGAGGACGTAGTCGCCGGCATCCGCACCCCGCAGGAGATCACCGAGGCCGCCCGCATCGAGTCCGGCTCCGACAAGCCGTCCATGGAAAAGCTGATGCCGGAGGCTTTTGCCGAGCTCACGCGTATCTGCAATCTGCTCGAACGCCACTACCGCGACATGCAGGATATCGAATTCACCGTCGAGCAGGGCAAGCTCTGGATGCTGCAAACGCGCGCAGGCAAGCGCACCGCCAAGGCCGCGCTGCGCATTGCGGTCGAGCTTGCCGACGAAGGATTGATTTCACGCAACGAGGCAGTGACCCGCATCGACCCCGTCTCGCTCGACCAGCTCCTGCACCCCACCATCGATCCGCTCGCCCACCGCAAGGTGATCGCCACCGGCCTGCCTGCCTCGCCCGGCGCGGCTTCCGGCGGAATCGTGTTCTCCGCCGACGAGGCGGCGAAGCTCAAGGCAGACGGCCATAAAGTCATCCTCGTGCGGGTGGAAACCAGCCCCGAGGACATCCACGGCATGCACGCGGCCGAGGGGATCCTCACCACCCGCGGCGGCATGACCTCCCACGCCGCAGTCGTGGCGCGCGGCATGGGCAAACCGTGCGTCTCCGGCGCCGGCGCGATCCGCGTCGATTACGCCGCCCAGAGCATGACCGCAGGCACCACGACGCTCAAGCGCGGCGACATCATCACCATTGACGGCTCCACCGGCCAGGTGCTGGCCGGCCAAGTGCGCATGATCGAGCCCTCGCTCTCCGGTGAGTTCGGCACGCTCATGGCCTGGGCCGACAAGGCGCGCAGGCTCGGCGTGCGCGCCAACGCCGACACCCCGGCCGATGCGCGCCTTGCGGTGAAATTCGGTGCCGAAGGCATCGGTCTCTGCCGTACCGAGCACATGTTCTTCGACGAGGACCGCATCCGCGCCGTGCGCGAGATGATCCTGGCCGACTCCGAGGAGCATCGCCGCGCCGCCATTGCCAAGCTTCTGCCCATGCAGCGGCAGGATTTCATCGAGCTGTTCGAGATCATGCGCGGGTTGCCGGTGACCATCCGCCTGCTCGACCCGCCGCTGCACGAGTTCCTCCCCCACGGCGAAGCCGAGATCGCCGAGGTTGCCGCCAGCATGGGCGCCGATGCCAAGAAACTGGCCAACCGCGCGCGCGAACTGGCCGAGTTCAACCCCATGCTCGGCTTCCGCGGATGCCGCATTGCTATCGCCTATCCGGAGATCGCGGAAATGCAGGCGCGCGCCATCTTCGAGGCCGCGATCGAGGCGGGCAAGCGCACCGGCAAGCCGGTCGTGCCGGAGATCATGGTGCCGCTGATCGCCGCCAAGGCGGAGCTCGATGTGGTCAAGGCGAGCATCGACGCCGTGGCCGAAGCCGTGCAGAAGGAAACCGGGGTCAAGCTCGCCTACCAGGTCGGCACCATGATCGAGCTGCCGCGCGCCGCCCTTCTCGCCGGCGAGATCGCCGAGGCGGCGGAGTTCTTCTCCTTCGGCACCAACGACCTGACCCAGACCACCTTCGGCATCAGTCGCGACGATGCCGCCACCTTCCTCGGCCTCTATACCGCGCGTGGCATTTTGCCTGTTGATCCATTCGTGTCCATCGACCGTGACGGCGTCGGCGCGCTGATGCGTCTTGCCGTGCAGCGCGGCCGGAAAACCCGGCCCAGGCTCAAGATCGGCATTTGCGGTGAGCACGGCGGTGATCCTGCCTCGGTCGCCTTCTGCCATGCGGCCAAGCTCGATTATGTCTCCTGCTCGCCGTTCCGCGTGCCGATCGCACGCCTCGCTGCGGCCCAGGCCGCCCTCGGTAAGACGCCGGTCGGCGAGGCGTAGCCACGTGGGCAGGATCGGGTATTCCGCCGCGCCGGGGCCATGCTAACAAGCACGTGGGAGCGCGAGAAATAGGCTAAGTCGATACTTGTCACTCAACGCTTCCGAGTGTTCCGGGAAGTTGATATGCTCGTGTCAGTTGAGGGTGGAGACAAATGCGACGCTTTTTGCTTTTCCCAATTCTGTGCTCGGTTTTGAATTTTGCCAGTTTAGCTTATTCGCAGACGCCGCCACCATTCTACGGTGTGTATGCACTGCATGACGGGCAACTGACTGAGCTTAAAGAAAGCTCGGTTAACGAAAATATTCTAAATGGCAGCAAGACAATTGCACCACCATCAAATGTCAGATTTCCAGACGGCAGAGTTCAATTCATTTTATATCGCAGAGAATTGACGCAATCAGCGCCCGATATAGTTTTTGTGCACATAGTGGCACGTATTGCGAGAGAAATTCAGCAAGGCAGCATTCTTGGTCAAGGATACGATAGGCCAGGCAACGGTGCTTGGTATGTGCGAGATCGAGGATATAAGTTTCGTGTTGCCCCTTTTGGCAGCAATAGAGAAATGGTTCTTGTGCGCTCGGCAGACCCCAACTTTGCGCTGCCTGACGGTAGATATGCAATCAACTTCGGCGACAAGGTTTACGATTTTTTGATCAACAGAGAAAGCTCAAGCCCAGAGCACTGCGTCAATCAGGTCTCTCAGCCGTTTCAGCCGCCGCAATTCTTACAATGTGAACCAACCCCGGCGCAGTCTTTGCTCGAAAAAGCCAAGGTAGCTTTCCGGGCGAAAGAATACGATCGTGCAATTGCCGATCTGACAGAAGCGATCCGACTTGAGCCAACAGCATCGATCTATTTTCTTTGGCGTGCCGATGTTTATTCGAATAAGGGGGATAAGGACCGCGCGATTGCCGACTACAGCGAGGCCATTCGCCTCGAACCGAAACTTACTGCAGCGTTGATAAGGCGTGGCCTTGCATATCTGAATAAGGGAGACAGCGATCGGGCGATTACCGACTTTAACGAGGCTATTCGGCTTGCTCCAAATGATTTTATGACGTTCCGGAGGAGGGCCGCGGCATACCATGAGAAAAAAGACTACGATCGTGCGATTGCGGACTACAGCGAGGCAATACGCCTGAACCAAAACTCAGCCATGACTTATTTGCTGCGTGGACACATGTATCGAGATAAAAAAGACTATGATCGCGCGATTACCGATTATAACCAAGCAATCCGGCTCTATCCAAACTCTACCGACGCGCCTGAAACGCTCAGCCATATATTCGCGCTTGAAGCGCTCCACGAAATATATCTCCTAACCAAACAATACGATCGTGCGATTGCAAACTACAGCGAAATTATTCAGCTCAATCCACTCAATCCAATAGCTGCTGCCCTTGCGTACAGTTTGCGAGGCAGGGCATATGCTCATAAATATGACTACGAACGCGCAATCGCGGATTTTAATGTAGCGATACAAATCAATCCGAAAGATTTAGATTGCTACTACTACCGTTGCCTTTTCCGCGCAGGCGCTGGTCGCGAACTGCAACAGGCGCTCGACGATTGCAACAACACATTTCAAAACGATCGCTTCGTTAAACTTGCAAGGCAAGGCGCCGTGGCTGATCCTCGCGGATTCATTTATCTCAAATTGGGCGATATCGACAAAGCAATCAACGCATTTGATGCGGCGTTAAAACCAAATCCCAAGTTGGCTTACGCTCTCTACGGACGCGGTATAAGCAAAATTCGAAAAGGTGATAAGGCGGGCGGAGGGGCGGATATTGCGGCTGCAGAAGCCATCCAACCTAACATTGCAGAAGAATGGGTTCGTATTGGTATTGGGGCTTCTAGTACAGCGATGGACCTTGCAGAAATAATAAGAAAAATCGTCGTGAGCCATTATGGGGACGACCCGATATTAGGCAACTACGTGCTGTGGGAGGCGGTGGGTAGTGCCCTCGAAAACACATTCAAGATTGTTATTGGCGCTGGTCTTACCGAGGCACAAAAGCAGGCAGCGCTCAGTGACTTCAAAGACATGATGGTCACGGCACTCACGAAGAAAAACTTTCCGAAAATCGCAGGTCCGTTTACTGCGGCGATGTTGGTCGACTGGGTTGCCGACGCATTTGCCCCAGTGATTGCCGATACTTCGGTTGAAGCGGTACGAAAAAAATATCCTGCTTGGACAAATGCTCACCCGACAGTAGTCGAGTTTATGAGGGCTGGCATCACTGTGAGCATCGTCGATGCTGCGGCGTTTGGTGTAGGCACTGCCCAGACACGAACCCCGGTTGGCGGTGCCTATAGCGTTCTCGTTGCAGAGACTTTCTTGCTTGTGCAAAGTTCGATCGAATTAGCCAAAACTGAATTGAATAAAGCGCCATCGGAAGCTCTCCAGCAATATGCTGCGCAAACCGAAGTGATAACAAATGTCCTTAGAAATCAGCTTGCCCTGTGCAATGCGAATAAAGATACGTGTTCAAAGCAGCTGATCGCATCTGCTCTGAGGGCGCAGGGAATGCTCGACGACGCAATCGCGAACGATTCAATCATAATTGCCTCAAAGAAAATATCAGCAAAATAACCGACGAACTAGCCTTCCTTGGGGGTATGTCAGGGAGCTGCCCGGAGTCGCTGGTCAGATCAGAGGGGATTGATGGTCGCAGAAACCAAGCCAACCGCGGCCACTGAGCCGGCGGCTGGCGACGCGCTCAAGAAGGCTGAAGTCTATATCGAGGCGGAAGAAGGCGCCCTCAATCGCCTGTCCGGGTTTGCCGGCACTGCGGTGATGTCGGTCGCCGTGGCGATGTCGCTGTTCCATCTCTATGCCGCGGTGGCGGGTGCTTGGCCGTTTCGCGATTTTCCGCTCATCCCCACCCAGCCGCTGCGCTATGCGCACGTCGCATTCGTACTGATTCTGAGTTTCCTTTTGTTCCCGATGCTGCGGCGCTTTCGCGATCGCATTCGCTGGTGGGACATCCTGTTCGGCATCGCCGGCGCCGCGATTCTAGTTTACGCGATCCAGGGCGGCGAAGATTTTACCGACCGCGCCACGCTGCCGAACCGGCTCGACATCATTCTCGGCCTGATCTTCATCGCGTTGCTGCTCGAAGCCACACGCCGCACCACCGGCTGGATCGTTCCCGCCGTCGCCATCGGCTTCATCGTTTACGCCTATTTCGGGCCGTATTTTCCGCAGCCCTGGACGCATCGCGGCTTCGATCTCGGCCAACTGGTCGGTCACCTGTTCATTACGCTGGAAGGAATTTTTGGCGTTCCGGTCGACGTCTCCTCGAGCCTGATCATTCTGTTCACGATCTACGGCGCGTTCCTGCAGCATTCCGGGGCGGGAAAATTTTTTATCGACTTCTCCATGGCGTTGATGGGCAACAAGCCGAACAGCGCCGGACGCACCGTAGTACTGTCGTCGTTCCTGTTGGGCGGCCCGTCCGGCTCGGGCGTGGCCACCACGGTCACCATCGGTGCCGTCGCCTATCCGATGATGGAAAAATCCGGCTTCGAGAAGAACGCCGCCGGCGGGTTGCTAGCGGCTGGCGGCCTCGGCGCGATCATCTCGCCGCCGGTGCTGGGCGCCGCCGCGTTCCTGATCGCCGAATTTTTGAAGATCAGCTATCTCGACGTGATCTGGATGGCGACCATCCCCACGTGCCTTTATTACCTCTCGCTCCTGTTCATGGTGGAGCTCGATGCCAAACGCTTTCGTGCCCACGCCGTTGTTCTGCAGCAGCAGCACACGCTCTGGCAGCTCACTTATCGCTACGGTTTTCACTTCCTGTCGTTGATTGCGGTCATTTTGTTCATGGTGTGGGGCTTCTCGCCCACGCTGTCGGTGTTCTGGGCCACCGTCCTCACTTTCGCGATGAGCTTTATCACCCGCGAGACGGCGCTGTCGCCAAAAAAGCTCGTGCGCGCCTTGTCCGACGGCTCCACCAGCGTGCTGACCGCGGCCACCACCTGCGCCACGGCCGGCGTCATCGTCGGCGTGGTGACGCTGACCGGGCTCGGCCTGAAATTTTCGACGATCGTCATCAACTACGCGGGCGGCAGTCTGCTTTTGACTGCGATCTACACCGCGTTGATCGTGTGGATCGTCGGGCTCGCGGTGCCGGTGACCGCCTCCTACATCATCTGCGCGGTAATCGCTGCGCCGGCCATGATCAAGCTCGGCGTCCCGGACGTCGCGGCGCACATGTTCATCTTCTATTACTCGGTGCTGTCCGAGGTGTCGCCGCCGACCGCGCTGTCACCCTTTGCCGCCGCGGCCATCACCGGCGGCGACCCTTACAAGACCACCCTGCAAGCCTGGAAGTACACGCTGCCGGCCTTTCTGGTGCCGTTCGTGTTCGTGCTCGATCCCCAGGGTGTGGGGCTGCTGCTCAAAGTACCCCCCGGCGGCTCGTGGGTTGACATACTTGTGATCACGGGGAAGGCGGCGCTCGGCTTGGCCGCTCTTGCCGCCGCCGCGCAAGGCTGGGCGCTGCGGCGCACCACGAAAGCCGAACGTGCGCTTCTGGTTGCGTCCGGCCTGTATCTCGTTTTCCCGAGCCTTATGGAAGCCCTCACGGAAGCCATAATTGGCCGCGACATCACCTACACTGCGACGATTGGAATAGCCATCGGGATTGCCGTCCTGATAAAACAGCACTTACAACCCGCGCCGGCGAAAGCACCGGCTGGCAGTTAACCACAGGGAGAACCCATGACACGATCGATCTTGTTTGCTCTTGGCCTGAGCATGGCCGTATCCGGCACAGCGATCGCACAGCAGAACACTATCGCCATCGCCACCGGCGGCACCGGTGGCGTCTACTATCCGCTTGGCGGCGGCATGGCCAACGTGCTGTCGAAATACGTGCCAGGCGTTGCAGCCACTGCGCGCGTGACCGGAGGCTCGGTCGACAACCTAAAGCTCATCGGCTCGCGGCAGAGCGAATTGGGGCTGGTGATGGTCGACGCCGCGCTCGACGCGCTGAAGGGAGAGGATAAATTCAAGGGCGCTCCGGTCGATGTCCGCACGCTCCTGATTCTCTATCCCAACCGCATGCACATCGTGACTACCGCGGCGAGCGGCATCAAGAAACTCGCCGACCTGAAGGGCAAGCGCGTATCCACCGGCTCGCCCGGCAGCGCCACCGAAGTGATGGCGTTCCGCGTGATCGAGGCCGCCGGCCTCGACCGCGACAAGGACATGCGGCGCGAGCGGCTTGGGGTCGCGGAATCGACCAACGCCATCAAGGACGGCAAGATCGACGCCTATTTCTGGGTCGGCGGGTTGCCGACCGCAGCGGTGACCGATCTCGCCGCCACCCCGAACGTGAAAATCGTGCTGGTTGACCACGACGAAGTGGTCGACAAGATGAACGCAAAATATGGCGGCATCTACTCGACCGGGGTGATTCCGGCCAAGACCTATCCGGGGCAGGACACCGACAACAAAATCGCGGTGGTGCAGAACATCCTGGTCACCAATGCGCAGATGCCGGACCAGATGGCCTACAACATAGTCAAGACGTTCATCGAGAAGCGCGACGAGCTTGTCGCCGTGCATCGTGAAGCCGCGAGCATCACGCTGCAAAACCAGAATCCGAAGGCTTCGCCGATCCCGTGGCATCCCGGCGCGATAAAATATCTCGCCGAGCGGGGCGTGAAGATGTGAAACTACGCGCGCATGCCTCACGCGCATGCAGCAACCGCAAGGCCGGCTCCTGCGAGCCGGCCTTTCTCACATGTCGATATCGAGCCCGATATCGAGGCTGGGCGCGGAATGGGTGAGCGCGCCCGACGATGCATAGTCCACGCCGGTGGCCGCCACGGCGGCGATGGTGTCGAGCGTAATGCCGCCCGAGGCTTCCAGGATCACGCGGCCCGCCGCCATCTTCACCGCGCGCCGCAGCGCCGGAAGCGCAAAATTGTCGAGCAGCACCGCGTCGGCCAATCCGGTCTTGAGCACCTCTTCGAGTTGATCGAGGGAATCCACCTCGATCTCGATCTTGACCAGATGCCCGGCTTTGGCCCTCGCCCGTTCCAATACCGCGCGGATCGAGCCCGCCACCGCGATGTGGTTGTCCTTGATCAGCATCGCGTCGTCGAGCCCGAAGCGGTGGTTGAACCCGCCGCCGCAGCGCACCGCGTATTTTTCCAGCGCGCGCAAACCCGGCGTGGTCTTGCGCGTGCAGCAGATGCGCGTCTTGCGTTTGCCGATCCTGCGCACGAAGGCCGCTGTGGCCGTGGCTACGCCGGACAGATGCCCGAGAAAATTCAGCGCCGTGCGCTCGGCCGCAAGGATCGCACGGGCATTTCCGGCAATCGTCATCAGTGTCGCCCCGGCGGCGACCCGGTCGCCGTCGCGCGCGCGGCCCCGGATCGTCATCGTCGGCGATAGTTTTGTGAAGCACGCAGCGGCGATCGGCAGTCCGGCGATCGTGCCGGCTTTGCGCGCGACCACCGAGGCTTTTGCTTTGGCGTTCTCCGGAATGGTGGCGATGGAGCTGATGTCGCCGGCGCGACCCAAATCTTCGGCAAGTGCGCGGCTCACCGCCGCCTCGATCTCCAGCGGCGAAAGAAAAGCGTCGGAGCAAAACAGCGACATGCGGCGGCGGCTCAGCTCTTTAAGTACACCATGCGCTCCACCGCGCGCCGCGCTTTCGCGGCAATCAGCGGGTCGATCGTGACCTCTTCCTTCATATTCAGCAGGCTGTCCAGGATTTTCGGCAGCGTGATCCGCTTCATGTGTGGACAGAGATTGCACGGCCGTACGAATTCCACCTCCGGCAGTTCCGCCCGCACGTTGTCGGCCATCGAGCATTCGGTGACCATGACCACGCGTTTCGGCTTGCGCTTGCGTACCCAGTCGATCATGCCCGAGGTGGATCCGGTGTAGTCCGCCTCCGCCAGTACATCCGGCGGGCATTCGGGATGGGCGATGATCAGAACCGAGGGATCGGCTTCGCGCACGGCGCGCAGCTCATCCGCGGTAAAGCGTTCGTGCACCTCGCAATGCCCCTTCCAGGCGATGATTTTCACTTTGCTCTGCGCGGCGATGTATCTGGCGAGATATTCGTCGGGAAGGAAAATCACGCGTTCGGCGCCGAGGCTCTCCACCACCTGCAGGGCATTCCCCGACGTGCAGCAAATGTCGCTTTCCGCCTTCACCTCGGCGGAGGTGTTGACATAGCTCACCACCGGCACGCCGGGAAACCGTTCGCGCAACAGCCGCACGTCCGCGCCGGTCACCGATGCCGCAAGCGAGCAGCCCGCCTTCAGGTCCGGGATCAAAACGGTCTTTTCGGGATTGAGGAGTTTTGCGGTCTCCGCCATGAAATGCACGCCGCATTGCACGATGATGTCGGCGTTGACCTTGGTGGCCTCCCGCGCAAGCTGCAAGGAATCACCGACGAAATCGGCGACGCAATTGTAGATTTCCGGCGTCTGGTAATTGTGCGCGAGGATGACGGCGTTGCGCTGCTGCTTCAGCTCATTGATCGCTTTCACATAAGGCGCAAAGAACGGCCACTCCACCGGCGGCACCACGGCCTTCACCCGTTCGTACAAATGCGCGGTGGTGCGCTCCACCTCCGCGTTCCATTCCATGAGCGGCGAGGGTAGGGTGCCAAAACGCCGCACCGCGGCGCCATCCCCGGACGCAGACGGACCGCCGACGCGGTCACTTGGGCCCAAGGTCTCGACAATCGGCATTGCATCCTCCGTTATAATACTCGAACTGAGCATAATATCCCGCCAAAATTTCCGGCCTTTCGCCGGTTCGTGGCCGCCCTGCAGCGGATTATCCTCATTTCGAGCAAATCTTATATAGCACTGGACCCGCACCCTCGCCAGAGGGCAGGCGATGCGTCCCCGCACAAGCCATGCGAAACTGAGATTGGAGCCATCAGTAACATTTGTTTGGGCTTGGAAACCTTGGGTCATATGTATGACCGGCTTGCACCCGGGCGCGCTGCAGTGGCACCGCCGAAACTCGGGCTGCATGTCTGGAGCACCAGATGAGCGTCGCGCCTGCCTCCGTTACGGCCGCTTCATGGCGGACCCCGATCGTTCTCATCGCCTTTGGGTGCATCATCGCGGTCCTGAGCTTCGGGCCGCGCTCCTCCCTCGGCTTCTTTCTCACGCCGATCACCAGTGCGAACGGCTGGGGCCGTGATGTCTTCGGCTTGGCGCTGGCGATCCAGAATCTGCTGTGGGGCGCCGGCCAGCCGTTCGCCGGCGCCATTGCCGACAAATACGGCGCACCGCGCGTGCTCAGTGCCGGCGCCGTTCTCTATGCGGCCGGCGTCTATCTGATGGCGCAATCCACCACGCCCGCGATGTTGCATATCTCAGCCGGGGTGCTGATCGGATTCGGTCTGTCCGGCTGCGCCATGCCCGCCATCATCGGCGCGCTGGGCAAGCTTGTCCCGGAGAACTGGCGCCTGATTGCTTTCGGGGCGAGCACTGCGGCAGGCTCGTTCGGTCAATTTCTCTACTCCCCGCTCGCCGTCGGTTTGATGGACAGTTACGGCTGGCAGAACACGCTGTTGATCTTCTCGCTCCTGCTCTTGCTGATCGTGCCGCTGTCACTCGCCTTGATGGCGCCCCGCGACACGGCCGCGCGCGTCAGGGCGCCCGAGCCTCAGCAGTCCGTGAAACAGGCACTGATCGAAGCTTTTGGTCATCGCTCTTACGTGCTGCTGGTGCTGGGCTTCTTCACCTGCGGCTTCCAGCTCGCATTCGTGACCGTCCACCTGCCTTCGTATCTTCTTGACCGGGGTCTCTCGACCACCGTGGGCGGCTGGACGCTTGCGGTGATCGGTCTGTTCAACATCGTCGGTTCGCTTGGCTCGGGTTATCTTGGCAACCTTATGCCCAAGCGGTTCATCCTCTCGGCCATCTATTTCAGCCGTGCCCTTGCGATCATCGCGCTCATCACCCTGCCGGCGAGCCCCGAGGTCACCCTCATTTTCGGCGCCGTGACCGGGCTGTTGTGGCTCTCGACCGTCCCGCCCACCTCCGGCCTTGTGGCGGTGATGTTCGGCACCCGCTGGCTCACCATGCTGTTTGGCTTTGCCTTTTTCAGCCACCAGGTGGGCGGCTTCCTTGGCGTCTGGCTCGGCGGCGTTGTGTTCGAGAGCACGGGGTCTTACGACATGGTGTGGTGGCTCTCGGTCTTCTTCGGCGTTGCCTCTGCGCTGATCAACCTTCCCATTGTTGAAAAGCCCGTGGTGCGCACGGCGCCTGCGACCGCCTGATCTGCGCGACAGGTGCTTGTCCCGGCTCATTGCGCCTTGCAACAATTAATCGGGTGCGTGCCAAATGGCCTGCACGGGCACGGCACGTGAACCCCGCCGAGGGAGGAAGGCGTGTCGACATTCAAGGCAATACGCATTGAGAAAGCGGAGCAGGGGCAGAAGGTCGACCTCGTCGATTTTGACGAGAAGGATCTCATGGACGGCGATGTCACCGTCCGCGTCGAATGGTCGACCCTGAATTACAAGGATGGCCTTGCCATCACCGGCCGCGCGCCGGTGGTGCGCCGGTTTCCTATGATTGCTGGGATCGACCTCGCCGGCACCGTCGAACAATCCTCGCATCCAAAATGGAAGCCCGGCGACAAGGTGATCCTGAACGGCTTCGGCCTGGGCGAAACGCACCTTGGCGCCTATGCGGAAAAAGCGCGCGTGAAGGGTGACTGGCTTGTGGCTTTGCCCAAAAGCTTCAGCACGCGCGACGCCATGGCGATCGGCACCGCCGGCTTCACTGCCATGCTCGCCGTGCTGGCCCTGGAGAAATTTGGCGTGAGCCCTGCACGGGGGCCGCTGCTGGTGACCGGTGCCGCCGGCGGCGTGGGTTCTGTTGCCGTAGCCCTGCTCGCCAAGCTCGGCTACCAGGTCATCGCCTCCACCGGCCGTCCGCAGGAGGCCGATTACCTGAAGTCGCTCGGTGCCGCCGAAGTGATCGACCGCAAAGAGCTGACGGGGCCGGTTCGGCCGCTCGCCAAGGAACGTTGGGCCGGCGGCATTGATTCCGTAGGCTCGACCACTCTCGCCAACGTCCTCTCCATGACCCGCTACGGCGGGGCGGTGGCCGCCTGCGGCCTGGCCGGCGGCATGGACCTGCCGGCCAGCGTTGCGCCGTTCATCCTCCGCGGGGTATCGCTGCTCGGCATCGATTCTGTTCAATGTCCTTTAACCATGCGCGAGCAGGCCTGGGGGCGCTTGGAATCCGACTTGGATCGCGCCAAAATGGTGAAAATGACCGCGGAGATTGGGCTTTCCGAGGTCATGGCCATGGCGCCGCGCATCCTCGAAGGCCAGGTGCGGGGGCGGATCGTGGTCAAGATCGCGTAAACGCGTTCAGGATTTATCGACGAAGTTGGGGCATGATCCGCCGGGTCATGGTAAGTGAAAGGTAAAGGTTGCGTCGTAGCGGGGAGTTGGGGATGTGGTCGAAGCTGGCGCGTGCAGCCGTCGTGTTTGCGGGTAGTGCATTTGCGTTCCCCGCTGCTGCCAATGAGATGACGGTCGCGGAAGCAAAGCAGTTCGTTCACGGCAAGCTCTTCTCCTATCAATGCTTCGAAGGCACCGCCGGCGCCGGCCGCGTCTATCCGGACGGCTCCGTGGTAGGTTCGATCCAGATTCGCGGTGAAGGTCCGGTGCGCTATGTGGCGCTGCCGCCGGGCACGATCCGGGTGAAAGGGGAGTCCGTCTGCGCCTATCTTCGCGGACTTCCCTTTGAGCCATGCTTCAACCTTCAGAAGACGAGCGCGCGGAGTTTCCGCGGCTCGGTTTGGGGTTTTGGCTTTGCCTTCTGTGACTTCACGCGACGCAGCGCACGCGTCGATCTCGCCTCAACCCCGCTCAGGCTCACCCCTATCCAGCCGAGCGGTTCCGGCGCAAGCAAACCGGTTGAGACCGCCAAGCAGGACGCGCAGCGCGATTGATCGGCCTAAGGCACCCCGCTCGGCGTCGCGTCCGCCGCATGGCGCGGAAAGAGCAGGCGCTGATAGAGCAGTCCGATGCTGACCAGCACGATGCCGAGACCGATCAAGGCGGCGGCACGGTAGAGGCCGGTCAGATCCGCGGTCAGCACGTCCACGGATACCTTGGCGATCGTGAGCGCAACCACGGCGGCAGAGGCGAGCCGTGCCGGCTGCGAGCGCAACAGAACCCCGGCCGCGAGCAACACGACGCCGAAGACGAGCCAGACCGCCGAATAGGTGTACTGTTCGGCGTTGCTGGTCGGGCCGATCGTGAGCACCGGCCCGTGATAGAAGCGCCGCACCTGCAGCGAAAGGTACAGCAGCGCGAGCCCCACCAGCACCACGGCGATGGTCACGCGATAGCCGGCCGACCGGCGCTCGCGCACCTGCAACCCCAGCGCGGCCGTCAGGATCGCCGGCAGTCCGTAGCCGAGCAGAATGAGATTGAACAGCGGGCCGCCGACGGGCTCGCCGGTGATCATCGGATTTGCGCCGATCGCCAAGCCGAGAACGATGCCCGACAAGGTGAGCAGTGCAATGGCCTGCGCACCGATGTCGTGTACCACGCTCCGGGTGCGTTCGCGGATGTGCTCGAGCCCGATGGTCATGGCAAGGCCGGCGCACACGTCGGTCGCGATCTCAGCCAATCCCCCTTTGCTCCCGTAGATATCCCCGTCGTTCAGGAAGTGGCGGATTTCCAGCACCACTAGCAGCACGGTAAACAGAATTGCGCCAGCGTCCACCATGCGCGCCGGCTTGTCGTCCGCACGCCGGCGCATGAGGTGCCCCGCCCACCAGAATGCAGCCGCTGGTACGCCATACCCATAGAGCAGCCAGTTGAAGATCGGCGTCAGGCCGACCGCGTCTCCGACGATCCGCGGCTCCCAGGCGATGCGCAGGATCACGAGGACCACGAGTCCGGCCGCGAGCCAGCGCAGCATCGGCAGCGGGCGTTTCTCGGCCACCCAGGCGATCCCCGGCACCATCAGCGCAAGCGCCATGGTCAGCCAGCCTTTCTCCATCGCGAAGGTGAAGGCGAGCGCCAGCGCCGCCACCGCGCCCGTAGCATAGAGCGCGGCGGAAGTTGGCAATCCGGGCCGCGGCGCGCGTTTGCCGAGTTGTTCGGTTGCGGCCGCGAGCAAGGCCGCGAGTGCGAGCGCGATAAAGGCGAAGGGAATCGATCGCTCGAAATCTGCAATGCGTCCGTAAAGCGCAATCAGAATCACAAGCGGAGCGGCGACGCCAGACGCGCTCCATAAGATTGGCGGCAGCGCCGTGGTCGAGCGTCCCTGCGCAAGAAACCCCGCCGCCGCAAACAGAAGCCCGTAGGCGGCGCCGAGCGTCAGATGCAGGCCCACGTCGCTGTGCAGCGGCTGCGGCGAGGCTGCGCCCGCGGCTCCGGGAGGCGCGATCAGTCCGCCGACATCCGCCTCGAACGCCCAGCGCATGATGACGATGATCGTACACCCCGCCGCCACCGGAATTGCCGCCGCCGCAGCTTCCGCGCGCCAGGCAACGGCCAATGTGGCGACGCTCAGCACGGAGAACGCGGTCAAAGCCACGGTGTCATGCAACGTCGCAAGCACCATCAGCATGGCGGCAGCGAGATAGGCGGCGACCGCCGTGGACGAGACCCAGTCGATCCTTCCCGGCTCAGCCGGCGGCCCGTAGAACAGGCCGCTCACGATCATCGCGGCGACCAGCGCATAGCCGGCCAGCGCGTGGAAGGCGTGGGCGGTCAGCATATCGGTGCGCAGGTTGTCGATTTCGGGCAGCATCCAGAGGAAACCGAAGGCAACCGCCGTAAGCGCGAGCCAGCGCCACAGCCGGATGCGCGCCAGCGCAAAGACCGCCGCGCTCACGACGGCGAGATAGACGTAGAGCGCCCAGAAATTTGGTTCCCGAGTCGAAACCAACAGCGGCGCGAGGTAGGCACCGACCAGGCCGAGCGCCGCCACCCACGGGCCGTGCAGCAGCGCCGCCGCCAGCGTCGCCAGCGCCACCGCGCCCAGTAGGACGAAGGCCGCGGCAGGCGGGAGAAAGCCGTAGAGCTCATAGGCGGCCCACACCGTGGCATAGGCGGTCAACGTGCCGGCCGCGGTGAGCACGCTCGGGATATTGGCCGAAGGCTTGCCGGCCACTCCCGTGGCCTGTTCCTTGCGACGCAGCCATTCGCCCGCGATCACGAGAGCAACGGCAAGCAGCGCGCCGAGGAACACCCGCACACCGGGGCCGACGAGGCCCTGCTCGATGGTGTAGCGCACGAGAAAAATGCCGCCCAAGGCCAGCGCAATGCCGCCCGCCCAGACCACCCAGCGTGTGCCGAATCGCTCTTCGAGGCTCGGTTGCCGCGCGGGCGCTGCGGTTGGTGGCGGCGACGGAGGAGGCGCGGGCGGAGGTGCCTCCGGTGGTTGCGCAGCAGCGGCTTCGGGCTCGTTTCTTCGGACGACCGGGGCTGCGGCCAGCGGCTGCGGTTCGGGCCGCGGTGCCGCGGCAGCCGTCTCAGCGGTTCCCGCAAGGGGCGTGGCGGCAAGGCGCCGTTCGAGTTCGGCCAACCGCCGCTCCAAGCGGCGCAATTGATCCGCGGCATTGGCGGATTTCACGAGTGCGGCGACGGCAATGCCGGCGACGATGAGAACGAGCAGCGCCAGTCCGAAATCCATCGCCGTCTCCGTTTGTTGGGCAATGGTAGGCCAGGCCGCAGGCCTAGGGAAGGCAAGGAAGGGAAGTGCGTTCAGCCTCCGCCTCGGCCGAGGCGCAATCCGGGCGCCGGCCGTTCCTGCATCACTTCGGGGCGGAACCGGTACAGCGCCGCTGGCCGTCCGCCGGTCGCCGTTGAAGTTTTTCCTGTCGGCTCGACCACCGCTGCGGTTTCCACCAGGCGGCGGAAATTTTGTTTGTGCAGGTGTCGGCCGGAGATGGCTTCCACCGTGTGCTGCAACTCCGTGAGCGTGAATTCCGGCTGCATCAGCTCGAACACCACGGGCCTGTACTTCAGTTTGCCGCGCAGCCGCGCAATGGCCGTGGCGAGAATGCGCCGATGGTCGAAGCGCATCGCCTGCCCGAGTTCGGGCAGCTTGCCGCGCGCGAGCGCCGCCTCTCGGCCATCGCGCCGCGCCTCCTCGACCAGGCCGGCCTCGTACAGCAACTCATAGCGATCGAGCACTTTCTCCTCGTCCCACGGGGAGCCGCCGACGCCGAAGCACAGCCGTAGCCGCGCGCGGCGGCCGATGGCGCGTGGCGCTTCTTCGCGCGGGGCAGCGCGCGCCCATTGTTCGAGTAGCGGCAGGATGAGATCGAGAATGGCGGGTCGTCCGTCGCGCCAATCCTCCCATGGAAAATATCGGTACCAGGGCTCGAAGCCGGCCCCGCTTGCGCGCAGCGCAGCGGAATTTTCCGGCATGCGCGTCAGCGCCAGATAACCGACCGAAACAATATGCGGCCCGGTATCGCCGGGCCGCGCGTGCCGCCCGCGATCGCCGAATGTATAGAGCTGCTCCACATAGCCGACGACAAGCCCGGTCTGCGCCTTGACCCAGGCGCGCAGGCCGATCTCGAACGTGCGGTGGGTGAGCGGATCGAACGGGCCATACGGCAGGCCGGGCAGTTCTCCGCCTTCACCGCCGGCAACGAGGATCAATGGCTCATCCGCTTCCACCGCCACGATCGCGGCCGTAAGCCCGATCTCGATCGGCGTGCGGGCGGCCATCGCTCACTCAAGCGTGATGTGGAATGGGTCGGCCTCCAGCGCCGCTTGACCCGCGCCGATCGCCTCGATCGCCTCGACCATGCGGCCTTTGCGGCCGAGAAACTCATCGGCGAGCTTGACGAACATGATGTTGGGCACCGCGGTGGGCGACGCCTCGCGAATCGCCCTCGCAATCGCTGCCTCGTCGCGCCGGGGATTGAGCGCGCAGGCTGCCACAAACGCGCCCGCGGTCGAACGGCTGATACCGGCGAGGCAATGCATGACCAACGGCGTTCTGCGGTCCCACATTTTCAAGAAGTCCATAAGCTTCACGATGTGCTCCTCGCTGGGTGGCACATAGCCGTCGATCGGCTTGGTGATGTCGTCCATGCTCAGCACGAGGTGATTGGTCGGCGGCACATGCCGCGGTCGCTGCATGCGGTCGGCATCGCGCAACATGGTGACGATATACAGGGCGCCGGTGTTGAGCACCGTTTCATGCAGCCGGGAGAGCGGGCAGACGTGAATCATTTTCGTTCCTTTTGGGGAGGACGCGCATTATACAAGCCTGCTCCGCCGCCGCGAAGGCGCTACTCGCGCGTGAGATTAACGAATCGATTGAGGTAGCGGCGCTCTGCCACATTGGCCGGCCAGGGCGTCAGGAACTCCCGCTCCGTGGTTGCCGACAGCACCGGGCGTGTGCCGAAGAAGCGTCGTGCCTCGGCGAGTGTGAAACCCGCAAGCCGTGTGGCTTCGAGGAACGCCGCCGCCCGGTCCGCCGCCTTGATCAGCCGACTGAGATCCTCCGGCAGCTTGGCGGGCAGGCCGAAGCGTAAATGAATTGCCGTGAGCAGGCGTTGCTCCACCGCCTTGTAGGCGTCGCCGATGATGACCTTGAACGGCGAGATCAGATCGCCGATCACGTATTCCGGCGCATCGTGCAAGAGAATCGCGAGCCGGGCGCGCTTGTCGAGCCCGGGCGTGCGGGCGCGTGCGATCGCCTCGACCAGGAGCGTATGCTGGGCCACGGAAAAGATGTGCGCGCCCACGGTCTGGCCGTTCCAGCGCGCCACGCGTGCAAGGCCGTGCGCGATGTCCTCGATCTCCACGTCGAGCGGGGAGGGGTCCAGGAGGTCGAGTCGCCGTCCCGACAGCATGCGTTGCCACGCGCGCTGCGCACCGGCTGGACGTCTATCCCTGCCGCTTGGTTTCCGAGTAGCCACGGTAAATCTTGCGGTTCACTTGGCGAGCTTTTGACAGGCCTCGTGGCGATGGCATTTGACCAGGTGGTCGTTCACCATGCCCACGGCCTGCATGAATGCGTAGACGATGGTCGGCCCGCAGTATTTGAAGCCGCGCGCCGAAAGCTCCTTCGACATGGCGCGCGAGAGTGCGGTCTCTGCCGGAATCTGCGCGGTTGAGCGGAACCGGTTGATCTTCGGCCGCCCGTCCACGAAGTCCCACAGCAACGCGGAAAAGCCGTCGCTCTTTTCCATCACCTCGAGCCAGGCCCGCGCCGACAGCACCGCGCCCTCGATCTTCAGGCGATTGCGCACAATGCCCTGGTCCTTCATCAAGGCTGCGATCTTGCGTTTATCGTAGCGGGCGATTTTTTCCGGATCGAAGCCGTCGAAGGCACGGCGGAAATTGTCGCGCTTGCGCAGGATGGTGATCCATGACAGCCCGGCCTGGAACCCGTCGAGCACGAGCTTCTCATAGAGTGCGCGATCGTCGTATTCCGGCACGCCCCATTCCTTGTCGTGATAGGCCACGTACAACGGATCGTCCTTCGGCCAGGGGCAGCGATGCAGGCCGTCGGAATGAAGCAGCGTGCTGTTCATTCGGCAGCCTTCTGCGGCCAGTCGAAGCGCGCCCAGGCCGGCTTGCGCGGGCGGATCGGCACTCCGCCGGCAACGATCGGCGCGCCGCTCGCCTGCGCCTCGGCAATATAGTCGAGGCGCAACATCGCAAGTCCCTGCGCCCCAACGGCCGAGCCCATGGTGCCGATCTGCTTGTCGCCTGCCGTCACCGGCAGGCCGGCCTCCGGCGCGACGCCGTCGGCCGTCACCTGCACGATCCGTTTGCGGGCGCTGCCGCGGTGTTCGATACGGGAGACTACTTCCTGTCCGACAAAGCATCCCTTGGCAAAATCGACACCGTTGAGTTGATCCATGTCGGTCTCGTGCGGGAAGGCATCGCCGTAGGCGAAATCAACCCCGCCGCGCGGAACGCCGAGCGCGATCCGGTGTGCCTCGTAGGCGTCTGCCTCGACCAGTTCTGCGCCGAGTTCTGCTGCGGCGTCGCCGGCGCGCTCCGGCGGCAACACCACGCGGCTGCCCAACTCGGGCAGGCGCGGGTCGGGATAAACCAATCCAACCGCAGTACGGCAGCTGCCACCCCAGAACGCGAGCACCCCAAGCGCGCCGGAAAGATCGTCGAACGTGACTTTGGCGCGCAGCCTGTAGAACTTGAGCTTATCGACCAGCTCGCCCGCTAAGGCGCGCGGACAGTCCAGCAGAAAGCCGCCGCCCTCGCTGGTGGGTTGCTCGACCACGATGCAATCGACGACGATCTTGCCCTGTGGGGTGAGCAGTGCGGCAAAACCTGGCCGTTCGGGTGTCACCTTGGTGATGTCGGCGGTGAGAAGCCCGTTAAGGAACTGCCGCGCGGTCTCGCCCGCCACTTTGACAATGCCGCGATCGGGGAGAAGGGCCGCTTTCATGCCGATTCCTGCCTGCGCAAGGAGCGCAGCGAAACGTAAGGCGCTCAGTGCTCCGCCTCAAGGGTGAAGACCTTGGAATTGCTGGAGATGGCATCTCCCGGATGCGATGCAGCGCGCAGCGCTGAAGGCGCGGAGCGGTTCCCTGCTGCTAGGGGATCGCCAAGGACGCCCCCCGCTCAGCTTGACGGCTAAAGTTAGTGATCGGCGCTGGCTAGTTCCGCGACAGGTCCACGGAAAACTCGCCATTGTGGATGCGCGAAGCCAGCCCCTCGGTGAAGCGGGCCGCGGCATCCTCGCCGTAGGTCGAGACCATTTCCGAGAGCGCGGCGAAGAGGCAGGCTTGCGCCATGCAGTCGACGTCCACACCGTCGAGAACGGCTTCCGCCCACGCCTCGTGCAGATAACTGAGGGCGACCTTCTTCTGCTCTTGGTCCGCCTTCGGATCGCGTGTCGGTTCGGTAAGTTTCGGAATCGTCTTCATAAACAACCCAGTGCGGTTCACCCGAGGGGCGCCGCCGTCCCAATCTGAGGAGGATGCTAGCACGCGATGGAGCGGGTTCCAGGCGCCACCTTTATGAAAGGTTAACGCCGGAGATCAGTTGGCGTATCGGGCGGTGATCTCGCGGGCGATCTTGGCGCCCTCCGCAAGATAACGCCGGATCGCGAGGCCCGCCGCAGGCGTGCAGGTGCGATAGGTCTGCTGGAAACCGCGGTATCCGCGATTGAAGCTTACCATCATCCGTGCCCGCCGCTCTCCCGCCGGGGCTTCCGCCGCAAGCAGGGCCTGCATTTCGCCCCGCCACTTGTCCGCGTCATTGGCCCCGCAGATCGCGCGCAGGTAGTGCAAGGCGCCAAGGATTTCGGCCAGCCGTGCCAGCTCTGCATCGTATGGCGCCGCCCCGGTATCGATCGCGCGCGCAGGCGTGGCGCCTGCGACGGCAAGCGCGACGACAGCGAGGATCAGGCTTCGGGCCAGCATTTTTGCAGTTTGCCCCGCCGTAGGGGGTCGGGCAAGCCGGCACCATCCGCGTCAAATCGGGCCGGAGTTGGGCTTCGCGCTCAGCCCGGGGTCTTCAGTCGCTCGAAGGCCGCGGCGATGATGTCGGCTAGGCCTTCAGTCGTTCGCATTCCCGCGACTTCGCCGGGCCTCACCCAGCGCGCCTCGGTCAGCTCATGGTTAAGGCGCGGCTCCCCGCCCTGCCAGCGCGCCGCGAATGCAAGGATGATGAAGTGCCGCTCGACCCGGCCTTCCGCATCGCGGCGAATCATTTCGCGATGGCCCGCCAGCGCCACCGGCTCGATGGTCAGCCCGGTCTCCTCTTTCACCTCGCGGATGACCGCCTCGCGCAGCGTCTCGCCAGCCTCCACCCCGCCGCCCGGCAACGTGAACACCTCCCCCGGCGGCCGTGCGCGCCGCACCACGAGGACGCGGTCGCCGCGAACGATGGCGGCGCTCACCGCAAGATATGGCCGGTCGGGATAAAGACGGGGATCGGCGCTCACAATCGGCCTATCGGCACAAGCTTAAACCAGCATATCTTGCCATGGGACGCTGCGCCTTGCTGAAAGGGGAATTATCTGGTCATGGCGGCATGGTGGTGGCAGCCGCCACCATATCGCAAAAGGCGACGCAACGCATGTGCGGCAGATACGCGATCAAGAGCACGCCGGAGGCAATTCGGGAACTGTTCGGCTATGTCGATCAGCCGAATTTTCCGCCGCGCTACAACATCGCGCCCACCCAACCGGTGCCCATCGTTCGTCTCGCGGAAGGTGAACGCCGCTTTGCGCTGGTGCGCTGGGGGCTGATCCCTTCCTGGGTGAAGGATCCGCGGACCTTCACCCTTTTGATTAACGCCCGCGGCGAGTCGGCGATCGACAAGCCGGCTTTCCGCGCCGCCATGCGCCATCGCCGCTGCTTGTTTCCGGCCGATGGCTTTTACGAATGGAAGGTGACTCCGACCGGTAAGCACCCCTATTTCGTGCGCCTGAAGTCGGGCGGGCCCATGGCCTTTGCCGGACTGTGGGAGACTTGGACAGGCCCAAACGGTGAGGAGCAGGAGACCGCGGCGATCGTGACGACCGCCGCCAACCGCACGCTGGCCCCGATCCACCACCGCATGCCCGTCATCGTCGAACCTTCTGCATTCGATCTCTGGCTCGATACCAGGAGGGTCGATGCCAGGACTGCCGCGGCACTGATCGCTCCCGCGCCGGAAAACCTGCTCGAGGCCTACGCGATTTCCCCCGCGGTCAATCGTGTTGCCAACGACTCCGCGGAGCTGATCGAGCCCCATGCGGCGTTGCAATCCGCTGCGCCCGTATCTGCCGAGAAGCCGCTGCGCTCCAAAGACACCGGGCAAGGCTCGCTGTTCTAAAATCAGCGGCCAATCATCGTGTTCGGAATAATGAGAGCAATCTCGGGGAACGCAACCAGCAAGCAGATGCATAGGATCATGGCGATCCAGAACGGAAAAATGCCGCGAAAGATCTGCCCCATCGGTACGTTGGGCACGAGGCCCTTGACCACGAACACATTGATGCCGACCGGCGGGCTGATCAGGCCCATCTCCAGCACGATGACCATGATGACGCCCCACCAGATCAGATCGTATTGCAGCGCATGCATGATCGGGACCACGATCGGCAGCGTCAGCACCAGGATCGAGAACCCCTCCAGGAACATGCCGAGCACGGTATAGATCGCGATCAGCGCGATAAGGATGACGATCCGCGGCACTTCCAGGCCGGCAACCGCCTTGGCGATGTAGTCAGGCAACCCCGAGAGCGCGAGGAACGGTCCAAATACGAACGCACCGATCAGGATCAGGAACACGAAGCTCGTGGTCTTGACCGTATCGAGCAGCACCGTCGCAAGCGTGCCGCCGCCGAGCGACCTGCGCCACAGCGCATAGACAAGACACAGGAATGCGCCGACCGCCGCCGCCTCGACCGGAGTGAACACGCCGAGATAGATGCCGCCGATCGAGGCGGCGACGATGCCGATCATGGGGCCGGATTGCCCCAGCGTTCGCGCCCGCTCCTGCCATGAGGCCGCGGGGCCGGGAGGACCAAGCTCCGGCTGGAACCGGGTCCAGATCGCGATTGTGATGACAAACAACGTTGCCAGCAGAATTCCCGGCAAGAAACCAGCGAGCAGCAGGCGGCCGATCGATTGCTCGGTAAGAATGGCGTAGATGACGAAAGCCGTGCTCGGCGGAATCAGGATGCCGAGCGTGCCGCCGGCGGCTACCGTGCCGGTCGCAAGGCGCGGATCGTACTTGTAGCGGGCCATTTCCGGCAGACAGACGCGGCCCATGGTCACCGCCGAGGCGACGCTCGATCCGCACACCGCGGCAAAGCCGGCGCAGGCCATGACCGTGGCCGAAGCAAGTCCGCCGCGCCAATGTCCGACCCAGGCATAGGCGGCGTTGTACAATTCGCGGCTCATGCCGGCCGCTCCGGCACAGTTGCCCATCAAAACGAACAGCGGGATGACCGCAAGCTCATAGCCGCTCGAGTACGAATACGGAGCATTGCCCAGCGTGGCGAGGGCGACCGGGATGCCGTTCAGGGCCGCCACGCCGACGGCGCCCACCAGCAACATCGCCACGCCGATCGGCATCCGCAATGCCAGCAGCACGAGCATCGCCGCAATGCCGATCAGCCCGACCGCATCAGGCCGCATCGGACTGCTCCCGAGCCACCTTGCGCTGCAGCGACATGATGCCCTGGATGAAAAACACGGCCGCCAACAGGGCCGAGCCGAATGCCGTGGTGAAGCGGAACGGATAGTGCGGCCAGCGCAGCGTGTTGCTCACCTGCTTGATGGTGGCGAGCGTTTCCAACGTGACCTGATAGGCGATGAGCGCGAACAGGAGCCCGCTGACGAACGCGATCAGCGCCGGCAGAAAGCGCAGGCTCGGGCGATCCAGCCATTTTTCCAACAGATCGATCGAAATATGCCCGCCGGTCCACCCGCAATAGGCAATGCCGAGAAAGACGACCGCCGTCATGGAGAATTCGGTGAATTCCCACACGCTCGCGAGCGGCGCGTTAAACACATAGCGCAGCACCACATCGACGACGGTTACACAGGTGAGAAGCAGCAGAACCCCTCCGGCGGCGAGCGCAAGCAGACGCAGGAAGCGGTCAAAAAGCTGCATGATGTGAGCTTTCCACTTCCCGCGCCTGATCTTGGATGACCGTCACCGTAATGACCGTCACCGTGGACGGCTTCTAGCTGATCAGCCTATAGGCTTTCACCAATGCCGTGCCGGGCAAGCCCTTCTTGTCCACTTCCGCCGCCTGCTCCTTCGCCAGCTTTCTGAAGATGACGAGCCAACGATTGCGCTCGGCTGCCGCGAGCGGGATGACTTCTCGCGTTTTCTTGGCCTCTTCGAGGGCGGCCTTGTTCTTCTTGTCATAGCTGCGCGCGCCGCCAAGGCTCATCTCCAGGCCGGTCGTATCGTCGATGATTTTCTTCAGATCGGCTGGCAGGCTCTCATATCGCTTGCGCTGCATGGCGACGAGGAACGGCGAACGGCCGAGCGGTGCGTCCACCGTGAGGTATTTGACGACTTCGAGCAGCTTGAAATCGAGCATGGCGGAGAGCGGGATCATGGTTCCGTCGATCACACCGCGCTCGATGGCATTGTAGATCTGGGTCACCGGCATATCGACCGGTGTTGCGCCGAGTGCGGTGAGTTGCGCCGACTGTGCCGCTGACGGTGTGCGGATTCGCATGCCCTTCAGGTCGTCCAAGGTGCGAACCGGCTTGGCACGAGTCATCAGACCCGCGGTGTCGGAGTTCCACAGCATCAGCACCTTGGCGTCTTTGAACTCCGCCTTGAAGAATTCCATGTTCTGCCAGAGCTTGCGCGTGCCGTCCTCGGCGTCCTGTGCGGTGCCTGGCAGTTCGGTCAGCGACATCATCGGGAAGTCGCCCGAGGTATAACCCGGCAGCGTGAAAACGATGTCGGCGATACCCTGCACCATCTGCCGGTAGAGCTCCGGCGGTTTGCCGCCGAGCTGCATGGAGGGGAACATGCGCACGACCATCTTGCCGCCGCTGCGCTTCTCGACTTCCTTGGACCAGGGCGTGAGCGGATCGACCCAGATGCTGTGCGTGGGCGGCACGAAGCTGTGCAGCTTCAGTTCCACTTGGGCTTGGCCGAAAGCCTGCTGCAGAGGCAGGCTGGACGCGGCTGTGGCCGCAAGCGAGGCTTTCAAGAACGTTCTGCGAGTCGTTGACATGTGGCGTTTCTCCCCTGGGTGTTTATATTGGCTAAGCCAACCCTATCGGGCTGTCCTGCCAAAACAAAGGTCGTTGGCGAAGATTTTACCGGCAGTTTTTGCCACCCCTTCCTGCCGCTGTCGCGGCGGCAAGCCGCGATGCTTGGTCGCAGGGGTAGGTTTCCGGGCGAAGGGCAGCGTCCCCGTCAGAGCACCTTGCCAGGATTGAGAATTCCTTTGGGATCGAGCATGCGCTTGAGGCTGCGCATCAGATCGAGCGCGACCGGATCCTTGACCTCTGCGAGTCGCTCGCGTTTGGCGATGCCGATGCCGTGCTCGGCGGAGATCGAGCCGCCGAATTTCCTGACGATGGCGAAGACCGTGTCCTGGACCTCGTTCTCGCGTTGCATGAACACGGCCGGTTCTGCTCCCACCGGCTGGGTGATGTTGTAGTGGATGTTGCCATCGCCCACATGTCCGAACGGCAACGGTCGTGCCCCGGGAATGAGTTTGGTCACCGCCGCGTTCGCCTCCTCGATGAAGGCGGGAATGGCGGCGATAGGCACTGACACGTCATGTTTGATCGAGCCGCCCTCGTGCCGCTGCATCTCGCCGAACATTTCGCGGATGCGCCAGAACGCTTTGGCCTGCTCCAGATTGTCGGAGATGGTGGCATCGAGCACGAGCCCGCGTTCGTGTCCCTCCGCCAAAATCTCCTCCAGCACCGCGCGCAGGCCGCTGCGCGCCTGCGAGGACAGTTCGATGATCACGCTGTAGGGATGCTGTTCGCGCAACGGATAGCGCACGCCGGCCCCGTGCCGCAGCACCACTTCGACCCCCATGCGCGCCATGAGCTCGAAGCTCGTCACGCCGCCCGCTGTCCGCTCGTTCGCCAAGTTGAGCAATTCGACCGCTGCCGCGGGCGACGGCACCCCGAGCCACGCCGTCTCCACCGAACGCGGCCGCGGCACGAGCCTGAGCACGGCGGCGGTGATGATGCCCAAAGTTCCTTCCGCACCGATGAAAAGATTTTTCAGGTCGTAACCGGTATTGTCCTTCTTCAGTTTGTTGAGATTGTTGAGTACGCGGCCGTCCGCCAGCACCACTTCGATGCCGAGCACGTGCGACCGCGCGATCCCGTAGGCCACCGCCTGCGTGCCGCCGGCGTTGGTGGAGAGGTTGCCGCCGATGGTGCAGGTTCCTTCCGAGGGCAAAAGCTGCGGATAGAGCCGGTCCACTGCCTCGGCCGCCTCGCGCGCCCGTTGCAGGGTGACCCCCGCTTCGCAGGTGATGGTGTAGGACACCGGGTCCACTTCGCGGATGCGGTCGAGCCGGTTGAGTGAAAGCAGGATTTCGCCGTGATAGGGGAGTTGCCCGCCGACCAGGCCCGTATTGCCGCCCTGCGGCACGATGGGGGTACCGGTCTCGTTGGCGAGTTTGAGGATTTCCGACACTTCGGCGACCGTGCCGGGCCGCAGGACCAGCGGCGTGCGCCCCCGCCAGCGGTGCCGCATTTCCACGAGATACGGCTCCTGCGCCTGCGGGTCGGTAATGGCGTATTTCTCTCCGACAATTTTGACGAATCGGGCCAACAGCACTTCGCTGATGCGTCGCTCCTCCTTGTCGGGGAGGGTCGGGGAGGGGGGCAGGGTCGTCGTTCTTGCCATGGCTTTAGGCCCGTATCTAATCCCTTGGCGCGGCGGCGCGCGCAAGTCGGTCGTTGATCGCTTCGCCGAGCCCGTGATGCGGGACCGGCATGACGGCGATCCTTTTTGCCCCTGCGGCGTCGAGCGTGCGCAGATGCGCGAACAGGTTTGCCGCCGCTTCGACGAGGTCCCCTCGCTCCGACAGGTTGAGCACCTGCTTCGCGTGCGCCGCGCCCGGAGGCAAGACGGTCCCGAAGGCAAGCAGGGCCTCGCCTTCCTGCACGATGTCGGCGTTCAGCCGCAGGCGCGCCTTCGGCGCGTAGTGCGAGGCCAGCATGCCTGGGGCGGAAGGCGCCTCGCCCTCGCGCTGCGGCGCATCGGCCAATGGCCGATCCAGGATGCGTTCAATGTGCGCCCGCGCAATGCCGCCGGGCCGCAACAAGAGGACTCGGCCATTGGCGCAGCCGACGATCGTCGATTCCACCCCCACCGGCGCCGGCCCGCCATCGATCACGAGATCGATGCGGCCGCGCAGATCGGACAGCACATGGGCGGCCGTGGTCGGCGACACATGGCCGGAGCGGTTGGCCGAGGGCGCCACGACCGGCTTGCCCAGCCGACACAGAATTTCGTGCGCCACCGGATGAACGGGCACGCGCACCGCGATGGTGTCGAGACCCGCAGTGGCGAGGTCCGCCACCGGGCAATCAGCGCGCTTGCGCAGGACCAGCGTCAGCGGCCCCGGCCAGAAAGCCTTTGCGAGTTTCTCCGCTGCGTCCTCGAACAAGGCGAGCTTGCGCGCCGAAGCAATATCGGCGACATGCGCGATGAGCGGGTTGAAGGCCGGTCGCGCTTTCGCCACATAGAGCCGCGCAACCGCGGTGCCGTTGGTGGCATCCGCCCCGAGCCCGTACACGGTTTCGGTCGGGAATGCCACAAGACCGCCGGCCGCTAGCACGCGGACCGCTTCCGCGATCGCGTTGTCGTCTGCGGCCAAGATCCGTGTCGTCAATTCGGCGGTCATGCGCTCCGCTTTCGGCCGGATTCTCCTTTGCTGCCGAACCCCTTGGCTAACGCAGGCGCGCTTGCGACGCCAGGGCCCCGTCGCTATAAGAGCGGCATCAGGCGGAGTGTAGCGCAGTCTGGTAGCGCACCACGTTCGGGACGTGGGGGTCGCAGGTTCAAATCCTGCCACTCCGACCATTCTCCCGCCGGACATTGCAGGTTGGGACTACCGCTTGCGGCAAGCGCACGGTTGAGGTTCATGCCGCGGCGTGGGCGCGCGCGGTGCGCGCCTGCAGGGCGCGGAGAACCTCAAGCTCACGGGCGGTCGGCGGCGGCGTCTCGGCAACCGTTGCTGCATAGCGCAAGGGCCAGCCGGTATTGTCCTGCAAGGCCGCCCGCGTCACGCCCGGATGCATTGACACGACCGTCATCTCCTTGCTGTCCGGGTCCGGCTCGAAAATTGCAAGATCAGTGACAAGCTTTGTGGGGCCCCTGCTGTTGACGTTGAGGCGCGCACGATGATTGCTGCCTTCGCCGTGACCCAACGAGGTGACGAAATCCAGTTTTGGCACGAAGCTGCGCTTGCTCTGCGTCATGATGATGAAAATCTCGCCGCAGGAGACGGCAATCTCCGGCGCCCCGCCGCCGCCCGGCAACCGCACCTTTGGCTTGTCGTAGGGGCCGATCACCGTGGTGTTGAGATTGGCGAAGCGGTCGATCTGCGCCCCGCCGAGAAAACCGACCGTAATGCGTCCGCCCTGCAGCCAGTAGCGGAACATTTCCGGCACCGAGACCGTCGTGAGCGCGGTCTCACACAACTCGCCGTCGCCGATGGATAACGGCAGCACCGAAGGTTTTGTGCCGAGCGTGCCGGATTCGTAGATCAGCACGATGTCGGGCGCATGGGTGAGCCGCGCGAGATTTGCCGCCGCCGACGGCATGCCGATGCCGACAAAGCAGACGTCATCGTTGCGCAGCGCGCGCGCCGCGGCGATGGTCATCATTTCTGTGGGTGTATAATCCATCGTCATTCCGCCGCCTGGCGCGCGCGCTGCGAATGCACGGCGAACGCCTCTGGTCCCCGCTCGAGCACGTTTGCCTTCATCCAGGCCAAAAAAGTCTCGCGCTCGCGCGCGATCGCGTCCCAGGCCTTGTAGTAGGCGTTGTCGCGCCGGTAATAGCCCAAGGCGTAGGACGGATATGCCCCGCCGGGCACGTGCGCGATCGCCCCCACCGTCCAGGCCGGTAGTATGGCCGCATTCGGGCTGCGCGGGCCGAAATTTTCGACGATCTCCTCCACCGTGACGAGCGAACGCTTGGCCGCGAGCACCGCCTCCTTCTGCACGCCCAATATGCCTTCGAGCAGCACGTTCCCGGCGCGATCCGCTTTCTGCGCATGCACGATCGCCGCATCCGGTCGGATTGCGGGAACCGCGGTCAGCGTCTCCCCGGTGAACGGGCAGGTGATCTGTCTGATATTGGGGTTGACCTTGGGCAGATCGACGCCGATGTAGCCGCGGAAGATCGCGCAAGGCAGCCCTGCAGCGCCCGCTTCATAGGCGTTCGCCATGGCCGCGTGCGAATGCTCCTCGATGGCAAGCGGCGCAGGCCAGCCGTTTTCCGTTGCGTCGCGCACGCGGTGCAACAAACCGACGCCGGGATTTCCGGCCCAGGAGAAAACGAGCTTCTCCGCGCAACCCATGCCGACCAGTTGGTCGTAGAGCAAATCCGGGGTCATGCGCACAAGAGTGAGTCGCTTGCGGCGCTGGCGGATCACTTCGTGTCCGGCGGCGAACGGGATCAGGTGCGTAAAACCTTCCATCGCGACCGTATCGCCGTCACGTACGGTCCATTCCACGGCCTCGGCAAGGGACAGAAAACGCGACATCGTCAACGATAATTGTTCTCCGCAGGGGCGACGTATTTACGAGACCTCGCTGTGAGGGTCAAATGCAAGCCATGCTTTGTGCCGCATGCAGGAGATATGTGAGCATCGCGCATGAGCGTTAATGTCCGGCCGAATTCAGACTTGGACAAGTGCGCGGCAGCCGAACGGAAGGCGCAACATTCCTGGCGTGTTGCGGTTTACGTGTTGCAGTGGCGGATTTCGTTGAGATGCCGTCGGACATGAGCAACCGTGCATTTCACCAAGGCATGCTCAGCGAGAGCGCCGACCTTTGCCAAGTAGCCTCTCGATATGGCGACGGTTTTCCACCCAAAATAGGCTTCACCTGAACCGCGGTGTGACATTGTTTGCCAAATGAGATCGGCGGGGGAAGGAGCGGAGGGCTGGGACCAAGCACGCTCATGGACGCACGCTCAAGGACCGGCGGCGCCCTGAGCAAACCGCTGCCGCCCCTGAGTAATCGCCGCGCTCGGGCGCACTCGATGGCGCTCGCACCGGCCGCACCCGCTTTGCCCGAGGACCTCATCAACGGGCCGCCGGCCTGCGGCGACCCTTGTGCAAGGTCGGCCGGACCGCGTACCCTGACGCCAAGTCTGGTACTCGTTGTCCAAAGCCCTCAAGAGGGGCCGGCAGGAACAATCCTCCGGTGTCAGGGAGAAGCGCCATGAAACATCGAATTAAGACCCTTGGACTTGGCCTGGGCCTCGCCTGCGCCTTTGCCTTTTCTGCGACGGCCACTGAGATCAGAATCATGACCGGGCCGCAGGGCGGGTCATGGATACCGATCGGCGGGCAGCTCAAGGATCTTTGGGAGAAGGCGATCCCGGGACTGAAAGTGCAGGTGTTCCCGGGCGCCGGCATTGCCAACGTGCGCGGCATCGAGGAAGGCAAGGCCGACGTTGGGCTCGCCAACTCGATCTCCACGGCCGACGCGATGACCGGACGTCCGCCGTTCGGCAAGCCGCACGTCAACGTGTGCAACATCGCCTCCCTTTATCCGCAGTATTTCCAGTTCGTCGTGCTTGCCGATGCCGGGATCAACAAGATCTCCGATCTTAAAGGCAAGAGCATCACCACGCAGCAGCGCGGCAACACCGGCGAGCTCATCACGCGGCACTTCCTCGAGGCCCACGGCCTTACCTATAACGACGTGAAGGTGAGTTTCGTCGGTTATTCCGACTCGGTGAACCAAATGAAGGACGGCCATGCGGTGGCTTTCGGCCTTAACACGCAGGCGCCGGCCGGCGCGGTGATGGATATTGCGGCAGCGCGTCCGATCAAGTTCTTCGAGCAGACGGACGTCTACGACAAGATGCTGAAGCTCAACCCGAGCTACAAGCTGATCACCTTGCCCAAGGGCACCTATCCTAAGCAGGATCAAGATCTCAAGGTGATCGGATTCTTCACCCACGTCGTGGCGTCATGCAAGCTGCCGGAGGATCAGGTCTACGCCATGACCAAGACCATCGCAGCCAACACCAAGACACTCGCCACGGTCGCCCGCGACATCGCCACGCTTACGCCGGCCATGATGGCGCAAGACATTGAAGTGAAGTTCCATCCCGGCGCCGCCAAGTTCTACAAGGAGGCCGGTATTACCGTGAAGACCGAGGCGGCAAGAACCAACTGACCGCGCTGCGCGCCGGCGGAAGCGACTCTTCCGCCGGCGCATATTTTTGGCCGTGTCGTCCGCACCAGGGCCATGAAGCTCGCAATCAGCCACGCCGGCGTTGTCCGCTATCTGGTGACGGTCATCGCCGTAGCCATGGCGCTCTACCACATGTGGGCGATCGCCTTCGGCGCGCCGGAGGCGTTCTGGTATCGGGGCACGCACTTGGCCTTCGCGCTGGTGCTGCTGTTCCTGGTCTATCGCGTGTCGGGAAAGCCGTCCGCAACTCCGCGTCCGTTTGATTACGTTTGGGTCGTGCTCGGCGTCGCACCGATCCTCTACATCTTTGTCAATTATGAATACATCGTCACCCGCATCTTCTATGTCGACGATCTCTATGCGTCCGACATGATCATGGGGGCGATCCTGGGTGTGGTGGTGCTGGAAGCCACCCGCCGAGTCATTGGCTGGACGCTGCCGCTCACCGCCATCGTGTTTCTGATATACGGGCTGCTCTACGCCAAGCTCGAGCCGATGCGGTTCATGGACCAGCTCTACATGACGACCGAAGGCATCTTCGGCATCCCGCTTGCGGTGTCGGCCTCCTATGTTCTGATTTTCGTCTTGTTCGGCGCGTTCATGGAGCGCACCGGCACCGGCCAATTGTTCATGGATTTCGCCATGAGCCTGACCGGCCACACGGCCGGAGGTCCGGGAAAGGTGTCGGTTTTTTCCTCCAGCCTGTTCGGTACGATCTCCGGCAGCGCGGTCGCCAACGTCATGGTCGACGGCCCGATAGCGATTCCGCTCATGAAGCGCTCCGGCTTTCCGCCGCATTTTGCCGCTGGCGTGGAGGCCACCGCCTCGACCGGCGGGCAGATCATGCCGCCGATCATGGGCGCGGCCGCGTTCGTGATGGCCGAGTTCCTTGGCGTCGGCTACGCCCAGGTGATCATCTGGGCCATCCTTCCTGCGGTGCTTTATTACGTCGCCTGTTTCGCCGCCGTACATTTCGAAGCCAAGCGTCGGGGGCTCGCCGGCATGCCGCGCGCCGAATTGCCGCGCCTCACGGTCGTCATTGCCGAGCGCGGTCATCTGTTCCTGCCCATCATTGTCATTCTTGTGGTCATGTACTCGGGCTACAGCGCGCCGCTGGCCGCGCTCGCCGGCACGCTGGCTTGCTTCCCCGTCGCATTCTTGCGCAAGTCGACGCGCGACTGCGTCACGTTCTCCAACATCATCGAAGCCATGGTGGACGGCGCGCGCAATGCGCTGCCGGTCGCGCTTGCCTGCGCCTGCGCAGGCATCGTGATCGCGGTGGTGACCCTTGCCGGACTCGGCATCGTGTTCACGCAGTTTGTGATCGGGTTGGCGCAGGACACGCTGATCCTGGCGCTGATTTTGACCATGTTCGCTGGCATCGTGCTGGGCATGGGCATGCCGACTACCCCGGCCTACATCATCATGACCGCGCTGCTCGTGCCGGCCCTGATCAAGCTCGGTGTGGTGACGCCAGCCGCGCACATGTTCGCCTTCTATTTTGCCATTCTGTCCGCTATCACCCCGCCGGTCGCGCTGGCGGTGTTCGCCGCCGCCGGGCTCGCCAAGGCCGACTTGTGGGCGAGCGGCTGGGCCGCAGTGAAGATCGGCTGCGCCGGGTTCATCATCCCCTTCATGTTCGTCTATGAACCGGCGTTGCTGATGATCGGCGAATGGCCCAAAATCATTCAGGCGTTCGTGACCGCATCGATCGGCGTCACCATGTTCGCCGGCGGTCTGCACGGCTATTTCGCAGCCAAGGCGAACTACTGGCAACGCACTCTGCTGTTGGGCGGTGGTCTGATGCTGATCGATCCCAACTGGATCACAGATCTTGTCGGCGCCCTCATCCTCTCAGTGGTGATCGGGATCCAGCTCGCAGCGCGCCGCTGGGAGCGTGAGGCCGCAGTAAAACCCGAACCCGCGCAATCGAGCTGAGAGTCGAATCGAGCAATGACGCGCCGCAAGCGCCCCGAAGACCTGCGCAGCCACCGCTGGTTCGGCGTCAACGACCTTAGGTCGTTCGGCCATCGCTCGCGCCTGCGCCAGTTCGGCTATGATGCGGAAGACTGGGCCGGAAAGCCGGTCATCGGCATCATCAACACCTGGAGCGAGATCAATTCCTGCCACGCCCACCTGCGGGCGCGGGCAGAAGACGTCAAGCGCGGCGTGCTGCAGGCCGGCGGCTTTCCGATCGAGTTGCCGGCGATGTCGCTGGCAGAGCCGTTCGTGAAGCCGTCCACCATGCTGTACCGCAATTTCCTCGCCATGGAGACCGAGGAGCTGCTGCGCAGCCACCCCATCGACGGCGCCGTGCTCATGGGCGGCTGCGACAAGACCACGCCCGGTCTCATCATGGGCGCCATCAGCATGGGCATTCCGGCGATCTACACTCCGGCCGGCCCCATGCTGCGCGGCAATTGGCGCGGTCAGTTCCTCGGCTCCGGCTCCGATGCCTGGAAATTCTGGGCGGAAAAGCGCGCCGGAAAGATCAGCGACGCCGACTGGGCGGAGATCGAAAGCGGCATCGCCCGCTCCTTCGGCACCTGCATGGTGATGGGCACCGCGGCCACCATGATGGCCATTGCCGAAGCGCTCGGGCTCGCGCTGCCCGGCGCTTCCTCCATTCCCGCCGCGGACTCAAGCCACCCGCGCATGTGCGCCGCCGCCGGCCGCCGCATCGTCGATATGGTGTGGGAGGATTTGACGCCCGACCGCATTCTCACCTCCTCCGCCTTCGACAATGCCATCAAGGTGCACATGGCCATGGGCGGCTCGACTAATGCCATCATCCACGTCATTGCCATGGCGCGCCGCGCAGGCGTCATGCTGGACATGGACCGCTTCGATCAGCTCTCGCGGCAGATCCCGGTACTCGCCAATGTGCGCCCGTCCGGCAAATACCTGATGGAGGATTTTTATTATGCCGGGGGACTGCGCGCGCTGATGCAGGAACTGAAAGACAAGCTCGATTTGTCCTGCATGACGGTCACCGGCCGCACGCTCGGCCAGAACATCGGCAACGCCCAGGTTTATCTTTCCGAAGTGATCCATTCGCTCAACGACCCGATTTATCCCGAAGGAGCAACGGCGGTGCTGAAAGGCAACCTCGCGCCGCGCGGCTGCGTAATGAAGCCGGCCGCTGCCGAGCAGCGGTTCCTCAAACACCGAGGCAAGGTGATTGCGTTCGAGGACTACAACCACATGAACCGCGAGATCGACCGCGACGATCTCGACCTCACGCCCGATCACATTATCGTGTTGAAAAACGCCGGTCCCAAGGGCGGCCCCGGCATGCCCGAATGGGGAATGCTCCCGATCCCGAAAAAACTGCTGGCTGCCAACGTGCGCGACATGGTGCGCATCTCCGATGCTCGCATGAGCGGCACGAGCTACGGCGCCTGCATCCTCCACGTATCGCCCGAGAGTTATGTCGGCGGCCCGCTGGCGCTGGTGCAAACCGGCGACGAGATCGAGATCGACGTGGCGCGCCGCAGCATCCACCTTGCAGTGAGCGAGGAGGAGCTGAACCGCCGCCGCGCCGCCTGGAAACCGCCGCCGCCGCGCTACGAACGCGGCTACGGCGCCATGTTTTCCCAGCACATCGGTCAGGCCGACGAGGGCTGTGACTTTGATTTCCTGGCCGGGACGCAACGCATCCCCGAACCGGAGATACATTGATTCTCGGCACAGGTTGGTCGTACCGTATCCGTCAGCGGGGAACCGGTGCAGTCGGCCCCGCCGTTCAGGGAGGACGACCAATGACCATCACCAGGCGGGACTTTCTCGCCACAGGAATAGGTGCGACCGCACTTTCCATGACCGGGCCTGCGCCCGGTTTTGCGCAACAGTTTCCGACCAAGGGCTTGCTCATAATTGTTCCGTACGGCCCCGGCGGCGGAAGCGACATTTCGGCGCGTCTGCTGGCGCGAGATCTTGAGCCGATCTTCGGCAAGCCGGTGACGGTCGAAAATCGCGCCGGCGGCGGCGGCTGGATCGGCTGGGGCTCGCTCGCAGCCTCCAAGCCGGATGGCTATACCATCGGCTACATCAACGCCCCGAGCATGTTTGCCGGCTACCTCGACAAATCACTGGGCGGCGTGCGCAAGGAGAATCTGGAAAGCTTCACCCCCCTTATCAATCATGTGTACGATCCGAACATGTGGGCGGTGCGCCCCGACAGCAAATTCAAGACCGTCAAGGACGTGATCGAGGAAGCAAAGAAGAATCCGGGCAAGCTCACCGCCAACGGCGGCGGCCACGGCAGCGACGATCACATCGCCATCCTGGCAATCGAGGCCAACCACGGCGCCAAACTCACCATGGTGCACTTCCGCAGCACTGCGGAAGGCAAGACCCAGGTGCTCGGCGGCAACATCGACATTCTTGCGGCCAACATCAGCGAAATCGCCGAGGATGTCCGGAGCGGCCAGGTGCGCGCCCTCGGCGTGATGGCGCCGGAGCGCTCGAAGTTCCTGCCCAACGTGCCGACTTTCCGTGAGCAAGGGTACGATGAAGTTTGGGCCGTGTCGCGCGGTCTCGCCGCGCCGGCCAACCTGCCCAAGGACGTCGAAACGGCGCTGATCAATTTTTTGGAGAAAACTATCAGCACCCCCGAGCACAGGGCAAAGGCTGAGAAGCTCAGCTTGGACCCGCGCGTCATCAAGGGCGAGGCCTATCGGAAATACCTGAAGGATAACGAGCAGGCCACAAAGAGGCTGATGAAATGGTGAGCCCCGCTGCGAAAGTCTTCGCGGCGGCACTGTGGCGAGGGCGGTAATTGTCGGGCTTCATTGTTTGACATAAATCAACGCGGGCGCGGCAGCGCCCGCGCATTTGTTGGCATGGAGGAGTCCCATGCTGACGCGACGTCGTTTCCTTGCTGCCTCCGCGCTTTCGGGCGCGGCCATTTTGGCTCGGTTTGAGGCGCAGGCGCGATTCGCAATGCCTTTGCCTGTGCCGCAACTCGTCGACGCGCGGGGAAGCGAGGCGTCGATACCGCTTGTGCTGGCAAAAAGCACCCATGCCTATCGCCAAGGACAATCGGTCAGCGCCATGGGCTACTCTGCCCCCGTGCTCGGGCCCGCGGTCCGCGTTGCGCGCGGTCAACGTGTTGCCATGGCGGTCGAAAATCGCAGCGAACGCCTGACCACCGTGCATTGGCACGGCCTGATCATTCCGAGCGCAGAGGACGGCGGCCCGCACAACGCAATCCCGCGCGGCGGCACCTGGAAGCCGATGCTGCCAATCGATCAGCCCGAGGCCACCGCGTGGTTCCATCCCCATCCGCACGGCGACACCGCGCCCCAAGTCTATTCCGGCGCAGCCGGTCTGCTGCTCATCGAGGACGGTAGCGGCGAGCAGCTCGGCCTGCCGCGCACCTATGGCATCGACGATTTGCCGCTGATCCTGCAGGACCGCTGGTTCGACCGCTCCGGCGCGCCGGTCTATGACCCGAGCCCGATGGAGATCATGGCGGGGTTCCGCGGTGATACGGTGATCGTCAACGGCGTCGTCTCGCCGCTTGCGCAGGTACCGGCAGGGGTGGTTCGGCTGCGTCTGCTCAATGCCGCCAACGCGCGCATCTTCGATCTGCGGTTTTCCGACCGTCGCGCCTTTCATGTCATTGCCTCCGACGGCGGCTATCTCAGCGCACCGGTGGCCGTGCGCCGTCTTCTGATTGCGCCCGGCGAACGCTATGAAGTCCTTGTTGACTTCTCCGATGGCGCTGAGGTCGTGCTGGAGAGCGGTCTCGATGACAATCGCCCGATGATGGGCATGATGGGTGCAGCGCCGCCGCTCATCGACGGCGGCCGAGTGATGAAATTCGCCATCGACCGCAGCAAACCCGCTACCGCCTCGATACCGAAATCGCTGGTACCGGTTTCGCGTCTTGACGACGGCCGCATTGCCGCGCGCCGGCAGTTCCTGCTCAACGACATGATGATGGGCGGCGTGGGCGGCGGTATGGGTGGCATGGGCGGCATGGGCGGCATGGGCCGTATGATGGGAATCAACGGCCGTCCCTTCGACATGGAGCGCATCGATGTTGAGACCAGGCTCGGCACGCTCGAACTCTGGCACATCGTCTCGCAGTCCATGGCGCACCCATTCCACGTCCACGGCACGCAGTTCCAGATTCTCACTCTGGACGGCCGCACGCCGCCGGCGCACCAGCAGGGCTGGAAGGACACCGTGCTGGTGACGCGGGAGGCGCAAATTATCGTTCCGCTGACACAACCTGCGCCGCGCAGCCACCCGTTCATGTACCACTGCCACATCCTCGAACACGAGGACGCCGGCATGATGGGCCAGTTCACCTGCGCTTGAGACCGCCCATCAACTTGGGAGCCGTTCAAGCGCGCCAGACCGCACGAGGGCGCGAACGCCTTCAGTGCGACACTGCAAGGGTCGCGGAAAAGCGCCCGTAATTCCGGGGAGTGGGGTCCGCCGGATATTTCTCGCAGTTGCGATCATTCAATCCGGCATGAAGTCTCTGTCGATTTGGCGCTCGCGGTTTACAGCCGCCTAAGTTAGTTTTTTGCCATGAACAAAACCGCCGTCCTTTACGCGCTCTTGTCCGCGCTCCTATTCGGCCTCTCGACGCCCGCGGCGAAAGTCCTGGTTGGATCGGTCGATCCGGCCATCCTCGCGGGCCTCCTCTATTGTGGAGCGGGCTTGGGCGTCGCGGTTCTGCGCCGGATTCTCGCGAGTTTGAAGCCGCCTGCCGCGGTCGAACAGCCGCTCGGTCGCGCCGATCTGCCGTGGCTTGCGGGCGCTATCGCAGCCGGAGGCGTGGCCGGCCCGCTGTTGCTCATGTACGGCCTGTCGGTGACCGACGCAGCGACCGCTTCCCTGCTGCTGACACTCGAGGGCGCGGCGACGGTTCTGCTCGCTTGGTTTGTCTTTAAGGAGAACTATGACCGTCGAATTGCCGTCGGCGTGGTCCTGCTCGTTCTCGGCGCGGGTCTGCTGTCCTGGTCCGGTCCCCCTTCATTGACGAGCCTCGTCGGTCCGCTTGCCATCGTGGCGGCCTGCGTCGCTTGGGGGTTGGACAATAACCTCACGCGCAAAGTCTCGCTCGCCGACCCATTGCAGATCGTCGAGCTCAAAGGCCTCGTCGCCGGGCCGTTCAACGTGCTTCTCGGGCTGTCATCCGGTGCGCCGTTGCCGGAATTTTCGTCGGCGATATCCGCCTGTATTGTCGGCTTCCTGGGCTATGGCGTCAGTCTGGCATTCTTTGTGCTCGCGCTTCGCCACCTCGGCGCTGCGCGAACCAGCGCCTATTTCGCGACCGCGCCCTTCATCGGCGCGATAGCAGCCATCTTCGTTCTCGGTTCCCCCCTCACCGTACATCTGGCTGCGGCGGGCGCGCTGATGGCAATCGGCGTATGGCTCCATCTCACGGAACGCCACGAGCACGAACACGAGCATGAACCGCTCGTTCACTCCCACCTTCATGTGCATGACATTCATCACCAGCACGAGCACAATGCGGACGATCCGCCGGGCGAACCGCACACCCATGTCCATGCGCACGGCCGCCTGCGCCATGCACATCCGCATGTGCCGGACATGCATCACACTCACCGCCACTAGTTGGTCTTGGAACGGCGAGGTTTCATGCAAATCGGACTTTTCGACCATATCGAGCACGGCGGACGGCCGCTCGCGCAGCTCTTCGACGAGCGGCTTGAGTTCATCCAGGCTTGCGATGCGGCCGGCTTCTATTGCGTGCATCTCGCCGAGCACCATGCCACACCGCTCAACATGGTACCGGTGCCCGGGGTGTTCCTCGCCGCCGTCGCCCGCACAACCAAGAATATCCGGCTCGGACCTCTGGTGTACCTTCTCCCGCTCTATTCGCCGCTGCGCATGATCGAGGAGATTTCCATGCTCGATCATCTGAGCCGCGGCCGGCTCGACGTCGGCGTCGGACGCGGTGTCTCACCCTTCGAGCTGAAATACCACAAGATCGAACACGACCGCTCGCGCGAGATTTTCATCGATGCCTTCAAATGCATCAGCTCCGGCCTTGTTTCTGAGGAGCTCACCTATTCCGGCCCCTATTACAGTTACGACAAGGTGCCGATCGCCCTGCATCCGATGCAGAAGCCGCACCCGCCGTTTTGGTACGGCTCCTCCGGGATCGAAGGTTCCACCTGGGCCGGGGAGCAGGGGCTGCATTTCGTCACCCTCGGCTCGATGCAGCTTGCCAAGGAAAACATCGACGCCTTCAAGGCCGCCTTGGCCAAGCGCGGTCGTCCTGCTCACCCCAAGCCGGAATTTCCCGGCGGCGTCGCCATCGGCGTGCAGCGCCATATCTTCGTGGACGAAACCGATGAGAAGGCGTTGGCCTGGGCCAAACCCGCCATGGACTACCACCTCGCCCACATCAATTGGCTGCGGACCAAGCACGGCGACAGCGGCCTGACCACGCGGCTGCGCATCGTGCGCGGAGCGAATTTCGAGGAATGCGTCGCCGAGGGCAGTGCCGTCGCCGGCTCCCCGCGCACCGTGCTTGCAGAGCTCGAGCGGCAGATGACGGAGCTGGGCGCCAATTACCTGCTAGCTTACCTGTTTCTCGGCAACATGAGCTACGCCACGGCACGACGCTCGCTGCACTTGTTTTCAGCCGAGGTCATGCCCAGGCTTGCGCGGCTGTGAGCGGGATTTCGCTTGCGGCGGGATGGTGCTAATTTTTTGCCAACAGTCCGCCAAGACGGACAAGCTGGGGAGAGGGCGTCATGAAGCTGAAAGCATCATTGTATCTGGGCATTGCGGCAGGCCTCGGGGCGATCTTTATTACCGTTCCTCCCACGCCGATCAGCGGCCAGCAGCGGACGGTCGCCGTGGCCATCGGCAAGGACGATATCGGCGGCGTGGTGCGCAGCAGTAAAGGACCGGAAGCGGGCGTCTGGGTGATCGCCGAGACGACCGACCTCCCCACCAAGTACGCCAAGATGGTGGTAACCGACGACCAAGGCCGCTACGTCATTCCCGATCTGCCGAACGCCATCTACAAGGTCTGGGTGCGCGGCTACGGACTGGTCGACTCGCCGAAGGTGGACGCCAAGCCGGGCCAGCAGCTCAATCTCACGGCAGTCATCGCACCGGACGAAAAGGCCGCCGCACAATATTACCCCGCCGCCTATTGGTACGCGATGATGAAGATCCCGCCGCTGAGCGAATTCGGCGGCAAGGGCAGCATCCCGGCGCGGATTACGATCAACGACTGGCTTCGCCAGATGAACAACGTGGACTGCATCGGCTGCCATCAGCTCGGCCAGCTCTCCACGCGTACGATTCCCAAAACGCTCGGCGAGTTCAAATCTCACGAGGAAGCCTGGATGCGCCGTATAAACGCCGGTCAGTCCGGTGCGATGATGACCAATCGCATTGCAGGACAGTTCGGGGGCGCGCCCTTCAAATATTTCGCCGATTGGACCGAGCGGATTGAGAAGGGTGAGCTGCCAAAACACAAGCCGCAGCGGCCGCAGGGAGTCGAGCGCAACGTTGTCGTCACCTCTTGGGAATGGAGTTCGGAAAAGCACTATCTGCACGATCTGATTTCCTCCGACCGGCGCTTTCCCACGGTGAACGCTTACGGTCCGTTGTTCGGCTCGCCGGAATATTCCACCGACGACATGCCGATCCTCGATCCGAAGACCCACAAGGTGACCATCTTCAGGATGCCGGTGCGCGATCCCAACATGCCGGAGTCGCTCGGCCCGGGCCACGCGGCGGCCGACAAGCCGGTAGGGCCGTCGCCATACTGGGGCATGGAGAAGATCTGGGACACCCGTGCGAACAACCACAATGCCATGTTCGATCGCCGCGGCCGGCTGTGGATCGCGGCGTCCATTCGCGGGCGCAATAATCCCGATTGGTGCAAGAAGGGATCCGACCACCCTTCCGCGAAAATCTTCCCGCTCGAACAGTCCTCGCGGCAGGCGGCGATGCTCGATCCCAAGACGATGAAGTACACCACCATCGACACTTGCTTCGGCACGCACCACCCGCAATTCGGCTATGACGCCAACGAGACGCTGTGGATGAGCGGGACCGGTCCCGTCGCTGGATGGATCAATACCAAAGTGTTCGACGCCACCGGCGACGAGAAGAAGGCAGTCGGCTGGTCGCCGTTCGTCCTCGACACCAACGGCAACGGCAAACGCGACGAATGGGTCGAGCCGGACCAGAAGATCGACCCGAAGAAGGACAAACGCATCGTGCCCGGTTCCGGACCCTATGCGGTGATGCCGCATCCGAAGGACGGCTCGGTCTGGTACACCGTCGGCGTGTTTGCCGGGACGCCGGGATTCCTGCGCTTCGATCCGAAGACCGGATTATCGGAAATCTACCATGTCCCGCGCATGCCCGGCGTCGGCTACGGCATCCGCGGCGGCGACATTGACAGCAAAGGAGTGTTGTGGGGTTCGTCCTCGAGCGGACATCTGGTCAGCTTCGACCGCAGCAAATGCAAGCGGCCGCTGAGGGGGCCTGAGGCCACAGGCGACCACTGCCCGGAAGGCTGGACCTTCTACCGTTATCCCGGACCTGGTTTCGAGGGCTACGAAAACCTCAGCGTGGAGGCGAGCTATTACACCTGGGTCGACCAGCACAACACGCTCGGGCTCGGTCGCGATGTGCCGATTTCCACGGCCAATCTCCACGACGGCTTCGTGGCCCTCAAGGACGGCAAGATGATCCTGCTGCGCGTGCCGTATCCCATGGGCTTCTATGCCAAGGGTCTCGACGGGCGCATCGACGATCCGAAGGCCGGCTGGAAGGGCAGGGGCCTGTGGTCCACCAACGGCGACCGCACGCCGTGGCTGATGGAGGGTGGTAAGGGCGCAAAGCCGCGCGCCGTACACATTCAGATTCGACCGCATCCGCTGGCACATTGACGGGGGTACGACCAACTTGCCTAAGTTTTGTCGAAACCCGTCGCGCAATCTTGATTGAACCCTGTCCTCGGCGCGCGCCGCAGTCCGCGCTTCCCAGGGCAGGGTTCAATCGCTATTCTATCGTCGCGTCGCCGCATCGGGCGACGTTGCAATCTGTAATGACGTTTGTTGCTGTGCGCGTATGGAAGAACCATTGATCCAGAGGCATAATTCCGATGTCTTGCAATTTTATCAGCCGGCACGTGATGACTTTCGGAGCCGCTGCAATTGCCGTCCTGCTGTTGGCTCCCTCCGGCATCGCACAGCAGAAGCTCAACCCCTTCGGCAAATTTGGCGGCCATTGGTCGGGCAGCGGCTTGATCTATCTATCCAACGGCACCAAGGAGCGGATCCGCTGTCGCGGCAATTTCAGGCCGGAGGACGGGACGCTGACGTTGGATCTGCGTTGCGCCGGCGATGCCTATAATTTCGAGTTGCAAAGCGTGTTGAATTACGCGGGCGGCGCGATCTCTGGAACCTGGACCGAGTACTCCCGGCGCCTCAGCGGCCAAGTGAGCGGCGAACTCCGCGGCGATCAGATCAACGCGGTGGCGGAGAGTCAGACCTTCACTGCGACGTTGGAGCTCATCATCCAAGGTGACAAACAGCAGCTCAGGATCACCTCTCCAGGCGGGGAAATTACAGATGTGCTTATCGGGCTGGTGCGCAGTTCGCGCCCCCTCGGAAGCCCCTCCTGATAGACCACAAGCCTTCCAGGCAGAGCCCCACTCCTTAGCCGGTATCACTCCGCGGCATGCGGGGTCGCCAATTTACCGTTCAAGCGCCGCGCCACCTGAGTGAGAAACATCGCCGTCGGACGCAGGATCAAGAGATCGGCGGCAAGCGCCGCAAGCATGGCAAACGCGCTGAGCCATCCGAACAGTCGCAGTGACGGCAGGTCGGAGAACACCGTTACCGCGAGCCCGCACGCCAGCACGGCCGAGGTTAGAATCAGCGCCGGGCCGACCAGGATGGTCGCGCGCTCCACGCCCACGCCGGGGTCGTTCTCCGGTCGGTCCTCGAGCCGGAGCCGGTTGAGAAAATGGATGGTGGCGCTCAATCCCAGCCCGAAGGAGACGATCAGCGACACGACGCTGGCGAACTGCAGCCCCTGACCGAGTAGCCACAGAATCGTGCCGGCCAACACCACCGGGAAGATGCCGGGGAGGATACTGACGAACATCACTACGAACGACCGAAAGGCGAGGCCCAGAAACGCAGACACGAATATGAATTCCACGGTTAGCCCGCGATTGAGCTTCCCGATCATGTCGGCGCTGTTGCGCGCGGCGATTGCGGCCAGTCCGGTGACTGCGATTTCATAACCCGGATGCTTGGCGCGCGCATCGTTGAGCGCGCGGTCAAGCTGGACGATGGTCGGCAACAGCGCGCTGGCATCGACGTCCGGAATCCGCCCGCTGACTACGACAGCATCCTTCTCCGCCGAGACGAACCGGCGCACCAAATGCTCCGGCAGGATTTCCACGTAGGATTTGAGGGTCTCCACATCCGCCTTGCCCATCTTCGCCGCCAGCCAGCGGCGCAAGGAGTCGATCGACCACACGTTTCCGACACCCGCCTGCTTCTCCATGATGGAGTGCACATCGGCGATGGTGGCGAGCGTCTCGGGCGCATAAAGCGATACGCCCTGCGGAAACCGGATCAGAATATCGATCGGGTTGGCGCCGGTGAGCTTTTCGTCAAGGCGGCTTGCCGCCGCCACCGCCTGGCGTTTGTTCGGGACCTGGTCAGCAAGTCGATAGCGCGGCTCCAGGTTGGCGTAGATGAGGCCCAGCCCGCCCACGACCAGCAAACTGATCAGACTGTAGAGCGCGGGTCGGCTGACCATGCGGAGCGCGATCCAGCGGCAGAATAACCGGAGCCAGTTGACGCCAAAATCCCTTTCTTTCACCTCCGCGGCAAACGACAGTTCGTTGCGCACCAAAAGCACGCCGAGCAGAGGGAGTAGGATGAGCACCGCGAACAGCGCGATGATGGTGGCAAGGAAGCCGGCTTCACCGAAAGTGCGGATCAGTTCGGAACTGGAGAATTGCAGCGCCACGAACGACAGGGCCGCGGTGGCATGCGTGAGCACGCAGGCCGGACCGACCACGGTGATGGCGCCGGAAAACGCCTCGAACCTGTTCTGTCCGGCGATCAGCCGGTCGCGCGCGGCGAAGGTGAGCTGCATGGAGTCGGAGAAGCTGATCACCATGATCAACGGCGTCATCACGTTGAGGAACATGTTGAGCCGGAAGTCGAGCCACCCGAGCACGCCGAGTGACAACAGGATTGCAATCAGCGGCGGCGCGGCGGCGATGATCATGAACGACACGCGGCGGAAGAATGCGATCGCAATCAAGCAGCCGGCAACGAACCCGATGGTGTTGTAGATCAGCCGGTCGCGCTCGACCGCGGTGCGAATCTCGAGCTGCATCACCGGCACCCCGGACAGCTCCCCCTTCAGGCCAGTTCCCTGCAGCTCGCTGTGCACCAAGGAACGGATTTCATTGATCGTCGTCTTCAGCCTGTTTGATTGGGTGACTGCCGGATCGAGCGCCAGAACGATCAATGCCAGCGTGCCGTCCTCGGACAAAAGCTTGCCGCGGATGATTTCGTTGCCGAGCACACGCTGCTTCAGCCGCTCATACTCCGCACCGGTCGGCAGGTCGGCGGGGAACAGCGGCGCCGGGATCTGTCCGCTGATCGGGGCCTCGCGCGCCGAGAACAGCGAGATCAGCCCCCTCGTGCCGTCGATCAGTTGCAGCCCCATCACCAAGCTGCGTAGCTTGCCGATCGAATCGCGCTCCAGCAGCGTCTTGCCTTCCACTACTACCAGCACGTCGTATTCGCTCGAAGGGAAGCGGCGCACGACTTCATCGTATTGACGGAATTCGAGCGTGTCGGAGCGGAACAACTGGCTGAGCGAGTCGTCGACCTTCAACCGCGCGGCACCGAACGCCGCAACAATGCAGGCGAGCGCCGCGAAGACTGCGACCACATAGGGATAGCGAAGCGAGATCAGGCCGACGCGCTCGATCCCGAAAACAAGAGAGCCGCCCCCGGCCGTTCTTTGCGCCGAGTGGATCCAGGAATTCTCTGTCTCCGACCGGTCGGCCCTGTCGGTCGACATTCAAAACCCTCCGTCGCCGCTAGAGCGACGCGGGCGCAAAACTACCGCAACTCCCCGATATCACAAGGCCGCCACGATGCTTGAGCGGAAATGAACGCCAAATTCCGGACAAAATGGCCTTCAAACCGGCCGCAAATCGCCGCAGACATTGCAATATCCGGCCCGCTGTGACAATCGGGATACAAGGGAAATGGCGGCGGTGAGCCCCAATGCCCCTTCTGCGAATCGCAAGTCGCGCACGAGATGACCGAGGACATTCCGTTCAACAAGCAGTTCACGCTGCTGCCCGGCAAGGTTGAGGAAGTGATGCCGGGCGTCCGCCGCCTCTTGTGCAACAACCCCGGACCGTTCACTTTCAAGGGCACCATCACTTACATCGTGGGCCGCGGCAAAGTCGCGATTATTGATCCCGGTCCTGAGGAAGACGCCCATATTGCGGCCTTGCTCGCTGCCGTGCGCAACGAGACGGTCACCCACATCTTTGTCACGCACACGCATCGCGATCATTCGCCGGCCGCGCCACGCGTCAAGGCCGCAACCGGCGCCGTGGTGCTTGCCGAGGGGCCGCATCGTCCGGCGCGGCCGCTGCATGCCGACGAGCCACCGCGCCTAGAAGCAAGCAACGACTTGAATTTCCGTCCTGACCGCGCCCTCGCCGACGGCGAATTGGTCGAGGGTTCGGGATGGAGCATCGAGGCCGTAGCAACGCCCGGCCACACCGCCAACCACATGGCTTATGCGCTCAAGGGCACCGATGTTCTCTTCTCCGGCGATCACGTGATGGCCTGGTCGACCCCCGTGGTCGCGCCGCCGGACGGCGCCATGGGCGATTACATGCAATCGCTCGTGAAACTGAGCCGCCGCCCCGAGCAGATCTACTTTCCTGGCCACGGCCCGGCGGTGACCAACGCCCCGCGCTTTGTTGCCGCCTACATCATCCACCGCAAGGCGCGCGAGGCGGCTATCCTGCGGCACCTTGCCAAGGGAGAGACCGACATCGCGGACCTCGTGAACGCGATTTATACTGGGCTCGATCCCCGTCTGGTGAAGGCGGCCGGCTATTCCGTGCTCGCGCATCTGGAGGATCTGATTTCCCGCGGTCTGGTCGCCGCCAGTGGTCCTGCAACGGTCGCCGCCCGCTATCGCTTGCTTGGCTGAGTCGGCGTTTTCGTCGGCGCGGCTTTTTGCTGCTGGCGTTGTCGCGCCTCGAGCAGAGCCGTCACCGCATCGTCGATGTCCTCGAGCAGGCGCCGCACCCGTGCGGCATTGCTGCCGAGGTCGTGGCGGCCGTAGCGCGAGGCGGAGCGCACGTCGATATTCACGCCGTCCTGCGCGCTGCGGATGCGCACCGCCACGTCCTCGCGGAAGCCGAGGACCGGCGTCCGCGCGATCGCCTCGATCTGGCCGTCGCGGCGCCCTACCGGCGGCCGGTCCAGGATAATGGTCCAGCGCCGCTTGGCGAGGACCGAACGCGCCGCCTCGAACGCGATCTGCGCGTTCGCCGCCACCTGCAGGGTATCGAGGTCCGGGTATGCCGTGCGCTGCATCTCGGCCGCCTCCCCGCCGGGATAGTCCGCCGTCCCGCGCGGCCGGAAACGCGCTGCTTGTTCGAAGCGCGGCGGATCTTGCAGGTCGGTGGATACGTCATTGATCGGCGGCGTCCGCAAGTAACGCGTGCCGAGATAGGCGGGATAGGCGAGC
>DATLYX010000133.1:0-22037 GCA_035574295.1 Xanthobacteraceae bacterium
GCACGGCGCTGCGCGCCTTTGCCCGCCCTACGCTTGCTCCAGAGCCGTAGGGTGGGCTTCGCGCAGCGAAGCCCACCGAAACAAAAACAGATTGGCGGGCACGGCGCTGCGCGCCTTAGCCCGCCCTACGCTTGCCCCAGATCCGTAGGGTGGGCTTCGCGCAGCGAAGCCCACCCTACGCCTGCTGTGCGTTCAGTTTCGATGCGTAGCATGAATTAAAAGGAGTCCCGCACAATCGTTTGCGCAAGACGCCGCCGGCGCGTCATCCGCGCTATTCGTCGTCGTCCTCCAGCTTCCCGATATGGTGCTGGGCGTAGAGCTCGAGCCCGAGTTTTGCGACGAGATCGAGCTGCGTCTCCAGAAAATCGATGTGCTCTTCCTCGTCCTTCATCAATTTTTCGAACAGCTCGCGCGTGACATAATCCTTCACCGAATGGCAATAGGTCGCCGCCTCCTCGTACAGCGCCCGCGCCGACATCTCCGCCTTCAAGTCGCAGTCGAGCACCTCCTTCACGTTCTGCCCGATGTGCAGCGGGTCGAGCACCTGCATGTTGGGAAACCCTTCGAGGAAGATGATGCGCTCAACCAGCGTGTCGGCGTGCTCCATTTCCTCGATCGATTCCTTGCGCCAGTATTTCGCCAGCGCCTTGTAGCCCCAGTTGTCGAGGAGCCGGTAGTGCAGCCAGTATTGATTGACCGCGGTGAGCTCATGCCGCAGCCCCTTGTTCAGATATTCGATGACCCTGGCGTCGCCTTTCATTGCACTAATCTCCCCTCGCATGTGCAGCGACAGTCGATGATGCCACCGTTTTGGAACGATTGTAAATTACGGCTGCGCGGGATTTGGCGCGTTTTCACAGGCCCGCTCCGACTCCGCGAGCGTCTCGTCGATGATCCGCCGTATGGTGGGGGCGCACCGCCCGCACGGCATGCCGCACCCGAGGCCGTAGTAGACCTGCCCTGGCGAACGCAGCCGCGCGTCCGCCGCCACCGCGGCGCGCACGTCGCGGTCGCTCAACACATTGCAGGAGCACACGATCATCGCCGCGCTCGCATCCGGACGGAGTTGTGATACTGCGGCCGCGCGCCTGAGGCAAAGAAAAATGCCGCCGCCCGACGAAGGGGGAGCGACGCGCCTGACATGGACCCCGCATTTCGCTTGCGCTCAAGGCGGGCTACGCGCTTCAAGGTAGGATAGAGAACGGCGCGAATGTCGACGGCCCGGCAATGCCGCAGCTCGCGCCGTTGCCCACCCTACAGCATGAACGACGCGTTGAAGCGCGGGTTTTTAAGCCGCCACGTCGCTGAGCACGCCGACGATGTCCTCGACCACCGCCTCGACCAGCATCTTGTCGTCGCCTTCGCCCATCACGCGGATCACCGGCTCGGTGCCGGACGGCCGCACCACCAGGCGACCCTGGCCGTTGAGCTTGCGCTCCGCGTTCTTGATCGCCGAGCGCACCTTGGCGTGCTCCAGCGGCTTGCCGCTCGTGTAGCGCACGTTGCGCAGCACCTGCGGCAGCGGATCGAAGCGGTGGCACACCTTCGACACCGGCTGCCCCGATTTCTTCACCACCGCGAGCAACTGCAGCGCGGTCACCAGGCCGTCGCCGGTGGTGGCGTAGTCCGACAAGATGATGTGCCCGGACGGCTCGCCGCCCACGTTGAAGCCCTGCTCGCGCATCTGGTCGATCACGTAGCGGTCGCCGACCGGCGCACGCACCAGTTTCAGTCCGAGGCTCGCCAGATGGCGCTCAAGGCCGAGGTTCGACATCACCGTGGCGACCACGCCGTTGCCCGCGAGCCGCCCGTCCTCCTTCCAGCTCTCGGCGATCACCGCCAGCACCTGGTCGCCGTCCACCAGATGGCTGTTCTCGTCCACGATCACCACGCGGTCGCCGTCGCCGTCGAGCGCAATGCCGATATCGGCGCGCACCTCGCGCACTTTCTGCATGCACGCCTGCGGCGCCGTCGAGCCGCATTCGTGATTGATGTTGAATCCGTTCGGATCGACTCCGATCGACACCACGTCGGCGCCGAGCTCCCACAGCGCCATGGGCGCCACCTTGTAGGCCGCCCCGTGCGCGCAATCGATCACGATGCGCAGACCCTCCAGCGACAGGTTGCGCGGCAGCGTGCGTTTGGCGAATTCGATGTAGCGGTCGTGCACCCCGTCGATGCGCTTGGCGCGGCCGATGTCGGCCGATTTTGCCAGCCGCTTGCTGAGATCGACCCCCATCAGCCGCTCGATCTCCTGCTCGACCTCGTCCGACAGTTTATAGCCGTCCGGGCCGAACAGCTTGATGCCGTTGTCGTCGTAAGGGTTGTGCGAGGCCGAGATCATAACCCCGAGGTCGGCGCGCATGGAGCGCGACAGCATGGCCACCGCCGGCGTCGGCATCGGCCCGAGCAGGAGCACGTCCATGCCCACCGAGGTGAAGCCCGCCACCAGCGCGGTCTCGATCATGTAGCCGGAGAGCCGCGTGTCCTTGCCGATCACCACGCGATGCCGGTGCTCGCCGCGCTGGAATACGAGCCCCGCCGCCTGCCCGAGTTTCAGCGCCAGCTCGGGCGTGATCGCGGCGTTGGCGCGCCCGCGCACGCCGTCGGTGCCAAACAGTTTTCGATCGACTTTCGCCAATCCCTACCCCTCAGAGCGAATGGATGTCGGCCGCCGGCCCCCGCCTGCGTTTTTTCATATTAGGACCATCCGGCGGTGGATGGGTGGAAAAAATCGCGGCAAGGTTTCCCGGGCTTTGTAGCATTTTTCCTTTGTTTCATCAACGGCTTGTGGCGCAACCCCCGACGCCCGCGCGCCCCTCCTGCACCGTCCTTTGTCGCGCCCCGCCCGGCTTTCGGATTTCGTGCTAAGCGTTCGCGGGCAATGGGGCCATCATGAAGACCGTCACCTGCATCGAAGACCTGCGGCAGCTTGCGCGGCGCAAGGTACCGCGCGCCTTTTTCGATTATGCCGAGGCCGGCTCCTATTCCGAGGAGACGCTGCGCGCCAACCGCGCCGACTTCGAGAAGATCAAGCTGCGCCAGCGCGTGCTGGTGGATGTCTCCGCGCGCGATCTGTCCACCGCCATGATCGGCGAGAAGGTGAAGCTGCCGTTCGCGCTCGCGCCCATCGGACTGCTCGGGATGCAGCACGGGGACGCGGAGATTCTCGCCTGCCGCGCCGCCCAGGCCGCCGGCATTCCCTTCACGCTCAGCACCATGTCGATCGGCTCGATCGAGGACGTGGCCACGGCCGTGGATCGCCCGTTCTGGTTCCAGCTTTACGTCATGCGCGACCGCGGCTTCATCCGCGAGCTGATCCAGCGCGCCGCGGCGGCCAAGTGCAGCGCGCTCGTGCTCACCGTGGATCTGCAGGTGCTCGGCCAGCGCCACGCCGACGTGCGCAATGGCATGACCGTGCCGCCTCAATTTCGCATCAAAAACCTCATCGACATGATGCGCAAGCCCGCCTGGGTGTGGAGCGTGCTGCGCGGCAAGCGCAAAACCTTCGGCAATCTTGCCGGCTACGTGAAGGGCATGGAGGGAGTCAATTCGCTGGCGCAATGGACCGCGGGCCAATTCGATCCGGCGCTGAGCTGGAAGGACGTGGACTGGGTCCGCAGCGAGTGGTCCGGAAAACTGATCATCAAGGGCATTCTCGACGTGGACGATGCCAAGACCGCGGTCAAGGCGGGCGCCGCCGCCATCAGCGTGTCCAATCACGGCGGCCGCCAGCTCGATGGCGCGCCGTCCGCCATCTCCATGCTGCCGAAGATCGTCGATGCGGTCGGTTCCGACATCGAGGTGATGTTCGACAGCGGCATCCGCACCGGCCAGGACATTTTGCGCGCGCTCGCGCTCGGCGCCCGCTCGTGCCTGATCGGCCGCGCCTATGTTTACGGGGCCGGCGCTGGCGGCGAGGCCGGGGTGGCGCGCGCCATCGAGATTCTGGCCAAGGAGCTCGACGTCACCATGGCCTTGTGCGGGGTCAAATCCGTCCGAGAGATCGACCGCCGCGTGATTGCGCAATTCTGAATGACAAGCAGCACTGTTCACGCTTATCCAAAGCAAGGCGATTGCAGGTGGACCGCACCTCCCCCTGAAAGGGGGAGGTCGCCCGCCGAAGCTTGTGCAGCAAGCGAAGGCGGGCGGGTGGGGGTCACTCTGGGAAAGAAGACTCCCGGCCTCGCTTCGCTCGGCCGCCCTCCCCCTTTCAGGGGGAGAATATGATGGAGTTGATTGGAAACATTCGCGCTGCAACCGGAGAGAATCATGTTCGAAAAACCCAGCGCCGCCGACCTGCGCGCTGCCGCCGAGCGGCTCGGCATGCAAGTGAGCGACGACTACATCGCCGCCGTGCTGCAGATCACCGCACCGCTGGCCGCGGCCTATGCGGCGCTCGACGCCATGCCGGACGAGGTGCCCGCGGTCAAATACCCGCGCGACGGCTGGCGCCGTCCCAAGCCGGACGAGAACCGCTACGGCGCCTGGTACGTCAAGACCTCGATCAAGGGCAAACCGAACGGCAAGCTTGCCGGCCGCCGCGTCGTGCTCAAGGACAACGTCTGTCTCGCCGGCGTGCCGATGATGATCGGCGCAGGTTTTCTTGACGGCACGGTGCCGGAGGTGGACGCCACCGTGGTCGAGCGCATCCTCGATGCCGGCGGCGAGATCGCCGGCAAGGCGGTGTGCGAATATTTTTGCGTCTCCGGCGGCAGCCATACGAGCGCGACCGGCCCGGTGCACAATCCGCGCAAGATGGGCTATTCGGCCGGCGGCTCGTCCTCGGGCAGCGCCGCGCTGGTCGCCGCGGGCGAAGTGGATCTGGCGATCGGCGGCGACCAGGCCGGTTCCATCCGCATTCCCGCCAGCTACTGCGGCATCGTCGGGCTCAAACCCACCTATGGTCTTGTGCCCTACACCGGCATCGGGCCGCTGGAAATCACCCTCGACACCGCCGGCCCCATGACCGCCACCGTGGCCGACAACGCGCTCCTGCTCGAAGTGATCGCCGGGCCTGACGGCCTTGATGCGCGCCAGCGCGATGTGAAAGTGGCGCGCTACACCGAGGCGCTCGGCGCCGGCGCCAAGGGTCTGCGCATCGGCGTGCTCAAGGAAGGGTTTGGCCACCCCAATTCCGAGCCCGACGTGGATGCAAAAGTTCGCGCCGCAGCCGCGCGTTTGAAATCGCTCGGCGCTGTCGTCGAAGAAGTCTCCGTGCCCGAGCATCTTTCGCTCGGCTTCCCGGTCTGGGCCGGCATTCGCGGCGACGCCGCCTATATCACCTTGCTGGAAATGAACGGCGCCGGGCTTGCGGCCGAAGGGCTTTATGTGACCGGCCTGCTCGATGCCGCGCGCGCCTGGCGCAAGCACGTGAACGAATTTCCCGACACCCTCAAGGTCGCGAGCCTCTTCAGCCGCCACACGCTGGACCGCTACGGCGGCCGCTATTATGCGAAGGCGCAGAATCTGCGTCGCCGCCTGCGCGCGGCCTATGACACGGCGCTGCGGTCGTTCGATCTCCTGCTTTTGCCGACCACAGTGGTGAAAGCCACGCCGTTGCCGGCGCCAGGCGCGCCGCCGCAGGAAATCACCCGCCGCAGTTGGGAGGCCACCCGCAACACCTGCCCGTTCAACGCCACCGGCCATCCCGCGATCAGCATCCCCTGCGGCATGGAGGACGGCCGCCCCATCGGCCTGATGCTGGTCGGCCGCCACTGGGAGGAAAGCACCATCTATCGCGCCGCCGCCGCCTTCGAGGCCTGCGGCGACTGGATGAAGTTCTAATGCGTTGTAGGGTGGGCAACGGCGCGACACCCAGCCATTGCGGTCAGACCGCTGAACCGCGCACCGTTGCCCACCCTACGCTGCTGGGAGGAAAGCACCATCTATCGCGCCGCCGCCTTCGAGGCCTGCGGCGACTGGATGAAGTTCTAATGCGTTGTAGGGTGGGCAACGGCGCGACACCCAGCCATTGCGGTCAGACCGCTGAATCGCGCGCCGTTGCCCACCCTACGCTGCTGGCCTTAAACTCGCCGTTCGCGGGGCCATCATTGGGGGAACGAATCGTGCGCAGCATGAGCGGTTTCCGTTCGGCGGCCGTCATCGGCCTGCACATGCTCGCCGGCCTCCTCGGCCTCGCCCCACCCTCCCCCGCGCTCGCGCAAGCGCAGCCTGCGACGCTGACCAAAGCGCAAGCCGAGGCGCTCGATGCCTACAACAAGGCCCTGGACGCCTTCAAAGCGGTGCTCGCCGAACGCCGCGCCCAGATCGCCGCAAAACAAAAACTGCCGCCCCAGCCGGGCCAGGCGCTCTATCTTGCGCGCATCAACATGATGAGCGCGTACAAGGACCTGACCGATGTGCTGCCCTCCCGGATCGGCCGGCCCAACAAGTTCAAGATCCCGCCCGCCTATTTCGACGCCGACGCCGAGCCGCTGATCGACGAATACAAGGCGCTGTTCCGCATCATGCACGCGCCGCCGCCGCACGCGCAGCCTTCCGCGACTCCATTCAAGGACGTGATCGATCTCGGCACGGTGATTGCGCGCGCCAAGGGCCTGAGCCCGGCCCATGCCGCCGTCGCCGGCCGCATCTGCCTCGGCGTGTTTTTTGCCGAGACCGACGGCGAGCAGAACATCGGCAACGCGCGCTCCGACAAATACAAGGGCAGTTTTCAGACCGGCGTGGACGAGGACCGTAACGGCCGCAAGAAATGGGCGGCGATCAAGCCGAAGGTCAGGGCCATCGATCCCGATTTGAGCGCTCGCGACGACCGCGAGGAGGCCCGCATCGGCAATGGCGACCAGCGGTTCAACCATTGGACCGGCACGAGAAACGGGCTGATGAACGCGCATGCGGATCTGCTCGGACAAATCCCGACCATCGTTAAGGCATTGCCCAATCCGATCGATCAGATGCGGCTGTTTCAGCTCATCCAGATCATCCCCAGCCCGACCAAATCCGCGCTGAAGTCCGGCGACCTGCTCAACTATAAAATTTCCGAACCGCGCATAATGTTTTATTTGCGCAACAATAGCATGCTGGCATTCGGGCAGGCGGACCGGCGCAAGACGTCGGCGACGTTCCGCGAGATTCTCGACTCGATGTGGTTGTTCGACGAAAAATTCGAACGCGCGCTGGCCACATACGAGGAACTGAAGGTGCGGCCGAAAGGCTGAAGATGCGGCGAAGAGGCAGAGGTTCAAGGGGCTGAAAGCGTCTTCGGGGGCATAAATGTCAACCGTATCGAGACGGGTCTTCACCGCGGGACTCTTGGCCGGCGCGTTCGCGCCGCGCGAGCTGTTCGGCAAAGCGAGCGATCCGGGCCGCATTGCCATCATCGACACGCCCAAGAACGCCGCCAGATGCGCGGACAAACTGGCCGCGTGCGGCATCAAGGTGGTGGTGCGCTATTTTGCCCGCAAGCCGCAGCCGGGTTTGGCCGAAAAAATCATGGCCGCCGACGGCAACATGATCGGCGGCGTGCGCGAGCCGACCATCCTGATCCGGCACGGCATCTCGCTCGTGTCGCTCTACCAGTATCGCAACAACCTGGCGCAAAAATTCCTCGACGGTCTGGAAGACACGGGCTCAGCCAAGGCCGAAGCCTTGGCCGACGCCCAGGCGGCGCTGGAACAGGCGCGGCTGGTCGGACAGCCGGAAGGCTCGGCGATCTACTTCGGCGTCGATTTCAATGCCAGCAAATCCGCGCAACCGGTGCGCACCGGCAACGGCAAAGGCAACGGCGGCGGCAACGGGAACGTCGCCCGGCCGCCCCGCGACGTGGTCGAGGCCGTGCTCGAATATTTCCGCCTGATCAATCGGACCGTGGGCCAGAGCTACGCCATCGGCGTGTACGGCAACGGATTCATCAACCGCCTGCTGCGCGAGGAAAAGCTCGTGGCGTACAACTGGATCTCCGCCTCGCGCGCGCATGACGGCACCGCCGAGTTCTACAACAGCGGAGAGTGGCATCTGTTCCAGAACCAGATCGATCGCCGCTGGTTCGCAGGCGGCAAATGCGCGGCCGGCCTCGACCTCGACACCAATGTGCAGAACCCGCGCGTGACCGACATCGGCGCCTGGGGCGCCGGGCCGGTCGATCCCGCCCGCACGCAAGCCATTTTCGATCAGCGCCGGTTCGTGCGCCGCGCCACGCCGGTGGTTCGCCAGAACGGAACCGCAGGTTCAGGCGAGCGCCTGAACTGCCGGGTCGAGGCGCGCGTGCTCAAGCAGGGCAACGTGCGCGTGCTTGCGCAATCGGGCAACTGGACCAACGCCGACATCGACGAGGACGGCAGCGCCGACGGCCTGCTGGCGAATTCAGACCTCACGGCGAGCCTTGCGGTCATGCCGGCCTGGTCGTCGTTGTCGTAACGGCGGTCAGCATCGTCGCGGCCGGCCGCATTGATCGCGCCCGTCGCAAGGTTGGCCGCGCGCTTTTACCATGCCGCTTAAGGCTGTTCGCGGCTTGTGCGCGACAGGGACGCTTGGGCAAAATATTGTTGGCGGCTCGAAGCCCGGGCGCCTGGGCGCGGCGGAGGCGGCCGCGCGCGCGGCGCAAGGGGCGGCTCGCTGTGATCGGCAGGTGGCGGCGTATGACGGAATCCTCCAAATTCCTCGATTATTACGAAATCATGGAGATCAGCCCGAACGCCAATTCGGGCACGATCGACCGCATGTTTCGTTATCTCGCGCAGCGCTACCATCCGGACAATCCGGACACCGGCGACCGCAGCCGCTTCGACCAGATCATGGAGGCGCACGAGACGCTGAGGGATCCGGCCAAGCGCGCGCAGTACGACATTCAGTACCAGAACCATGTGGGTCTGCGCTGGAAGCTCGCCGAGCAGGCGAGCGACAGCAAAGGCATCGCGCACGACGTCGATATCCAGAACAAGCTGTTGTCGGTGCTTTACGTGCGGCGGCGGCAGAGCGTGAGCGATCCGGGCCTCGGGCCGCTCGAGCTTGAGCGGCTGCTCGGCTGCCCGGTCGAGCATCTGGAGTTCCACATCTGGTACCTGAAGGAGAAAGGCTGGATCGCCAGGACGGAAACCGGCACGTTGGCGATCACCGTTGCGGGCGTGGACCAGGCCAACTCCCTTCACCGCCATCAGCTCGCAGACCGCAAGCTGCTCACCGACCAGAACGGCAGGCACTGAGCACCGCGCGCACCGACGCATCGCCGCCGGCTTCAAGGCTTCAAAGTAGCAATCGTAGGGTGGGCAACGGCGCAAATGTCCACGCCCCGCCCGGCCATGTCGCACCTTGCGCCGCTGCCCGCCCCCTACACCTTGCGCCGGCCGTTGCCTAGGATTATATTCCGCGCCATGCCGCCGTCCTCCCAAGACTCTTGGATCATCAGGCTCTCGGTACGGCCCGAGGACCCGCGCGCCATTGTCGGCCCGCGTCCGCGCGGCTCGCGCCGGCCGCACACCGATGCCGCCGTTGCGGCGGTACGCCGGCTGATCGAACAAACGCCGCTGACCTACGCCGAGATTTCCAGGCGCACCGGCGTCGGCCGCGCCACGATCTGCCGCTGGACGCGCGACGGCGGCTGGAAGCGGCACCCGTTCGCGCCGCGCGCAACCGACACCGTGCCGACCGCGCGCGCGAGCGCGCAGCTGAAACGCCGCACGCTCGCCGCGCGGCTCGACGCGCTCGCCGAACGCTACATTCGCGAGCTGGAGGAGAGCGCGTGCATCGATCCGGAGAAACTTGCCGAGGCGCTGGAACTGCTGAAGATGGCCAGGCTCGCCGCGCGGCCGCGCAAGCGCAAGCGCCGGGAACCGAAAGTGGACCTCGACTTCAGCGCCGCGACCGGCGAGCGACTGCGGCCGGTCATGCAGCTCTGCGCCGCCGACGTGGACCTGCACCGCGCCCCGCGCGCGGCCCTCGACGACTTCCTCGCCCACCGCGAGCCGCCGCCCAAGGAGTCGCTGCCGCGCCGCAGCCGCGCCCGGCGCTTCAAGCGCCCCGAGTATCACGCGTGGCTGCTGGAGAAGGAGAAGCAATAGTAGGGTGGGCAACGGCGCAAATGTCCACGCCCCGCCCGGCAATGCAGCGCGTTGCGCCGTTGCCCACCCTACACCTGCTTAAGGGCGACGGCGGATGTGTTACCCGCGTGGGTGGAGCGGCTGGAAGTCGGCGATGCTGCGCGCTATCATTATTGCATGAATGCGACCGTGAAAAACATTCTCGAACGGGTGGCCGCCTGGCCGGAGGAAGACCAGGAAGAGCTTGCCGCGCTCGCGCGCGAGATCGAGGCGCGGCGCACCGGCGTCTATCAATTGAGCGACGACGAGAAGGCCGCCATCGAGGCGGCACGGCGCAGCGGTCTTGCCTCTGACGACAGCGTCGCAGCGTTTTGGAGACGCTACGGCCTCGCATGAAGGTGCGCTATCGCGAGCTGGCGCTCTCCGATCTCGACCGCATTTTCAGTTATCTCGAAGAACGCAATCCCGCCGCCGCCCGCAACGTGATCGTTGCGATCCATGCCGCCATCGCTGATGTCGCGGAAAATCCCCTCAGCGCGCGGCGGACGTCGGACCCGACCGTCCGCGTCAAAGTGGTGAGCCGCTATGGCTACAAGATTTTCTACAGCGTCGAGGCCGACGCGATCGAGATTCTTCATGTCCGCCACGGCGCGCGCCGCCCGTGGCCGGCGGAGGAAGGCAAGTGAAAAACATCGCTGACCTCAGCGAAGCCCACCGGCAGCAAGTAGCCCGCATGAAGCGAAGCGAAATCCGGGGGCTGCACCGCCGCGCGTGAAACACGGATTGCGCTGCGCTCCATCCGGGCGACGCTTGCTTTAGCGATAAACCTCCCGCCGGTGCCCGACGCTCACCACCAGCACCACGAAACGGTCGTCCTCGATGGCGGCGATGATTCGGTAATCGCCGATGCGGTAGCCCAGAGCCCCTTGCGGTCTCCGGTCAGCGCACGGCCGAAGCGGCGCGGATCCTCGCTGCCGGCGATGCGCTCGCGCAAATAGCGCAAGACTCGCCGCTCCCCGTCCACACCGAGCTTGCGCAGGTCGTGAACGGCCGCGCGATGGAACTCGACCCGCCAGACCGGCGCGGTCATCGCCGCTTGGTGCGCGTCTTGAGCTGCCGCTCCAGCCTTTCGAGCGTTACGCGCGGCCCGCCGCGCGCCAAACGCCGGCGCGCCAGGTAGTAATCCTCGATGTCCTCGAGCTGGCGCAGGATCGCCTCGCGCGCGTAATAGCTCTTGCTGCGGCCGGTTTTCTTGGCCAGCGCGTCGAGCCGGCGTTCAATCGCGGGCGGCAGCCGAAGGGCCAGCATTTGGAGTCCCCAATTGCTATACATGTATTAGCAATCGTGCTGACCGGACAAGCATCGACTCGCGTGTTCGTGCCGTCATACCGGGGTGAAAAAGCAAGCGTAGCAAGCGTCGCGCACGAAACCCCGGATGTCGCTGCGCTCCATCCGGGCGACAGGCTTCTATCGGTACAACAAGCGTAGCCCGGGTCGAGCGGAGCAAAACACGGGTCTACCTCTCCGCTCGCCGAAATCCATCGTCGGTTCTCCGACATCGCCCGCCAGAGATCGTAGGGTGGGCAACGGCGCGAATGGCGACCGGCCGCCCGGCAATGCCGCGCGTTGCGCCGTTGCCCACCCTACACCTGCTGACCTGTTGCCCCAACGAGTCGGTGGCCATCATAGCGTCTGTAATTTGCATCTATCGGCCCCATTTCGTCATCACGATCTGGATCACAGTGTTATAGTTTTCTCGGACTGCGCTTGTGACGGTGATGGGTTCGTACACAAGATCATTGCGTGCCGGATCGAAAAAGGAACGTGCGGCTTCAATCGGTTTCGCAGCGAGTGCAGAGGTTTTGTAAAAAAAGTTGTCTCCCTTTTGCAAATGATGCAACCGAGCGATTACAAACTCTGCGTCCGGTGATGGTTCTGGACAGTACTTTACTGGTATGAGTACGATTTCTGGCGCTGGCCGTTCTCTGTAGAAGTACACGGGACCATTCAGGTTCAGCGCCTTCAAAATTATGGAGGGATTACTAAGCGTACCTCCGCAGGCCTTTCGAGCGACACTCAGCAGTTTCCGTACGACATCTTCAGGCGGTTGCGGGTAAAGTCCGCCAGGCTGTTCCTCAGCTTTGACATTTTCCATAACCAAGAATAGCTGCACAGCAGAACACACAGCCGCTGCTACGCATGATAATCGGCGTTTCGTCATGAAGCCACCCCTGCTCCTGGTTCGCACCACTAGCCGGAAGACTTATTCTTGTCCTCTTCAAGGAGGATGTCACCGCATAGCTTGACACATCCATCGCAGATGAACACGTTCGGTCCGGCAATCAGCTTTCGCACACTGTGCTGGCTTTCTCCACAGAACGAGCAATGGAAAGTCTTCCCCGCGGCTTGCGAAGCTCCAGCTTCTAATACCCGCGGTCGGGCTGCTTCAATCTTGGCCGACAGGATTTTCCAATTTTCATATCCAAACGCCTTGGCGATTAGTTCCAGAGAGTCACCGTGGGTGATCTTGACGGCACGACTTTTCAGGACCTCGCGCAGGGTGAGCGCCATGATCTTCGCATCGAGAAAACTGCGCACGAGAGCACCTCTTCACCAGTGAACGAATGAGGCCGAGGCTTGCAGGCATCGCCAAGTGAAAACGATACGCATATAACTCCTAACTCCTGCAATATTTGCCGGCTTGGCAAACCTGGGAGCGATGCGCTCGTTTTCAACCAATTAAATTTTGTCCATCCACCAAGTAGGAACGCAGCGACATCCGGGTCAATCTCTCCGCGCGACGAAATTTATCGTCGGTTCTCCGACATCGCCCGCCCAGCAAAGCGCCGATCGCGAAGCAAACCTAGCTCGGATGGAACGGAGCGAAATCCGGGGGCTGCATCGCCGCGCACGAAACCCCGGATTGCGCTGCGCTGCATCCGGGCTACAGGCTGCTACAGGCTACTGCTCGAACAGAACGATGAATGGGCAGTTCAGCGCGGTGCTGCCCGCCGTCGCGACAGTTTGATCAGCCCGGCCTTGCCGGAGATCACGACGGCCGTACTACTATTATACCACGCCCTGGGACACGATCCCGGCGAGCGCTTACGCCACAGCAAGAACCGGTATAGAATATATATTATGACACTTTCCCGTCGCACTTTTCTCAGTTTGGCCGCTGGCGTGGGCGCACTGCCGGCCACGTCGCGCTTGGCGATGGCAGAGGCCTATCCGGCGCGACCGATCCGCCTCGTGGTTCCTTTTCCGCCGGGTGGCGCTTTCGACTTCGTCGGTCGCCCGTGGGCGGATAAGATGAAAGCACTCCTCGGCACGGTGGTGGTTGAAAACATGGGCGGCGGGGGTGGTTCCATTGGTGCCGCCGCTGTGGCACACGCCCAGCCCGACGGCTACACGCTTCTGCTCGGCGGGACGCTGCCGCACGTCAACGAAGCGCTGATGAAGCGGAAGCCACTCTATGATCCAGTCAAAGACTTAAACCCGATTGCCGGTATCGCCGCCAATTTTCTTTGTATCGCTGTGCATCCTGCTGTGCCGGCGCAAACGCTGAAGGAGCTTGTCAACTTCGCTCAAACCAATCGAGGCAAGCTGTCTTACGGTCATGCGGGTGTTGGCTCGATCCAGCATCTGACCGGCGAGCTGTTCAAATCGCTAGCGGGAACACCGGAGATCGTGCCGGTGGCATATCGAGGCACTGGTCCACAGATCACAGACCTAGTCGCCGGACATATTCAGATGGCCGTGCCAGGCGTGGCTGGCCAGGTGATCCAATTTCATCGGGCCGGAAAGGTGCGGGTTCTCGCCGTGACGAGTCCCACCCGACTGACCGCTGCACCTGAGCTCCCAACGGCGGCCGAACAGGGGTTCCCCGGTCTGACCGTGATAGGTTCCATTGGCGTGCTCGCACCGGCCAGGACCCGAACGGACATTATCGAACAGATTGCCCGGGCGACGCGCGCGGCGGTTGCCGACCATTCGTTCAAGCAGATGCTGATCGAGGCGGGTATCGAACCCACGATCGACTCAAACCCGGAAAAATTTCGGCGGTCCTTGGCAGCCGATGTTGCTCTCTGGACGCCGGTTGTCAAGGCTCTCGGGCTCAAGATCGACTGACAATCTGAAGGAACATCCGCCTCACAGCTTGTTGCGTCTGCTCACGGCAGAAAGGAAGTAGCCCGGATGGAGCGAAGCGAAATGCGGGTCAATCTCTCCGCTCGCCGATATTTATCGTCGGTTCTCCGACATCGCCCGCCCAGCAGATCGTAGGGTGGACAACAGCGCGAATGGCGACCGGCCGCCCGGCCATGCCGCGCGTTGCGCCGTTGCCCACCCTACGCCTGCTGCCGCTCGATCGTCATGTCGAAGTCGATCGCCAACATGATGCCGTCGCCGAATTCCTCCTCGATCAGAGATCGTAGGGTGGGCAACGGCGCGAATGGCGACCGGCCCGGCCATGCCGCACCGTGCGCCGTTGCCCACCCTACAGCTGCTCGTTTGGGGCACCGCGCATGACAAGCATTTCGCAGCTCTCCCCCCGCACCGCGCGGAGAGGTGACCGGAGCGCACGGCGCGCTTTGCCTCTCACTCCTCCTTATACCCATACTGCGGCGCGTTGCCGGTGGCGCCGTAGTATTTGAACGGGAGGAATTTTCCCGTCATGCCGATCTTCACCCGGTCGCCCTTGGGGTCCGGCTGCCGCTCGATCGTCATGTCGAAGTCGATCGCCGACATGATGCCGTCGCCGAACTCCTCCTCGATCAGCGCCTTCCACGCCGGCCCGTTCACCAGCACGAGCTCGTAGAAGCGGTAGATCAACGGGTCGGTCGGCGGCATCGGCGAATTGATCCCGCGCATCGGGATCTCGTTCAGCATCGCCTCCTCCGTCTTCGACAGCCCGAACAATCTGGCTGCTGCCGCGGCCTGCGGCTTGGTCAGCTTGTGGTTGCCCAGAATCGCGCCGGTGACCAGCACCGGCGAGGCGCCGCCGATCTGCTCGCACACGTATTTCCAGCTCCAGCCCTTCTCGCGCTTGATGTCGAGAAGTTTTTCCGTCAGCGCCGCGCGGTTCATGTCTAGTCTCCCTGTCATCTCTCGGTTGCTGATCGATTCGTCCTGCGTAGGGTCGCTCGAATCTCCCCCTTTCAGGAGGAGGGAAATGCAAATGCGATGGCCCCGCCGCCTGCGGGGAGAGGTGACGAAGCACGCGGCGGCGAATGGAACCCATCATTTCTAATGCCCTGCGTGCCCCGCCAGCCGCCGGATGTTGGTGTCGAGGGGTACCGGCTCGATTGCGCCCGGCCTGACCACCGGCACGCTGCGCGGATCGTGCCGGCCGCGCATCTCCCGGGCGAAATTCTTGCTGCGCGCCACCAGAAAATCGATGATGTGGTTGCGCACCGCGTAATACAGCGGGTGGCGATGGATGTCGGTGCGCGCGCGCTGCTTGGGCAGCGGGTTCTCCACGATCTCCGCGATCACGGCGCCGGGGCCGTTGGTCATCAGCACGATGCGGTCGGCGAGATAGATCGCCTCGTCCACGTCGTGCGTGATCATGAACACCGTCTGCCCGGTCTCCTGGCAGATGCGCCGCACCTCGTCCTGCAGCGTGCCGCGCGTGAGCGCATCGAGCGCCGAGAACGGCTCGTCCATCAGCATGATCTTCGGCTCGATCGACAGCGCGCGCGCAATGCCGACCCGCTGCTTCATGCCGCCGGACAGCTCCGCCGGCCGCTTGCCCTCCGCGCCCGAGAGCCCGACCAGGTCGATGAATTTCTGCGCCCGCTCGCGCACCCGCGCCGCGCTCCACTTGCGCCACTTCGAGGCCACCGCATAGGCGACGTTGCCCATCACCGTGCGCCAGGGGAGCAGCGCGTGGGTCTGGAAGATCACCGCGCGGTCCAGGCTCGGGCCCTCGATCGCCTCGTTGTCCACGATCACCGTGCCGGCCGACGGGGCATCGAGCCCGGCGAGGATGTTGAGCACCGTGGTCTTGCCGCAGCCCGAATGCCCGATCATGCAGGTGAACTCGCCGCGCTGCATCGACAGCCACAGATCCTCGAACACCGTGGTGGTGCCGCCGCCTCCCGCCGGAAACCGTCTGGCAATGCCTTCGATCGAGATGAACTTGTGGCTCATCGGCTCACTCCGGTTGCTGGTGCCTGGTCATTCCGGAAACGTCACCAGCCGCGTGAATTTCGCCAGCACGAGATCGAGCACCATGCCCACCACCCCGATCACCAAAATCGCCGTAATCACATTATTTATCGATAAATTATTCCATTCATTCCAGACGAAGTAACCAATGCCCGTTCCACCCACCAACATTTCCGCGGCGACGATGACGAGCCACGCGATCCCGATCGAGATTCGCATGCCGGTGAGAATGGTCGGCGCGGCCGCCGGCAGAATGATGGTGAACGCGCGTCGTAACGTTCCCACCTCCAGTGTGCGGGCGACATTGAGCCACTCGCGGCGCACCGACGCCACCCCGAACGCGGTGTTGATCAGCATCGGCCACAGCGAGCAAATGAAAATGACGAAAATCGACGACAGGTGAGAGTCCTTGATCGTGTAGAGCGCAAGCGGCATCCAGGCGAGCGGCGAGATCGGCTTCAGCACCTGGATGAAGGGATCCAGCGCCCGGCTCATCAACGGCGACATGCCGATCAGGAAGCCGATCGGAATGGCAACCGCGACCGCCAGCAGGTAACCCGTCAGCACGCGCGCGATCGAGTACGCAAGTTGAATGCCGACACCCTTGTCGTTCGGCCCGTTGTCATAGAACGGCCGGTTCAGGTGTTCCCAGATTTTCTCGCTCACATCGAGCGGACCCGGCATGGCCGATTTGCCCTGGGTCGCGGTCGCGCCCATGAGCTTGGCGTATTCCGGATCCATCTGCTGAACCGCGCCGCCGCCGCGCGTGCCGGCGTGCCACACCAGCACGAAGGCCACAAACATGAGCACCGATACGACGGCAGCGCGCAGCGACAACGAGCTGGGCATGGCTGATCACGCGGATCGCTTGATGGCGAAGCTCTTGACGTATTCCTCCGGCTTGGCCGGATCGAACGCCTTCCCCATCACCGAAAAGCCCTTGCTTGTGCTGGCCGGAGGCGTCAGCCCGACCTCCTTCATCAGTTTGGCCGTATCGGTCGCGAGATAGACTTGTTGCGCGACGGTCCTGTAATCCACATCGCCCTTGATCTGGCCCCAGCGTTTCATCTGCGTGAGAATCCAGATCGCAAACGATTCCCACGGGAACGGATCGAAGTCGATGCGCTTGGGGTCCGTCTTCACCGTGCCGAGTCCGTCCGCATAGGTTCCCGTTAGCACCTGTTCGACCACGGTCACCGGCTGGTTAAGATAATTTGCCGGCGCGATCGCCTCCGCGATCTTCTTGCGGTTTTCCGTCTGCGTCGCGAATGCGGTCGCATCGATGATCGCCTTGAGCAGCGCCGCATAGGTGTGGGGCAAAGCGGTGATGAACTCGCGCGATGCCGCGAACACGCAGCAGGGATGGCCGTCCCACAGCTCCTTCGACAGCATATGAATGAAGCCGACCCCGTCATAGACCGCGCGCTGATTGAACGGGTCGGGCCCGAGGAATCCGTCGATATTGTCGGCGCGCAGGTTCGCCACCATTTCCGGCGGCGGCACGGCGCGGATCTGGATGTCGGAATCCGGATCGAGCCCGTGTTCGGCCACGTAGTAGCGCAAGAGATAGTTGTGGATCGAATAGTCGAACGGCACCGCGAATTTAAACCCCTTCCACTGTTTGAGATCCCGCTTGTCCTTGTGTTTGACCGCTAATGTGATCGCCTGGCCGTTGATGTTCTCGATGGCCGGCGCCGTGTAGGGGATCGGCTTCGATCCCACGCCGAGCGTGATCGCAAGCGGCATCGGCGACAGCATGTGCGCGGCGTCGTATTCCTTGTTCAGCGTCTTGTCGCGGATCACCGCCCATCCGGCGGTCTTGATCACGTCGACATCAAGACCGTGCTTTTTGTAAAAGCCCATCGGGTGCGCCATGATGATCGGCGTGGCGCAGGTGATTGGGATGAATCCGACCTTGAGATTCTTCTTCTCGATCGGGCCACCCTGGGCAAACACCTCCGTTGCAGTCTTGAGCGGAAAAAACTGACTCAGCGCCGCAAGCGCAGTGGATGCCCCGACCGATTGCAGGAACGCGCGACGACCGGCATCCTTCGGGAATATCGCGCGCATCACTGCCGATGCTACGACCTGCTCATACCGCTTCTCATCGCTTTGCGCCGGCAGGCATCGCAGTTGCGCCTGCGCATCCTGATCGTGCTCCGATTGACTGGCATGGCGCCCGCAACTGCAGCCGGAAGAGTAAAGCCTGCGCTTTGCCTCGAATGGGTTGTCGAAAGTTGACATGGTGACGCGCTCCGTTGATCGGCGCCCACCCCTCTGGAGCCTGGCGCCGTTCGCTTGTTTGCAATGTGGTTTGCAACAGGCGTGCCAACTTTGAGCGCGGCAGCGCCGTCCCCTCGCAGCTAAGGATTCTCCGGCCGTTGCATGCGTTTAGACAATTGCCCGATTATTGAGCAACCGTGCCGCAAATTTTCTCTGATGCAAAAATAGGCAAGCGCGAGCGGCTCGGATCATGGAATGAGCGATTGATCGACTCGCGCTGCCTCTTCTATGCACTCAACACAAGGCCAAACACCTCGCGACGCGCTGCGGACGACGCGCCGCACGAACCAGACTGAGCTATGTCCGCCCTACATCGCCGGCGTCAAACCGCGACCAACATACAGGCTTTTGGCCAGCAGCGAACCGTCTGGCTGTCTTTCCGACTGCATGATGATGATCTGCGCGCCGGGCTTGAGCTCATCCCTGTTGCCCGGAGCCGCGGCGGCAATCGCCGTATCGGGCGTCACAACGATTTTCTGCTCTCCGTCTTTATATTTGACGGTGAGCGTCTCACCGTCCTTCCCCTTCACCATGCTCTGCACATAAGCGTTGGTCATGGTACTGCCCGGCCGCGCATCCCACGGTCCGTGCCGATCGGGCACCACGCCGCGCTGGGCCGGCAGGAAGATGTGGATGGAGAATGCCTTGATGGTCCCGTCGGGCTGCGGCATGCCGGCAACGCCGATAAAAGTGTCGTTCTTGATATCGGCGAGCGACGCCTTGACGAGCGCCGAAACGCGGGTGTCGTTTGCGAGTTTCACGCTCAACGAACCGCCGTCGCGAAGTTTCAGCACCAGCGTCGAGCCGTCGACCTTCTCCACCTGGCCGCGGATTCGACCGGGCTGCTGCGCCCAGGCGGCCGCGGTTGCAAGCATCAGGACAATTCCGGCCGCGCCGAGCGCGCGCCTTGTCAGGTTTTGCATCGCGATTCCTCCCAGAGTCATCGCCGGGGCCAAGCGCCACCGCGATCACGTTAAAAACCCCTCCGGTTGCAGTGTTATTCCGGCGCCGACCGTTCAGAGACCGATGTCGGCCTCCACCACGGCCCTCAGTTCTGCGGAGACTTCCGGCCACACCCCGAACCACATGGCAAATCCGCGGACGGCCTGGTGCAACAGCATGCCCAACCCATCGACGGTGGGCAGCCCGCGGGCTTGAGCTGCTGCAATAAGCGGCGTTTTCAGTGGCACATAGACGAGATCGGTGACTACGGTATCCGGGTGTAGCGGGCTCAGGTCGATGTCCAGACGCGGTTGGCCCACCATGCCGAGCGAAGTTGCATTCACCAACAGCGATGCGCGCGACAACAGATGCGGCAGCGCGGACCAATGGTAAGGATGAATTGCGGTGCCGAACCGGCCGCGCAATTGCTCCGCCCGGCGCAAATCTCGATTGATCACGTCGATCCGTGTGAAACCGCGCTCGATCAACCCGCAGACGACGGCACGCGCGCCGCCGCCCGCGCCCAACACCACGGCTTCGCCCGGGTGCGAGTCCCAGCCCGGAACGCCGGCATCGAGATTGGCGGTGAAGCCTTCGACGTCGGTGTTGGTGGAGCGCAACTCCCCTTGCTCGAACCACAAGGTGTTGGCGGCGCCCACCGCACGCGCCCGATCGTCGGGAACGGACAGTTCGAGCGCCTGCTCCTTGTGCGGCAGCGTGACATTGGCTCCCACATAGCCGCGTTCCGCCAGACTTCCGATGAAGTCGGCGAATGCGTCCGGCGCAACCTCCTCCCGCCGATACACGCCCGCCACGCCGTAGCGTTTGAGCCAATATTCATGGATCAGCGGCGAACGCGAGTGTTTCACCGGCCAGCCGATCACGCAGGCAGCGGGCACGCTGCTGGTCATAGCCTTTCCTGAAACGGTCGCTCAATAATACCCGACCGTGGACCCGCCATCGACGGCGATCGCAGTGCCCTGGATGTGGCGCGCCTTTTCCGAGCACAGGAACAGAGCGAGCGCCGCAATATCCTCGACGGTCCCGAGGCGCCTGATGCCGTCCTTGGCAGTGGCCTCCTTGCGCAGCTCCTCCGGACTCTTGCCCGTCGCCTTGGAGCGCTGCGCGATCAATTCCTCGAACCGCTCGGTCTGCGTTGCGCCGGGATGAATCACGTTGACGTTCACCCCGTCCCGCTTGCCGAGCTGCGACAAGGCTTTGGAGAAGTTGCCCATGGCCGCATTCACCGAGCCTCCGATCGTAAATTCTGCGGAGGGCGAGCGCGCGGCGCCGCCGCCGATGTTGATCACATGGCCCTGCGCCGCCTTCAGCATCGGCCAGAACAGCCGGCACGCGCGCACGCAGGCGAAGAATTTGAGCGCAAAGCCGTCCATCCACAGCTCGTCGGAAAGGTCCACGAAATTGCCGGCCCGGGTCGCCCCCGCCGAGTTCACGAGGATGTCACAGCGGTTGAACTTCTCCTTCACGCTGTTGAACAGGTTCTCGCATCCTTGCAGCGTTCGCAGATCGCCCCGCACCACGAGCGGCGGCGCGCCGGCTTCGGCAATCAGCTTCGCCGCGCTGGCAAGATTCGCCTCGTTCGAGGCCGCAATCACCGTCTGCGCGCCCTCGCGCGCAAACGCCGCCGCGATGCCGCGGCCGATCCCGCGGCTGCCGCCGGTGACCACCACCACTTTACCTTGGAACTCGCCTGCCATTCGCTGCTCTCCCATTCTGTCTACCGTTTATGCCTCATCAACGACGGTATTGCGCAGGGCGCCGATTTCGGCAACCGACATTTCGATCACATCGCCCGGCTTGAGCCAGCGCGGCGGATCGCGGCGCGGTCCGATTTTCGTGGGCGTCCCGGTCGCGATCACGTCCCCCGGCTTGATGGTCATGAAGGTCGTGATATAGGCGATGAGATCGGCGAACGAAAAAATCATGCTTGCAGTGGTGTCGTCCTGAACGACCTCGCCGTTGAGTTTCACCGTCAGCCGGAGCGGCCGCTGCAGGTCAAGCCCCGTGGTCAGCCACGGGCCGATGCTGCCCGAAGCGTCGAAATTCTTGCCTTGCGTGACGTTGAAGCGGCCGTGGCGCAGCCAGTCGCGGACGCTGCCTTCGTTGCACAGGGTCACCCCGGCCACGTATTCGAGCGCCCGCTCCCGTGGCACATGCCGCCCCCCGCGGCCGATCACCAGCGCGATCTCGCCCTCATAATCGAGCTGCTCCGAAACTTTTGGGCGCACGATCGGCTGCTCATGCCCGACCAAGGAATCCGGGGCACGAAAGAACATGCTGGGATATTTCGCCCCTTCCGCGCCGCCGCTCACCTCGGCATCGCGGTTGGCGTAATTGACGCCGATGCACACGATCTTTTCCGGCGTGAGCACCGGGGGCAGCCATTTGACGTCCTCGGGTCTAAAATCCGCCTGCGCACCTCGCGCAGCGGCCTCCGCCTCATTCAGCGCCTGCCCCCGCAACAGGTCGAACACGCTCGCGTAGCGCGGCGCCAGACGCCGGCCGAGGTCCACGATTCCGGCCGGAGTCACCGCGCCGAAACTGGCCCGGCCCTGGACGGTGTAGCTTGCAAGGTGCATCGTTAAAGTTTGAGATTCGCGTAAAGGTCGCTGCGGCGGGACA
>DATLYX010000134.1:0-4311 GCA_035574295.1 Xanthobacteraceae bacterium
CGGAAAAGCTCGCCACGCTTGCCGCGCAGGCGAGCGCCGCTCCGGCGCAGCCCTCGCCAAGCTCCGTTGCGCCGGCCGCCCCGCCTGCGCCGCCGTCCCCGCGCATCCGCGCGCTCTAACAACATTCGGGTGGAATATTCATGCCAACCCGATTTATGCCATCCCGCCGACGAACCCCTCCATCCTGCCTTTGTGGATGAGGGCGATGCGCACCGCGCCGCGGCAGGCGCGGTCGCGGCAGCGGAGTCGGCGCTCGACCTCGTCGAGATAGGCTTGGGCGAGAGCCTCGAGGGTTTCCCGGCTCTCGTAGCGCACGAGGCCGCAGCGCCGGCAGGTGGCCTCGATCTGCATCATGGCGTCGAGATCGGCCACCTTGAGTTCGTGCTTCCAACTCATAGAATACGCTCCGCAATCACCAAAAATCCTCCGCCGACGGAATGCGCGTATAGGCGATCTTGCCGCCGGCATAGCCGCCCGCCGGCGGCCGCCAGGGGCCGACCGAGACCACGGTGCGGCCGTAACGGGTGTTGAGGCGGTCGATCGCCTCGGTGATTTTTTCAGCGTCCTGGCGCGCGTGATCGTCCATCAACAGGATGTCGAGCTGGCGTTCGTCCGCGGGACTGAGGTCGCCGAGTGCCACGGACACCTGCTGCACCACCGTCGAGCGCGGCAGGCCGTGCCCGCGCCAGAGCCTGCGCAAGGCTTCGAGGATCGCCAGGTCGTCGTGGACCTCTGGGAGCGTCGTGGCGCGGCTCCACGGGCCGGACCACGTCGCCAGATGCAGAAAGAGCGCGCCGGCGTTATAGCGGTCGCGGCGCATGCGCCGCGCCGCCTTGGTGAGCAGAAGGCGCGACGCCCGATAAGCGTCGGCGAGGCTGCGGCTTTCGGGCGGCAGCACGCGCCCATGCCCATACATGCCGCGCTGTTGCGGCGGCGTCTGCAAGGCGTAGCCGTGCAGCGCATACCAGAGCCGTTCGCCGGTGACGTTGCCCCACAGCGCGCGCATCTGCTTCGGGGCGGTCGCAAGCAAATCCGCCATCGACCGAATTCCCGCGCGCGCCAATCGAGCGGCCATGCGGGCGCCGATGCCCGGCACGTCCGCGAGCGGAATAGGCAGCAGCGGGCCGGGCATCGACTCGGGACGCCAGACCATGAGCCCGTCGCCATAGCGGCCATTGCGCCATTTGCCGGCCTTGCACGCCATCTTGGCGAGCTGCCGGTTCGCCGCGATGCCGATGGAGGTGGTGATCCACAGCCCGATGTTGTCGCGCAGGCGGGCCTTGATGCGGCCCGCGAGTTCTTCGGGCCGCTCTCGGTCGGCAGGCGCGATGTCGCAGGTAAGTTCGTCGATCGACTTCACCGCTGCGATCGGCAGCACCGCCATGATCTCGGCGATCAGGGCGTTGTGGGCGCGCCGATAGAGATCGGGCGACTGCGGCACGAGAACGAGGTCGGGACAGAGGCTCCGTGCCTCGCTCACCCGCATGACGTTCTTGACGCCCGCTTGCTTGGCCTCGCGCGAGCAAGCAATCAGGATGCCGCGATCGCCCGCACCCTCGAACGGCACGACGCCAACCGGCCGGCCGCGCAGCGCCGGCCGTGCCGCCTGCTCGACGCTGGCGAAGAAGCCGTCGAAATCGAGATAGAGCTTCTCGACGGTGTCGGGCTTACGCATCGGCGTCCCGCGCAAGCACGGCGAGGCTGCCCAGGAGCGCGGCGTCGATGCCGGCATTGGTCGTCGGCCCGCGGACATGGCCTGCCCCGGCGCGGTCGCTCGTGCTCATTGGTTATTCTCGCAGACGAGAACATAATGAGAACATTTGCGGGCGAGTCAAGAGCGCCGAGCAACGGCTTATCGCTTTGGCAGAAATACCGCTGGCGCCGGCGCTACAACATGCCCGGCGTGGCGGAAAAGCCAAAGCCGCCGCGCCCGCCCTTGCGCTTTTCCGCCCAGCCGCGCGGCAGCGGCGGCCGTTTTGTGGCGCGCGATCGCACTGCTGCGCCGGTGCAGCACGGGCTGAAGGCGCTTGTTACGAATGTCGAGACTGCAACGGTCCCGGCTCAGCGGTGCACCGTTCGCGCCATAGCGCATCGAAGATGCGCGTGAACGCGCTTTAGGCGCTCACGCTGCACCGCATCGGCACATGCCCGACGTCTGTCCGCAAGTCACGATTGAGGAATCCGGAAGTTGTCACAACTCATATCCACAGACTTTGCGGGCAACTATCCACACCCGGCAACCGCTGCTTGCCCCTGGCGGTAATACTGCCTACCATTTTGTCGCACCCGCAGTTGTACATGGTTTTACTCAAACCCGCCCGCTTTCAACTTCAGACCCGAGGAAGAAAGACAGTATAGCGCTAGATCGCGCCAAGTCCGGCGGGCGTTCGCTGTGGCGTTTTGAGTTGCTTCATTCACCTTCTGGTCGCGTCGGTCGGTCGCGTTGGGTTGCACCGTGCAGTCACCGCGTGCACGTGCACGTTGTCGCGAGCCGCCCGCACGTGCGGCGCCTTTTGGGGCTTTTCGGGGGAACAACAGTGAAGCCATTGCTCATCGTTCTAGCCGTGTTGTTTGCGGCCGGCTGCACGACGGTGGTCGACAAGCGCACCTACATCAAGGTCGTCAATTGCAAGAGCTGCGCGCCCGCAATGGCGTGCCCGGGCTGCGCGCCGCCGCCTTGCGTGGGCTGCGCCCCGGCGCCGCGGCCCGCGCGCTGTGCGGAGGGACGCATCCAGGGAGATTTTGGGCAGACCTTTCGGGTCGAGTGTCCCGGCGGTCGCGTCGTGCCCGACGTGAGGTGAGGGGTGCGCGGCCGTTTGCCGGCAAACGCACGGCATGCTGCGTCGGCACCGCACCGGACGGAGGTGTTAAGCATCAACCAGGGGGAAGACAGATGCGGATCGTTGGATTGTGTACGGTGATCATCGCGCTGTCGCTCGCAGGCTCTGCGAGCTTCGCGCAACAGAGCCGGGACGGATATGCGTCCGAGACATCCGAGCGCATCGCAAGATCGCTCAAGAATCATCTCGCGATTTTCGGAACCGACCCGCGGGCGACGACCTATGCGCTCAAGGCCCTGTGCATGCCGCTGGCGCCGACATTCAAGGCCGAATGCGAAACCAAGGTCGACGATGTGACCAAACTGTTCCGCAACACCGAGACGCTGCTGGACGGCCAGCCGAAGCGGGTGGACGCGCTGCCCGATGTCTACGAGCGGCAGTACAAGCGCGGCGCCATGGCCAACATGTCGGTGACCGATCAGATCAACTGGGCGCGATTCCAATACGCCTACATCGCGTTCCTGGCCTGGTACGTCAATTGCTATCCGCTGCCGTCCATCGACAATGCGCCGGTGAGTTTTCCCGCGGGTCCGATCGACAAGCGCGGAATGCCTGAAGGGCAGACACCGGGGCCGCCGCCCGCGCAGGCTCCGCCGCTCAAGCCGCCGGGCAGTTGATGCGCGCGGCGCGGGCTGTGCCAAATCGAAACACGTGCGACGCACATGCGCGTCGGCTCACCGAGATGTGATTGCGCCTGGTGCGCATCACAATCTACAGCGGTGTCTAGCTGACAGAGAGGAGGCCAATCGCTCTGTCGGTCGTGAACCCCGAGCGAGCAAAATGCGGCGTCACGCAGCGCTCGGGGTTCACTTTCGAAAACGATCCCGATGCAACAACCGAGGGATCAACGTTGGCGTAAGCGTGAAGGGAGGCCGACAGTGTTGCGGAGCGCTGTGATTGCGTCACGTTCTGCCAAGTCCAGAAGGTCGACCGCCAAATCCAGGGCGAGAAAAAAGACCGGGTTCAAGGCGAGTAGCTGGTATCAGGCCGCCGCCCGGGCGATCGGCATCAGCTCCACAAAACAATCGGAAAAAGTTTCGCTGAGCTGAAGCGCGATGACCTGAGATGGAATCGCGTCCCGGGCGCAGCGCAGCGCGAACGGAGCGAACGGTACGCTGTAATAGCGATCTCCTTTGCGTCCCGGGCGCAGCGCAGCGCGGAGCGTCAGCGGAGCGGTGCGCTGCAGACCCGGGACCGTTACGGATTCCGAGCCACACTGTTACGGACTCCGAGCCGCACTGCTACACACTCCGAGCCTGCAACGGTCCCGGATCAGCGGTGCACCGCTCCGCGCCTGACGGCGCTCCGCGCTGCACCGCATCCGGGACGCGTAGGGGGTGCGTTACATTACACTCGGGGTTCAGAACGCATTTGGACGTACAAGTATGGTCCGGCGATATTTTGTCTACATTCTGGCGAACCGTCCGCGTGGCGTGCTTTATGTCGGCATGACGAACGACCTGATGCGGCG
>DATLYX010000135.1:0-4993 GCA_035574295.1 Xanthobacteraceae bacterium
TAGGGCGGGCAAAGGCGCGCAGCGCCGTGCCCGCCAATCTGTTTCTGTTTCGGTGGGCTTCGCTGCGCGAAGCCCACCCTACGGCTGCGGGCCAAGTGACTGCATCATTTTGGGGCAGCGGTGCGTGCGATGCCGCGCCAATTTCCTGCTTGACGGCCGAGGCTGCCTTCCTTATTCCCGCGCGTGGGACACCCCTCCCCACCGAGGGGCGCCTATCTGGAAGGATAGACCGATGCCAAGCAAGCCTGCCGTGCGGCCGCATGTGCCGCACTTTTCTTCCGGCCCCTGCGCCAAGCGCCCCGGCTGGAGCCTGCAAGCCCTCACCGACGCCGTTCTCGGACGCTCGCACCGGTCGAAAGCCGGCAAGGCGAAGCTGAAACGCGCCATCGATCTCACCCGCGACGTGCTGGAGGTGCCGGCCGACTTCCGCATCGGCATCGTGCCGGCCTCCGACACCGGCGCGGTGGAGATGGCGCTGTGGTCGCTGCTCGGCCCGCGGCCGGTCACCATGCTCGCCTGGGAATCCTTCGGCGAAGGCTGGGTCGCCGACGTGCAGAAAGAGCTCAAGCTCAAAGACGTCACGGTGCTGCGGGCGCCCTACGGTCAGTTGCCCGATCTCTCCAAGGTCGATCCGAACAGCGATGTGGTGTTCACCTGGAACGGCACCACCTCCGGCGTGCGGGTGCCGAACGCGGACTGGATCGCCGCCGACCGCGCGGGCTTGACGATCTGCGACGCCACCTCGGCCACGTTCGCGCAGCCGCTCGAATGGCCGAAGCTCGATGTGGTCACCTTCTCCTGGCAGAAGGCGCTCGGCGGGGAGGCCGCGCACGGCATGCTGATCCTCTCGCCGCGCGCGGTCGCGCGGCTCGAAAGCTATCAGCCGCCGTGGCCGATGCCGAAAATTTTCCGCCTCACCAAGGGCGGCAAGCTGATCGAGGACATTTTCGAGGGCGGCACCATCAACACCCCGTCCATGCTGTGCGTGGAGGATTATCTCGACACGCTGGCGTGGGCGAAGTCGATCGGCGGCCTGAAGGCGCTGATGGCGCGCGCGGACGCCAATGCCAAGGTCATCTCCGACTGGGTGGCGCGCACGCCGTGGATCGCGTTCCTGTGCGAGAACCCGGCGCTGCGCTCCAACACGTCGGTGTGCCTGAAGGTGGTGGATCCGGCGGTGCTGAAACTTGCCCCCGAGGCGCAGGCCAAGTTCGTCAAAGGTCTGTCGGCGATGCTGGAGAAGGAGGGCGTGGCCTACGACATCGACGCCTATCGCGACGCGCCGACGGGCCTGCGCATCTGGTGCGGATCGACGGTGGAGGCAAGCGATCTCGAGGCGCTCACCGCCTGGCTCGATTGGGCCTACGCGGAGGCGAAAGAGGTCCTCGCCAAGGCGGCGTGATCCCTTTCCCGACCCTCGGGATCAAGCCCCAGTACAGACCCTCTCCCCGCAAGCGAGGATGGGTGTGAAGCGAATTGAGGAAGGTCGATATGGTCCCTCGCGTACTCATTTCCGATGCGCTGTCGCCGGCGGCGGTGCAGATCTTCAAGGACCGCGGCGTTGAGGTCGAATTCCAGCCCAATCTCGGCAAGGACAAGGAGAAACTCGCCGAGATGATCGGCGATTTCGACGGGCTTGCCATCCGTTCGGCGACCAAAGTGTCCGGCAAGATCCTGGACAGGGCGCGCAGGCTGAAGGTGATCGGCCGCGCCGGGATCGGCGTCGACAACGTGGACATCGCCGCGGCCACCGCGCGCGGCATCATCGTGATGAACACGCCGTTCGGCAATTCGATCACCACCGCGGAGCACGCCATCTCGCTGATGCTGGCGCTGGCGCGGCAAATCCCGCAGGCGGACGCCTCGACCAAGGCCGGCAAATGGGAAAAGAACAAGTTCATGGGCGTGGAAATCTTCGGCAAGACGCTCGGCGTGATCGGCTGCGGCAATATCGGCTCGATCGTGGCGGACCGGGCGATCGGTCTGAAGATGAAGGTGATCGCCTACGATCCTTATCTCTCGGCGGAGCGGGCGGTGCAGCTCGGGGTGGAGAAGGTGGAGTTCGAGGATTTGCTTCGGCGCGCGGACTTCATCACGCTGCACACGCCGCTGACGGAGAAGACCCGGAACATCATCGACGCAAAAGCGCTCGCGGCGATGAAAAAAGGCGTGCGCATCGTCAACTGCGCGCGCGGCGGGCTGATCGACGAGGCGGCACTGGCCGAGGCGCTGAAATCCGGGCAGGTGGCGGGCGCTGCGCTCGACGTGTTTTTGGAGGAGCCGGCGACCAGCAATCCGCTGTTCGGGCTGCCCAATGTGGTGTGCACGCCGCATCTCGGCGCTTCCACCACCGAGGCGCAGGAAAACGTCGCGCTGCAGATCGCCGAGCAGATGTCGGACTATCTGTTGCGCGGGGCGATCTCGAATGCGGTGAATTTCCCCTCGATCAGCGCGGAGGAGGCGCCGCGCCTGAAACCGTTCATCGCGCTCGCCGAAAAGCTCGGCTCGTTCGCCGGACAGCTCACGGAGACCGGGATCAGCAAGGTGCAGCTCTCCTACGAGGGCGAGGTCGCGCAGATGAACACCAAGGCGCTGACCTCGGCGGCGCTTGCCGGCCTGTTGCGGCCCATGCTCGGCGACGTCAACGTGGTGTCCGCGCCGGTGATCGCCAAGGAACGCGCCATGATCGTGGAGGAGACCACGCGCGAGGGCCATTGCGACTACGAGAGCCTGATCACGGTGACGGTGACCACCGAGCAGCAATCGCGCCACGTGTCCGGCACCGTGTTCGCCGACGGGCGGCCGCGCATCGTCAACATCAAGGGCATCCGCATGGATGCCGAGTTCGGCAAGTCGATGATCTACATCACCAACCTCGACAAGCCGGGCTTCATCGGAAAATTTTCTTCCACGCTGGGTGATGCGGGCATCAATATCGCCACCTTCCACGTGGGCCGCGAAGCGCCGGGCGGCAATGCGATCGCGCTGATCGAGATCGACGGCGAGCTGCCGGCGGAGGTGCTGGCCAAGGTGCGCGCGCTGCCGCAGGTGCAGCAGGCCAAGCCGCTGCGGTTTTAGCAACCGCAGCCCAGGTTGCTCCATCCGGGCTTCGTGGCTCCGTGGCTCGCCGCAAGCGATTGATATTTCCGGCGGTTTATTGGATTGTGGCTGCTGCGCGTCGCCCGGGTGCGCGGTTCGCGTCGGGCGATGCCACACTTTCGGGATCAGGCCTCGATCCGGCGCCGGCGCTCAAGGCGCGGCGAGCGGCTGCCCGCGCGTGAGAAGGATTCGGCATGGCAAACGTGGTTGTGGTCGGCGCGCAATGGGGCGACGAGGGCAAGGGCAAGATCGTCGACTGGCTCTCGGCGCAGGCCGACATCGTGGTGCGGTTCCAGGGCGGCCACAACGCCGGCCACACGCTGGTCATCGACGGCGTCACCTACAGGCTGTCGCTGTTGCCCTCCGGCGTGGTGCGCGCGGGCAAGCTGTCGGTGATCGGCAACGGCGTGGTGCTCGATCCGCACGCGCTGATCGAGGAAATCGAGCGGCTCAAATCGCAGGGCGTGGCGGTCACCCGCGACAATCTGCGCATCGCGGAAAACGCCACCCTGATCCTGCGCCTGCACCAGGAACTCGACGCCATGCGCGAATCGGGCGACGGGAGGATCGGCACCACCAAGCGCGGCATCGGGCCCGCCTATGAAGACAAGGTCGGTCGCCGTGCCATCCGGCTCATGGATCTTGCCGATCTGAACGCGCTCGGCGACAAGATCGACCGGCTGCTTGTGCATCACAACGCGCTGCGCAGGGGGCTGGGCCTACCGACGATCGCGGCCAAGGAATTGTACGAGGAATTGGCCTCGGTCGCGCCGAAGGTGCTGCCGTTCATGGATTCGGTGTGGTCGCTGCTCGACGAGAAGCGGCGCGAGGGCAAACGCATTCTGTTCGAGGGCGCGCAAGGCGCGCTGCTCGACGTGGACCACGGAACCTATCCGTTCGTGACCTCCTCCAACACTGTTGCGGCCCAGGCCGCGACAGGCTCCGGCCTCGGGCCCGGCGCCATCGGCTACGTGCTCGGCATCTGCAAGGCCTATACCACCCGGGTCGGCGAGGGGCCGTTCCCCACCGAACAGGACAACGAGATCGGCCGGCTGATCGGCGAGCGCGACCGGGAATTCGGCACCGTGACCGGGCGGCCCCGCCGCTGCGGCTGGTTCGACGCGGTCTTGGTGCGGCAGGCGGTCCGCACCAGCGGCATCGACGGGATCGCCCTCACCAAGCTCGACATTCTCGACGGATTTGACAAAATCAAGGTCTGCGTGGGCTACCGGCTCGACGGCCGCGAGATCGACTATCTTCCGGCTAGCGCCCACGCCCAGGCCCGCGTCGAACCGATCTACGAGACGGAGGCCGGCTGGGGCGAGAAAACGGCGCGCGCCCGCTCGTGGGCGGACCTGCCGGCGCAGGCGATAAAATATGTGCGGCGGATCGAGGAATTGATCGGGTGCCCGGTGGCTCTCTTGTCAACCAGCCCGGAACGGGAGGACACCATACTGATGCGCAATCCGTTCGAGGCCTGACGGCGCGGCGCTTTGCGCAAACACGTACGCTTGAAGTGCAATGGCAGATTATCACCCGCTCATCGCTCGCGCCGTCGGCGGTCTTGAAGTCGATACCGCGGAAAATCGGCGCGCGCTCTATGAGCGCGCCCGCACGGCGTTGGTGACGCAGCTCCGCTCCACCGTTCCGCCGCTCGAGGAGGCGGTGATCACGCGCGAGCGGCTGGCGCTCGAAGAGGCCATCCGCAAGGTGGAAATGGAATGCCTGCGGCGCGCGCGCATGGCGCCCAAGCCCGATGCGTTCGCTGCCAAGCGGCCGGCCGAGCCCGCGAAACGCGACGCGGAGGCCGCGCGCGAGGAGGCGGCGCAGCGGGAGGCCGCTGCGCGGCGCGAGGAAGCCGCCCGGCGCGAGGAAGCGGCGCGCCGCGAAGAAC
>DATLYX010000136.1:0-27080 GCA_035574295.1 Xanthobacteraceae bacterium
CCCGCCTGCCCCCGCGCTGCCGACCATTCGACCGCCGCTGCGGCCGCGGACGGCGGAACGGAAAGCCCGCCCGAAACAGATGCTGCTGACGTGCAAGCGGACACTGATGCGCTGGAGACCGAGGTTTGCGCCCGCTCCGAAGATGACAGCGCATCCGGCGGCGCCCCTCTCCCCGGCCCCGCGCTGAAACCGCTCGATTCCGGCACAGCGAGCGAAGTGGCGTCGGTTGTGCTCGGCATTGTGGCCGCCTCGGTCGATGATCTCGCCGGCAACGCCGGAAAGGTCGTGCAAGACACGCTCGCGACGAGCCCCGGGCAACTCCTGCACCAGACCCTGTCAGACCTACTCGGCCCAGAGCGCAATGCCGAGCCGCTGCCGCGGCCAGCCGTGACGAGCGCCTCGCCGGTCGCAATGTCGGCCGCATCGGGCTCGATGCCCGACCAAACCGAGGCCGGCGCGCAACCCGCCACGACCAAAGATATCGCGTTGCCGACAGTGGAAATCCCGGCGGAGACCCCGGCAACATCCGAGCCCGAATCCGCTGCGCCGAACATCCTGCCGCCATCTACGCCGAAGCAGGCTGAAACCGTCGCGTCGGATGCCGCAATGCCGGCTGTCGCGCGCAGCCTCGCCCCTTCTGCGCCGAGCAACGGGACCAAACCGTCCGGCGCCGCCGCGTCGGCCGCCCGCGCCACGCCGGAAACGATTGCGCGCCCTGCGGCGCCGCCCGACTCGCCGGAAACCCCCTCGTCCGTCGCTTCATCGCTGCCGTCATTGTCCAAACCATCCAGCGCGACGGCTGCAGCGGGTGACACAACGCCACCGAACGCAGGCGCTTCGCCTTCTTCCGCGAACAGCCCCGCGCCTACTCTCGCGGCAAACGCGCCGGCGCCGGCAACGCCCCTCGACGCTGACACGAATACGAACGCGAATACGAACGCGGATACGAACTCGGGTACGAACTCGGGCGCCAACGGCGAGGCAAAACCACATTCCGGCCAATCTCCGGAGCCCCTGAACCGTCCCGCTGTGGAACCCGGCCCCTCGCTGCCGGGCCGCCTCGCCGCTGCACCGACGACATTGGAGGTGCCGAGCATCGCGGTTGCCGCCGCTACCCATCAGCCTGCGTCGAGCCACAGCCCGCCTGCGACCGTTCCGCCGCAACTCCTGCCGGGCGCACCGATCGCGCTCGCCGATCTGCCGCTGGCCATCGCCCTGCAAACCAGGAGCGGCAGAACCCGCTTTGCCATCCGTCTCGACCCGCCGGAGCTCGGGCGTATCGACGTGCGGCTCGACATCGACAACAGAAGCAACGTCATGTTGCGGCTTGTGGCCGAGCGGCCGGAGACGCTCGATCTCTTGCGCCGCGACGCCGCCCACATCGAACGCGCCTTGCAGGATGCCGGCCTGAAGACCGGCGATCAGACTCTCCAATTCTCGCTGCACAATCATTCCGACAGCGGCGGCGGCGCGCTGCCCGAGCCGGCGCATCTTCTCCTGCTGCAGGACGAAGCGTCCGGTCCGGCTCCACCGCAGATCTACGCGCGTCCCGCGGGGCTCGGTGCCGGCATCGATATCCGGGTTTAAGGACATCCCATGGCAACCAGCATCATCCCGGCCACCAATCCCTTCGGCACCTTCGTCGCCAACACCGCCACCTCGTCGGCGATCGGCCCCGGCAACGCCGTAGACGCCAACACCATCGCCAAGAACTTCACCATGTTCCTGCAGCTGCTCACCACGCAGCTCAAAAATCAGAACCCGCTGGATCCGCTCGACACCAACCAGTTCACGCAGCAGCTTGTGCAATTCGCCCAAGTCGAGCAGCAGCTCAAGTCCAACGAGCAGCTCGCTGCTCTCGTATCGTTGCAAAAGACGGCACAGGCCAGCGCCGCGCTGAATTTTGTCGGCCAGACCGTGGTTGTCGACGGCACCACCGCGCAACTGGCGAACGGCCAGGCGACCTGGAGCTTCACCAGCCCGCGGCCCGCCGTCGCCACCATCACCATCAAGAGCGCCAACGGCCAGGTGGCCTATTCCGGCAATTTCACGCTGCAAGCCGGGCCGCAGAATTTCGTCTGGGACGGCAAGGGCAACGACGGCGTGATCTGGCCGAACGGCCCCTACACCATGCTCATCACCTCGAAGGATGCCAATGGCCAATCGGTCGCCATCGCCACCGAGATTCAGGGCGTGGTGGATTCGGTCGATCTCACCCAGAACCCGCCGTTGCTCGCCATTGGCGGTCAGACCTTCACGCTCGACAAGATCAAGCGCATCGTGCGCGGCACGATCGCGATTTGACGATGCAAGAAATCATCTTTGCGTCCGCCGACACGCTAACTTTTCGTTCATTCCTGCGCTTATGCGCATTAACACCTAACGTGTCGCTGCCGCGCAATTTGCTGCCGCCGTTCCTGCCCGTGTTGATGATCGGTTGCGGGATTCGATTCAATCGCGATCAGCGCCTTAACCCATTCGTACCTTTCGCTTAGGCAAATCTTAAGCCGCAACCGATAGCTTGGCTGCGAGTTAGTCGGTTAGTTGACGAGAGTGCAATGACAGAAACCCATCGCCCGAGGGTCAAATATGTGATCGGGCCCGATGGCAGCCCGCTCACCATTGCGGATCTGCCGCCCCCGAGCACGAAACGCTGGGTCATCCGCCGCAAGGCGGAAGTGGTGGCCGCCGTGCGCGGCGGCCTGCTCTCGCTGGAAGAAGCCTGCGCGCGCTACACGCTGACCGTGGAGGAGTTTCTCTCCTGGCAGGCCTCGATCGACCAGCACGGGCTCGCCGGCCTGCGCACCACGCGGATCCAGCAGTACCGGCAGTAGAGCGAATCTTACCGAAGTGTTGACGCCCGCGCCGGCGCACGCCGCGGCGGCCGCTCCGAGTTTCGGCACGCAATCGATTCGCGGCAAAAGCGCGTCCTGATTGGGCGCTCGCGTGGCCGGCGTTGGCCGCTTTCCATTAACGGGATGGAAACCATAAACCGGGCAAATCTTGCCCGGTCGGGCGCCGCCGTGCGCCCGGTGCGCAGAGGAATCCCGTGCACGCCTTCGGCGAATTTCTCAAATCGCTTGGTCCAGGACGCATCGTCGCGATGGGAGCGGTCACCATCGCGCTCGTCGCCTTTTTCGCCTACCTGATGCTGCGCGTCACCGCGCCGCAGATGACCCCGTTGTTCACCGATCTGTCGCCCGAGGATTCGTCCTCGATCATCAAGGACCTCGAGCGCCAGGGCATTCCGTACGAGATCCGCCAGGACGGCGCCACCATTCTGGTGGCCAAGGATCGCGTCGGCCGCCTGCGCATGAAGCTCGCCGAGAGCGGCCTGCCCAAGGGCGGCGGCGTCGGCTACGAGATATTCGACAAGACCGACGTGCTCGGCGCCACCAACTTCGTCCAGAACATCAACCATCTGCGCGCGCTCGAAGGCGAGCTGGCGCGCACCATCCGCGCCATCGACCGCGTGCAGGCCGCGCGCGTGCATCTGGTGCTGCCCGAGCGGGCTTTGTTTTCCCGCGACCGCCCGGAGCCCTCGGCCTCGATCGTGCTCCGGGTGCGCGGCCAGCTCGAAGCGCAGCAGGTGCGGGCGATCCGCCATCTGGTGGCGTCCGCGGTCAACGGGCTGAAACCCCAGCGCGTCTCGGTGGTGGACGAAGCCGGTCGCCTGCTCGCCGACGGCAATTCGGACGGCATCGCCGGCATCGGCGCGCAGGCCGACGAGCGCCGGATCGCCTTCGAGCGGCGCCTGCGCGAACAGGTGGAGGCTATCGTCAATTCCGTGGTCGGGCCCGGACGCTCGCACGTGCAGCTCACCGCCGATTTCGACTTCAACCGCATCACCCAGACCTCGGACAGGTACGATCCGGAAGGCCGCGTGGTGCGCTCAAGTCAGACCCGCGAGGAAGTGTCCGGCGTCGAAAACCGGGAAGGGCCGGTCAGCATCGGCAACGAGCTGCCCGGCGCCGCGCAGCCGCGCGCCGAGGGCGCGCCCGGCCGCGATCAGAACCGCAAGACCGAGGAGGTGGTCAACTACGAGATTTCCCGCACCACCAAGACCGAGGTGATCGAAGGCGGCCGCATCAATCGCATTTCCGTCGCCGTCGTGGTCGACGGCCGCCACACCAAGAACGACAAGGGCGAGCCGGTGTACGAGCCGCGCAGCAAGGAGGAGATCGACCGCATCGCCGCTCTGGTCCGCTCGGCCATCGGTTTCGATGCCAAGCGCGGCGATCAGGTGGAAGTCGTCAATCTCCGGCTCGCCGAGCTGCCGCAAAATCCCATCAGCGAGCCGACCGGCCTCATGAGTTATCTGCAGTTCACCAAGGACGACATCATGCGCGCGGTCGAACTGCTCATCATGGCGCTGCTCGCCGTCATCGTGATCCTGATGGTGGTGCGGCCGATGCTCCGCCGCATCATGACCCCCGCCCCGCCGGTCGCCGCCGGCGCGGCGGACGCGGCCGCGGTGACCTTGACCGAGCCGGTCGCCGGCGCACCGCAGCCTCCGGCCGTTCCGCCGAGCAAGACCGCCAAGATGATCGACATCGCCCAGGTGCAGGGTCAGGTGCACGCCCAGTCGGTGCAGCGCGTGGGCGAGTTGGCCGACAAGCATCCGAACGAGACCGTTTCCATCATCCGCAGTTGGCTGCACGAAGAGGCCGCGTGACAGCCGCCATTTGACACGTGAACGCCGTGAACGTCCCCATCGACCAGAAGAAGCAAACCGAAGTCGCCAACCTCGTGGCGGCGCTTGCCAATCGTCCGCCCGACCAGCCGAAGAGCCGCCAATTGACCGGCCCGGAGCGGGCCGCGGTGCTCATGCTGGCGCTCGGCGAGCAGCACGGCGCCAAGATTTGGAGCCTGCTCGACGACGACGAGCTGCGCCAGCTTTCCGTGGTCATGTCCAGCCTCGGAATGGTCGAGGCCGAGGCCGTCGAGAAGCTGATGATCGAGTTCGTCGGCAAGCTGTCCGCGTCCGGCGCGGTCATGGGCGATTACGACGCCACCGAGCGGCTGCTGCAACAGTTCCTGCCGCCCGAGCGGGTCGGCGGCATCATGGACGAGATCCGCGGCCCCGCCGGCCGCAACATGTGGGAGAAGCTGTCCAACGTTCCGGAGGAGGTGCTCGCCAACTATCTGCGCAACGAGTATCCGCAGACCGTCGCCGTAGTGATCTCGAAGCTGCGCTCCGAGCACGCGGCGCGCGTGCTCGCCATCCTGCCCGAGGATTTCGCGCTCGACGTGATCAACCGCATGCTGCGCATGGAGGCCGTGCAGAAAGAGGTCATCGAGCGCCTGGAACAGACCTTGCGCACCGAGTTCATGTCGAACATCGCGCAGACCCGCCGCCGCGACGCCCATGAGATGATGGCGGAGATTTTCAACAATTTCGACCGCCAGACCGAAACGCGCTTCATGACCGCGCTCGAAGAGCGAAACCGCGAGAGCGCCGAGCGCATCAAGGCGCTGATGTTCACTTTCGACGATCTCGTGCGGCTCGACACCGGCTCCGCGCAGACGCTGATGCGTCACGTGGACAAGGACAAGCTTGCGGTGGCGCTCAAGGGCGCCTCCGAGCCGGTGCGCCAGTTCTTCCTCAGCAACATGTCGAGCCGCGCCGCCAAGATGCTGGTCGAAGACATGAAGGCCATGGGCCCCGTGCGCCTGCGCGATGTGGACGAGGCGCAGGCGCTGCTCGTCAATCTCGCCAAGGATCTCGCCGCCAAGGGCGAAATCATCCTGTCCAAGCAGCGCGACGAAGAGCTGGTGTACTGAGGACCGGCCATGCCCGCCCCCGCAAAATTTCTCTTCAACGCGGACTTCGCCCCCTTCACGACCAATGCCGCCGAGCCGCCGATCCCGCCGGCCGAGCATGCGGCCAAGCTCGCCGAGGCGGAGGCGAACGGCTATCGCAAAGGCTTTGCCGACGCCGCGGCCGAAGCGGCCGCCGAAGGGCCGCGCCGCAACGCCGCCGCGCTCGAGCGCATTGCCGCGGCCGTCGAACAGCTCACCGGTTCGCTCGCGGCCGTTGAAGCCAAACTGGAGGCGGAAGCGGTGGAGGTGGCCGTCGCCGTGGCGCGCAAGCTCGCCGCCGAGCTCGTCGCCCGCGAGCCGATGGCCGAAATCGTCGCTTTGGCGCGGGATTGCTTTCGCCATCTGGTCGCCGCGCCCCATGTGGTGGTGCGCGTCAATGACGCGCTGCACGAATTTGCCCGCGACCAGATCGAGCGGATCGCCCGCGAGCGCGGCTTCGAAGGCCGGCTGGTGGTCCTCGCCGAGCCGGATATTGCGGTCGGCGATTGCCGCATCGAATGGGCCGACGGCGGCCGCACCCGTGATCGATCGGCAATCGACGCCACGATCGGCGATCTGGTGAGCCGCTATCTCGCCGCACGCCGACTGACGGCGAGCACAGCTTCGGGAGAACAGCAATGAGCGACAATGAGAGCAAGGTACCGCTTCCCGATCTGGATCCGGCCGCGCCGCCGCCGTCCGACGTGGTTCCCGCCGCCGATGCCGGCGGCGATATCACCCGCACCGCCGCCGACCTGGAAGCGGTGTTCGACGTTCCCGTGCAAGTATCGGCGGTGCTCGGCCGCGCGCGCATGGAGGTCGGCGATCTGCTCAAGCTCGGTCCCGGCACCGTGCTCGAGCTCGACCGCAAGGTCGGCGAGGCGATCGACATCTACGTCAACAATCGCCTGGTGGCGCGCGGCGAGGTGGTGCTGGTCGAGGAAAAGCTCGGCGTCACCATGACCGAAGTCATCAAGGCCGAGAAGAACTGATGCGAACGTTTGCAACACGCACCGCCTCCCTCTCCCTTTGCAGGAGGGATGAGAATTCGAGGAGCAAACCATGCGTCTCCTGATCGTCGGCACGCTCAGAGGTCAGCTCACCACCGCGACCAAGCTCGCCATGGACAAGGGCGCCACCGTCACCCATGCCGAGCACATCGTTCAGGCGCTGGCCGTGCTGCGCTCCGGCCGCGGCGCCGACCTGCTCATGGTGGATGTCGCCGTCGATATCCGCGATCTCGTGCAGAAGCTTGAAGCCGAGCACATCCATGTGCCGATCGTCGCCTGCGGCACCGAGAACAACGCCCGCGCGGCAGTGGCCGCCATTCACGCCGGCGCCAAGGAATACATCCCGCTGCCCCCCGACCCCGAGCTGATCGCCGCGGTGCTGGCCGCGGTCGCCGACGACCGCCGCGAGCTGATCTATCGCGACGAGGCCATGGCGCAGGTGGTGCGACTGGCCCAGCAGATCGCCACCTCCGAGGCCTCGGTGCTGATCACCGGCGAATCCGGCACCGGCAAGGAGGTTTTGGCCCGCTACGTGCACGCCCGCTCCAACCGTTCAAACAAGCCGTTCATCTCGATCAATTGCGCCGCCATTCCGGAGAACCTTTTGGAGTCCGAGCTGTTCGGTCACGAGAAGGGCGCCTTCACCGGCGCGGTCGGCCGCCGCATCGGCAAATTCGAGGAGGCGAGCGGCGGAACGCTCTTGCTCGACGAAATTTCCGAAATGGACGTGCGGCTGCAGGCCAAGCTCTTGCGCGCCATTCAGGAGCGCGTGATCGATCGCGTGGGCGGAACGAGACCGGTGCCGATCGACATCCGCATCATCGCCACCTCCAATCGCAACCTCGCCGAGGCCGTGCGCGAAGGAAAATTCCGCGAGGATCTTTTGTTCCGTCTCAACGTCGTGAACTTAAAAATCCCGCCGTTGCGCGAGCGTCCGGCGGACGTCATCGAGCTGGCGCAGTTTTTCGCAAAAAAATATGCGGAGGCGAACGGCGTGCCGGTGCGCCCGCTCTCGGCCGAGGCGCGGCGCGCCCTGTCGCAGCACCGTTGGCCGGGCAATGTGCGGGAGTTGGAAAACACGATCCACCGCGCCGTGCTGCTGGCCACCGGCCCGGAGATCGGCGTCGACGGAATTCTCACCCCGGACGGCGCCCGGCTCGATCAGGCGCGCTCCGGCGTTGCCGCCCAGGCCGCCTTTGCCGCCGAGCAGGTGACCCGCGCGCTGGTCGGCCGCACCGTTGCCGACGTGGAGCGCGACCTGATCCTGCAGACGCTCCGCCACTGCCTCGGCAATCGCACGCACGCCGCCAACATTCTGGGCATCTCGATCCGCACCCTGCGCAACAAGCTCAACGAATACGCCGCAGCGGGTACTCCGATCCCGCCGCCCGGCGGCGGTGAGGTCCGCGGCGCGGCTTAATCACGCCGGTTATTCTGCTCGGGCGGGCGAGGAGCGCGTTGGCCGGTCCGTGAGGACAAAGGGCAAGACGGCATCCAGCCGGACGCTGAAATCGATTTGGTCGGCGGCGCCATCCCGCGTTGCAACGATCGCCGCGCCGCAAGCCGCCGAATCGAAACCGCCGTCGGACAGCGCCTGCAAAAAAGCGGACGCCACGTCGCGCTCCATATAGCCGATCGTTCGCTTTTCGATTTGCACGGCAACGGCATCTCCGTCCTCGCGATGGTACGGCTGCGGCACAAGCAGCGCCGCGATCAGATGACGGCCCATTTCGCTGCGCCACGCACCCACAACCCGCTTCAGATCCTGCTGGTAGTCGGCCACTCCGGCGACAGGAAGCCTGAACGAATTGTCGCCTTTCACCACGGCGCAGCGGATACGCCGGGCCGGTCCGGCCAGGATCGGTTGCCCATGCTCCCAGCGCAGCACCGCGTGGAAATCGATCGACCGGTCCGCGTGCGGCCGGACGACCAGACTTTGCTCCAGGTCGAGATCGGTGCTGTCGATGCGGATCACGAACTGCTCCGGCCAGAGCTCGGAACGCAGATTGGTCGTGGCAATGTCGTCGATAGTCACCCGCAAAGAAACGCGGCGCCCCAGCCTTGCATCGAACTGTCCAAAGAGGTCGACGGTGGTGTTCCGATAGAACCGGTCGCAATCGATGCGCAAAGCCTCGTGCCTGTATTCGACGACGGTTGGCAAGTATAGGGTCAGTTCATGGATCAGTTCTTCGATTGTAATGCATTGATGTCGTGGACTTACCGCCGTTTCCGGCGCGATAGCCTTGCGCATGTATGCCCCCCAAAACTTTGGGGGAACATACGGATTGACCTCCATCGATCAAGACGAATGCTGTTTCACCAATATGGAATACTCGTCAGGATTGCGCGGGAACGCTCTGGTGCCGCAAAGCAAAAGCGGTTTATCCCCGTTGTCTTCCACCCCCGGCGTCCGCACCGCGGACACGTGCCCAGTGTCGCCCGACCGCGCACTGCACCCGGCGATTGATTCGGCCGTCGTGGGGCGGCCGCAGAACAACATCTCCTCTGCGTCTCCAGGGGTCTGCGTCTCCAGGGGTCGCGCAAGCGTATGGCTGTTTCCCAGCGCCGCAGGCCGGGCCGCCAACTCAGCTCTGGCGACTCGTTGTGTCCGCCTCGGCGAGCGCCGCCGTGACCGGGGGAATGGCGGCGGGCTCCGTCCGTTCGCCCAAACGCGACGGCCGCCGCCACAACAGCCAATACGCGACTGCAAGCACGATCGGGACGCAGAGCGACGCCGCGATTGTGTCGTTGGGATGCAAAAGTGCGATCAGCGATATCGCCGCGATCCCCGCTCGGACGGCAATGTCGATGCCGCCACGCTCGGCGAAGCTCGCCTGCATGCTGAAGCTGAAGCCGATGGTCGGAATGAGGATCAGCACCGCGGCCCCGATCTGACCCAATCCCGGCTCGGTGACCAGCTCCGGTCGCACGAATACGCCTGCCATCAACGTGAACAGCGACACGCAAATCTGCAGCGCGCGGAGCAACGTCTGGTAGAACGAGGCATCCGCGATCTTGGCGGTGACCGCGGCCACGATCGAGGTAGGTGGCGTCAACTCGCCCCAGACGCCGAGGAAGAACGCGAAGAAATGCACCACCCAGGGATCGACCCCGACCCTGATCATGGGCGGTGCGATGATGATCGCCACCAGGATATAGGTCGGCGCCGGCGGCAGCCCGGTGCCGAGCAATGCCCCGAACACGAAGGCGAGGATCACCATGGCCGCAAGGTTGTAGCCCGCGGTTTCGATCAAGAGCGCACCGAGCTTGGTCGGCACGCCGGTGATCACCAGCGCGCCGGTCATGATCGAGAGCGTGGCCAGGAGCAGCGTGAGATCCGCCGTCATTTCCGTGTAGGAATCGATGAATTTGCGGATCGGTTTGATGAATTCGGCGAAAGACCGGTTTCCGGGGAGCAGCACGCGCAGAAGATTGACGACGAACAGCGCCCCGCCGACTCCCACAAACACGTACAGCGCCGCGAACATCGGCGGCATGTACCAGAGCGCCATCATGCCGACGAGGCCGCCGATCACCGCCAGGAAGGCGGTGAGGTTGATCCAATCGCGCCAGCTGAGCGCCTCGAAGCTCAGCGCCACGACCCGCGTGCGATAGCGGATCGCCAACAGATAAACCGAAACCGCGACCGTGATGTAATAGACGAGCGCCGGCGCGTAGCCGCGCGCCACCACGTCGAAATAGCTGCGGCCGAGGAACTCCGCCATGAGAAAGGCGGACACGCCCATGACCGGCGGCATGAGTTGGCCGCCGAGCGAGGACGCCGACTCGATGGCCGCCGCCGCTGCGCGCGGCATCCCCGCCCCGATCATCGCGGGAATGGTGGCGGATCCGATGGTGATGGCGTTGGCCGCGCCGCTTCCGCTCACCGTCCCGACGCACATCGAGCCCACCACCGCCGATTGCGGCAGCGCGTGCGCCGAACGTGAGGCCACCCGCTTGGTTGTGCGCAATAGCGACTCGATGCAGCCGAATCCGCTCAGCACCGCCAGCACCAAGAGGAACGATCCGATGATGGTGAGCGCCAGTTGCGGCAGGTTGGAGAAGACGCCGGTAGTGGTCTCAAGGCTCAGCGCCGAGACGACGCGATGCCAGCTCAAACCGGCGTGATAAAACATGCCGGGCACGAAATAGCCGTACACCGCATAGAGGATCAGCACGAGATTCAGAACGAACAGCGGCATGTGGCGCTTGCGCGAATATTCCATCACCAGGAGCGCCATCAGCCCGCCCATGAACATGTCGAGCGGCTCCCAGGCTCCGGCCCGCGCCGTTCCGAGCTCGATGTATTCGGTGTTCATGTAGTAGGCCACGGCCAGCGCGCAGACCACGTAGATCGCGGCAATCGCATAATTGGCCGCCCGCGGCAGCCGCGGATAAAGTTCGTTTGCCCGCAGGGAATACAGTGTGAACAGGACGAAAGTGACCGGCACCAGCGTCATCGCCAACAGCGTCGGCCCGCCTTCGCTCGTCCAATAGTAGGTGAACAGATAGAGGAAGAAGAAGACCGCGAATGCGTAATAGATGCAGTCGAGAATGATGTGCGACCGAGGCCGGGAAGTTTCGGTCATAACGACAATACCGGGCTATGAGAATGGCGGGACGGGCGCCAGTTGCCGCCCGTCCCAGGTTTTATCACCACTCTCGCGTTCGTCTCTACATCGTGGCGATCTTGGAATCCCACTTCTTGTCCCACGCGCCCTTTTCGCGCATGAACTTGGCAAGGCCGGGATGGATCGGCACGAAGTCGACCGCCGACGAGATGCCGCGCTTCTGGAACCCGACGAAATCGGCGGCAATCTGCGAGAAGGTCGGATCCGCCTTGGCCAGTTCGCCGACGTTCGCCTCGATGATCTTGAGCATCCGATAAAGGTCGTCCGCCGGAACGTCCACGCCGAGGTGGAACCCGTAGTAGAACGGCAGCTCCACGACCTTCGGCACATGAACGTTGCGCTTGAACACGTCGGGGCTCACCTCAATCACGGCGAATCCCTTTTGCTTGAGCTTCGCAATCTCATCCGGGCTCGGATTGAGCGCCGCCCAGTCGGTGGCGAGTGAAGCCTCCGCCAGCCACGGCGGCGGCGCCTTTTCCGCGCCGGTGTAGATGTTCATGGCGTCGATTGCGCCGGACTCAAGCTGCGAGCCCGCAGCGGAAAGGTCGAGCTGCACATAGGTGAATTTTACGTCGAGCGCCGCGAGCGCGCGCTCCAGATGCGCGCGGACGTCGAACGGCAGCGGGCCGGTGAAAATGCGTTTGCCGGCGAGGTCGCCCCATTTCTTGTACCTGTCCTTGTTGCGGGCATGCACGGCAAGGCTCACCTCGATCGTGTTCGACCAGAACGACTGCATGGGTTGCCGTTTGATCTTGTCCTTAAAACCCTTGAACCGGTTGATGTCGTTGGCGAGCTCGTAGAAGGCGATGTCGGAGCCGTAAGTGCCCTCGTACTCGCCGGTGGCGTAGCCCTTGATGGTGACGATGGCCCCGGGCGTCGGCAGCACCGAGATCCGGTAATTCGGCATTTCCTTGTTCAGGAAGTTGGCCAGCACGACCAGCGCCTTGTGGCCCACGCTGCCGACCGACGACGTGGCCCATCGGATGTCCTTCTGCGCCCACGCCGAACTTGAGAAGCTGAGCGCGGCGACGGCGGCAACGGCCGTAATGACTCGCTTGAGCATGACATGTCCTCGTCTGATGTTGTTGACGGAAAGCGCCGCGATCCATCCCTGCTCGCGGTTGGTAGTTGTAGGGCTGCGGCTCGCCCGGTGCTGAAGCCCGACCTGCCCGAGTGTTCCCTGACCCCGGGCACGCACCCAAAAACGATCCGCCGACCGAATGACCTTGACAAAAGTACATAATGCCGCACCTGCGGTCCAGGGACGTCCCCGTCCGCCGCAGCGGGTGAGACGAACAAACATCTGTGAGGCGCCGCGCTTCTGCGCCGATCCGCCCTCATGTTGCATCCTGAGGCGGCCACGGAACGCGGGGGCGGTCCCGAAGCATGAGGGCGGCCTGATGGTTCGGGACGCGGCCTGCGGCCGCTTCTCACCATGTTTCGGCCGCAGCATTCATGCACCTCTCCGTTTCGCGGGTTTGCTCCCGGCAAACCGGTGCGACGGTCAGGTCGTCCCTCTCAGCCGGGCCTGCGGCGGACGCCCGCTCGTCCCTCCCCGCCCGCCGTTCCAGCGACGCGGTCACCGTCATCGCGATGCAGGGACGCCGCTCAACGCGAGAAACAGCGGTGTTGCGGCGCAACTTTGCCCGCCGGCAAGGCGAAATTAACGATCCGCTAACCATAATTGAGGCAAGGGTCAGGGGGGAGCTTTCCGTGGTCATGCGTCGCTCGCCTGCCCGCATCGTCGCCGATGCGAGGCCGTCATGTCCCATTGCGTCGCATCGATTTTGCAGAGAACGGGATCGCCGCTCGCCCAATGTCCGACGTGACCGCCAATGGCCGCGCCGCGTCCGCCGACAACGCCGGTTTCGCGCTGCCCAAGCTCGGCGAGATCGGCGCGCTGCTCAAGCGCGGCGACATCGCGCTTGCCGTCTGCGTTCTCACCATTCTCCTCGTTCTCATTCTGCCCCTGCCGCCGCTTCTGCTCGACCTTTCGCTCGCCATATCGATCATCTTCTCGATTCTCATTCTGATGACGGCGCTGTTCATTCATGCGCCGCTCGAGTTCTCCGCCTTTCCGACCGTGCTTCTGATCGCGACCATGCTGCGGCTTGCGCTCAACCTCGCCTCGACGCGCCTGATCCTCTCGCGCGGCCACGAGGGCACGGCGGCCGCCGGGCACGTCATCGAGGCCTTCGGCAACTTCGTCATGGGCGGTAATTTCGTCATCGGCGTCATCGTATTCACGATCCTGATCATCGTGAATTTCGTCGTCATCACCAAGGGCTCCGGCCGCATCGCCGAAGTCGCCGCCCGCTTCCACCTCGACGCCATGCCCGGCAAGCAGATGGCGATCGACGCCGATCTGTCCGCCGGCCTGATCAACGAAACCGAAGCCAGGCGCCGCCGCAAACTTCTTGAGGACGAGAGCAGCTTTTTCGGCGCCATGGACGGCGCCTCGAAATTCGTGCGCGGCGACGCCATTGCCGGACTGCTGGTCGTGTTCGTCAACATCATCGGCGGCATGGTGATCGGCATCGCCCAGCAGGGCCTGTCCTTCTCGCAAGCCGCGCACACCTACACATTGCTCACCGTGGGCGACGGTCTGGTGACGCAAATTCCGGCGCTGATCGTCTCCACCGCCGCCGGCCTCTTGGTATCCAAGGCCGGCGTATCCGGCGCCGCCGACAAGGCGCTGCTCGCGCAACTGTCGAGCTATCCCAAGGCGCTCGGCATGTCCGGGGCGGTCATGGTGGTGATGGCGCTGCTTCCGGGCATCCCCATGCCGCCGTTCCTGATCCTGGGCTGCGGCGCCCTCGTCCTCGCCTATCTGATCGACCGCCGTCAGAGGGCTGCGCTCGCGCTCGAAGCCGGCAAAGCCGAGGCGGCAAAGGCCGCCGCCCCCGCGGAGGAACCGATCAGCGCCGCGCTCAAGATCGACGAGCTCAAGATCGAGCTCGGCTATGCGCTGCTGCCGCTGGTCAATGCCACCAACGGCGACGACCGCCTGACCGACCAGATCAAGGCCTTGCGCCGCTCGCTCGCCCTTGAGATGGGCTTCGTGATGCCTTCCGTGCGCATCCTCGACAACGTCCAACTGGAGGCCAACACCTACGTCATCAAGATCAAGGAGGTCGAAGCCGGCACGGGCCGCATCTGGCCGGGCCAGTACATGGTCATGGATCCTGCCGGGGGACAGGTCGATTTGCCGGGCCTGCACATGACCGAACCGACGTTCGGCCTCCCCGCCACCTGGATCGACCCCGCGCAAAAGGAGGAGGCGGCGCTCAAGGGCTACACCGTGGTGGACGCCGCCACCGTGCTTTCGACGCACCTGACCGAGCTGCTCAAGGCCAACATGGCCGAGCTCATCTCCTATGCCGAGGTGCACAAGCTCCTCAAAGACCTGCCCAAGGAGCAGGGCGAATTGCTCAAGGAAATTTCGCCCTCCCAGATCACCACCTCGGGCATCCAGCGCGTGCTGCAGGCCCTGCTCGCCGAACGCATTTCGATCCGCGACCTTTCCACCATTCTGGAAGGCATTGCCGACGCGCTCGCCTTCACGCGCAATCCGATGCTGATCGCCGAGCATGTGCGCGTCCGCCTCGCCCGCCAAATCTGCGCCCAATACACGACCGCGGCGGGTTATCTTCCCCTGATCGCGCTCTCCGCCAAATGGGAGCAGAATTTTGCCGAATCGATCGTGGGTCAGGGCGACGAGCGCAGTCTTGCCATGCAGCCTTCGCGCCTGAGCGAATTCATCACCTTGGTGCGGGAACGTTTCGAGGAGGCCGCGCGCGCGGGCGAGGCGCCCGTGCTGGTCACCTCGCCCGCCATCCGGCCGTTCGTGCGCGGCATCGTCGAGCGGTTCCGCGCCCAGACCCCGGTTCTGTCGCAATCGGAAATCCACCCGCGCGTGCGCCTCAAGACCGTCGGCAGCATCTGATGCCCTTTCGCGCGATGCGATGAAGTTGGCTTGTCCCGGATGCGTGCAGCGCGCAGCGGTACACCGCCGATCCGGCGACCGTTCGAGGTTCAGAGTCTTTTGCGGTCCAGGGTCTGCAGCGCACCGCTCCGCTTTCGCTCCGCGCTGCGCCCGGGACACGATTCATCTTAAGTCATCGCGGGTGTGCGCGATGCGCGAAATCCGAGCATCGATCCTTAGACTTCGTGAACTTTTGACCGTTCATAATGCGCGGGTGTTGAGTCTGTAAGAGTTCCGAGTGCCGGGCGTAAGATGGATAATTACACGTTAACGCGCGCCGACCGCGCGACCCACCTCAAGATCCTCGCAGTATCTCTCTTTGCCGGCATGATCGTTATCGGCCTCGGCTTTGCGGCCCGCCCCCCTTCGGACGGCACCCTTGCCATTGACGCCAATGCGGTCACCCTCGGTACGAACAAGCCGATCAGTTCGCCGAACCGCGAGCAGGCGGCTCTGCGTTAAGCCAAAATTGCGTTAAGCCGAAATTTACGCTGCGAATGGCGTAAGACCGGGTCGACGATTATGCCGGCGCGGTGTTGCGCGCGCGCATCAGTCCGATGCCGTCCAGGTCTGCTTGTTCTTTGGCGCTTTCTGCGGCACGTTCGCGCGCCTGGTCGCGTTCGTCGAGCATCTCGATTTTTTTCAGCTCCTCGAACGCCTCGCCCAGTGCGGCCTTGGCATCTTCGAGCTGCGACTTAAGCTCTTCCGCCGAGCGTTTGAGGTTCTCGCGCCGAGCGATCGCGGCCTTGGCATAGGTGGGATACGCGAAATGCGCGGGATCGTGGATTCCGGCCCGGTCCTGCTCGAGCTTGATTTCGCGCTCAAGTTCGGCCGCCATGCGCTCGAATTCGGCGATCATCGCCTCGATCTGGGCGACCCGCCGGCGTTTTTCGTCCACCTGAAACTTCTTGAGGCGAATGAGGGTTTCGCGTGACTTCATCGAATCCTACTCCCGGAGCCGCAGGACGCCGGCCAGGGATCTGAGGCTCCCGCCCTTAAAGGCCGCATCCAAAAATTCGGCAGCGATGTCGGGGGATTATGCACCGATACCGTTAGTTTTCGGTTTCCGGACCGGCCGGGCTTTTCAGGATCTGTTCGAGCCGCCGGTAGCCCTCGGCCATACTCGTTGACTCTTCCTTACCCTGCGCCAGGAAGGCTTCGAGCGGCCGGTGCAGCCGGATCGCCTCGTCCACCTCCGGACTTGAGCCCGGCCGGTAGGCGCCGAGCCGGATCAATTCCTCCATGTCCGCGTAGGTGGCCATCACCTGCCGCGCGCGCGCCAGCACATCAAGATAGGCCGGGTCGGCCGAGCGCGGCATCGAGCGCGAGACCGACCTGAGCACATTGATCGCCGGATACCTGCCCCGTTCGGCGATTGCCCGCTCGAGCACGATATGGCCGTCGAGAATGGCACGCACCGCATCCGAAATGGGCTCGTTATGGTCGTCGCCCTCCACCAGCACGCTGAACATGGCCGTGATCGTGCCTTCGTTGGTGCCGGTGCCGGCCCGCTCCAGCAGCCGCGGCAATTCAGAGAACACAGTCGGCGTGAAACCCTTGGCGGTAGGCGGCTCGCCGACCGAGAGTCCGATCTCGCGCTGGGCCACCGCAAAGCGTGTGATGGAGTCCATCAAGAGCAGGACGTCCTTGCCCTCATCGCGAAAATACTCGGCGATGGCCAGCGTCAGATAGGCGGCCTGCCGCCGCATTAACGGCGGCTCGTTGGACGTGGCGACCACGACTACGGAGCGCGCAAGTCCCTCCGGGCCGAGGTCGTCCTGCAAGAATTCCTGCACCTCGCGGCCCCGCTCGCCGATCAATCCCACCACCGAGACATCGGCGCGTACATTGCGCGCCAGCATGCCGAGCAGCGTCGATTTGCCGACGCCCGAGGCCGAAAAGATGCCCATGCGCTGCCCGCGGCAGCAGGTGATGAAGGTATTGATGGCGCGCACGCCGAGATCGAGCGGCTCCCCCATTCGCCGCCTGGCATGGGCCGGCGGCGGCTGATTGCGGAAGGGATAGGGCGACGGCCCCGGAGGCAACGGTCCCTTGCCGTCGATCGGTTGCCCCATGGCATCGACCACGCGCCCGAGCCATCCGAACGACGGGCGCACCGCGGCTGTGGCGGCTACCACCGCCCGACAACCCCGGCGGACGCCTTCGAGCGCCGCGAAAGGCATGAGCAGCGCGTTGCTGCCGGTGAACCCCACCACTTCGCAGGCGATCGGCTCCCCTTGCGTCTCGATGTTGACCCGCGCCCCCACCGGCATGGCTTCGATCGGACCCGCCACTTCGACCATGAGCCCGCGAACGCCGACGACCCGGCCGTACACCTCGACCACGTCGAGCTCGTTGATCTGCTCGGCCAGCGCCTTCATCCGACCCGATCTCCTAACGGCCGCTCTGCACCCTTAACCCTGTGTTTACCCGCGTCATTAAACATTGCGTCACTCTGGCCGCGGGCCTTGCTGGCTGTCAGCAGCGCACCGGTCCGGAGGGTTGAGTCCGGAGAGTCGGTTACTAGAAATACTTAAAGCGTAACATGAGCGCCGCCGTGTCCAAAAAACCACTCTCGGGCAATATCTTAAGACGATTCGGGGATTTTTGGCCACAGGAGACTTGCCTCCCAGAATCATGTTTTGTTAACCATCCCTGGTTAGCGTTACGAATCAGTTTCTCCCGGCGCGTTTCCACAAGCCGCTTCAGCGGCTTAGCTAAAAATTGAGCCCACGGCGGCGGAGAAGGGGACCGACATGCGCGTTCTGTTGATCGAGGATGATGGCGCAACCGCCCAATCGATCGAACTGATGCTCAAATCCGAGAGCTTCAACGTCTACACGACGGACCTGGGCGAAGAGGGCGTCGACCTCGGCAAGCTCTACGATTACGACATCATCCTGCTCGACCTGAACCTGCCCGACATGTCCGGTTTTGAGGTGCTCCGCTCCTTGCGGGTTTCCAAGGTCAAGACTCCGATCCTCATCCTCTCCGGCCTCGCCGGTATCGAAGACAAGGTCAAAGGTCTCGGCTTCGGCGCCGACGACTACATGACCAAGCCCTTTCATAAGGACGAGCTGATCGCCCGCATCCACGCCATCGTGCGCCGTTCCAAGGGTCATGCGCAGTCGGTCATCACCACCGGCGATCTTGTGGTCAATCTCGACCAGAAGACCGTGGAAGTGGCCGGCCAGCGCGTGCACCTGACCGGCAAGGAATACCAGATGCTGGAGCTGCTCTCGCTCCGCAAAGGCACCACGCTCACCAAGGAGATGTTCCTCAATCATCTCTACGGCGGCATGGACGAGCCGGAGCTGAAGATCATCGACGTGTTCATCTGCAAGCTGCGCAAGAAGCTCGCCAATGCTTCCAACGGCAAGAACTACATCGAGACCGTTTGGGGTCGCGGCTATGTGCTGCGCGAGCCCGCCGAAGACGAGGCCAAAATCCCGGCCTGATCGCGTCGGCACGGATTGAGACCCCGCCCATTCGGCGGGGTTTTTCTTTTCGCGCAATCCCTCCGCACTGGCGCTTTGACTTTGGTCAACGCGAGGATGCTCGATCCTCCCAAGATTGCGAAAACGCACCCAGGAGCCTCCCATGTGGACCACGCATGCCCGCGCGGCAGCTTTATGTGCAACAGTGATGCTCGGCGCTGCGTCAGCCCAGGCCGCGACGATCTATACGGCGGACGAAGGCCAAGGCACTGTCTCGATATTCGATCTTGCGCGCGGACCGATCACTACGCTGCCGGTCGGCATTTCACCCCACAATGTCGACGTGACTCCGGACGGCCGCTTCCTTCTGCTTGTCGGGGTTCCAGAACACTCTGCGCATCATCCCACAGGCGGCACGCTCGTTGTTGTTGACGTGACCGGCGCAAAACCCGTCGTCGCCGCCAACATCGCGGCAGGCGAGCATCCCGCTCATGTCGTTCCCAGTGCCGACGGCACGCGGGCGTTCGTAACCGACTCGGCCGGCAACGCCGTTCTGGAAGTTGACCTGAAGTCTCGACAAGTCACCCGTCGCGTATCCGTGGGCAATTACCCCCACGGCCTGAGGCTCTCCCCTGACGGTCAGACCCTTGCGGTCGCGAACATGAAGGACGGAACCGTTTCGCTGATCGATGTGCAGACGCTGACCGAGCAGCGCCGGGTCGGTGTCGGCCGTCGCCCGGTGCAGGTGGGGTTTACGCCCGACGGGCGCAGCCTTTTGGTGTCCCTCAATGCCGAGGATCGACTCGCCATCGTCGATCTTGCTGCCGGCCGCGTCACCCGAAAGATCCCCGTTGGGCGCGGGCCAATCCAGGTGATCGCGACGACGGACGGCAAGGCCGCCCTGGTCGCAAATCAAGGATCGTCGCGTCGCCCCGACAATCGGGTTTGCCTCGTATCGCTCGACGACAAGGCGAAGGTTCGGCACATTGTCAGCGGTGCAGGCGCCCATGGCGTGGCGCTGTCACGCGACGGGTCGCGCGCCTTCGTCACCAATACGGTCGCCAACACGTTGACCGTAATTGACGTTCCGCGCGGCGCGGTGCTGCGCTCATGGCCCACCGGCAAGGCGCCGAACGGGGTCATTGCCTATTGATTGCGTCAGCGTGCGCCCGCCATTGCGGCGCGGGTCGCGGCCAGATCGATGACGTTCGATTTGGGCACGGCGGGCCGCTGTGGCACGTACAGCCCGCGTTTGTCGGCCACCGGTTTGAACGCGTCAGTCAGCCCCACCACGGTTTCCGCCGCTCCGAGCAGGAGGAAGCCGTCGGCGGCGATCACCCGCGCCAGCCGGTTGAGCACCTCGACTTTGGTCTGCTGGTCGAAATACATCAGCACATTGCGGCAGAACACCACGTCGAACACGCCGAGCCGGCCGAAATCGTGCAGCAGGTTATGCACCTTGAACTGCACCATGCTGCGCACCTCCGGCGTGAGCTGCCAGAGCTCGCCCGTCTGGGTGAAATATTTGACCAGCATCATGATCGGCAGGCCGCGCTGCACCTCGAACTGGGTGTAGGTTCCGCTGCGCGCCTTCTCCAGCGCCTCATTCGAGATATCGGTGGCGAGGATATCGATCTGCCAGCCCGCCAGTTTCCTGCCCATCTCCTTGAGGCAAATGGCAAGCGTGTAGGGCTCCTGCCCGGTCGACGCCGCCGCGCACCAGATGCGGATGCGGCGCTCCGTCGCCCGCGCCGCAAGCAGCGCCGGCATGATCGTGTCGCGGAATTGTTCGAACGGAATCCGGTCGCGGAAGAAGAATGTCTCGTTGGTCATCATCGCTTCGATGACCTGCAGCACAAGCGGCCCGCCGTCCGGGCTCTTGAGCTTCTGCACCAGCGCCGTGAGGTCCGCGAGCCCCGCCTTGCGCGCCACCGGCAAAAGCCGGCTTTCGACGAGGTAGTGTTTGTCGGCTCCGAGCACGAGGCCGGAGCGGACTTTCACCAGATTGCGCAGGTAGTCGTAGTCATGCGGCGTCACGGCCGTCTCCCCCCTTGAACAACCGGACGGTCGCCGGCGCGATGTCGCCGAGCGGCAGCACGGCCGAGCACAGCCCGGCCTCCGCCACCGCGCCGGGCATGCCCCAGATCACGCTGGTGGCTTCGTCCTGCCCGATCACGCTGCCGCCGGCGGCGACGATATCCGCCGCCCCTCGCGTTCCGTCGCTGCCCATGCCGGTCAGCACCAGCGCCAGACATGCGGCGCCCCAGACTTCGGCGGCCGACGAGAACAGCACATCGATCGCGGGTTTGCAGAAATTGATCGGCGGACCGTCGTCGAGCGCGATCACCGCCGCCCCCTTCCGCCGCGCAACAGTCATGTGCCGTCCTCCGGGCGCCAGATACACGGTGCCCTTCAGTACCGGTTCGCCGTCGATCGCCTGATGCACCGGCCGGCCGCACGCCCGCTCCAAATTTTCCGCCATGATGATGGTGAAGGTCGGCGGCATGTGCTGGGTGATCAAGATCGGCGCGTAATCCAGCACGGCTTGCAGTTGCGGGAGCATCTCCGTCAGCGCCTGGGGACCTCCGGTCGAGGCGCCGATCAGGACCGCGCGCGGCACGATCGGCGAGAAGGGGCGCAGCGCGAAACTCTGCGGCGCGACATCCTTTACCGTCGCGTCGCCCGATAGTTTCGGTCGCACTTGCGGCACTCCGGCCGCCTCTTGCTCGGACAGGATGCGCTGCAGCCGCCGGCCGCCCAGCGCGCGGATCTTCTCGATGAGCTCGCGCTTGAAGCTCGCCGAGGTCATGATCCCGCCCTCGGCCTCCGGCTTCGGGATGTAGTCGGCGGCGCCGAGCGCCAAGGCGCGCAGGCTGATCTCCGCGTTGCGGCGGGTCAGCGTCGAGGCCATGATGACGACGAGATCGCGCCGCTTCTCGCGCAGCCGTTTGAGCGTCGCAATGCCGTCGAGTTCCGGCATGTCGACATCGAGCACCACGACATCGGGATTGACCTGCTCGATCTCGTTGACCGCCTCGATGCCGTTGCGCAGGGCGGCGACCAGTTCCAGATCCGGCTCCTCCGCCAGCCATCGCGCGGCGAGGCTGCGCATGATGACGGCGTCGTCCACCACCATCACGCGGATCGGCGGCAACGCGACGCGCGCGTCCGGCGCGGCTGACGGCATTGCGGTCATGACGGCGCGCCTCAGAGCAGTCCGACTTCCTGGAACTTCGCCTCGACGATTTCCTTGTCGAACGGCTTCATGATGTATTCGTTGGCGCCGGCGTGCAGAGCGCGCGCGATGTGCGCCACGTCGTTTTCGGTGGTGCAGAACACCACTTTGGGCTTGTCGCCGCCGGGCAGGCGGCGCAGCGCCTTGAGGAATTCGTAGCCGTCCATCTTCGGCATGTTCCAATCGAGCAAGATTCCGTCTGGAAGCTGGCGCTGACACGCGCCGAGCGCCTGCTCGCCGTCTTCGGCCTCGATAATCTGGAAGTCGAGCCCTTCCAGGATCCGCCGCGCGACCTTGCGGATCACGCTCGAATCATCAACGACCAGACACGTCTTCATGGTCCCTCGCTTCCTTCACACGCGGGCCGGTCCCGCACGCACCTTCGTTCACAGTCTTCCGTTCACGGTCTTCACGCCGCCATGCTGTGGCCGTCCAGGTCGAACACACGGTCGACGTCGAGCACGACCAGGAGTTGGCCGTCGAGTCGGTGGACACCGGATGCAAGTTCCGCGAGACGCCTGTCCAGGTTGATCGGCTTCGGCTCGCAGGCGTCTTTTGCGAGCTGCATCACTTCGCCGACCGCATCCACCAGCAGTCCGTAGGATTCGCCGTTCATCTCGATTCCGACCGCGATCGGCGCCGCCTCGCCTTGGCGCGGCGGCAGGCCCAGCCGCCTCCGCATGTCGATCGCCGTGACGATGCGGCCGCGCAGGTTCAACACGCCGGCGATCTCGGGTATCGCGAGCGGCACGCGCGTCAATTGCTCGGGAACGAACACGTCCTGCACGCGCGCGATCGGCAACCCGAACAGGTGCTCGTCGATCGTCACCGTGACGTATTCGATCAGATTGCCGCCGGTGCCGTTGTTGGTTGCCATGGTCGCTTCTCATGCCGCCTGGTTGAATTCCGCAGCCTGCTCCTTCAGCGCCGCGATCAGGCTGTGGCGGTCGAATTTCGCCACGAAATCGGTAAAACCTGCCTGCCGGCCGCGCTCGATCAGCTCGGGCGAGCCGTAGGCCGAAAGCGCGATGATCGGCATGTCGCGGCGACGGGCATCGGCGCGCACCGCTGCCGCGAGCGCAAAGCCGTCCATGCCGGGCATTTCCAGATCGGTCACCAGCACGTCGAACTGCCGCTCGCTGCGCAAGAGCGCCAGCGCCTCGGCCGCATGCGCAACCGCGGTGACGTTGTAGCCCGCCGCCCGCAGCACCGGCGTCAGCATGTTGCGGAAGAATGCGGAATCGTCGACGAACAACAGCGAGCGTGTCGCCGGGGCCCGGCGCGACTCCTTGTGGCGGAACCAATCCTCGAACGCCAAGGGTAAAAAGTGCGCGACGTCGATGATCTCGGTGGCGCGGCCTTTGATCAGCGCCGAGCCGAGCACGCCGGGGCGGTCGCTTGCCACTTCGATGTTGAGCTTGTCTTCGACGATATCCACGATCTCATCGACGACGAGCCCCATCGAATGCACCGAATCGGAGAACACGAGCAGCGGCTGCGTGCCTTCGCCCTGCTTGATCTGCACCTCCTCGTTCGCGCGGATGAGCGGCATGAGCTGCCCGCGGTACTGCACCATGGGGCGGCCGTTCGACATTTCGATGCTGCGGCAGTCGATCTCTTCGAGCCGGGTGACCAGCGCCAGCGGCACCGCCTTCAGCCCCGGCGTGCCGGCGCGGAACAGGAGCAGCGAGGTGGTCTCGTCCCCCGACGTGGCCGTTTCCGCTCCTGCCTCGGCGTCGCGTTGGGCCGCTTCGCTTGCGGCCAGCGCCGCCCCCATGGCCTGCGCCGCGCCGTTCGGATCGATGATCATGATCACCGAGCCGTCGCCCAGGATGGTATTGCCGGAAAACATGCCGATATTCCGCAGCTTCGAGGCCAGCGGCTTGACCACGATTTCCTCGGTGTGGAACACGCCGTCGACCACGATGCCGAACGGGTGCGTCCCGACCCGCATGACGACGATGAAACCCTTGTCGGGGATGGACTTGCCGTCGTCCATCTTCAGCAGGGTCCGCAGGTGGACCAGCGGCAAAAGCTTGTTGCGCAGCCGCAGCACCGCAGAGTCCTTGATGCGCTCGATGCGGTGCTCGGACTTGGCATGCACGCGCACCAGCTCCTCGACCGCAAGCTGCGGGATCGCGAACCGCTGGTCCGCCACCTGAACGATCAGCGCCGAAACGATCGCGAGCGTGAGCGGGATCTTGATGGTGAAGCTGGTGCCCTCACCCGCGACCGATTTGACGTCGATCGTGCCGCCGATCTGGTCGATGTTGCTGCGCACCACGTCCATTCCGACGCCGCGGCCGGAAATGCTCGTGACCGCGTCGGCGGTGGAGAACCCCGGCATGAAGATGAACTCGTGCACCCTGGCGTCCGGCAGCTTTTCCAGCTCGGCTTCTCCGATGAGCCCGGCGGCCAGCGCCTTGGCGCGGATGCGGGCGGTGTCGAGGCCGCGGCCGTTGTCGGCAATGCCGATCACGATATGGCCGCCCTCGTGATAGGCGGTGAGTCGGATCGTCCCCTTCTCCGGCTTTCCGGCCGCGCGCCGCTCGGCCGGCGTTTCCAGACCGTGGTCGGCCGCATTGCGCACCATATGCGCCAGCGGGTCCTTGATGCGTTCGAGCACCTGGCGGTCCAGCTCCGTGTCGGCGCCGTGCATCTCGAGCTCGATGTCCTTGCCGAGCTCGGTGGCCAGATCGCGCACGATGCGCGGCAGCTTTTGCCACGCATTGCCGATCGGCTGCATGCGGGTTTTCATGACGCCTTCCTGCAGCTCGGCGGTCACGCTGGAGAGCCGCTGCAGCGGCACCTTGAATTCCGAATCCTCGTGCCGGCGCATAAGGTCGAGCAGTTGATTGCGCGTGAGCACCAGCTCGGAAACCATGGTCATCAGGTTTTCCAGCGTATCGATGTTGACCCGGATCGACTGGCTGGCGACCTTGCTTTCGCCCCTCGCCTCCTCGTCCTTGGCCGGCCCGGACCTGACCGCGGGGTCGGCTTTGTGTGCCGGATTGTTTGCCGGCGGGCCGGGCGTCTCGCGAAACGCCCGTTCCAGATCGTCGAGCGAATCCTCGCCCGGCCGCAGCGGCCGTTCCAGCACCTGATGCACGATCGTGCCGACCGTGTGAGCGGCCTGTGCCGACGCGGTCCGCGCCGGCGCGGCCTCGGCCCGCGTCGCGCCGCGCGCCGCCATGCGCTCGAGCGCGCTGATCAAGTCCACGTCCGTGCCCTCGGGCTCGCGCTCGGTGCGTTCGAGCTCGGCCAGGATGTCCTTGATCCGGTCGATGGTGGAGAGCACGAGCGTGACGGCTTCGCCGGTGACCGGCATCCCGTCGCGGAATTTTCCCATCAGGGTCTCGGCCGCGTGCGCCAGCACTTCGAGCCGCGGCAGCCCCAGAAAGCCGCAGGTTCCCTTGATGGTGTGAACGAGGCGGAAGATGTTGTCGAGAATCTTCGCGTTGTTGGGCTCCTGCTCGAAACGCACGAGCTCGACATCGATGGTGTCGAGACTGTCGTTGGTCTCGGTGAGGAATTCCCGCAGCAAATCGTCCATGACAACGGCCTTCGCCGACGGGTCGAGCCGCGCCGCCCGCCGCCTGTCGGTTTTCGGCTAGTCTGTTGGAGAAGCGTTTAATTTTGGTTTGCGCGAGGTATACCGCGCCTGGCCTGTTAACCGCCTGTTAAGGCTTCGCGGAAGCGCGCCCGGGCCTCACTTTGCGGTGACCACCACGGTTTCGCCCTCGCTCGCGAAAGCGATGTCGAGCCCGCAATTGCGGGCAAGCATCCCCGCGTAGAAAGGCTGGATGGCATGCGCGTCGACCGGCCCGTTGACCGTCTGCCCGCTCAACAGATTGGGCATGGCCTGCGGCACGCGGGCATTCATGCCGCTTGCCGAGACCTTGAAACCCATGGCTTCGCCCTCACCGACCGGATCGACGGTGAGAGAGCCGCCGCGCGGTATCGCATGCGCCGCGATGAGCAGCATGTTGAGCAGCAGTTTGACCCGGTTCTTCGGCAGCAACGCGCGCGGCAGGTTCCAGACGATTTTCGTCTTGTCGTCGTCGAACATGCCGCGCGCCACCTTCTCGGCGTCGCCGGTGTCGATCTGCGCCCCGGCGGAACCGGCGGCTCCGAACGCAAGCCGGCAGAATTGCAGCTTGGCCGAGGCCGTGCGCGCGCTCTTTTTGATCAGGTCGAGTGCGAAGGTCCGCGTTTCCTCGTCGCTGTCGTCTTCCATCACCTCGATGCCGTTCATGATCGCACCGACCGGGCTGATCAGGTCGTGGCAGACCCGCGAGCACAACAACGCGGCAAGATCGAGCGGTTCGAGGACGATGGGGCCGGACATGATCTGGTCTCCGCAGGGTTTCCGTAGGCCGCGTACCAAGCTGGACGGCGAATCAGCCGTCGAGTCCGAGGCGGCGCTGTGATACACCCCAGCCGCGCGAGGTCAAGCCGGACCGGATCGACATTCAAGGCGGAGATGTCCCAGATGACGGCCGAGGCGCGGCTGCTCGATGACCTCACCCTGGTCGCCTCCCGCGCCGCCGCGGCGATTCTTGCGCTGCCCGCGGCCGCGCTCGCGCGGCGGGACAAACCGGACGGCAGCCCGGTCACCGCAGCCGACGAAGCCGCCGAGGCTGTCATCCAGGCCGGTCTGAAGGAGCTGCTGCCCGGAATCCCCCTAATTTCGGAGGAAACGGGAGGAGCTGTGCCCGCCGCGCTGGGATCGCGCTTCGCGCTGGCGGACCCGCTCGACGGCACCCGCGAATTTCTCGCCGGCCGCGACGAGTTCACCGTCAACATCGCCATCGTCGAGAACGGCGTTCCCCACCTCGGCGTCATTGCCGCGCCCGCGCGCGGCGTGGTGTGGCGCGGGATCGTGGGGAGTGGCGCGGAGCGGCTCGTTCTTGCGCCGGGCGAACCCGCGCGTGCCGCACGCGAGCGGCGTCCGATCCGCGCGCGGCCGCGGCCGGCGGG
>DATLYX010000137.1:0-2011 GCA_035574295.1 Xanthobacteraceae bacterium
GTGGATAGTCCGCGCGCGGTTGAGAACGAAGCAACTTCCAGGCCAGGGCGGCTTGCCCGTCACGCGTGCCGCCGATAGGGTGGCGCGATGCCGCTCAGCATCGCCGCGATCAACTCTCTTGATGCCGCTGCCTTCGCGGCGCAGCTCGGCCACGTCTGCGAGCACGCGCCGTGGGTGGCGCGGCGCGCGGCCGAGCGCCGCCCGTTCCGCAGCCGCGACGATCTGCATCGCGCCATGCTTGCAGTGATCGCGGCCGCGAGCGAGGCCGAGCAGCTGACGCTCCTGCGCAACCATCCGGAACTTGCCGGCAAAGCGGCGATCGCCGGCGATCTCACGGCCGATTCCAAGAAGGAGCAGGGCGGGGCCGGCCTGGACCGTCTGACGGCCGCCGAGTACGAGCGCTTTCACGCTCTCAACCGCGCCTACAACGAGAAGTTCGGCTTTCCCTTCATCCTCGCCGTCAAGGGCAAGACCAAGGATGAGATCCTGGCGGCGTTCGCGGCGCGGGTGGACAATGATCGCGCCGAGGAGTTCCGCACGGCGCTCGAGCAGGTCGGGCGCATCATCGGATTCCGCCTGGCCGATATCGTAGAGCAATGAGGAGCGCCCGATGGGCCGCCTGACCACACATGTTCTGGACACCGCGCGCGGCATGCCCGCAGCGGGAATGACCGTCGAGCTGTTCCGGGTCGGCGAAGGCCGCCGGCTGCTGAAGACGGTGCGCACGAACAAGGACGGCCGTTGCGACGCGCCGCTGCTCGAAGCCGCCGATCTCGTCGTCGGGCAATATGAGCTGGTGTTCGCCGTCGCGGCCTATTTCCGCAGCGCCAGCGTTGCGTTGAGCGCGCCGCCGTTTCTGGACGACGTGCCGATCCGCTTCGCCGTGGCCGACACCGCGGCGCATTATCACGTGCCGCTGCTGGTCTCGCCGTACGGCTACACGACCTATCGCGGCAGCTAGAGCGTGATCGGCTCAAGATGGTCCATAGCCGGCATGGCGAATGTAGTTGGCGCATTCTGCGGGGCTGAACTGGTCGAGCAGTGAGCCGATGCGGTCCCAGACGGCGGCGATGGATCGCTCATCGGCCTTGCGCAGCAGAGTTTTGAGCTTGGCGAAGACCTGCTCGATGGGATTGAGGTCCGGGCTGTAGGGCGGCAGCAGCAAGCGGTGGGCGCCGGCGGCACGGATGGCGCGGCGAACCGCGTCTCCCTTGTGGCTGCCGAGATTGTCGAGCACGACGATATCGCCGCAGCGCAAGGTCGGGACCAGGAACTCGACGACCCAGGCACGGAAGATGGCGCCATTGATCGGCGCGTCGATGACGCACGGAGCGACGATGCCCGCGCAGCGCAGCCCGGCCAGGAAGGTGGTGGTGGTCCAGCGGCCCTGCGGAACCGCGGCAATCAGGCGCTCGCCGCGTGGCGCCCGACCGTGCGTCCGGGTCATGTTGTCCTTGGCCCAGGTCTCGTCGACGAAGACCAGGCGTTCGGGATCAATGCGCCCTTGATAACGCCGCCAGCGGGCGCGTTGACGGGCGACGTCGGGCCGTTCTTGCTCGACGGCGCGCAGTGTTTTTTTTAAACGTCAGCCCCTCGGCCGCCAGGAATGCCCACACCGCCCCATAGCTCACTTTGACGCCGCGCTCGATCAGCTCGTGACGCAGCGCACGGACCGTCAGATCGGGGGCCACAGAAAGTCGCGCCAAAAGCCAGTCTCGCTCCGGCAGCAGGATCAGACGCCGCCGCCCACCCATCGGCTTGGCCGCGCACGTGCCCGTCGCGCGCTGCCGCTGGCACCAGCGCACCACGCTCGACACCCCAACCTTGAACAGCTTCGCCACTTGATGCCGCGACCGCCCGGCCGCCACCGCCGCCACAGCTCGCTCGCGCAGATCCAGCGAATAGGCTCGTGTCATTCCTGGCTGGCCTCCAACCCCAGCCAGTAGCTTGAATCAGATTTTCGCCGCCAAGGGAATCCCTCCCGATTCATCCAGACCCGATCATGCTCTAG
>DATLYX010000138.1:0-6378 GCA_035574295.1 Xanthobacteraceae bacterium
CGGGACAGGGCTTCTGGTGTTACAACAAGCCGCCATAAAGCGCCATGGTCAATCGCGAGCCCGCATCCCTTCATCGACCCGCCATGAAATCCATCTTCATCGACTGCAACGATCAGCTTGCGCCGGTATGGGCGCAAGTCATCCGGCCGGACGACCCGCCCATCGCCGTCAACGACAAGCCGTTCGAGCGCGCTGACTTGCCGCGGCTGCTCGCCGGCTACGAGATCTGCCTCGACGATCATTCGTATCTGCCGACCGACGTCATGGCGCAGTGCAAATCGCTCAGGCACATCGTGTTTCTCGGCACCGGCGCCGCGAGCTACATGAACATTGCCGAGCTCAAACAGCTCGGCATCACCGTCCACACCATCAAAGGTTACGGCGACACTGCCGTTGCCGAGCACACCATTGCCTTGATGTTCGCCTGCTGTCGGCAGCTCGCGCGCATGGATCGCGAGATCCGCGGCGGCACCTGGGATCAGCTTGAGGGCGTGCAGCTTCAGGGCAAGACGCTGGGCATCATCGGCCTTGGCGGCATCGGCCGGGAAGTGGCGCGCATCGCGAAAGGCATCGGCATGGAGGTGCTCGCCTACAACCGCACCCCGCGACCGGACCCCAATGCAAGGCTCGTCGATCTCGACACTCTGCTGGCGAGGTCGGATGTCGTGTCGCTCAATCTCGTGCTCAATGACGACACCCGCGGCTTTCTCGACACGGCGCGCATTGCCAAAATGAAACCCGGGGTCATTCTGGTGAACACCGCCCGCGGCGCGCTGGTGGACGAGGCGGCGCTGATCGATGCGCTGCGGCGTGGCCATATCCGCTTTGCCGGCTTCGACGTGTATCATTCCGAGCCGCTGCGACCCGACCATCCGCTGTGCCGCATGGACAACGTCACGCTCAGCGCCCATGCCGCGTTCCGCACGCTTGAGGCCTCGATGACCCTCCTCCGCCGCGCCATCGACATCGTGCGCAAAATCCTGTCCCAAGATCGCAGCCAGGATTGACGCTCCCGCGTTCTCGGTGACAATAGGGCTAACAATAAATTGGGGAGGACCGGTGAAACCCGCGCCGTTTGCGTATCGGAAAGCACGCTCGCTCGATGAGGTGATCGCTTTACTCACCGAGCATGGCGAGAACGCCCGGTTGCTGGCGGGCGGCCAGAGCCTGCTCGCCACGCTCAATATGCGCCTTTCCGCACCGAAGTTGCTCGTCGACATCAACGCCATCGACGGCCTCGACCGTGTCGTGCGCAAGGATGGGCAGTTGGAGATCGGCGCGCTCGTGCGCCACGCTACGGCCGAGCGCGCGCGCGAAATCTCCGAGCTCGCCCCGCTGATTGCGCGCGCGCTGCCGCACATCGCCCATCCCGCCATCCGCAACCGCGGTACCATCGGCGGCTCGATCGCCTTTGCCGACCCGGCCGCCGAATTGCCGGCCTGCCTTCTGGCGCTCGGCGGCGAGGTGGAGCTCACCGGCGCCAACGGCAGGCGCGCGGTCAAGGCCGACGAATTCTTCAAGGGTCTCTACCAAACCGCGATTGCGCCGGCCGAGGTGTTGACCGCAATCCGGGTTCCGGCCGCCACGGCGAAGAGCCGCTGCGGATTTGCCGAATTCGCCCGCCGCCACGGCGACTATGCCATGGTCGGCCTTGCCACGAGCGCCCAAGTCGAGAGCAAACGGATCGCGGAGGTGCGTCTTGCCTACTTCGGCGTTGGCGCGACCCCGCTGCGCGCCAAGAACGCGGAAGCCGCGCTCGTGAACGGCAGCGTGGAAGACGCAATCGCCGCGCTTGCGCGCGATCTCGATCCGCCGGACGACGTTCACGCGAGCGGCCGGCTGAAAAAACACCTCGCCGGAGTTCTACTGCGCCGCGTCGCGCACGAGCTTGTGGAGCAACCATGACCGCCCCTACCTGCGAAATCCGTTTGACCGTCAACGGCGAGCCCGTTTCCTGCACGGTTGAGGCGCGCAAAAACCTCGTCGATTTCCTGCGCGAGGATTTGGCGCTCACCGGCAGCCATGTCGGCTGCGAGCATGGCGTCTGCGGCGCCTGCACCGTGCGGCTCGACGGTGCCATCGTGCGCGGCTGTCTCGTGCTTGCCGCCCAATGCGACGGCGCCCGCGTGGAGACCATCGAAGGCCTTTCCGACTCCGGCGAGATTGCCGACCTGCAGGCCGCTTTCGAGCGCCGCAACGCGCTGCAGTGCGGCTACTGCACGCCGGGCATGCTGCTCACCGCGCAGGAGCTTTTGCGTAACGGCGGCGTGCCGAGCCGCGCACAGATCCGCGAATATCTCTCCGGCAACTACTGCCGCTGCACCGGCTATCAGGCCATCGTCGATGCGATCGAGGCGGTAGCACAGGCGCGCAACGGAGGCGCCCGATGAGAATTGCTGAAGACACCCCGCCCACGCTCACTGCGCTTGACCGGCCCAATTCCTACATCGGCCGCTCGGTGCCGCGGCCCAATCTCGCCCGCTTAAGCCAGGGCCGCGCGCAATTCGTGAGCGACGTGACGCTGCCGCGCATGGCGCATGTGGCCTTCGTGCGCTCGCCCTATGCGCACGCCGAGATCAAGCGCATCGACGTCGATAAGGCCAAGACCGCGCCCGGCGTGATCGCGGTGGTGACCGGCCCCGAGCTGGCCAAGGTGATGACCCCGTGGGTCGGCGTGCTCACGCATCTGAAGGGCATCAAGTCGGCGCCGCAATATCCGCTCGCGGTCGGCCGCGCGCGCTGGCAGGGCGAGGCCGTGGTCGCTGTGGTGGCGCGCACCCGTGCGCTGGCCGAGGACGCCTGCGAGCTTGTCGAGGTCGAATATGCCGAGCTTGAGCCGGTGACCGACGCCGAGACCGCGCTCGATCCGAAGACGCCGGTGATCCATCCCGAGCTCGGCGACAATCTCACTTTTGAGCGCGTCCACACCGCCGGCGATCCCGACAAGGGTTTTAGGGACGCCGACGAGATCGTGGAGACCACTTTCGTGTTCGGTCGCCATACCGGCGTGTGCAACGAGCCGCGCACCATTGTCGCCGACTGGAATCCTTCCGAGCAGCGGCTCACCGCCTATCACGCCACGCAAGCCCCGCACATGATGCAGAACCTGTTCGCCAAGCATCTCGGCCTGCAGGAACACCAGGTACGCGTGGTGACTAAGGACGTCGGCGGCTCGTTCGGCATCAAGGTACACACCTACGCCGACGAAATGGCCACCGTCGCGCTGTCAAAACTGCTCAACCGGCCGATCAAATTCGTGGCCGATCGTATTGAGAGTTTTGTCACCGACATTCACGCCCGCGACCACCGGGTCAAAGCCAGGATCGGCGTCAAGCGCGACGGCACCATCACCGCCTGGGAAATCGACGACCTCACCGGCATCGGCCCGTATTCCGTCTATCCGCGCACCTCCGGCATCGAGGCGAACCAGATCGTCAATCTCACCGGCGGACCCTACACCTGCCCGAACTACAAGGCGCGCGCCCGCGTCGTGTTCCAGAACAAGAACGTGATGTGCCAGTACCGCGCCGTCGGCCACCCCATCGCCACCGCCGTGACCGAGGGCCTGGTGGAGCTTGCCGCGGCCAAGATCGGCATGGACCCGCTTCAGATCCGCCGCCGCAACCTGATCCCCGACGATGCGCATCCCTCGCAAGGCCCATCCGGCATCAAGTTCGAGGCGCTCTCCCATCACGCCTCGCTCGCCAAGCTCGAAGCGATGATGGACTACGCGGCCCTGCGCGCCGAACAGGAGCGCCTGCGCCAACAGGGCATCTATCGCGGCATCGGCTTTGCGAGCTTCATCGAGGTGACCAACCCGAGCGCCGCATTCTACGGCGTCGGCGGCGCGCGCATCTCCTCGCAGGACGGCGCCACCGTGCGGCTCGACGCCACCGGCGCGATCTTCTGCCACACCGGCGTCTCCGAGCAGGGCCAGGGCGCCGAGGCCGTCATCGCGCAATGCGTGGCGACGAGCTTCGGCGTGCCGATCGAGCGCGTGCGCGTGATCATGGGCGACACCGACAACACGCCCTATGGCGGCGGCACCTGGGCTTCGCGCGCCGCCGGCATCGGCGGCGAAGCGGCGTGGCAGGCCGGCAAGGCGTTGCGGCAGAACGTGCTGGCGGTTGCCGGCTCCATCCTGCAGGCCAAGCCGGAAACCCTCGACATCCGCAACGGCGTGGTTGTCGATGCGGCGAACGGCGCCGAGCGCCTGACCTTGGAGGAGCTTGCGCGCATTGCCTATTTCCGCCCCGACACGCTACCTGCCGGCGTGCAGGCCGAGCTTGTCGCGACGCGCCATTACGTGCCGCGCGCCTGGGCCTTCGCCTTCACCAACGGAATTCAGGCGAGCTACCTGGAGGTCGACGTCGAAAGCGGCTTCGTCAAACTGCTCAAGCACTGGTGCGTGGAGGACTGCGGCACCATCATCAATCCGCAGCTCGTGGATGAGCAGATTCGCGGCGGCATCGTGCAGGGCATCGGCGCGGCGCTGCTCGAGCACTGCGTCTACGACGAGCGCGGCCAATTGCTGAACGGCAACATGGCCGATTATCTCGTGCCCATGGCCATGGAAATGCCGGACATCGAGGTCGGCCACGTGGTCACGCCCACCGCCGACTCCGAGCTCGGCGCCAAGGGCGCGGGCGAAGCCGGTACCGCCGGCGCGCCGGGCGCGGTGATGAACGCCATCAACGACGCGCTGCGGCCGCTCGGCGCAAAACCGCTCACCGACATGCCGTTCACGCCCGACAAGATTTTGCGCGCGCTCGGCAAGCTGTGACAAATGTTCACCGCCACCAAAGGCAAGGCGCTGCTCACCACCACCACCGGCGCTCTGCCCCGTCCGAGCTGGTACACCGCCAACCTGCGCGGCCTCCCGCTGTCGCACGGCTTTGCGCAGACCGAGTACCGCGAGCAGCATTTTGATTGTCTGGCCTGCAACGTGGCGGCCCAGCACCGCGCCGGCATCGACATTTTCGTGGACGGCGACGCCCGCCTCGACAACGACGTCGCCGGCCGCAGCTGGGTCAGCTACGCTACCGAGCGTATCGAAGGCATCGGCGCCCCGCGGGTCGAAGTGCAGCCGGCGAGTTTTATGGCCGACAAGGGCCCCGGCGACATCATGTGGGAGGTGATCGAGACCCGCATGACCCCGCCGGTCACCGGCCAGATCGGGAAAACTACGCTGCAGCTCGACCGCGCTTACAAGGCGATCGCCGGCATGACCGACCGCCCAGTCAAGATCGGCTCGATCTCGGCGCAGATCTTGGCGCTGATGCTCACCGACGAGTTCTACAACGATCGCCTGAAGCTGCTGTTCGACCTTTCGACCGCGCTGAACCGCGAATATCACGCGCTCGCCGACGCCGGCGCGCCGATCGTGCAGGTCGAGGAACCCGCGATCCACCAGATCATCCACGACCCGCGGGCCCCGATCAAACCGCAACAATGGGTGGAGGCGTTCAACGTCGAGGTGAAAGGCCTACGCGCCAAATGCGAAGTGTGGTGCCACACCTGCTGGGGCAGTCCGGCGGCCCAGCGCGTCGCCAGCCGCGACCAGTCCTACCGCAATGCCCTGCCCTATTTCGACCAGCTCGACGTGGACGTGATCACCTTCGAAGGCGCCTACAATCGCGGACTCGATTTCGAAGCGATCGGCAAAACGATCTCCAAGGACAAGAAAATCGCCGTCGGCGTCATCAGCCACCGCACGCTGCAAGTCGAGCGCGCGGAGGAGGTGGCCGAACTGATTCGCGCGGCGCTCAAATACATCGAGCCGGAGCGACTCATTCTCTCCAGCGACTGCGGCTTCGGCCGCCAGTCCATGAGCCGCATGCACGCCTTCTACAAGATGGTGGCGCTGGTGCGCGGCGCCAACATCGTGCGCAAGGAGCTCGGGCTGCCCGAAGCCTATATCCCGGCCGCCGATCCCCGCCTGTCGATGGTCCCGCTGATGCCGGCCTAACATCAGACCGCGCACGCCTTCCTCCCTCGCCTTTAGCGGGGAGCGAATTTTTGGGAGGAGATCGGGAGGAGGGCAAACCCTCGGGGCGCGCGCCTTGCGCGGCGAGGCCGATGGAGTTTGTGCGAGGCCGATGGAGTTTGTGTTGGATGGACGGTGGAGTTTGCGCTGTGGGGTGGAGTCTCTTCCTCTTCCTCTCCCCCTCCCATTCGCGTTCCTCTCCCCCTCCCATTCGCATTCCTCTCCCCCTCCCATTCGCGGGCAACTGTGGGGTGGAGCTTGCATTGTGGGAGGGAGCTTTGCGCTGTGGGGTGGAATTTTGCGCTGTCGAATGCCGAGTTCTATCGCTCACGTGTCCCGGGCGCAGCGCAGCGCGGAGCGAAGCGGAGCGGTGCGCTGCAGACCCGGGACCG
>DATLYX010000139.1:0-64730 GCA_035574295.1 Xanthobacteraceae bacterium
GCTCGCCCGCCCCGCTTCCGATCCCCGCGTGGCCCAACGCTTCGAGCTTTATGCCTGCGGCATCGAGCTGGCCAATGGCTATGGAGAGCTGACCGACCCGGCCGAGCAGCGGCGGCGCTTTGACGCGGCCATGCGCGAGAAAGAACGGCGCTACGGGGCTCGCTACCCTATTGATGAGGATTTCATGGCGGCGCTGACCGCCATGCCGCCGGCAAGTGGCATCGCGCTCGGCTTCGACCGCCTGGTGATGCTCGCAACCGGGGCAAGCCGGATCGACCAGGTGCTGTGGGCACCCGTCATCGATCCGGAATCATGACCAGCGCGGGCATGCGTCGCCCGATTGACCATCGCAAGCGCACCGCACTACGCTCGCACGTGGAGGCACTTCCGACCGCTTGGGCTTGCGCGGTACGGAGCCGGTGAATGACGAAAGGACACCCCATGCTCGATCTTCGCGTTTCACGCTTGGCGCTCGTTTGCGCCGCTCTGGCCGCCGCCGTTACACCGCCCGCCTCCGCGCAAACCTATCCGGCGCAGAACGTGACCGTGATCGTCGCCTTCCCCGCCGGCGGCCTTGCCGACATCATCGGCCGTCTGGTCGCGACCAAACTTTCGGACCGGCTGAAGCAAAGCTTCGTGGTGGAAAATCGCGGCGGCGCCGGCGGCAACCTCGCCGCCAAGGCGGTCGCCGGCGCGGCTGCTGACGGCTACACGCTGCTGGTGACGACTTCGGCGCTGGCGGTCAACGCCACGGCGTCAAAGAACAAGGGATTTGAGACCAGCGACCTGCGGCCGGTCGCCATCGTCGCCTTCAGTCCGGACGTCATCGCCGTCAATCCAAAAAATCCCGCCCAGGACCTCAAACAGTTCATCGCCACCGCCAAAGAAAAGAGTTTCACCTACGGCAGCGCCGGAGTCGGCACCGGTCCCTACATCGGCGCCGAGTATTTTTTCCGCGAGGTGACCAAGGTGAAATACGTGCAGGTGCCATTCCAGGGCGGCGCCCCGGCAATCACTGCAGTGCTCGGCGGACATGTCGATGCCATCGTGCTGACGCTTCCGCCGGTGACCCCGCACATCCGCAGCGGCGCGCTGCGCGGGCTCGGCGTGGCCGCCGCCAAGCGCAACGCGGCGATCCCCGACGTGCCGACCTTTGCCGAGATGGGATACCCCAATATTTATTCGGGCTCCTGGGTCGGCGTGTTTGCGCCTGCCAAGACTCCGGATGCCGTCGTGGCAAAGCTGAATGCGGAAATCAATGCCGCAATGAAGGAACCGGACTCGCTTGATCGGTTGGCCAAGGCCGGCTTCGATCCGGTTGTGTTTGATGTCCCGGGGACCAACAAATATTTCACCGAGGACGTCGAGCGCTGGAGCAAAATGGTCAAGGCCATCGGCTTCAGCAACTAAAGCTTTGAAAATTTTTGCACGAGAAAATCGCGATGGCGGCTTCGGTTGTGCGAGGCCCCCGTTGTCTGCGCAGCTTGCGCATCGCGAAGTAAGCATTTAACGGGAGCGCAATGTCGCGCGACATCGCGATCACGCACGTTTATATGACTGGTGCAGCTTGGCGGCGCGGCGGCGGCGCGGCGGCGGCGCGGACATTGTTGCGCGCCCAACATTCGAGGTATCGCTGCGATGAATGCCATCAACAAACCCTTACGCAACCTGCCCGATCTCATTGATGCCGGACTCGTACCGGCGACGCGAATCGAGGCGCTCACGGAGGTCGCCAGGCGCTATGCGGTCGCCATCACCCCGGCGATGGCCGCGCTGATCGACCGCGGCGACCCCGCCGACCCCATCGCGCGCCAGTTCGTTCCCGATCCCGCGGAGTGCCAACGCCGGCCGGGCGAAACCGCGGACCCGATCGGCGACTTCGCGCACAGCCCGGTCGACGGGATCGTGCATCGTTACCCCGACCGCGTGCTGCTGAAACTCACGCATCTGTGCGCGGTCTATTGCCGCTTCTGTTTCCGCCGCGAGATGATCGGCCCGGCGGCGCGCGGCCTCGACAAGGAGGGGCTCGAACGCGCCCTCGCCTATATCGCCGCGCATCCGGAAATCTGGGAGGTGATCCTCACCGGCGGCGATCCGCTGATCCTTTCGCCGCGCCGCCTCAAACAGGTCGTGGCGCGGCTTGCCGCAATCCCCCACCTCGCCGTGATCCGCGTGCACACCCGCATGCCCGTCGCCGATCCCACGCGCATCACACCGGCGCTCGTGCGCGCGATCAAAGCGCCCGGCAAAGCGACCTACGTCGTGCTGCACGCCAACCACCCGCGCGAGCTCACCGCCGCGGCGCGCTCAGCCTGCGCACGCATCGTCGACGCCGGCATCCCGATGCTGAGCCAGTCGGTGCTGCTCAGGGGCGTCAACGACGATCCGCAAACGCTCGCCGCACTGATGCGCGCCTTCGTCGCCTGCCGCATCAAGCCGTACTATCTGCACCATGCCGATCTGGCGCCGGGCACCGCGCACCTGCGCACCACCATCGAGGAGGGACAGGATCTGATGCGCGGCTTGCACGGCCGCGTTTCCGGCCTCTGCCAGCCCGCCTATGTGCTCGACATTCCCGGCGGCCACGGCAAATCGCCCATCGGACCCACCTATCTCGTCGCCGATTCGCCCGGCCGTTATCGTATCGAGGACTTCAACGGAGGAGTCCATTGCTATCCGCCGACGACGTGATCCGTTGGCTTTCGCTCAGTCCGCATCCCGAGGGCGGACATTTCCGCGAAACCTTCCGCGATCCGCGCACGCTTCCCGACGGACGCGCCGCTTCCACCGCCATCTACTTCCTGCTCCGCCGCGGCGAGCGTTCGCAGTGGCACCGCATCGATGCGACCGAGCTTTGGCACTGGTATGCCGGCGCCCCGCTGCGCCTTTCCATGGCCGGAGACGGCCCGACGAAAACACTGCTGCTCGGGCCGGATCTGGCAGCGGGCGCCCGACCGCAGGCGGTGGTGCCCGCCGGCCATTGGCAGACGGCCGAGACCCTCGGCGATTGGACCCTGTGCGGCTGCACCGTGGCGCCGGGTTTTGAATTCCGGTACTTCGAACTGGCGCCCGCCGGCTGGTTCCCGGAGCGATGAGCTCGGAACCGTCTGTTCAGGCCGCCTTCACGCGTTCGAGGAACATGTCCACTAGGCGGTCGAACTTGTCGGCTGCCGCAGCCGAGGCACTTGAGGCGATCCTCACCTGCTCAGCCGCCCCATTGGTCCGCCGCACGGCGGAGGCCAATTCCTCGACCGCCCGGGAGAGGCCCGCGGTCCAGCCCGCCGCGTCCTGCAGATTTCTGGAAATCATGGTAGTGGCTTGGGTCTGACTGGCCACCGCCGCGGAAATCGTTGCCGCGTGGCCTGCCGCTTCGTCATTAGTCTTCACGATGGTTTGTATGGCGTTGACCGCTTCCTCGGTCCGCCGACGCATCTCTGCGATACGGGCATTGATGTTTTCCGTGGCGGCCGCGGTCTGCGCGGCCAAGGACTTCACCTCCGCCGCCACAACGGCAAAACCCTTTCCGGCAGCACCTGCGCGCGCGGCCTCGATCGTGGCATTGAGGGCCAAGAGGTTGGTCTGGCTCGCCACCGACTCGATGAAAGCCGCAACGTCGCCGATGGTTTGCGCGGTCTCCGAAAGGCCGTCGATCGTGTGCGACGTAGCGCTCGCGCGCTGGGCCGCTTCCCCAATGGCGATTTCCGCCTGCTTGACCGAGCGCGCCATGGTCTCGATGGTGAGGTTCAATTCTTTGGTCGCCGCCGCGACATTGGCGACATTGGTCGAGACCTCGTGGGATACTTCGGTCGCCCGCGTCGCGCCGGTTTGTGTGTCGGCGGCGGCCGCCGCCAGACCCTCGGTGGCTTGACGCATCGCCTGCACGGCCTTGGCCCCTTCGCTCAAGGCGGCAACCACCGCGGCGCGAAACTCGCCCAGGATCGCCTCCAGCCGCTCGCGCCGCGCGTCGCGTTCGGCCGCATCGCGCAGGCGCTCCGCCGCAAGTTTTCGCCGCTCACTGGCCTGTTGGCGCAGGCTTTCGAGCGCCGTCATGATTGCGCCGATCTCATCGACACGGTTTGAACTGCCAACCGGCGTGCTTACGTCGCCCGTCGCAATACGGGAGACCGCCGCGATCACTTCGCCGATCGGCCGCTGTATGCCGTAATGCAGCACCAACCATCCCACGGTGAGTAACGCCGCCAGTGCCGCCAAAAGCGCGATCACGATCGTGCTGCGGGTCTGTCGGGCGCTGCGATTGCGCACAGCGGCGGCCTCCTGTGCGTTGGTTTTGGCGCCTGCGTCCGCCTGCGCGACGATGTCCCGCACGCGCTCAGCGTGCTTGACCACTGAAAACAGATGGAAGCGGAACACGTCGGTTCCACCCTGCGCAACGTCGTTCTTAATTTCTTCCCACGAACGACGGATTTCGCTCACCGCCTCGAACAGCGACTGGCGGTCGTCCTTGGTCAGATAACGCGCAAGCATCGGATCGATGAGCTCCCGCCTAGCCTCAAGTTCGGCGAGTGTTGCTTCGCCCTTGGCGAGCACGGTCTTCTGCTCGTCAGGCATGAGATCGAACACCAGGGAGGAAAATGTCGTCGCCGTCTGCAGCGCGATCAGCACCACCTCATGTATCGCATCGCTCCGCAGCTCGGCTTCCCGTTCCGCCTCGCTGTGACGCTGCAGTTCGGCCAACTCATGCAAGTTGAGGCCGACAATGCCCACCATGACCAAGGCACCGCTGGCAAATAATCCGATGACCCGTTGTCGCAGCCCGAGGCGCCTGAGCATTGATCGAACCTGTTATCTCGCACGCAAAGCGCGCGGAGGTCCCGACCACAATCGGGGTCAGCTTCTGTGCTCTTTCACCACGCTGCCGGTCACCGGATTGAAATAGATCTCGATCCGCTTGCCCGTCTTGTCCCAGCCGTAGATTTCGTAGCAATTCCCCTTGGTCACTTTGAAAACTCGCACCTTGTAGCCTTGGCTAGCAATTTTTGCCTTCATGTCGCTTTCGCTGATCCACTTGTCCTTGGATTCGGACGTGCAGTTGGGATCATCGGCAAGGGCCGGACCGCTCATAGCAATGACTAAGGCAAGAGCCGTAATACAGCGCATGGAAATACCCTCCTTTAAGGCGCGGAAATTTCCACATTTCAGTATCGGGATTTCTGCTTAAAATCCTGTAAACTATGAATTTAGGCACCGTGGCTGCCGGAATGCGCAGATCGATTCCTTTGCTGCACCGGTCGAAGACCAGCTCAGTGCAGCCGGCTTTGGTTCTTCGCCTGCCAGAACCCGAGCAGCCGTTGCGCCGTTGGCCGGGTCAGCCGGGCATAGTCCGCCCGTGCCTGCTGAAGATCGGCCTCCGAGATCGGATGGGCGGGCAGGCGACGCTGCAGGATAATCTGCACCGTCTGCCAGCTCAAATCGGCGGCCTTGCAGGCGACCAAGAGTCCGCCCCAGTGGAGTGTGCGCATCAACCGCTCCACCAAATCAAAGTGCGCCCGGCATAAGAGTGCCAACGCCGCGCACATTTCCGGAAGCTTCGAGGCTTTGGCAAATTCCGCGAGCGCCGCCTCATTCAGTCGATTCTCCTGCTGCAAGGCGAGGACACGATTTTGGGCCTCGCCAAAGTCGCGCGGTTCAGCTTCTGCTTGTTCGATCACAGTATTGCAAATCTCGCTCAAAACCCTTTTGATTTCCGCATGTACTTCGGCCGGGGCGGTCGCCAATAGGCGCTTGCGTACGACGTCCGTCGCCTCCTCCACCAGTTTGCGCAACAGCGGCACAGGCACGTCAAGCCGCTGACCGACCGATTCGGCAAGGCATGCGTCATTTTTTGCATAATTGACGAGGATGGCAAATCCGGTCTTGGAAAAGATGGCGCCGTGATTTTGCGCAAGCTTGTAGTAAACCTCCCGGCTGCCGCATTCGAGCAGCGCATCGGTCACTGGTTCCTCCAGCAGCGTTCGCCCGGCGATAGCCAGATGATGCTTTTCTCCTTTGGATTTGATGATTCTAACCAGGTCCGCGCTGCTCAGCCGCTCCGACTGCAACAGCACCGGGCCAGCCACCAGGATGTCGTCGTGGCTTGCCAGTTGCCGGATCACACCGACCGGCGCGTTCGGCGCCGGCGCAAGCCGCTCGCTCAGTCGCGCCAACGCCCTGAGCTCGACGTGACGGATCAACCGCAGCAATACGTCGTCGAACAGACCAACCTGCTGCTCGTTGATATAGGGGGCATTCTCAAGAAACAGGTCCGTCACGCGCTCAAGCACGGCAACCCGCTTGTCGAGCGGGCTGCTCTGCATCGCATCTTCCAGTTCGGCGATAACGGAACTCGGCAGCATGTAACCTCTGAGAGGCGCAAACCGGCGCCGAGCGCTTCAGGTACGGGCACCTATCACGTAAGCCGATTTATTTTTCTTAAACGGCGTCGATTTTCGACTGCAAGTTTTTTAGTCAAATCCACGTGAGCCGCGGCGTGAAGCAGCGGTCAAGATGACGACCGGCCCCGACGGCATCGCAGCGGATCGCACCCGAGCCACAAGAGCAAAGCCTCGGTGATCGGTGGGGTAGCGACTGGATGTGCGATGCCTGGGGCGACGACGCTTTACACCATCACCTGCCCGCCGTTTGCCGACAGGGTCGAGCCGGTGATGAAACCCGCATCGTCGGAGGCGAGGAACACGACACAACGCGCGATCTCCTCGGGCTCGCCCAGCCGTCCAACCGGGATCAGCGGCAAAATCGATTTTTCCAGCACGTCCTTCGGCACCGCCTGCACCATTTCGGTGTTGATATAGCCCGGGCAAATCGCGTTCACCGTGATGCCGAGGCGCGCACACTCCTGCGCCAGCGCCTTGGTGAAGCCGAGTTCGCCGGCCTTCGCCGCCGAATAGTTGGTCTGCCCCATCTGCCCCTTCTGGCCGTTGATGGAGGAGATGTTGATGATGCGGCCGAACTTGCGTTCGCGCATGCTTTCGATCACCGGCCGGCACATATTGAACAGCGAGTTGAGATTCGTGTTGATGACCGCCGTCCACTGCTCGGGCTTCATGCGATGGAACATAGCGTCCCGGGTGATCCCGGCATTGTTGACCAGCACCTCGATGGGGCCGAGATCGGCCGCCACCTGTTGCACGCCGGCGGCACAGGCCTCATAGGAAGAGACGTCCCACTTGTAGACCGGGATGCCGGTTTCCGCTTTGAACTTTTGTGCCGCCGCATCGTTGCCGCCGTAGTTGGCGGCAACGCGATAGCCAGCCGCTTTGAGTGCCCTGCAGATCGCCGCGCCGATGCCGCGCGTGCCTCCCGTAACCAACGCTACCCGAGACATGACGCCGACACCTCCCCTTACTCGCCGCGCCCCGCCACAAAGCGCCCGGCGACCCCGCACGCAAAGACGTGGCGGCAACGTTCACCGGATCATCCGTACGCAAGGATGATGACAAAAATTCTGCCCGCCCTCGCATCTCGCCTTAGCGCTCCACACACATGGCAATGCCCATCCCGCCGCCGATGCAAAGCGTGGCGAGGCCCTTTTTGGCATTACGCCTCTGCATTTCGTACAGGAGTGTGACCAGTACCCGCGCCCCCGACGCACCGATGGGATGGCCGAGCGCGATCGCCCCGCCGTTCACGTTAACCTTATTGGTATCCCAGGCAAGATCCTTGTTCACCGCGCAGGCCTGCGCCGCAAAGGCTTCGTTGGCCTCGATCAGATCGAGATCCTCCACCTTCCAGCCGGCCTTCTTCAACGCTGCGCGCGAGGCCGGTATCGGCCCCGTACCCATGATCGCAGGGTCAACTCCCGCCTGCGCCCACGACACAATGCGCGCAAGCGGTTTCTTGCCAAGTCTTTGCGCTTCGCTTGCCTTCATCAGCACCACGGCGGCCGCGCCGTCGTTGATGCCGGAGGCGTTGCCGGCGGTGACAGTGCCGTCCTTGTCGAACGCCGGCTTGAGTTTCGCAATGGCCTCCAGGGTGGTGCCGTGTTTCGGATATTCGTCGGTATCAACCACGGTGTCGCCCTTGCGGTTCTTCACCGTCACCGGAGCGATCTCGTCCTTGAACTTGCCGGCCTTCTGCGCGGCCTCGGCCTTGTTCTGCGACTTGACTGCAAATTCGTCCTGTTGCTGGCGCGTGATCTGCCACTGCTTGGCGACGTTCTCCGCCGTATTGCCCATGTGATAGCCGTTGAAGGCGTCCCAGAGGCCGTCCTTGATCATGGTATCGATCATTTCCAGCGGACCCATCTTGACCCCGTTGCGCAGGTGCGCGCAGTGCGGCGCCTGACTCATGGATTCCTGTCCTCCCGCCACCACCACCTCGGCATCCCCGTTGAGCAACGCCTGATAGCCGAGCGCCACCGCGCGCAGGCCGGATCCGCAGAGCTGGTTGACGCCCCACGCCGGCACCTCGACCGGGAGCCCGGCGGCGATCGACGCCTGGCGTGCCGGGTTCTGGCCTTGTCCCGCGGTGAGGATTTGCCCCATGATCACCTCCGAAACGCGACCCTTCTCCACCCCGGCGCGTTCCAGCGCCGCCGTAATCGCGACTTTTCCAAGCTCATGGGCCGGCAGGCTGGCCAACGCTCCGTTGAAAGCGCCGATCGGCGTGCGCGCCGCGCTGACGATGACGATGTCGTCTTTCATGGGAGGTCTCCTGTGGTTTGTTGCTCTCTCCGATAGCCCCTGGGCCCCGCGCTGTCCATATATGGACGCCGGCCGCAATCGACAGTCTTGACCGCGGCGGCGAAGGCGCTTTCACTGTTAAGAGCGACGTGCCATAAACGAGCCGGATATATTGCCCGGAAATTGGCCCGGAACGGCAGAGCCGTTGTTAGCCGGCGGAGCGGCGCCGACCCGAGCGCGATGCGACGAGCCAACATGAACAAGCCAGACGACCCCGTCACCATCAAGAAGTATGCAAATCGGCGACTCTACAACACCGGTACGAGCAGTTATGTGACGCTCGAAGACCTCGCCGCCATGGTCAAGGAAGGCGAGGATTTTGTTGTCTACGACGCCAAGACCAACGAGGACATCACGCGCTCGGTGCTTGCGCAAATCATTTTCGAGCAGGAGAACAAGGAAGGCCAGAATCTGCTTCCCATCAATTTCTTGCGTCAACTCATACGCTTCTACGGCGACAGCCTGCAGATGCTGGTGCCGCGCTACCTTGAGGTCTCGCTCGATACGCTGACGCGCGAGCAGGAGAAATTCCGCGCCCAGATGGCGCAGGCTTTCGGCATTGGCAATTTCGGCCTCATCGAGGATCAGGTGCGCCGAAACATCGAGATGTTCGAGCGCGCCTTCGCCATGTTCACGCCGTTCGGCCGCGAGGCCAAGAGCGGCGAGGGTGAGAAGAAGACGGCAAGCGGCGAGATCGACGATCTGAAAAGACAGATGGAAGAGATGCAGAAGCGACTCGACCGCCTGTCCGACAAGGACAAGACCTGAACGAGGCTGCAAAGGCGCCGCCTTTGGCAATCCCGGAACAGCGTAGCAAGCCGGCTTCATATTCTCTGCGCAAAATTTTTGCAGGAACTTTGCTCGACACAGCGACCTGACGCGCCATAGCGCGTCGAAGACGCGCGTGAACGTGCTTTCGGCATCAACCTGTTCCTTCCAGAGGGAGATAAAACGGGTTGGGAAAGATCGCGCGCTGGCGGTTTCGCCCCCGACGTCGATGTGCGGCTTAAGTGCTGCCCCATTTCGGGAACCGAGCGACAGGTCAAGGCGCAACCTTTTCCGAAAAGCGCGGTTGATACCCCGCTATTCCCTTGCATTGCGCCATTGGCGGCCTGCTCGAAGCGCGGCACGCCGTTTGCGACGTCGAAGGCGTTGGGACGTTGTCTGTCCCGTTTCGATACAGGGCTGGCCATGCGGGAAACTGAAGCTTACGAGCCGAGTTCGAACGGCCGCGCGCTGGTTCCGCTGTCTGCAGCCTCCGAAACCCTGCGCCCGCAGGCCTTTGTACGTCAGCCAGCGAGTTTCCTTGCGCACCTGATCGCGACCAAACAGGCCCTGCCGCAGACGCGCGAACGGCGCCGCGAAGCGCCCGCTGTTGCCGCCGCCATTTACGCCGCAATGGCCAACGTCGCCGTTCCAGGCCAATCCGAGTGCGCCCGCCTTTGAAGCGCCGCAGCGCCTTGGCCGCGACCGTCAGATTTCCGTTTTCGGCTTGAGCACCTGACGGCCCTTGTACATGCCGGTCTTCAGGTCGATGTGGTGCGGCCGGCGCAATTCGCCGGAGTCCTTGTCCTCCACATAGGTCGGCTTCTTGAGCGCGTCGGCCGAGCGGCGCATGCCGCGCTTGGACGGAGAGACTTTCTTCTTCGGCACCGCCATGGCGGGTCTCCTTGGCGCCCGGCCCCGCCGGGCGGAACGACAATGATCGGAGGCCGGCTTATAGAGCAGGGCGCCGCGCGGCGCCAGTGGGTCAACGCAGGCGCACGCACGCATCGATGGCGGCCGGCGCCGCGGCGGCGCGCGCCTGGTGCGTATTGGCGATGCGTTGCACCGCGCGCCGCGGCGTGCGCGCATCGCGCCGCACCGGGTTGGGCAGCACTGCGGTAAGCCGCGCCGCCTCCGCCGGCGTAAGATCGCGCGCCGATTTGCCGAACGCCCGCCGCGCCCCGGCCTCGACGCCGAATTCGCCGTTCGGGCCCCATTCCGCCACATTGAGATAGATTTCCAGGATCCGCCGCTTGGGCAGGACGAAATCGATCCAATATGCCAGAGGCAATTCCAGCCCTTTGCGGATCACGCTCCGCCCCTGCCAAAGGAACAGGTTTTTGGCCGTCTGCTGCGTGATCGTCGAGCCGCCGCGCATCGCCTCGATGCCGTCTGCTGCTTCGATCGCCTCGCGCAGTTCCTGCCAGTCCACCCCGCGGTGGCTGCAAAACCGCGCGTCCTCCGCCACGATCACCGTGCGCACCAGCGCCGGCGCGATCGCCTCGATTGGCACATAGCTGCGCACGACCCGCTGGCCGGTCAGCCAGCGCCAGATCATGGGCGTGGAGACCGGCGTCATATAGCGGTAGAGCGGCGTGAGCAAATAGGGCGCGACCAACCAGCAGGCCAGAATGATGAGGGCCCAGCGCAGGGCGCGGCCGAGGAATTTTGGCAGACTCTGGAACAGGGCCATGGCCTCTTATACCTTCGACGCGACCTTGGCGGCGGCGGGAAGGCGTCGCTGCCGCCGCAACCCGCAACATGAAAAGTCCTAAGGCGGGACATGCCCGTGAGCGCAAAGACCTCGGCCGGCCGGACCCGCGGCTCCGCACAAGCCGCGCCAAGCAACGCCGATGCTCGATTCGCCGCCCGCCTCAGGGTCGCCGCCCACGCCATCGAACGACTGCTCGACCGTGTTCTGTCGCCGCAGCCCGCGCGCGGCGAAATCGCGCGGCCGCCCCGGCTGATCGAGGCCATGCGTTACGCCACCCTCGGCGGCGGCAAACGGCTGCGCCCGCTGCTGGTGTTGGAGTCCGCCGCACTGTTTCGCGTGCCACGGCAGCGGGCGCTGACGGTCGCCGCGGCAGTCGAATGCGTACACTGCTATTCGCTTGTGCATGACGACCTTCCGTCCATGGACGACGATGCGCTGCGCCGCGGCCGCCCGACGCTGCATCGCGCCTTTGACGAGGCAACCGCGATTCTCGCCGGCGACAGCCTGCTCACGCTCGCCTTCGATCTTCTGTCGCGCCCGCAAACCCACCCTGACGCTGCGGTTCGCGTTGCGCTGATTTCCGAGCTTGCACGCGCCGCCGGATGTGCCGGCATGACCGGCGGCCAGATGCTCGATCTTGCCGCGGAAGGCCGCTTCGGCGCGGTGCGCTTGGGCGAACGCGAGATTATCGAGCTCGACGCCATGAAGACCGGCGCGCTCATCCGTTTTGCCTGCATTGCCGGCGCGATCCTCGCAAAAGCGCCGCGCTCCGCACAGGCGGCGCTGGCGCGCTACGGCGAGGCGCTCGGCCAAGCGTTCCAGATCGCCGACGATCTGCTCGACGTCGAGGGCGACCCCGCCGCGCTGGGCAAACCCACGGGCAAGGATGCCGACCGCGGCAAGGCCACCCTGGTGTCCGCACTGGGGACGTCCGGCGCGCGGACGCGCCTCGCCGATCTCGTCGCCGACGCCGAGCGTGCGCTGAGGCCGTTCGGCCCGGCGGCAAGGATGCTGCGCGCCGCAGCCCATTTCGTCGCAACCCGGCGCGCCTGATGTCTCCATCAACCCCGGAGCAGCGGGTATGACCAATTTGCCGCGCGCATTGCGCATTTCATCCTCCCCGCCGTCACACCGCCGCAATCTGGCGGGAGCATCCGGCGATACGGAGAGGGAACGATGCGTCCATTGCAGCTTGTCGCCGCGGCAGTGTTTGCCGTCTCGGCGCTGATCCAGCCCACCCCCGTCCGCGCCCAGGCGGTCCAGATTGAGCGCATCGACATCAGCGAAGTCGGCATCTATTGCGCCGACACCATCGGCCGCATTCCCTTTGACGAGCACCCGGGCGGTTTTCGCAACATCGTGACCAACATCAAGCTGCTCAAGCAGACCACGGAGATTCCCGCGTTGCTCGGCACCCGCTTTGGTTTCTACTACGCGGTTGCCGGCCGGCCGCACGGCGCGAGCTCAACGCTGCGCACGGTGACGAAGTATCCCTCACCCGGCCTGCGCGATCCCGATCAGGGCAAGACGTTCCTGACCAGCGGCCATTCCTATGCCGCCACCATCGGCGGCACGGGCTATCAGGGGTATCATCTCGAATACGACTGGGAGGTTGTTCCCGGCGTTTGGACTTTCGAATTTTGGCAGCAGGATCGCAAAGTCGGCGAACAGCGGCTGACGCTGGTTGAGCCGCAACGGCATGATCAGCGCCGCCTCACCTGCGCCCCGCAGATCAGCCGCCTCATGCAGCCGCGGTGATCCCGCCCGCCGCGCCTTCGGGCAGCGGCGACCGAGCGCGCACAGGCCTGCTACTCCGCCGCGCGCCTTCCGGCGCCGCCGAAGCGCCGCTCGATGTAGTCCACCACCATCTGCTTGAATTCCGCCGCGATCGAAGGCCCGCGCAGCGTGGCCGCCTTCTTGCCGTCGATGAACACCGGCGCCGCCGGCTGCTCGCCGGTGCCCGGCAATGAGATGCCGATGTCGGCGTGCTTGGACTCCCCCGGCCCGTTCACGATGCAGCCCATCACCGCCACGTTGAGTGTTTCGACGCCCGGATAGCGCATCTTCCACTGCGGCATCTGCTCGCGGATGAAGTTTTGGATGTCGCTCGCCAGTTCCTGGAATGTGGGCGAAGTCGTTCGCCCGCAACCTGGACAAGCCGCAACCAACGGCATGAACGTGCGCAGGCCCATGGTCTGCAACAGCTCCTGCGCGACCTTCACCTCGAACGTGCGGTCCCCGCCCGGGTCCGGCGTGAGCGAGACCCGGATCGTATCGCCGATGCCCTGTTGCAGCAGCACGGCCATGGCCGCGCTCGAGGCCACGATCCCTTTCGAGCCCATGCCTGCTTCGGTTAATCCCAGGTGCAGGGCGTAGTTCGAGCGGCGAGCAAGCTCCGTGTATACCGCGATCAAATCCTGCACCGCCGACACTTTCGCCGACAGGACGATCTTCGAACGCGGCAGGCCGATCTCTTCCGCGCGCTCGGCCGACAACAACGCCGACTGCACCATCGCCTCGCGCGTCACCGCGCGGGCGTCGCGCGGGTTCGACAGCCGTGCGTTTTCATCCATCAGCCGCGTGAGCAGATCCTGGTCGAGCGAACCCCAGTTGGCGCCGATCCGCACCGGCTTGTTGTTCTTGAGCGCAATCTCGATGATGGCGGCGAACTGCCGGTCTTTCTTTTCCTTGAAGCCGACATTGCCCGGATTGATGCGATATTTGTCCAGCGCCTCGGCGCAGGCCGGATGCTCGCTGAGCAGCTTGTGCCCGATGTAGTGGAAATCGCCGATCAACGGCACGCTCACGCCGAGCTGCGCCAGCCGGTCGCGGATACGCGGCACTGCCGCGGCCGCCTCGGCCCGATCCACCGTGATACGCACGAGCTCGGAGCCCGCCCGCGCCAGCGCCGCCACCTGCTGCGCTGTGGCTTCCACATCCGCAGTGTCGGTATTGGTCATCGACTGTACGACGATCGGCGCGCCGCCGCCGATCGTCACGCTGCCGACCGACACCGGCACCGTTCTGTGCCTTGCTTGCGCGGTTGCTTCCGGTCGAGGTTCCATTTTTTGAGCCTGTCCGTATTCCGCTCATTCCCACACAAGCGGGAATCCAGCAGTTGACCTGTTGGAGCTTCCAGCCCTCGGTTCCCGCTTTCGCAGAAACGAGCGGCTCAATGCAGGCAATCGCTTCTGCATGCGATTACGCCGCGGCTCGGCAATGCGCGCAGGTGCCGCTGATTTCGATCACCGGCGTCTTCGGCGAGAACCCTGCCGCGCGTGCGGCCGCCTTCACGTTTTCGGCAATGGCCGCACCCGATGCTTCGCCCACGTCGCCGCAACGCTCGCAGATGAGAAACACCACCATGTCGCCGCTGGCGTGATTGTTCACGCAGGCGACGAAGGCGTTGCGGCTTTCGATCCGGTGCACCAGACCCTGCTCGCGCAGGAAGTTGAGCGCGCGATAGACCGTGATCGGCGCCGGCCGCGCGCTCTTCTGGCCCGTGCGCTCGATGATTTCGTAGGCGCCGAGCGGCTTGTGGCTGGCGAGCAGCGCCTCCAGCACCTGCCGCCGCATCGGGGTGAGCCGCTGCGCGCGTTGCGCGCACAAGGCCTCCGCATGCGCCAACGCCTCGGCCGCGCAGCGGTCGTGGTCGTGGTCGGGCGCGTGGAATACGGTCTGGGCCATGCTTTGCGCCTAATTTAGCCCTCCGCGCGCCATTCCGCCAGAAAGTAGCTGATTTTTCCATGACTTGCCGCGCCATATTGCGGCGCCACAATTTTCTTATTGCAATGCAATAAATGCTTCTTACGTTAGGTCTTTCCAGTTCGGCGGACGTGCAAGGAGGACCCCGATGCTGCACCGTCTGTTGCCTGGGCTCAGGCCGCCCGCCACCCGGCCCAAAACCGTCAGCCTCGCGTTACAAGGCGGCGGTGCGCACGGCGCCTTCACCTGGGGCGTGCTCGATTATCTTTTGGAGGACGGGCGGCTGAGGATTGAGGGCATCTCCGGCGCTTCCGCCGGCGCGGTCAACGCCGTGATGCTCGCCGACGGGCTTGCCCGCGGCGGCGCGCCGGAGGCCAGAACACGCCTGGCCGAATTCTGGCGCGCAGCAAGCCTTGGCGGCAATCTGCCCGGCCCGCAGCGTGCGGTGGTTGATCGCCTGTTGGCGTTGCTGCCGTTTCCCGGTTTTCCCATGCACGCTTTTGTCGACGGCGTCGCGCGCTTTCTTTCGCCCTACGATCTGAACCCGCTCGATATCAATCCGTTGAAGGATCTGATCGAGCGTCTGGTCGATTTCGACGCCGTGCGCGGCTACGCCGACTTGAAACTGTTCGTATCGGCGACCAACGTCCACACCGGCACCGCGCGCGTTTTCGCCCGTGAGGAGATCACCGCCGATGTGGTGATGGCCTCGGCGGCGCTGCCCTACGTATTCCGCGCCGTCGAGATCGACGGTGTGCCCTATTGGGACGGCGGCTACAGCGGCAACCCCGCGCTCCTGCCGCTCGTTCAGGCCGCCGACAGCACCGACGTTCTGATTGTGCAGATCGTTCCGCCCGAGCGCCCCGCCACGCCGACGTCCGCGCGCGAAATCATTCATCGCATCAGCGAGATAACTTTCAACTCCTCCCTTGCCTCCGAGCTCAATACGCTGGCGCTGATCGGCCGGCTGATCGAGCAGGGCAAACTGAAGAGTTCCGCCGGTTTTCGCCGCGTCAACCTTCACCGCATCGCCTTGCGCGGCGGCCGCCTGTCCGCCGCGAGCCGGCTGAAGACGGACTACGATTTTTTCCAAATGCTCCAGCGCGCCGGTCGCCGGGCCGCACGCCGCTTTCTGGAGGCCCATTACGACGACATCGGCGCGCGCAGCACGATTGAGCCGAGCATCGCTGCGGCGTAAAAATAACAATATGCAACCGCTGCTGATTGCCGAAGCCGGCGCAGCCCGGCTGGAGATTGTTGTCGCCGACATCACCACGCTGGATGTCGATGCCATCGTGAACGCCGCCAACCGAAGTCTGCTCGGCGGCGGCGGCGTGGACGGGGCGATCCACCGTGCCGCCGGCCCCGAGCTGCTCGAAGAGTGCAAAACGCTCGGTGGGTGCGAGACCGGTTCGGCCAAAATCACCCGCGGCTATAGGCTCAAGGCGCGCCATGTTATCCACGCCGTGGGCCCGGTCTGGAGCGGCGGCGAAAAGCGCGAACAGGAGCTGCTCGCCTCCTGCTACCGCACCGCGCTCTCCCTTGCGACCGAGCACAAGCTGCGGTCGATTGCGTTTCCCGCCATTTCGACCGGCGTCTATCGCTTCCCGCCCGACCTTGCCGCGCGCACCGCGGTCGGCACCGTGGTGTCCGAGCTCGCCGGCAGTTCATCGAGCATCACGCGCGTGATTTTCTGTTGCTTCGCGCAGGAGTCGGCTGACCACCACATGCGCGCCTTCGCCGAACTGGGGCTCGCCTGAGCCCTCTCCTCGCTTGCGGGGGCTACCCCTTCGGCTCCGCGTCGAGCCGCACGATCCAGCCCTCCATGCCCGCCTTCGCCGCCGGATAGCGGCGCACCACTTCCGGGTCATGCCCCGGCACCACATGCGCCGGCGAAGTCGCAAGTTGTTTGAGCCGGGAGTAACCCTCCAGCACCTCTTCGAGATTGTAAGTGGTAGGAAACACGCGCCCCTGCTCCATGTGGGTGTAAAGGTGCGTCGCGTCCGAGGCGAGCACCACATAGCCGCGCCGCGTCTTCACCCGCACGCATTGCAGCCCCTTGGCATGGCCGCCGATGTGATGCACGGAAATTCCCGGCGCAATCTCCTCGGCGCCGTCGTGGAACACGACGCGCCCGGCGAACACTTTGCGCACCATCGCCACCACATAGTCCTCCTCGTAGGAATTGCGCAGTTGCTGGTGGCACATGCAGCGCCCGGTGCAATATGCCATCTCGCGGTCCTGGAGATGGTAGCGGGCGCGCGGGAACAGATCGTAGTTGCCACAGTGGTCGTAATGCATGTGGCTGATGATGACGTTCTCGACCTTGTCCGGATCGATGCCGAGCGCGGTAAGCCCCTGCCGCACCGGCGTCACCAATTCCCGCTTGCGGCGCGTGCCGACCGTCTCGTCGAAGCCGGTATCGACCACGACGGTCTCCTTCGCGCCGACGATGGCCCATACGAAATAATCGAGCGGCTGCAGAATATCGTGCGGATCGCCGCCGATATAATTTTCCCCCGCCTTGCGCTTGTGGTGGCCGTAGCGGATGGCAAAGATGTCGTAGGTGTCGTCGGTCATACCCCTGTCCCGTTCTTACGTCTGTCATGATCGGACCAGTCCCGACCGACAAGCCCGACGATGAAAGTTTTCATTTCCGTGGCGCGCGCATCACCACGCCCGTCTTCTTCTCCACCGTCTGCGCAATGCGGGTGAAGTCGGTATCGGCGCCGTGCTCCTGCAACGCCGCCTCCCACAGCCGGCCGACCGCGGGCGCCACTTCGGCGGGAATGCCGAGCTGCGCCAATTCCTCAAGAAACAGCCGCACGTCCTTCACCATCAGCCCCATGCCGAAGCCGTAATCGAACGTGCCCGGCAGGATCGAGCGCGGAAATTTTTGCGTCGTCGCCGTGTTGCAGCCGGAGCCGGCGTTGATCACATCCACCATGACGGCGGGATCGAGCTCCGCCTTCACGCCCATGGCGATCGCCTCGCAGCTCGCCGCCATCGCCGTCGCCGAAAGGAAATTGTTGACGAGCTTCATGGTCTGCGCCGCGCCCGGCTTCTCGCCGATGACGAAAACCTTGCCGATCACCGCGAGCACCGGCCGCAGGAGCTCGATCTCGGCCAGCGGCCCCGACACCATCACCGCCAGCGTGCCCTTTTCCGCCCCGGCAACGCCGCCGCTCACCGGAGAATCGATTTGCACGATGCTGCGCTCCTTCAGCGCATCGTGCATCTCGACCGCAAAGCGCGAGCCGGTGGTGGAAAGGTCCACATAACGCTTCACGCGGTTGCCGCGGATGATCCCGTCCTCGCCGATGGCGACCTTGCGGCCGACCTCGAGCGAGGGGAGGCTCGCCAGCACGGTCTCGGCGCGCGCCGCCACCTCGGCCGGCGTTTTCGCGGCCTCCGCGCCGAGCTTGACCATGCGCTCGACCGCCTCGCGCCGCACGTCGAACACGATCAGCCGATGCCCGGCCTCGATCAGCCGCCGGCACATTGGCGCACCCATGTTGCCAAGCCCGATAAACCCGATGTCCATCCACCGTCTCCAAGACAAAAACCGTCACCCTGAGGTGCGAGCGCGGCGAGCCGCGAAGGGTGACGGCGCGTACCCCGGTGCGTCATCCTTCGAGCGCCGCCGACGGCCCCCTCAGGATGACGAATTGAGCGCCGGTTTTGTAGCAGACACAAGAAATTCCGCCCGCACCTTTTCCGTGTGCTCGCCGAGCCGCGGCACCGCACCGTAGCGCCGCTCCTCGCCTGCGCGCCGCGCCGCCGGCGCCGGCAGGTGCGCCGGCCCCGACGGCGTGCCGACCGTAATGCGCCGCAAATGCGGATGCTGCGCCAAATCCTTCGGTTCGCTCACCCGCGCAAAGGCGATGTCGGCCGCCTCGAGTTTTGCCACCAGTGTCGCAGAATCCATGGCGGCAAACGCCTCTGCAATGCGCCGGTCGGTTTCCGCACGCCGCTTCACCCGCTCGACGTTGGTGGCGAAGTTCGGGTCGCTCGCGAGCTGCGCGTCGCTCAGCACGCGCTGCGCCAGCGCCCGCCATTCGCGATCGTTCTGGATCGAGATCAGAATGTCGATGCCGTCGCGGGTGCGAAACGCGCTGTAGGGCGCGATCGAGGTATGCGCGAGCCCCATGCGTTTGGGCGGCAGGCCACCCTCATATTGCAGGAGCGGCACCGTCATCCAGTCCGCCATGGAATCGAACAGCGAGACGGAAATTTCCGTGCCCTCGCCGGTGCGCTCGCGCGCGATCAGCGCCTCCAGGATCGCCTCATAGGCATTCATGCCGGCGGCGATGTCGCACACCGACACGCCCACCCGCGACGGCGCCTCCGGCCCGCCGGTGACCGAGGCAAGCCCTGACTCCGCCTGCACCAAAAGGTCGTAGGCCTTGCGGTGCGCATAGGGTCCTGTTTCGCCGTAGCCGGAAATCGAACACACGATCAGCCGCGGATGCTTTGCGCGCAACTGTGCAATGGGAAACCCGAGCTTGGCGATGGCGCCGGGTTTCAAATTCTGCACCAACACGTCGGCTCGCGCGAGCATGGCGGCGAGCAGCGCCCTGTCCCCTTCCGCGGCAAGATCGAGCACGACCGACTCTTTGCCGCGGTTGAGCCAGACGAAATAGGCGCTTTCGCCGTGCACGGCGGTGTCATAGCCGCGCGCGAAATCGCCCTCCGGCCGTTCGATCTTGATCACGCGCGCGCCCGCATCCGCAAGCCGGCAGGTGCACAGCGGCGCCGCCACCGCCTGCTCGATGGACACGACGAGGAGGCCTTGCAGCGGAAACGCCATCCTTCACCTCTCCCCGCTTGCGGGGAATTCTAATACGACCGCGGCAGGCCGAGCACGTGCTCGGCGATGTAGGACAGGATCAGATTGGTCGAGATCGGCGCCACCAGATAGAGCCGCGTCTCGCGGAACTTGCGCTCGATGTCGAACTCCTCGGCAAAGCCGAAGCCGCCGTGCGTCTGCACGCACATGTCGGCCGCCGTCCACGAGGCCTCCGCCGCAAGATGCTTGGCCATGTTGGCCTCGGCGCCGGCGTCCTTGCCCGCATCGAACAGCACCGCCGCCTCGCGCACCATCAACTCGGCAGCACGCATGCCGACATAGGCGCGCGCAATGGGAAACTGCACGCCCTGGTTCTGCCCGATCGGCCGGCCGAACACCACGCGCTCCTTGGCGTAGGCCGACGCCTTCTCGATGAACCACTTGGCGTCGCCTATGCACTCCGCCGCGATCAGAATGCGCTCCGCATTCATGCCCGAGAGAATGTAGCGAAAGCCCTGCCCCTCCTCGCCGATCAGGCTGCCCGCCGGAATGCGAAGGTTGTCGAAGAACACCTCGGTGGTGGCATGGTTCATCATCGTGCGGATGGGTTTGATGGTAAGGCCCTTGCCGCGCGCCTGCCGCATATCGACGAGGAACACCGACAGCCCCTCGGTGCGCTTCTTCACCTGTTCGCGCGGCGTGGTGCGCGCAAGCAGAAGCATCAAATCGGAATGTTCGGCGCGCGAGGTCCAGATTTTCTGGCCGTTGACCACGTAGCTATCGCCGTCGCGCACCGCGGTGGTGCGCAAGCTGAGCGTGTCGGTGCCCGAGGTCGGCTCGGTGACGCCGAACGCCTGCAGCCGCAATTCGCCCTTGGCGATCGCCGGAAGATATTTCTTTTTCTGCTCGGCGCTACCGTGCCTGAGCACCGTGCCCATGGTGTACATCTGCGCGTGACAGGCGGCGCCGTTGCAGCCCGAGGCGTGAATTTCCTCCATGATCGCGGCTGCCGCCTGCATGTTGAGGCCGCTGCCGCCATACTCCTCCGGGATGAGCGCGGCAAGAAAGCCGGCCTCGGTGAGGGCGGCCACGAATTCGGCAGGATAGCCGCGCTCGCGGTCGAGCTTGCGCCAATATTCGCCGGGAAATTTTGCGCACAGCGCCCGCACCGCGGCGCGGATTTGAGTCAGTTGCTCCGCTTGCTCGTCGGTCATGGCGCGATTCCATCGCAACAGCATTCACCTCTCCCCGCTGGCGGGGAGAAGGATCGCGTATCACGGCTTCGCTTCGCCGACATCTACCGCACCTCGGCGCGGCCGTTGTTCATGACGACCGCGTTGCGCTCCGCCACGAGCGCGCGGAAGCTTACCACGGCGCCGTCGCGCCAGATCTCGGTGCGGATCGTCTCGCCCGGAAACACCGGCGCCGAGAACCGGCCGCCGAACGCGACAAGCCGCGCCGGATCGTAGCCGCATATGGATTTCAGCACCGCGTGCCCGACCACGCCGAACGTGGCCAGCCCGTGCAGGATCGGCCGTTCGAACCCAGCCGCCTTAGCCACGTCGGGGTCCACATGCAGCGGGTTGCGGTCGCCGCTCAAGCGATAGATCAACGCCATCTCCGGCCGCGTCGGCAGGTCGCACACGAGGTCGGGCTTGCGCCCCGGAAGCGGGTGCGGCGGCGGGCTGTCGCGTTTCAGCCCGCCGAAACCGCCGTCGCCACGTGCAAAAGTGGTCTGTGTGACGGTGGCGAGCAGCGCGCCGCTCGCCTTGTCGCTGACCTTGCGCTCGCTGTAGATCAGCGCGCCCTTGTCCGCGCCCTTGTCGATGACGTCGAGAATCGTCGTGCGGCCGATCACCGTCCCCTGCTGCGCGAACGGCCGATGAATGGTGACTCCCTGCTCGGCATTGAGGATGCGCACCCAGTCTATGCCGGTATCAAGATTTTTGATCCAGAACCCGGGATAGCCCAGCACCGTCGCGAAAGTCGGCAGCACTTTCAGATTCTTCTCGTACACGAAGGCGAGTTGTTCGGCGTCGAGCGGATCGTAGCCGAGGCCGACGCCGAGCGCATACAGGATCGTGTCTTTGTCGGTGTAACTGTGCTCGACCTCCGGGATCTTCAGCGCGAGCAATTTGTCGTAGTCGATGGGCATGCGATCACCGTACCGCAAACGCTGCGTTGATACGTCATTCTAAGGTGCGAGCGAAGCGGGCCTCGAAGGATGACGGCGCCGGGTTCGCAACATCACATTCGAAGGCCGTGCTTTGCGGCCCGCGAAAGTGACGCGGAAAGTCTTTATACAGGATCCCAGCTAAATACATCGCTGGAACGGTCGAGCGGCGTGAACGAGGGCGCGAAGGCGCCTTTGAGCTGGTCGGCGAGCTTTGCCGGCGTCCAGCCGTCGGAGCGGTGCAGCGAACGGAGCGGCCGTGTCTGGCTGAACAGAAAAATCTCGTTGTTGCGCACCGAAAAAATCTGCCCGGAGATCCCATCCGCCTTGTCGGATCCAAGATACACCACGAGCGGCGCGACCTTTTCCGGCGTCATCTGCTGCAGTTTCTCAACCCGCCGCTTCTCCTCCTCGGTTTCGGTGGGGATCGAGCTGATCATGCGGCTGTAGGCGAACGGCGCGATGCAGTTCGAGCGCACGCCGAAGCGCGCCATGTCGATGGCGATGCCGCGCGACAGCCCGACGATGCCCATCTTCGCCGCCATATAGTTCGCCTGACCGAAATTGCCGATCAGGCCCGAGGTCGAGGTCATGTGCACGAAGCTGCCGGAATTCTGCTCGCGGAAGTGGGATGCCACGGCGCGGCTCATGTTGAAGGAGCCGTGAAGATGCACGTCGATCACATCCTTCCAGTCCGCCCAGCTCATGCGGTGGAAAATGCGGTCGCGCAAAATGCCGGCGTTGTTGACCAGGATGTCCACCCGGCCGAAGGCTTCCAGCGCCGCGCGCACGATCTTGTCGGCGTTCTCCGGCTCGGCAATCGAGAGCGTATTGGCGATCGCCTCTCCGCCGGCCTTCTTGATCTCGCCGACCACGGTTTGCGCCGGTCCGGTATCGGCGCCCGAGCCGTCGAGCGCGGCGCCCACATCGTTGACCACGACTCGCGCGCCCTCCGCCGCAAGCAGAAGCGCAATGGCGCGCCCGATCCCGCGCCCCGCCCCGGTGACGATCGCAACTTTTCCCTCGACGATGCCTGCCACGGCCTACCCCCGCAAAAAATCTTACCTCTCACCGCTTGCAGGAGAGGAACCTCAACCCCATACCTCCTGTGCCACCTCCACCACCATGCGCAGCTTCGCCCATTGTTCCTCTTCGGCGAGCACATTGCCTTCTTCGCTTGAGGCAAAGCCGCATTGCGGCGACAGGCAGAGCTGGTCGAGCGAAATATATTTCGTTGCCTCGTCGATGCGGCGTTTGAGTTGGTCCTTCGATTCGAGCTGCCCGGTCTTGGTGGTCACCAGGCCGAGCACGACGATCCGGTCCTTCGGCACGAGTTTGAGCGGCTCGAAGCCGCCCGCGCGCTCGGTGTCGTATTCCATGAAATAGCCGTGCACCTTGATGCGGTTGAACAGCACTTCGGCCACCGGCGCATAGCCGCCCGAGCCCATGAAGGTGGAGCGATAATTGCCGCGGCACAAGTGCATGGTGATGGTCATGTCTTTCGGAATATCGGACATCGCCGCGTTGATCATGTCGGCATAGATGTTGGCGAGCCTGTCCGGATCGTCCCCCTGCGCCTTCTGCTTGTCGCGGTATTTCGGATCGCACAGCATGGCGATGAACACCTCGTCGAGCTGCAGGTAGCGGCAGCCGGCGTTCGCGAACGCGCGCACCGCTTTCGCATAGGTCTTGCCGAGGTCGGAGAAGAATTCGTCGAGCGACGGATAGGCCTCTTTGGTCACCGACTCCCGCCCGGTGCGGCCGTAGAGCGCCGACGGCGCCGGGATCGTCATCTTCGGCACGGCCTTGGTGTTCGCCTGCACGAATTTGAAGTGCTCGATCATTGGATGGCCCGAGAAACCGAGCTTGCGCACCACCCGCGCACCCTCCGCCCGCGTCTGCATCCCCTGGAACGCGATTCCCTGGTCCATCACATAGTGTTCGCAGCCGTCGAGCCCCCACAAGAAGTCGAGGTGCCACCAGGAGCGGCGGAACTCGCCGTCGGTGATCGATTGCAGGCCGATCTCCTCCTGCTTCTTGATCACGCGCGCGATCTCGCGATCCTCGACCGCCTTGAGCTGGGCGGCGCTGATTTCGCCCTTGGCGGCGCGCGCTCGCGCCTCTTTGAGCGCCGCCGGCCGCAACAGGCTGCCCACATGGTCGGCGCGATACGGTGGTGTGCTGCGCTGCATGACTTTCCCTCCCGGTTATGGCCGACCTTTTCGGCCATCTCGATTCGAATCGCACGGCGGTGCTTGCCGACCTCGGGATCGCAAGCTATCGACCCCACACCTCCTCGGCGACCTCGACGATGCGCTCAAGCTTGGCCCACTGTTCCTCCTCCGCCAAGAGGTTGCCCTCCTCGCTCGATGCAAAGCCGCATTGCGGCGAGAGGCAGAGCTGTTCGAGCGGGACGAATTTTGCTGCCTCCTCGATGCGACGCTTGAGCTCATCCTTGCTTTCCAGCCTGCCGGTCTTCGAGGTGACGAGACCGAGCACCACCGTCTTGCCCTTGGGCACGAACCGTAGCGGCTCGAATCCGCCCGCCCGTTCGGTGTCGTACTCCATGAAATAGCCGTGCACGTTGATGCGATTGAACAGAAGCTCGGCCACAGGCTCGTAGCCGCCGCTCGCCACGTGCATGGAACGGAAGTTGCCGCGGCAGAGATGCATCGTGATGGTCATGTCGGTGGGAATATCGGAAATCGCCGCATTGACCATCGCCGCATAGGCGGTGGGCAGCCGCTCCGGATCGTCCCCGCGCGCCCGCACCTGTTCACGCAGCTTCGGATCGCACAGATAGGCGAGGTTCACCTCGTCGAGCTGCAGATAACGACAGCCGGCATCGGCAAAGGCGCGCACCACCTTGCGATAGGTCTGGCCGAGATCGCGGTAAAAATCGTCCATGTTGGGATACAGGCTTTCCGGCACGCCTTCTCGGCCGTAGCGGAAATGCACCTGCGAGGGCGACGGGATCGTCATTTTCGGCGTCACCTTGGCGTGCGCCTGCACGAATTTGAAATGATCGATCATCGGGTGGCCGTCGAACCCGCCGAGCTTGCCGACCACGCGCAACAGGATCGCCTGCGGCTGCATCTCGCCCTGGAACTTGATCTTGCGCTCGCCCACATAGGCTTCGATGCCGGGCAGGCGTCGTAAAAAATCGTTCTGCCATGAAGCGCGGCGGAACTCGCCGTCGGTCACCGCTTTAAGCCCGATCGCCTCCTGTCGGCGGATCACCTTCTCGATTTCGGCGTCTTCGATCGCCTTCAGCGCCGCATCGTCGATTTCGCCGCGTGCCCGTTTGGCGCGCGCCTCCTTCAGGAGGGCGGGACGCAGCAGGCTGCCGACGTGGTCGGCGCGGAACGGTGGTCTGGTACGCTGCATGCTCAATGCTCGTCTGTTGCGCTGGTCGGCCGCTATCCGCCGGCAACCTCTGGGCGTTTCCGCGGCGGGCAATTGCCCACCGCATCGATCCGCTGTCGTCCGTCGCCGGCCAAGGACTTGAATACACCGGTCCATTTGTGCGACGAAGACTGAAGTCCCCCGTCAGAAAACGCGATCCGTGAGGAGTGATCAGGAGCCATGGCCTACAAGAACCTGGAGGAAGCGCTACAAGCCGCCGGTAACCCGGTCAAGATGCTGCGCAATTCACAGATCGGCGCCTACGTCTATCCGGTGGTGCCGTCCGAATTCACCAACTGGCGCGACGAGCAGCGCGCCTGGCAGGAGACCTGCGTTCTCTACGACCAGTCGCACCACATGGTGAACATGTTCGTGCGCGGGCGCGACGCGCTGAAGCTGCTCTCGCACCTGGGCACCAATTCGTTCAACGGCTTCACGGTCGGCAAGGCCAAACAGTATGCCCCGTGCAGCTACGACGGTTATGTGATCGGCGACGGCATCCTGTTTTATCTCGCCGACAACGAGCTGGTGTTCGTGGGCCGCAATCCGGTCGCCAACTGGATCGAATTCCATGCCAAGACCGGCGGCTACGATGTTACGACCGAGTACGACGACCGCTCGCCGTCGCGCCCCATGGGCCGGCCGGTGGTCCGCAAGGTGTACCGCTTCCAGATTCAGGGCCCGAACGCCGAGAAAGCCATCACCAAGCTCAACGGCGGGCCGATGCCCGAGATCAAGTTCTTCAACATGGGCTACATCAACATCGGCAAGCGGCGCGTGCGCGCACTCCGCCACGGCATGGCCGGCGCGCCGGGGTTGGAAGTGTGGGGTCCGTACGAGGAATACTACGAGGTTCGCGACACCATTCTCGAGGCCGGCAAGGAATTCGGCATGGTTCCCGTGGGCTCGCGCGCCTATTCCAGCAACACGCTGGAGTCGGGTTGGATACCTTCACCGCTGCCTGCGGTGTATTCGGGCGACAAGATGAAGCCCTATCGGCAGTGGCTGCCCGGCACGAGCTACGAGGCGATCTGCTCGATCGCCGGCAGTTATGTATCCGACCGCATCGAAGACTATTACGTCACGCCCTATGAGTTGGGTTACGGCATCTTCGTGAAGTTCGATCACGACTTCATCGGCAAGGAAGCCCTGCAGAAGATGGAAGGCAAGCCGCACCGCCGCAAGGTGACCTTTGTCTGGAACCCCCAGGACGTCACGCGGATCTGGGCCTCCATGCTGGAGCCCGGACCGATCTTCAAATACCTCGACGTCCCTAACTCCAATTACGGCTCCAGCACCTACGACTCGATCCTGAGCGGCGGCAAGGTGGTGGGCTTCTCGATGTTCGGCGGCTACAGCTACAACGAGCGCGCGGTGCTCTCGCTTGGCATCGTCGAGGAGCAGTATGCCAAGCCGGGCACGCAGCTCACCTTGGTCTGGGGCGAGGAAGGCGGCGGCACGCAGAAGACCACCGTCGAACGCCACAAACAGACCGAGGTGCGCGTCACGGTGGGACCGGTGCCCTACGCCAAGCAGGCGCGCGAATCCTACCATCGCGGCTGGCGCACGGCGGGCGCGGCGCCGTAAGTCAGCCGTAAATTACGAGCCTTGCGCGGCGATTGCGGCTGGCGCCGGGCGGCCTCTCGGCCACCGGCGACAGCCGTGCCTTGCCTTGCGGGGCAAGACCTTTCGTCCTAATCTTGCTTGTGCGCCAATAAGTTTTGCCGTGAATTGCTCACCCTTGGGAGGACCTTCATGATCAAACGTTTACTGGCGGCTTCGGCTGCCTTGGCGATGTCCGTCTGCGCTTCCGCGGCGCAGGAGGTCAAGGTCGGCGTCGTGCTGCCCTACACCGGCATCGGTGCCGAATTCGCGCAACAGATCGAGCGCGGAATGGAGACCTATCTCCGGATGAACCCGGATGCGGTCAAGCCTTACTCCGTCAGGTTCATCAAGCGCGACTCCAAAGCTCCCACCGGCGCGGACGCCAAAGTCGCGGTGCAGGAACTGCTGACCCAGGAGAATGTGGACGTGCTGGCAGGCTGGGTTTATTCGCCTGACGCCATTGCTTCTGCGCCGGTTGTCACCGCCGGCAAGCGGCTGGCGGTGATCATGAACGCGGGCACCGCCCACATCACCAACATGTCGCAGAAGTTTGTGCGTACCTCGTTCAGCATGTGGCACTCTGGCTTCCCGTTGGGTGAGGCCGCGGCCAAATTGCTGAAGGCCAAGACCGCCGTGATCGGGTATTCCGACTTCCCGCCCGGCCGCGACGAGCGCGACGCTTTTAAGCGCGCGTTCGAGGCCAACGGCGGCAAGGTGCTCGATGATATTCCCATGGGCGGCCCCGCCGCGGTGCCGGACTTCACGCCCTTCTTCCAACGCGCCAAGGACAAGAAGCCGGATGTGTTCTTCGTCTTCATCCCGGCCGGCGACCACGCCTCCGCAGTGGTCAAGACCTATGGCGCCCTCGGCATGCGCGCGGCCGGCATCAAGCTGATCGGGCCCGGCGACATTACCCAGGACACCAAGTTGCAGGCCATGGGCGATGCGGCCGTGGGGCTGATCACCATGCATCACTACCACGCGGATCTGGAGAATGCCGAGAACAAGAAGTTCGTGGCCTCCTGGAAGCAGGCCTATGGCGCCAACTCCACGCCGGACTTCATGGCGGTCGGCGGCTACGACGGCATGGCGGCCATCGTGCATGCCATCAAGGCCACAGGCGGCAAGCTTGGCGACGGCGAGAAGGCGGTTGCCGCGCTCAAGGGCTGGAAGTTCAACAGCCCGCGCGGGCCGATTTCCATCGACCCCGACACCCGTGACATCATCATGAACGAGTATATGTCGGAGGTGATCAAGAAGGATGGCCGCCTGTTCCAGAAAGTGCTCGCCACCATCCCGGACGTGAAGGATCCCTGCAAGACGCTGAGAGTGGGGCCCTGCGGGGCGTCCAACTGATCACCGCAAGCCAACGCGATCCCCATCGCCGCTCCGCTGTTCGGAGCGGCGGTTTTTTGCGGGTCGTGCGCCATCCGGCCGGCTTGCAGTTTGCGGTCTTCTCCGTAGTATGCGCCGCGGTTGCCGGCGGCCGGCGGGTCGAGGGGGGCAGCAACGCCGCAATCGCGCGGCGCAGCGATTGCACGTTAATTTCGGCGGACTCGTTCGGTGATCTTCGGCATTGACGTGGCGAGCATGCTGTTGGGCGGATTGGCCGCCGGCATGGTGCTGTTCATTGTCTCGGTCGGCCTCTCCGTCACCATGGGCCTGATGGGCTTTGTGAACCTGGCCCATGGCGCCTTTGCCATGCTCGGCGGTTACATCATCGTCCTGGTGATGCGGAACTGGAATTTCGATTTCGTTTCTGCTCTCGCGACCGGTTTTATTCTCACTGCGGCGATCAGCGTCATCTTCGAGCGTCTGCTCTACGCCCGGCTCTACCGTGCGCCCGAGCTCGATCAGGTGCTGTTCACCATCGGCCTCGTGTTCATCTTCATCGCCTCGGTGACGCTTCTCGTCGGTCCGGAAAACCAGCCGGTTCCCATTCCGGCGGCGTTGCAGGGCCAGCTCGACCTTGGCTTTCTGCAATACCGCACCTACAGCATTTTCCTCATCCTGATCGGCATCGTGATCGTGATCGGGCTGTGGCTCGGCTTCGAGCGCACGCGCTACGGCGCGCAGATTCGCGCCGCGGTTGACAACCGCCGCATGGCGGAATCGCTCGGCATCAACATCGATCGGCTGTTTACTGTGACCTTCGCCTTCGGCAGCGGCATGGCCGCGCTCGGCGGCGGATTGGGCGCGGAATTTCTCGGCCTCGATCCGCAATATCCGCTGAAATATCTGGTGTTCTTTCTGATCGTGGTGGCAGTGGGCGGTCCCGGCCGCATCTTCGGCGCCTTCTATGCGGCGGCGATCATCGGCGTGCTGGATTTTGCGCTGAAACTCTACATCCCCAAGGGGGGAACGCTGTTCATCTACGCGCTGACCATCCTTCTGCTCTTGTGGCGGCCGCAGGGCCTGTTCGGGAGGACGGCATGAGCGCACCGGGCTACGTCCTCGACCACCCCGCCGCCCGTGCGCTCGCCGAACGGCACCGCGTCCGCGCCTGGGAGGCGCTGCCCTGGCTGTTGGCGATTGCGTTTTATTTTGCCTTTCCGCGCCACCTTGGGTTCGGCACCGAATTGTTGGTGGCGATTCTGTTTGCGATCTCGCTCGATCTGGCGCTGGGTTATGCCGGCATCATCACGCTCGGCCATGCCGCCTTCTTCGGCGCCGGTGCCTATACCGTAGGGATGCTCGCTTTCCACGGCGTCTGGAAGGAACCGATCAGCGGATTGCTGCTCGGCGGCGCGGTGGCGGCTCTGATCGGTCTTGCCTCCGGCCTGGTGCTGTTGCGCACCGCCGGGCTGACGCTGTTGATGCTCACCCTCTGCACCATGGCGCTGTTGGAGGAGACCGCGAATTTTGCCCATGCCTATACCGGCAGCTTCGACGGGCTGCCCGGCATCACCTTCAAGCCGGTGTTGGGATTGTTTGAATTCAATCCGCTGATCCCGCGCACCCAGTATGTTTATGCGCTGGTGGTTTTGTTCATCGGCTTTGTGTTTGTGCGCACGCTGATCTACTCGCCCTTTGGCCAGAGTCTGACCGGCATCCGCGAGAACACGCTGCGCATGCATGCAGTCGGCGCGCCGGTGCGCGTGCGGCTTGTGATTTGCTACACGATCTCCGCCGCGATCGCCGGCGTGGCCGGCGGGCTGTGGGCGCAGACCAATCTCTACGTCAATCTCAGCACGCTCAGCCTCGACCGCGCCGCGACGGTGTTGATCATCCTGGTGCTTGGGGGATATGGCCGTCTCTACGGCAGCTTCATCGGCGCCGTCGCCTACATGGTTCTGGCGCATTTTCTGTCACAGATCTATCCCACCGCCTGGCAGCTCGGCCTCGGTCTCCTGCTGGTGCTGATCGCGCTGTTTGCGCGCAACGGCATCCTCGGCCTTTTCGACACGCTGCGGCGCCATTTTCGTGCCAAGCGTGCGCCCTCATGACCACGACGCTGATCGAGACCCATAACGTCAGCAAGAGCTTCGGCGCGCTGCGCGCCGCAAGCGACATCAATTTTCGCATCGAAAGCGGCGCCCGCCGTGCGCTGATCGGCCCCAACGGTGCGGGCAAGACCACCTTCATCAATCTGCTGACCGGCGTGTTTGCCCCGACCGCCGGCCGCGTGCTGTACAAGGGCCGCGACATCACCGACCTGCCGCAGGCCGCACGCGTCAAGCTCGGCATCGCCCGCACCTTCCAGATCAACCGGCTGTTTCGTGGCCTGTCGGTTCTGGAGAACGTTTACATCGCGATCGCCGAGCGGCTCGGCGCGGCGCCCGCGATGCTGCATCCGGCCGGCCGGCGCCGCGACGTGATCGAGGAATCGATGCATCTGCTCGAACAGCTCAAGCTTGCCGATGACGCGCATCACTCGATTTCCGAATTGCCCTACGGCCGCCAGCGTCTGGTCGAGCTGGCCATTGCGCTGGGTCTCAAACCCGAGGTACTGCTGCTCGACGAGCCCGCCGCTGGCGTGCCGAGCGCCGAGAGCCACATCATCCTTGACGCCATCGACGCATTGCCGGCGCACATCGGCGTGCTGATCATCGACCACGACATGGATCTGGTGTTCCGTTTCGCACGCCACATCACCGTGCTGGTGCGCGGTGCGATTTTTGCGGAAGGCACTCCGAAGGAGATCGGCGCCAACCCCGACGTGCGCGCGGTCTATCTCGGCCAGGCGAGCCATGGCTAGCGCGCTCGAGCTCAACGGCGTCTCTGCAGGTTACGGCGAGACCGTCGTGCTCGAACACATCGACCTCGCCGTCGCGCCGGGCGAGTGCATCAGCATCATCGGCCGCAACGGCGTCGGCAAGACCACCCTGCTGGCCACCATCATGGGGCACACGGTGCTCCACGCAGGCCGCATCACCTTCGACGGGCTGGATCTCGCGCGCCTGCCGCCCTACCGCCGCGCCCTTGCCGGGCTCGGCTTCGTGCCGCAGGAGCGCGAGATCTTTCCCTCCCTCACCGTGCTGGAAAATCTCGAAGTTGGCGCCCGCCCCGGCCATTGGACTCTGGAGCGCGTGTTCGAGCTGTTCCCGCAGCTCAAAGAGCGCGTCGGCAACATGGGCAACCAGCTCTCCGGCGGCGAGCAGCAGATGCTGTCGATCGCCCGTGCGCTGATGACCAACCCCACGGTGCTGCTGATGGACGAGCCGATGGAGGGCCTTGCCCCCGTCATCATCGAAGCGCTCACCGCCGTGCTCGCGCGCCTGCGCAGCGAGACCGAGCTGTCCATCGTTCTCGTCGAGCAGAACAGCCGCGTGGCGCTGGAGTTTTCCGACCGCACCGCCGTGATGGACAAGGGCCGCATCGTCTACGACGGCGCCTCCGCCCTCCTGCGCGACGATCCCGAGCGACTGGCCAAGTTGATCGGGGTGAGCGAGTAGGCTGCCTCTCCCGCAAACCGGGAGAGGCAAATCGGCAAATCACGCATGCGCCTTGCGCTGCGGGTCGATGATCTTTTCCAGCCGCCCCAGCACGTGCATGCAGGGCAGCAGTTGTTGCAGGCTCCCGTTCGGCTCGCGTTTTTCCTTGATCGCGGCGATAAACTCCCGGTCCTCGAGCTCGATCCCGTCCATCGACACCGCCACTTTCGACAGGTCGATTTTGTTGTCCTTGCCGTCGAACAGATCGTCGTAATAGGCCTTGAACGTGCCGTTGTCGCAGATGTAGCGGAAGAACGAGCCGATCGGCCCGTCGTTGTTGAACGAGAGCGACAGCGTCAGAATCGCACCCGACGGCACCTTCGCCACGATGCCGAGGTCCATGGCGATGCCGAGCGTGGGGTGGATCGGCCCCTGCACCGCGTAGCAGTCGGAAATGTTTTCCCCGGTCTGGTACTGGAACAGGTCTATGGTGTGCGCCGCGTGGTGCCACAGCAGATGGTCGGTCCAGCTCCGCGGCTGGCCCGCCGCGTTGATGTTCTTGAGGCGGAAGAAATAGGTCTGCACGTCCATCTGCTGGACCTTCAATTCGCCGGCCTTGATCTTGTTATGGACGTACTGGTGGCTCGGGTTGAACCGCCGCACATGGCCGCCCATGGCCACCACGCCGGTTTCTTTTGCGATCTGCACCAGCTTTTCCGAATCCTCGACGCTGTCGGCGATCGGGATTTCGATCAGCACGTGCTTGCCGGCGCGCATCACCTGCTCGCCCTGACGGAAGTGCATCTTGGTGGGCGTGGTCAGGATCACCGCGTCCGCCCGCTTGATGCCCTCCGACAGATCGCCGGTGTAATGCGGAATGCCGTATTTCTGGGCGACCTGGGCGGTGGCGTCCTGGTTGCCGCCAACGAGCGAGGTCACCTGCACTTCGGGGATGCGCTTGAGCGCATCGAGATGCTTCTGTCCGAACGCGCCTTGGCCGGCCACGCAGATCCTCATGCTCGGCTCCTCCGCACCGTCTGCTTGGCGCGCGCTGCAGCGCGCTTCAGCTTCACCGGCGCCTTGCGCGCCGCCTTCCTCCGGTTCTCCAGGATGATGTGGCCCACCGCCGTGTTCGACGCCGGCACGGTGTAGAAGCGATAGACTTCCTCCACCTTGTCGTCGAGCGCGCCGCGCATCACCAGCCACATGACGAGCTCGATGCCCTCCGCCCCCGCTTCGCGCATGTATTGGATGTGCGGCATGCGCACGAGCTTCTGCGGATTGTTCACCAGATTGTCGAGAAACGCCTTGTCGAACTTGGTGTTGATCAGGCCCGCGCGCGGCCCCGAGATCTGGTGCGACATGCCGCCGGTTCCGAAGATCACCACCCGCAGGTCCTGCGGATAGGACTCCACCGCCTTGCGGATGGCCCGGCCCAGCATGAAGCAACGATGCCCGGTGGGCGGCGGGTACTGCACCACATTGACCGCGATCGGAATCACCGGGCACGGCCATTCCTTCGGCGTACCGCACAACAGATTGAGCGGCACGGTCAGCCCATGGTCGACCTCCATCTTGTTGACGATGGTGAGGTCGAATTCGTCGAGGATGACCGACTGGGCGATATGCGCCGCCAGCTCAGGATGGCCCTTGACCACCGGCACCGGCCGCGGGCCCCAGCCTTCGTCGGCCGGCGGGAATTCCGCCGCGCAGCCGATTGCGAAAGTGGGAATCAACTCGACCGAGAACGCCGAGGCATGATCGTTGTACACCACGATCATCACGTCCGGCTTGGTCTTGGCCATCCACTCCTTGGATTTTTCGAACCCGGAGAACACCCGCTTCCAGTAGGGCTCCTCCGTCCGCTTGTTGTCGATCGCCGCACCGATGGCCGGCACATGCGATGACGTCACGCCTGCGATGATTCTAGCCACGTTTGGATCCTTTGCGCGTCTTGGATTTGGTCTTGCTCTTGCTCTTTGCCGGCTTGTCCTTGCCCGACTTTGAGCGGTTGCCTTCGACCGGCCGGCCGCCCGCCAGCATCATCTTGGCGTAGTCTTCCTGCGACATGCCGGTCATCAGCGCCGCCAGATGCTGGAACGAGTGGCCGTCCGTGGCGCCAAGCTTGGCCGTGAAATAGATGTTGCCGCCCAATTCCAGCATGCGGTTGTAATCGCGCTTGAGGATTGCCTCCGTCTGTTCCGGCGTGAGCGGAAATTTTTTCAGATACTCCGCCTCGTTCGCCTTGAACGCCTTCCGGTTCTCCTCCTTCATCAGCGACATGCAGAACATGTTGATGCCGTAGCCTCGGCGCGAGCGTTCCGCATCGAATACGAAGGTTCCCGGAATATCGTCATATTCGTGCCGCACGTGTGCCATTGCCGCTCTCTCCATGACCGGGGAATGGGCCGATAGGCCCATATATCGCAAACCGGCGCTGCCTGTATAGCGCGGGCGCGGCGCCCCGGACGCCGCTTTCGAACATTCTAATTCCAATAAAGCCGCATCGGGTTGTCGATCAAGAGCGCCTTTTGCAGGGCCGCGGTGGGCGCGATCTTCGGGATCATGTCCACCAGCACGCCGTCGTCCGGCGCCTCCTTGACCATGTTCGGATGCGGCCAGTCTGTGCCCCACAGCACGCGGTCCGGGAACCGTTCGACGATGGCGCGGGCGAACGGGACGACGTCCTCGTAGGGGGGGCCGGCAACCGAGAACCGCTCCGGGCAGGTCACCTTGGTCACCCAGGTCCGGTTCCGGTCCAGCGCCTTGAGAAAATTCTGGAAGTGCTTGCCGTCGACCCCCTCGCGCACGTTCGGGCAGGCCATATGGTCGAACACCAGCGTGGTGGGCAGCGATTTCAAAAACGAGCCCATCTCTTCGAGGTCGGCATGCTCGAAATAGATCACGATATGCCAGCCAAGCCCGGCGATGCGCGCGGCGATGCGCTGCATCACGTCCTTGGGGGTCGAATCCACCAGCCGCTTGATGAAGTTGAAGCGCACCCCCTTCACCCCCGCCCGATCCAAAGCCTTCAGTTCGGCCTCGCTGAAGCCCTCGTCGACGAAAGCGACGCCCTTGGCCTTGCCGCCCGAATTTTCCAATGCGTCCACCAGCGCCCGGTTGTCGGTGCCGTGGCAGGTCGCCTGCACGATCACGTTCTTGTCGAAGCCGAGATAGTCGCGCAGCTCGAACAGTTTCTCCTTCGGCGCGTCGCAAGGCGTGTACTTGCGCTCCGGCGCAAACGGAAACCTCGCCTCCGGTCCGAACACGTGACAATGCGCATCAACGGCACCGGCGGGCGGCTTGTACTTTGGCTTGGACGGATTGGGATGAAACGGAATGTAACCCGGACTCATCGGCACGCGACAGTTCTCCTGTGTGGCAGTCGTGCCCCGCGCAAGCGGGGCATCCTGTAATCACCAACGTGATGCGTCAGGCAGTATGGAATTCGCGCATCGCCTTACACCCGCTCGATGACGAGCGATACACCCTGCCCCACGCCCACGCACATGGTGGCGAGCGCGCGCTTGCCGCCGCTGCTCGCCAACTGATGCATCGCCGTGAGGGCCAGCCGCGCCCCCGACATCCCGAGCGGATGCCCGAGTGCGATCGCGCCGCCGTTCGGATTGACGTGCGCGGCGTCGTCGGGGAGACCGAGCTGTCGCAGGCACGCCAGCACCTGCGCGGCGAACGCTTCGTTCAGTTCGATCACGTCGCAGTCGGATATTTTCAGCTTCAGCCGCTCCATCAACTTGCGCGTGGAAGGCACTGGGCCGATGCCCATGATACGCGGCGGCACGCCCGCGGCCGCCATGCCGACGATGCGGGCTTGAATGTTGAGCCCGTGCTGCCGCGCCGCTGTCTCGGAGGCGATCAACAGCGCCGCCGCCCCATCGTTGACGCCCGAAGCATTGCCGGCAGTGATGCTGCCGGGATTGCGCACGAAGGGTTTGAGTTTGGCGAGCCCCTCAAGCGTGGTGTCCGGCCGCGGATGCTCGTCTTTGTCCACGAGGATCGGCCCGTTCTTGCCCGGTACCTCGACCGGCGTGATCTCCTCGGCGAAGAAGCCCGCCGCCTGCGCCTTGGCCGCGCGCTGCTGCGAGCGGTAGGCATAGGCATCCTGGTCCTTGCGCGCGACCTGAAACTCCTCCGCCACGTTTTCCGCCGTCTCCGGCATGGAGTCGATCCCGTACTGCTGTTTCATCAGCGGGTTGATGAAACGCCAGCCGACGGTCGTATCCTCCACCTGCACGCTGCGCTGGAACGCCTCCTGCGCCTTGCCCATCACCAGCGGCGCCCGCGTCATGGATTCGACTCCGCCCGCGATCGCCATGTCGATCTCGCCGGCGCGGATTGCCTGCGCCGCCAAGCCGACCGCGTTCAATCCTGAGGCGCACAGCCGATTCACAGTCAGCCCGGGAATCCGATCGGGAAGCCCGGCGAGCAGGAGCGCCATGCGCGCCACGTTGCGGTTGTCCTCGCCCGCCTGGTTGGCGCAGCCCAAGATGACCTCGTCGAGCGCCGCCCAGTCGACCTTCGGGTTGCGCTGCATCAGCGCCTTGATCGGGATTGCGGCCAGATCATCGGTGCGCACCTTGGCGAGCGCCCCGCCGTAGCGTCCGATCGGGGTGCGAATTCCATCGCAGATGAAGGCTTCGGGCATGGTCTGGTCCTTTACGCGGCCGCGCCGGATTTCACAGCCCCCGTCGGAGAAAAACACACGACATGACAAGGCTTTCCTGCATCGATGCCCGAGCTTTGTAGGGGCCATTTTCCGGCCGGTCAATTCGCACGCCCGATTGACCGGCTCGCAGAGACATGTCACCGACCTTGCGCGACATCGGGAGCGGAGGACGTGGGCAGGCTGACCGCCACGCGCAGAGAACGCATCCACTGGGGCGACTGCGACCCCGCGGGGATCATCTATTATCCCCGCTACTTCGAGCTGTTCGACCGCTGCACCACCCTCATGCTTGAACAGGCGCTCGGTATGACCAAGCATCAGTATCTGATCGCCTACGACTTCACCGGCCACCCCGTGGTGGAGACCAGCGCCCGCTTCTTCATGCCCACCCGGTTTGGCGACGAGGTGGTGGTGGAATCGACCATTGCCAAGCTCGGGCGTTCGAGCTTCGAGGTGCGTCATCGCCTGACCAAGGGCGGCCGGATCGCCGTGGAGGGATCCGAGACCCGCGTCTGGGTGCGGCGGCAGGGGCAGGAGTCCAAGAGCATCAAGGCTCACCCGATCCCCGACGAGGTGGTGGCGCGGCTGGGCGGGCGGTAATGGCGGGCCAGCCGGTCACTTTGATCACCGGCGCCTCCGCAGGGATCGGTGCCGCGCTCGCGCGCGTTTTCGCCGAGCGCGGGCACTCGTTGGTTCTGATTGCCAACCGATCGGCGCAGCTAGATGCAGTGGCCGATCAGATTGCCGCCGCCGGTGCGATGCGGCCGCACGTCCTACCGCTCGACCTGTTGCGCGCCGACGCCGCGACCCGGATCGAGCACGAATTGCGCGAACGCGGCCTCGAGGCACAATACATAGTCAACAGCGCGGGCTTCGGACTTTTGGGACGGGCGGCCGGGCTGGATCGCGCCGAGCAGCTTGCCATGATCGATCTCAACATGCGCGTGCTCACCGATTTGTCGCTGCGCTTCCTTGCGGGTCTTGAGCGGCATCGCGGCGGCGTCCTCAACGTGGCTTCGGTTCTCGGCTTCCTTCCGGGCCCCGGCATGGCCGTGTATCACGCCACCAAGGCCTACGTGATTTCCTTCAGCCAAGCCCTTCACCACGAGCTTGCGCCGAGAGGCGTGCGCGTCACCGCGCTCTGTCCCGGACCGGTCGACACCGAGTTCACCGTGCGCGCTGACGGGTTCTTCTCGCGCCGGCTCACCCGCAGCGTCGAGCGGGTCGCGCGCGAAGGCTATGCCGGGCTCATGCAGGGCCGCCGTCTCGTCGTGCCCGGCCGTGCCAACAAGATTCTCAGCGTGCTGCCGCGCCTCTTGCCGCGCCGCTACGTTCTGTCGATGGTCGGCGCCAGCAAGCGCCGGATGCATCGCACCGACGCAAAGTAACTGCCATGTCCGGGCGTCCTGTCACCCTCATCACCGGCGCCTCGGCGGGAATCGGCGCGGCGCTCGCACGGATTTTCTCCGAGCGCGGGCATGAGCTCGTTCTTGTGGCCCGCAGCGCGCTGCATCTGAACGCCGTTGCCGACGCGATCGCCGCGGCAGGTTCGAAGCGGCCGCACATTCTCGTGCTCGACCTGTTGCGCTCCGACGCCACGACCCGGATCGAGCATGAATTGCGCGAGCGCGGCCTCGAAGCGCAATACGTGATCAACAACGCCGGCTTCGGACTGTTCGGAGCCGCCGCCAGTCTCGATCGCGCCGCGCAACTTGCCATGGTCGATCTCAACGTGCGGGCGCTCACCGACCTGTCGCTGCGCTTTGTCGACTCGCTGGCGCGCCATCGCGGCGGCGTACTGAACGTGGCGTCGGTGGCGGGTTTTATGCCCGGACCCGGCATGGCCGTCTATCACGCCACCAAGGCCTACGTGCTGTCGTTCAGCGAGGCGCTGCATTCCGAGCTTGCGCCGCAGGGTATCCGCGTCACCGTCCTCTGCCCCGGTCCGGTGCCCACCGAATTCCAGGCTCGGGCCGGAATTCCCGGTGGGAACTATCCCAGCATGCTGACCCGCTCGGCGGCGAGCGTCGCGCGGGCCGGCTACGAGGGCCTGATGCGCGGCCGCAGGCTTGTCATTCCCGGCTTCGAGAACAAGGTGCTCGCCTTCTTGACGCGGCTGCTTCCGCGCCGCCTCGCGCTCGACCTCGTCGCCTTTCGTGGCCGCGCGGCCGCCAAGCCGGGCACTTAGGACGCGATACGCACCGCGCTGGCGGGAAGTTGGAGCGAATCCCGCCAGGGTTTTCAGCCGCCCACAAACAGCGCGCAAGGCATGAAATTCCGCGCGGGCTCTCGCCCCCGCATGCATTGGCTGCGCATCCGCGATGGACACCCGCCGCCCGACACGCTAACAACGCGGCCGCGCGGCCCGCCTGCGGCCAACCCACAGGAAATCCCGCAAGAGAAATCCCGCCAGACGCAACAACCGGAGGAATTTGATGCGCATCGACGCCTACACCCATTTTATCCCGAAGCGGTTCTTCGAGCAGGTGATCGAGCGCGGCGGGCACGCGGACATCGGCAAGCGGGTGCGCGAGATACCCTCCATCCATGACCTGAAAGTGCGGCTGAAGGTGGTCGACAAGTTCAAGGACTACGCGCAGATCCTGTCCTACCCCATGCCGCCTTTGGAGATCATGACCCAGGACCCGCGGCAGGTGGAGGAATACGCAAAGATCGTCAACGACGGCTTCGCCGAAATGTGCGCCCAGCACCGGGACCATTTCCCCGGCTGGGTGGCGCAGGCGCCGCTCGCCGCGCCCGACGCTGGCGCGCGCGAGTGCGAGCGCGCGATCAAGAACGGCGCGCTTGGCGTGCAGATCTACACCAACATCGCCGGCCGGCCGCTCGATAACCCGGAGTTCACGCCGTTCTTCGAGACCATGAACAAGCTCGGCAAGCCGATCTGGATGCATCCGGCGCGCGCCGCGAATTTTCCCGATTATCTGACCGAGAAGAAATCCAAGTACGAGATCTGGTGGACCTTCGGCTGGTCGTATGAGACCGCGGCCGCCATGGCGCGCATGGTGTTCTCGAAAATCATCGACAAGTATCCGAAGCTGAAGATCATCACCCACCACTTCGGCGGCATCGTGCCCATGCTCGAAGGCCGCATCGGACCCGGCTGGGACCAGATGGGCGCGCGCACTTCGGATGAGGATTTGAGCAAGGTGAAGAAGGCGCTGAAGAAGCGCCCGCTGCGCTATTTTAAGGAGAATTTTTATGCCGACACCGCTGTGTTCGGCGGCGTGCCGGCGACCCACTGCGGGTTGGCGTTCTTTCCCAAGGACCGGATCGTGTTCGCCTCCGACTGCCCGTTCGACCCCGAGAAGGGCACCATGTACATCCGCGAGACGCTGAAGATTCTCGACGGCATCAAGATGCCCCCCGCCCAGCGCAAGGCGATCATGTCCGGCAATCTGGAACGCATCACCGGCCGCAAGCTGACGTAGCGGCCCAAACCCGCCCCCATGCTAAGGAAGGCGCGACGTGCCGAACCGTTTCAACGCATAGCGCGGCTCGACACATGGCCGCTTTTCGGCGGCTGAAGCCGGTCGAGTGGATCGCCTCGTCGCGCGACCACTTGCGTTCGTTTCCGTGGGATGTGCGGGCCGTCGTCGGCGAGGCTCTCTACCGGGCGCAACAGGGCGGAGAGCATCCGGCCGCAAAGGCATTGAAGGGCTTCGGCGGCCGCGGGGTGCTGGAGGTTATCGATGACTTTGACGGCGATACCTTCCGCGCCGAGTACACTGTCCGCTTTGCCGAGGGGTCATTTACGTGTTGCATGCATTCCAAAAGAAATCTCGAAAGGGACGAGAGACCTCGAAGCAAGATATCGAATTGATCCGCACGCGGCTGCGTCGCGCCGAGGAACACTACCGCATCACATACGAGAAGAAACCATGAGCAGCAAAATTCCCGTCCATCGCGGCAGCGGCAACGTCTTCGCCGATCTCGGTTTTGACGACGCCGAGGACATGCGGCTGCGTGCCGATCTGGTGCAGCAAATGGGGACATCATCGCGCGCCGAAAGCTCACCCAGGTTGCGGCGGCAGATTTGCTCGGCATCAAGCAGCCTGACTTGTCGGCGCTGCTTCGCGGCCGCCTGACCAAGTATTCGCTGGAACGGCTGCTAAAGTTCATGACGATCCTCGACCGCGACGTGAGGATCGTTGTCCGGGCCAAACCGCGTCATCGACCGGCACGCATAACGCTCGCGATGATCTGAGCAGTCGTCCCCTGTGAGTATTGGTGACGTGAAGCAATGAAACTTTGCCAATGATCTGCTAGCGTCGCCAGCCATGGCGCTGACGCGACCAAAGGGCCTGTCCGAGCCCGAACCATCTCCGCAACAGCAGACGGTGGGCGCTCCACCCGTCGCTGCCGATTCCGGCCGCGCTGCGCCCGCGCCGTCCGCCGACGCCGGCCGCGTCACCCCCATGATGGAGCAGTACATCGAGATCAAGGCCGCCAATCCCGACTGTCTTCTGTTCTACCGCATGGGCGATTTCTACGAGCTGTTCTTCGACGACGCCGAGGTCGCCTCGCGCGCGCTCGGCATCGTGCTCACCAAACGCGGCAAGCATCTCGGCCGGGACATCCCCATGTGCGGCGTGCCCATCGAGCGCGCCGACGAATACCTGCATCGCCTGATCGCGCTCGGCCATCGGGTCGCGGTCTGCGAACAGCTCGAAGACCCGGCGGAGGCGAAAAAGCGCGGTTCGAAAAGCGTCGTGCGCCGCGACGTCACCCGCCTCGTCACCCCCGGCACGCTCACCGAAGACAGCCTGCTCGACGCCAGTCGCAACAACTATCTGCTCGCCATTGCCCGCGCCCGGCCTTCCTCCTCCACTGAGACCAGCCGTTTTGCACTCGCCTGGATCGACATTTCCACCGGCGAGTTCCGTATCGCCGAATGCGACCGGCAGGGCCTTTCCGCCGCCGTCGCCCGCATCGAGCCGGGCGAGATCATCGTCTCCGACGCGCTCTACGGCGACCCGGAGCTGGCGCCGTACCTGCGCACGCTGCCCGCCGTGACCCCGCTCGCCCGCGACATCTTCGACGGCGCAACCGCCGAGCGCCGGCTTGCCGACTATTTCGCCGTCGCCTCGACCGACGCCTTCGGCGCGCTGTCGCGCCTCGAACTTAGCGCCGCCGCCGCCTGCGTCAGCTACGTGGAGCGCACCCAGCTCGGCAAGCGCCCGCCGCTCTCCCCGCCGCAGCGCGAGGCCGCCGGCACAACGCTCGCCATCGACCCGGCGACGCGGGCGAACCTCGAGCTCGTGCGCACGCTGTCCGGCGAGCGCCGCGGCTCGCTGCTCGCGGCCATCGACCGCACGGTAACGCCGGCCGGCGCGCGGCTGCTCGCGCAACGGCTTGCCGCGCCGCTCACCGACCCGGCCGCCATTGCGCGCCGCCTCGATGCGGTGGAGATTTTCGTCAATGACGCCGCCACCCGCGCCGAAGTGCGCCGGCGGCTGCAGGCCGCCCCCGACATCGCCCGCGCGCTCGCGCGTCTTGTGCTCGGCCGTGGCGGCCCGCGCGACCTGGCCGCGATCCGCGACGGCATCGCGGCGGCGGCCGGCCTCTCCGTCCTGCTCGACACCCTGAAAGACCCCCCGGCCGAGCTTGCCGAAGCCGCGGCCGCGCTGCGCGCGCCCGATGAATCCATCGCGCGGGAGTTGACCGCGGCGCTCGCCGACGAGCTTCCCGCCTTCAAGCGCGACGGCGGCTTCGTACGCGCAGGCTACGCGCCGGCGCTCGACGAGGCGCGCGCCCTGCGCGACGAATCACGCAAGGTGATCGCGCAACTGCAGGCGCGCTACGCCGCGGAGACCGGCGTACGCTCGTTAAAGATCCGGCACAACAACGTGCTCGGCTATTTCGTCGAGGTCACCGCCCAGCACGGCGACAAGCTTCTGAAGCCGCCGCTCAACGCCACTTTCATCCATCGCCAGACGCTCGCCGGCCAGGTGCGCTTCACCACCAGCGAGCTCGGCGAGCTCGAAGCCAAGATCGCCAACGCCGCCGACCGCGCCCTCGGCCTTGAGCTGGAAATTTTCGACCGCCTGGCCTCCGCCGTCACCGATGCCGGCGTCGCCATCAAGGCTGCCGCCGAGGCCCTGGCGACGCTCGACGTGGCCGCAGGCCTTGCCGCGCTCGCCGCCGAGCGCAACTACACCCGGCCGCATGTGGATCGTTCCCTCAACTTCGTCGTGGAAGCCGGCCGGCATCCCGTGGTGGAGCAGACGCTCGCGGCGCCCTTCATCGCCAACGACTGCGACCTCTCGCCGCCACCCTCGAACAGCGGGGAGCGAAGCGAGGCCGGCCGCATCTGGCTCGTCACCGGACCCAACATGGCCGGCAAGAGCACCTTCCTGCGCCAGAACGCGCTGATCGCCGTGCTCGCGCAGATGGGCTCCTTCGTGCCCGCCAGACGCGCGAAGATCGGCGTGGTCGATCGGCTGTTCTCGCGCGTCGGCGCCGCCGACGATCTTGCCCGCGGCCGCTCCACGTTCATGGTGGAGATGATCGAGACCGCCGCCATCTTGAACCAGGCGATCGCGCGCTCGCTCGTGATCCTCGACGAGATCGGCCGCGGCACGGCGACCTTCGACGGCCTTTCCATCGCCTGGGCGACCATCGAACACCTGCACGAGCAGAACCGCTGCCGGGCACTGTTCGCCACCCATTTTCACGAGCTGACCGCGCTGGCGGCCAGACTCAACCGGCTGCACAACGCCACCGTGCGGGTGAAGGAGTGGCAGGGCGACGTGGTGTTCCTGCACGAAGTTGTCGCCGGGGTCGCGGACCGCTCCTACGGCATCCAGGTGGCAAAGCTCGCCGGCCTTCCTCCAAGCGTGATCGAACGCGCCAAGCTTGTGCTCGCCGAATTGGAGGCGCAGGACCGCACCTCGCCCACGCGCCGCCTGATCGACGACCTGCCGCTGTTCTCGGCGCCTCCGCGCGCCGCCCCTGCCCCGCCGGACAACACGCTTGCCTCCGTCATTGCCGCGCTTGCCGCGCTCAACCCGGACGAAATGTCGCCGCGCGAGGCGCTTGAGGCGCTCTACGCGCTCAAGGCGCAGGCGAACGATCACGGCCGGCGCTGAGCCGCGGTGCTGGCGCCGCTGCGCCGCCTCAGGCGCCATAACCCGAAGTTCCACGCAACGGAGGTCGCCAGCGCAAGGCTCAATCCCGCCGCCGTCCCGAGCGGGACCGTCGCAAGGTGCAGGACGAACAGCGCAACGCTCAAGCCGACCAGCGCCCAGAGCGTATTGCTGATCAGCGCCGCCGTGGCCGGCCCGCCGACGCGCGGCTGGAAGATCAGCATCAGGCACGTCAGCACGATCGGAAAGATGGCGAGCAGCCCGGTCAACGTCGGGCCGACACGGTTGCTCAGGCCGACGACAGCGGCGACCAGCAACGCCACCATCACCGCTCGCAGCGGCACGTCGTACCAGCGCCGTGCGACCGGCGGCATCGGCGCGTGGCGATAGCGTTCAGCAAGGGCGACACAGACCGCGAACACCGCCAGATTGACCGCCGCAAGCGCGGGAAAAGCCCATTCGACCCTGCGCATCAGGAGGGCGATTGCAAGCCAAGTCGCGAGCGCGCCGGCAACGCTCACGCCCATGCTCCGCCGCTGCGCCAGCGCCGCATAGATCACCGCGAACACGCCGGTCGCTGTGTGCGCGGCGATGCTGCCGAGCGCGCTCTGCGCAATGAATGCGGCGTCGTGGTTGAGCGCGAGGAAGAAATAGGCCGGCGCCGCCGCGATCGGCAGTGTCGCGATCAGCGCACCGACCACCGGCCCCGCCCGCTCCGTCACCATCGCTGCGCCGACGACGAAGCCGGCGGTGACGGCCATCTTGAGGATCAGCGAAAGCCAGAAGACGAAATCGGGAAGCATTTTAAAAACGCCATTGCCGTCATCCTGAGGTGCGAACCAAGCGACACGCGCAGTGTGTCGCCTGCCGAGCCTCGAAGGATGACGGCCGAGGCTGAGTCCGTCACTCTTCGAGGGCCGCCTCCGCCGGCCGCGTCAGGGTGACGACACCACAGACCGACTATCACACCCGGCTCAGCCCGATATTCACCGGCGGCCCGCTGCGGATGGTCTGATAGACCACGCAATAACGCTCGGTGAGTTTCAGCAACTGGTCGAGCTTGTCCTGCGGCGCGTCGGTGTCGAGCTCGAACCGCAGCCGGATTTCGCGGAACCCCACCGGCGCGTCCTTCGCCACGCCGAGTGTCCCGCGAAAATCGAGATCGCCCTCCGCCGCCACCGTGCCGGATTTGATCGGGATCGCGAGCGCGGTCGCCACCGCCTTCAACGTCACGCCCGCGCAGGCGACCAGCGCCTCAAGCAGCATGTCGCCAGAGCACAGTTCAAGCCCCGAGCCGCCCGTCGCCGGATGCAGCCCCGCCACCGCCAGCGCCCGCCCAGTCTCCACTTTGCACGCGATCTTGGCGTCGTCGAGCGTGCCGCGCGCTTTTAGCGTGATCAGCGCCGCGCCGGGCTCGCTCCTGTAGCGTTCTTTCAGCGGCGCCTGCAGCGCGCGCAGTTCGGCAGCGTCCATGACCTTACTCCCTGCTCTTAAATAGCGTCTCGCGAGCGCAACCCGACGGTTCCGTAACATAGCGCGGTGCATCAGCCTGCTCGACCGCCGGGAAGGCGCGGCAGCGACAATATTGAAACGCCTGACCTACCACTACAGTGCGGCACTGGCCTCCGCCCTGCATTCAGGCATGTCATTGGCAGCAGCGCGATCAAGGGAACGATCAAGGGCGGCCAGTACCCGTCGTTTGGCAAAATCGAACGCCGCCGACTGCCGGTCGCGCGGCCGCGACAAGTCGATCTCGATCTGGTCGGCGATTTGTCCCGGTCGCGGCCGCATAACCACGATCCGGTCAGCCAACACGATCGCCTCGTCGACATCGTGCGTCACATGCACCAGCGTCGGCTTCTGGTCCGCCCACAGATCCAGCAGATGGTCTTGCAAATCGATGCGCGTGAACGCATCGAGCGCCGAGAACGGCTCGTCCAGGAGCAACACTTGGGGCTGCGTCACTAACGCCCGTGCGATTGCCACCCGCTGTGCCTGTCCGCCAGAAAGCTCGCGTGGCCACACCCGCGCCTTGTCGCTCAACCCAACGCGGTCGAGCGCCCGCGCAACGCGCGCGTTGCGTTCCTCCTTCGGCCGGTCGCTGAGCCCGAAACCGACGTTATCGGCAACGGTGAGCCAAGGCAGCAGCCGCGGCTCCTGGAAAATGATGCCGATTTTCTCATGCGGCCCGGTAATCCCCTCGTCGTCGAGCAGCACCGCGCCCTCCGTCGGCCGGTCGAGCCCGCAGATCGCGCGCAACAGCGTTGACTTCCCGCAGCCCGAGCCGCCCACAACCGCCACGATCTCGCCCAGCTCCACATCGAGCGAGACGCCGTCGAGCGCGCGCACCCCGCTCGGATAGGTTTTCCCCACGTGCTTGAGCACCAGCATCAGCGCTCCTCTTCTTGCACAAAGGCGTCCTGCCAGCGCAGGAACGGCGCCGAAACCGCCGCAACTAGCCAATCCGTGGTCTTGCCGAGGATCGCGAAGGCGACGATGGCGGCAACGATCTGCGCCGGCTTGCCGAGCTGTTGACCGTCGATCAGGAGATAGCCAAGCCCCTCCGACGCGCCGAGCAGTTCGGCGGCGACCACGAACATCCAGCCCAATCCGAGCCCCGCGCGCACCGCAATCACATAGGCCGGAAGCACCGCGGGCAGAAGTATGCGTCGCACCATCGCCGCATCGGACAGGCGGAACACGCGCCCGACCTCGACCAGCTTGCGGTCTACCGCAAGGATCGCGCCCATCACTCCGAGATAAACCGGAAAAAACACGCCGACCGAAATCAGCGTGATTTTCGATCCTTCGAAAATTCCGAACCAAAGGATGAACAAGGGCACCCACGCGACCGACGGAATCGAGCGCAACGCCTGCAGTGTCGGATCGAACAACCGCCGCGTCAGCGCAGAATATCCGTTAACGGCGCCGAGCAGCGTGCCTGCACTCACCCCGATGGCAAAACCCGCCGCAACGCGCGCGCAGGTGGCCCAGGCGTGCCGCTGCAATTCGCCTGCGCTTGCCAGTTCCCCGAACATCTTGAGGATGACCGACGGCGCCGGCACCAGCCGGCCGCTCGAAAGCCCGGCCCACACCGCGAGTTCCCAAGCCAGCGCCGCTGCCGTCGGCAATGCAAGGCCGAGCAGCGGGCGCAAGGCGCGCGCAGTGCGTTCGCGCTTCATTTCAGCGCCGGCGGAGCGTGCCGCCCGATAGGTCAAGACCGACATGACACCACGCGATTGCCGAGGTGGACAAAGACGAGGGATCGCCCCGCCCGCACGATCAATTGGTCGGCAACACGCTGGCGTCGATCAGCGCATCGATCGTCGCCGGCACGTTGACGTTCGCTGGCACGACGCCCGCCTGTTGCAGCGCGACCCCCGCCGCCAGGATCGACTCGCGCTGCGGCGCGCCGATCTTGCTATGGGTAAGTTCAGTGCGTTCCTTGAGCTGCTTGTCCACCACCGCCTCGGGCAGCTTGGTGACGGCGATGAACACCCGCTTCACCTCGCCGTAATTGGCCAGCGAATATTTGCGCGCCTGTTCGTAGGCCGCGAGCACCCGCCGCACCAGATCCGGATGCATTTTGAGGAACTCCTCGCGCACGTTGAGCACGCCCCAGGTGTTGGCGGCGGCATTGCGATAGAACAGTCGGGCGCCGTCCTCGATTTCGGCCTGCGCCATCATCGGATCGAGGCCGGCCCAGGCCTGCACGTCGCCGCGAATAAGCGCGGTCTTGCCGTCCGGATGCTGCAGCAGGACCGGCGTGATGTCCTTTTCGGTCAGCTTCACGCTCTGCAAGGCACGCACGAGAAAGATGTGCGGGTCGGTGCCGCGCGTCACCGCCACGCGCTTGCCTTTTAAGTCCTCGATTTTGGTGATGGGGGAGTTTTTGGTGGTGACGAGCGCCGTCCATTCCGGACGCGAGAACACATAGACGGCTTTGATGGAATTGCCGTTGATCCGCCCCACCAGGGCCGCGGCCCCGGCGGTGGAGCCGAAGTCAAGCGAGCCGGCGTTGAGAAATTCCAGCGCCTTGTTGGAGCCGAGCGTCTGCACCCAGCGGATGCTGGTGCCGTCCTTGGCGAACTCCTGTTCCAGGAATCCCTTGTCTTTGAGCACCATGGACACCGGGTTGTAGGTGGCCCAATCGATGCGGATTTCCTTGACCTGAGCGGCGGTGCTCTTTGGCGCAAGTGCCGCAAGCGCGGCCAGGATCAAAATGCGGCAACGAGAGAGTTCGGTCACAGTTACCTCCAGGCAGTAAATCTTCCTTCGCGCCTCTGCCAAGGCGCGCTGTCGTAGAGATGTCGAAGGCGGGATTGGCCCGCCCGTCAGCTTCCTTGGACGGGGCGGACCCCGACCGCTTTAGCTGCACTTCTAAAGCGCCCGCAAGCTGTTCGCTCAAATCAGCGCTGCGCAGCTATCCTTGGCCGTAAGTCGTTGTGAGTCAATGCGATAATTATAATTTTGTCGAAGCCGAAATTGGCATGCGCTTCCCTCGAACGCGCGCCAGGCAGTGAAGTTTTATTTTTTCTGTGCGTGCCAGGCGGTGACAGACCGCGCGCGCTCCATTATCTCGATGGTCATGCTCCCTGCCGAACTTGCCCCCGAAGGCGCGGTCGAACTGTTTGACTACCGCACGGTCTTTGCCGACCTGGAAAAGTTTGCCGCCACCCATCCGGGGCCGGAGCGCGAGCTGCGCAGCGCGCTTGCCCAACGGCTTAAAGCCGCGCTGACGCAAGGCACCGCCGTCGCCGAACGGCTGCTGCTGAAGGACCGCCGCGGCCGCCGTTGCGCCGAGCGGATCTGCTTTATGGAGGACGAAGTCATCCGCGTGCTGTACGCGTTCCTCGCCAAGCACGTCTATCCGGCGCGCAACCCCTCCGAGGCTGAGCGTATGGCGGTGGTGGCCACCGGCGGCTATGGCCGCGGCCTGCAGGCCCCCGGCTCCGACATCGATCTGTTGTTCCTGTTGCCCTACAAGCAGACCGCCTGGGGCGAATCGGTGGCCGAGGCGATGCTCTATTGTCTGTGGGACATGGGGCTGAAGGTCGGCCACGCCACGCGTTCGATCGACGAATGCATCCGCCAGGCCCGGGCCGACATGACCATCCGCACGTCGATTCTGGAGTCGCGCTATCTGCTCGGCGACCGCAATCTGTTCCACGAGTTGATGGCGCGCTTCGACCGCTCGGTCGTGCAGGGGACGGCGGCGGAATTCGTTGCGGCCAAGCTGGCCGAACGCGAGGAGCGCCATCGCCGCGCCGGGCAATCCCGCTATCTCGTCGAACCCAACGTCAAGGACGGCAAGGGCGGCCTGCGCGACCTGCACACCTTGTTCTGGATCGCCAAATACGTCTATCGCGTGCGCGACGTCGAGGAGCTGGTTGGCCGCGGCGTGTTCGACCGCAACGAATTGAAAATTTTCCGGCGTTGCGAAGATTTTCTCTGGTCGGTGCGCTGCCACATGCATTTTCTCGCCGGCCGGGCCGAGGAACGTCTGTCGTTCGACATCCAGCGCGAGATCGCCGTGCGTCTCGGCTACACCGAGCATCCGGGGCTCAAAGACGTCGAGCGCTTCATGAAGCATTACTTTCTGGTCGCCAAGGACGTCGGCGATCTCACCGCCATTCTCTGCGCGGCGCTGGAAGATCAACAAGCCAAGCCCGCTCCGGTGTTGAGCCGCATGATCGCCCGCTTGCGCCCGCGCGGCCGCCGGCCGCTGCGCGAGCACCCGGAATTCGTCGATGACAACAACCGCCTCACCGTCACCGACCCACAGGTGTTTAAGAGCGATCCGGTCAATCTGATCCGGATGTTCCGTCTGGCGCAAAAGCACAATCTCGTTCTGCACCCCGACGCCATGCGCGCCGCGACGCGCGCGCTCAAGCTGATCGACGACAAGCTGCGCCAGAATCCGGAGGCCAACCGCCTGTTTCTCGAAATCATGACCTCCCACGACGCCGAGATCGTGCTTCGCCGCATGAACGAGACCGGCGTGCTCGGCCGTTTCGTACGGCCGTTCGGACGCATCGTCGCCATGATGCAGTTCAACATGTATCACCATTACACGGTGGACGAGCATCTGTTGCGCTGCATCGGCGTGCTGGCCGAAATCGAGCGCGGCCAGAACGAGGAGTTCGGCCTTGCCAACGAGCTGATCCGGACGATTCAGCCCCACCACCGCACCGTGCTCTATATCGCGCTGTTCCTGCACGACATTGCCAAGGGACGGATCGAGGATCATTCGATCGCCGGCGCGCGCATCGCGCGCCGCTTCGGGCCGCGCCTCGGGCTGTCCGCCGCCGAGACCGAAACGCTGGCCTGGCTGGTGGAGAACCACCTGGTGATGTCGACCGTGGCCCAGTCCCGCGATCTCTCCGACCGCCGCACCATCGAGAATTTCGCCGCCGTGGTGCAGTCGCTGGAGCGCATGAAGCTTTTGACCATTCTCACCACCGCCGATATCCGCGCCGTCGGCCCCGGCGTCTGGAACGGCTGGAAGGCCCAGCTCATTCGCACGCTCTACTACGAGACCGAACCGGTACTCACCGGCGGCTTCTCCGAGGTCAATCGCGCCCAGCGCGTGGCGATCGCCCAGGCCGAGCTGCGCGCCGAGCTCAAAGACTGGTCGCCGGCCGAGGTTGACGCCTACCTCAACCGCCATTACCCGCAGTATTGGTTGAAGGTGGATTTGCCGCACCGCGTCTCGCATGCCCGCTTCGTGCGCGCCGCCGAGACCGCCGGAAAATCGCTCGCCACTTCTTTTGCTTTCGACTCCGCGCGCGCCGTCACCGAGCTGACCGTTCTTGCCCCGGATCACCCGCGGCTGTTGTCGATCATCGCCGGCGCCTGCGCCGCCTCCGGCGCCAACATCGTCGATGCGCAGATCTTCACCACCACCGACGGCCGCGCTCTCGATACCATTGCCGTCTCGCGCGAGTTCGAGCGCGACGAGGACGAGGCGCGCCGCGCCTCCCGCATCGCCGACACCATCGAGAAGGCGCTGCGCGGCGATCTCAAGCTGCCGGAAATGATGGCGCGCCGGCTGGCCGCGAAAACACCGCTCAAGGCCTTCGCCGTCGAGCCCGAGGTCACCGTCAACAACCAGTGGTCAAACCGCTACACCGTCGTGGAGGTGACGGGACTCGACCGCCCCGGATTGCTCTACGAGCTCACAGCGACCCTGTCCAAGCTCAACCTCAACATCGCCTCCGCCCACGTGGCCACCTTCGGCGAGCGCGTGGTTGACGTGTTCTATGTGACGGATCTGTTGGGCGCGAAAATCACCTCGCCGACCCGCGAGATGACGATCAAGCGCGCTCTGCTCCAGCTCTTTTCAGGGCCGGAGAAATCCGCGCCGCCAGTAAAAGGAGCGGTTGCGAGCTGAACACGCGGCCTAGGTATAAATTGCCGAACAGCGTCGTACGATCCCGCGCCCTCACGAGCGCGGAATCGCCACCGTGGATTCGGTCAGCTCTTTTGACCGGCTCAGCCCCTTTTCTTCTTTTTGGCCTTCGGCCGGGCCGGCTCTTTCATTGTGGCCTGCGGAGCCCAGGGGCGGAACATGTCGCTGATGAAAGCGGCACTGTTCTTCTGGGCCTCGACCGCCGGATCGGGGGCCGGCTTCGCCGCCGCCCGCTTCGCCCGACCGGCGTCGGCGGATGTGGTGGCGGCGAGTGCGAATACGAATGCAAGCAGCAAGAGAGCGCCTTTGCGCATGGGGATCTCCAATGACCTCACCGGGTTCGCCCGGAGTGCACGCATCATGCACAAAACCGTCGAATCGAAAATAGCTTGGCCTGCCGCCATCAACAGCCGACTGCGGGGCTTTCGATCGCTGTCCCTCCGCCGCCTTCACCGCTCCGCGGCAACCCTGAGCCTTCAGAGACGGCTGCCAGACGGAGGGTTTACCGCCCCTTAAATCGCCGGAATTAGCGTGCATCCAGGCTCGGCCGCGGCAGCCGCCCGAAGCGGCTGACCGGCGGGAACCAACATGGTGGTGAACAGACCCATCGCCGGCAGGCATTCCGCTGACGAAAGCGTCGTCCCCCGGCTGCATTCGCCCGACCGCAATGGCTCCCCAAAGACCGTGCGCCGCGCGCGTTGGCGGCGCGGCCGCGCCAGGGAGCACCCGCCGCGTCATCGCCGTCGCAGTGGCGGAGGCGGAAAGAACGGCGGTGGCCGCCTTCGTCGCATCATCTACTGGAGCGCGGTGTTCGGCCTCTGGCTGCTGCTTGCGGTTGTCGGGGTCTTTGCCGGGGTGGCCGCGTCTCTGCCGCCCATCCATGCGTTGCAAATCCCCAAGCGTCCACCCTCGATCCAGATCGTCGCGTTCGATGGCCGGCCGCTTGCGGTGCGCGGCGAGGGCGGCCCGGCGGTATCGCTGAAGGATTTGCCGCGCCACGTGCCCCAGGCCTTCATCGCCATCGAGGATCGCCGTTTCTATTCGCATTTCGGCATCGACCCGATCGGCATCACCCGCGCCCTCGTCGCCAATGTGCTGCGCCGCGGCGTGGCGCAGGGCGGCTCCACCATCACCCAGCAGCTCGCGAAAAACCTGTTTCTGACGCAGGAGCGCACGCTGATGCGCAAGCTGCAGGAGGCGGTGCTCGCGCTCTGGCTCGAACGCAACTTCAGCAAGGACGAGATCCTGGAGCTCTATCTCAACCGTGTTTATTTCGGCGCCGGCGCCTACGGCATCCAGTCCGCGGCCCAGCGCTATTTCAACAAGCCGGCAAAAGAGCTCACGCTCGCGGAGGCCGCGGTTCTTGCCGGCATCGTGCGCTCGCCCTCGCGCCTTGCGCCGAGCCGCAATCCCGACGCCGCCGAGCGTCGCGCCCAGCGCGTGCTCGCCGCCATGGCGGAGCAGAAATTCATCACCGACCAAATGGCGACCGCAGCCCTCGTCCATCCCGCCCGCGCCATCAGACCGGTCGGACACGGCGCGGCAAACTATGTCGCCGACTGGATCATGGACGTGCTCGACGACCTGATCGGGCGCATCGAGGACGATATCGTCATCACCACTTCGATCGACGCCACCCTCCAGGCCACGGCCGAGCAGGCGCTCGTCGACGAACTGGCGCACAAGGGCGGGAAGGCCGGCGTCAGCCAGGGCGCCATTGTAGTGATGGCTCCGGACGGGACGGTGCGCGCGCTGATCGGCGGCCGAAACTACGCGGAGAGCCAATTCAACCGCGCGGTTGCCGCCAAGCGTCAGCCGGGATCCGCGTTCAAGCCCTTCGTCTATCTTACCGCGCTCGAACGCGGCCTCACCCCGGACACCGTCCGAGAGGATCGCCCCATCAGCATCAAGGGCTGGCGGCCGGAGAACTACAGCCGCGAATATTTTGGCCCGGTGACGTTGCAGCAGGCGCTCGCCTATTCGCTCAACACCGTGTCGGTGCGGCTCATTATGGATGTCGGCCCGTCCGCGGTCATCCGCACGGCGCATCGCTTGGGCATCGCCTCCAAGCTCGAGCCCAACCCCTCGCTCGCGCTCGGCACCTCCGAAGTCTCGCTGATCGAATTGGTCTCGGCCTTTGCGCCCTTTGCCAACGGCGGCAGCGCGGTGGTCCCGCACGTGATCGAGCGCGTGCGCACGCTCGACGGTCGGGTGCTCTACCAACGCGCGCCCCAACATCTCGGCACCGTGGTCGAGCCGCGCTATGTGGCCATGATGAATACCATGCTGCGCGAGGCGCTCATCAGCGGCACCGCCCGCAGAGCCGACCTGCCCGGCTGGAGCGCGGCCGGCAAAACCGGCACCTCGCAGGAATTTCGCGACGCCTGGTTCATCGGTTACACCGCCCATCTCGTCGCCGGCGTATGGCTCGGCAACGACGACGGGGCGCCGACCAAGAAGGTGACCGGCGGCGGCCTGCCGGTGGAAATTTGGAACAAGGTCATGCAGCCGGCGCACAAGGGCGTGCCGGTTGCCAATCTGCCCGGGCTCGACGCGTCGCCGCTCGCTGGCCTCTTCCCGCCCTGGAAAATTTTTGCACCTTCTCAGCGGCCGCAACCGCCGCCCGAGCCCGCCGCCGAGCGCATCGACAACTGGCTGCTCGACCGTCTGTTCGGCCGCCGCTGAGCCCGCCCAATGCGCGTCTCAATGCGGCGTCTCAATGCGGTGATGCGACGCCTGCTGCGCGCGTGCTGCGCGTGAGCGCCCAGATTACGAGCGCAAGCGAGCCCATGATCGCCACCGCCGCGGCGAGCGGCCACGCGCTTTGCCCGAGCAAGTGCCCAACGATGGCACCAACCACCGCGCCCGAGGTCTGCTGCAACGCGCCGACCAGCGACGACGCCGTGCCCGCACGCTCCGGAAACGGCATCAGCGCCCCGGCTTGCGCCTGCGGCAGCGCGAGCCCGAGCCCGGCCAGAAAGATCGCGATGGCGGCCACGAGCAGCACCGCTGCAGCGGCGCTCAGCCCCAGCGCCGGCGCAAGCAGGCTCGCCGCGCCGCCGCCGGCCAACAGCAGCGCGCCCCATCCGATGGTGCGATCGAGGCCGAGCCGCGCCACCTGCCGCATCGCCACCCACGTTCCCACGAGATAGCCGGCCGAACCGACCGCGAACGCGACGCCGAATTCCATCGGTGTGAGTCCGTAGAGGTCCTGCAGCACGAAGGCGGCGCCGGAAATCCAGGCGAACAGTCCGCCGAAGGCGCAGACCAGGATCGCCGCATGCGCGAGAAAAATCCGGTCCGCCAGGAAGGTCGGAAACGCCCGCAGGTTCGAGGCGATCGAGGCGGCTTCGCCCTGCCGGCGCAGCGATTCCGGCAACATGAGCCACACCAGCGTTGCCGCCGCTGCGCCGAACGCGGCCAGCACGACAAAATTCGCCCGCCAGCCGAAATAGGTCTGCAGCGCCCCGCCGATCAGCGGCGCAACGAGCGGGGCGAGCGCCATCACCGCTGCCATACGCGAAAGCTCGCGCGCTACTGCTGTGCCTTCATACAAGTCCCGCGCCACGGCCCGCGCCAGCACCACTCCCCCCGCACCGCCGAGCGCCTGGCAGAAGCGCGCGGCGTTGAGCATGCCGATCGACGGCGCTGCCGCGCACACGGCGCTCGATGCGGTGAACACCGCGAGCGCCGCGAGCAGGATCGGCCGCCGGCCGTAGCGGTCGGAGATCGGGCCATAGATCACCTGGCCGACGGCAAAGCCGACGAGATAGAACGACAGCGAGAGCTGCACCTCCGCCTCCGACGCGGCAAGCCGTCGTCCGATGTCCGGCAGCGAGGCAAGGTACATGTCCACCGACAACGGCCCGATGCCGGTGAGGGCGGCGAGAAGCGCGGTGAGCGCGGCGGTGTTGGGGCGCAACATGGGCGGCGCGGGAACGGACGATCAGCACGCGCCCGCGGACGCATCCGGCGCCTCGGCAACGCCGTAGCGGTGCAGATCGCCGCCGTGCGTGTCGAGCCACGCCTTGGCGCGCGCGGCCTCCGGGCAGTGGGCGGCAACCAGCCGCCAGAACCGCGGCGAATGGTTCATTTCCTTCAGGTGCGCCACCTCGTGCACGGCCACGTAGTCGAGCACGAACGGCGGCGCCATGATCAGCCGCCAGGAAAACGACAGCCGGCCCGTGCTCGAACACGAGCCCCAGCGGCTCGACTGATCGCGCACCGCCACCCGCTTGACGGCGACGCCGAGCCGCGCGGCTGCGCGGCGACTGGCCGCCTCAAGATCGCGCTGGGCTTCGCGTTTGAGAAAATCTTCGACCCGTCGGCCGATGTGCGCCACGCCGCCGGCCACGCAGATGCGCTGCTCGCCGCTGGCGTCGCACTCCACCCACGCCGTGCCGCGCGCGCCCGGCCGATGCACGATGCGGTACGGCTCGCCGCGCAGCGGGATCACCGCCCCGTCGCGGAACGGCTGCGCCGCCGGCAGTCGCGCCAGCCGCGCAGCGATCCAGCCGCCGTGCCGCTGTGCGAACTCTTTGGCCTCGCGGACGCTGGCGCGCAACGGCATGGTGAGCACCGCATCGCGGCTTGCCGCATGGATGCGCAGCGTATAGCGCCGCGCCTGCCGATGCCGGCGCAGCCGCACCTGATAGACCGCCTGATCGAACACGATTTCGATGCTCTGCGGTTCGGGCGGGCGGCGGCGGAAGAACAGGGAGCGCAGTGACATGGATGAACGAATCCCGCGATTGCCGCCAATGTAGCGCAAATCGCGGCGTCGTCCATCGCGCACCGCCGCCTATTGTGCCCCGCGATCCCTCGCCACTAATTGGACGCGACGACCCGCACGTTCGGCTTGCGTGCCGCCCGCGCCGTGCCGTGCGAGCGGATGAAGTCCGCGATCCGCGGCACGATCTCGGAGCGGAACCGCGAGCCGTTGAACACGCCGTAGTGGCCGACGCCGGGTTGCAGGTAATAGGCCTTCCGTTCCGGCGGAATGTTCGCGCACAGCTTGATCGCGGCCTTGGTCTGGCCGACGCCGGAAATATCGTCGCGCTCGCCTTCGACCGCAAGCAGCGCGGCATTGCGGATCTTTGCGAGATCGACCGGCCGCCCGCGGTGCGTCATTTCACCTTTCGGCAACGCATGGCGCACGAACACCGTGTCCACGGTCTGCAAATAGAACTCTGCGGTCAGATCCATCACGGCGAGATATTCGTCGTAGAATTCGCGATGTTTCTGCGCCGAATCGCCGTCGCCCTGCACCAGATGGAAGAACAGGTTCTGGTGCGCGTCGATGTGCCGTCCGAGATTCATCGAGACGAAGCCGTTGATCTGCAGGAAGCCCGGATAGACGTCGCGCATCATGCCGGGGTGCGGGAACGGCACCTTGGTGATCACGTTGCGTCGGAACCATTCCACGCCGCGCTGCTGCGCCAGGATGTTGACCTGGGTGGGATTGACGCGGGTATCGATCGGCCCGCCCATCAGCACTACGGTGCGCGGGGCGTAAGGGTCGTCGGCCGCTTCCATCAAGGCCGTGGCCGCGAGCACCGGAACCGAAGGCTGGCACACCGCGACCACATGGGTATCGCCGCCGAGCCGGTGCAGGATGCTGATGACGTAGTCGATGTAATCGTCGAGGTCGAACCTGCCCTCGGTCAGCGGCACCATGCGGGCGTCCATCCAGTCGGTGATGTAGACGTCGTGATTGGGCAGGAACGCTTCCACCGTGCCGCGCAACAGCGTGGCGTAATGGCCCGACATCGGCGCAACGATGAGGAGCTTTGGCTGCGGACTCTTCGGCGGCCGCACGAACACGCGCTCGAAGTGTTGCAAGCGGCAGAACGGCCGCTCCCAGACGCTCTTGATGTTCACCGCCACCCGTTCGCCGCCCACCAGCGTGGAATCGATGTTCCAGGCCGGCTTGCTGTAGCGGCGCGTCGTGCGCTCGAACAGCTCGGCCCAGGCCGCCACGATCTTTCCGTAATGCAGCCGCGACGCGGGATTGAACGGATGCGTGAAGTAGAGCTTGGTGGCTTCCGCGAATGCGCGGGCCGGGTTCAGCGAAGCGTGGCCGAGTTCGTACAGCCAATAGAGTCCGGTCGATAGCACTGGGCCGCCGACCATCGGGGCCCCGCCGAATTCCCCAATTGCCATGTCCCGCTGCCCCGGCCCTTGCTGCGTCGCAACATAGTGATGATTCGATGTCATGCCGTCAATATAAGATTGAGCGATTGGAAAAGGCTTACGCGGAAATACTTAAACTTTGTCAATATATTAAGACTTTTTGCAACACAGCGATGCTCTATTCGCCGGCCTGCAGCAGGGTGCCTTGCCGCCGCGCGCTGTTGAGCAGCAGGTAGAATCCCACCGTCGCCGCGACAAAGAACACCAGGTTCAATCCCAGCGCCGCCGCCATCAGGTCGGGTCGGAAAGTGTGTTCGATCAGAAGCGCCCGCATGCCCTCGAACACATAGGTCGGCGGCAAGACCCAGGCGGCCGGTTGCAGCCAGCCCGGCAGGACGGCAACCGGATAGTAGACACAGGTGATGGGCAACAAGAGGAACATGAAGGTCCAGGCGAGGCTCTCTGCGCCAAGGCCGTTGCGCAGCAACAGTCCTGCAACGAGGAGGCCCACCGCCCAGCTCGTGAAAATCAAATTGACGAAGAATGCCACCAGCGCGAAGCCCAAGCCCCAGAGATTGAACCCGAAGAAGGCCATCGCGAGCAGCGACACCGGAACGAGGCCGATGGCAAGCCGGATCAGGCTCATGACCATCAAGGCGGCCATGAATTCGATCGGCCGCAGCGGGCTCATCATGATGTTTCCGAGGTTGCGCGCGTACATTTCTTCCAAAAACGAAACTGAGAATCCAAGCTGCCCGCGGAACAAAATGTCCCACAACAGCATGCCGCCGATGAAGGTGCCGGCAGCGCGGACAAAGAAACTGGAATTCTCCGCCACATAGAGCTGCAAAAATCCCCACATCAGCATCTGCACGGCGGGCCAATAGATCAAATCGAGGATTCGCGTCCACGACGAGCGCAACAGATACACATGGCGCAACACCACGGCGGCAATGCGCCGCGCCGCCGATCCGGAACCGTATCGCGTCCCCTCGTTCATTGTGCCGCCTCCCGCGGTTCATTGCGGCCGCGCGCGATATCGAGGAAAACCTCCTCGAGATTTTTGCGCCCGTAGCGCGCGATCAGTCGCGCTGGAGTATCGTCGTCCTCGATGCGGCCGCCTTTCATCATGATCACCCGGTCGCACAGCCGTTCCACTTCCGCCATGTTGTGCGAGGCGAGCAGCACCGTGGCCTGCCGTTCTTTCCGGTAGCGTTCAAGCCGGCCGCGCACCCAGTCGGCGGTGTCCGGATCGAGCGAGGCGGTGGGTTCGTCGAGCAGCAGCACCTCGGGCTCGTTGATGAGCGATTTGGCGAGCGCCACGCGGGTCTTCTGCCCGGACGAAAGTTTGCCGGTCGGTCGCTCCAGAAGATCCGCAAGGTCGAGCTCTTCGGCCAGCCGACGGATGCGCTCCTCGAGGTTGGGAACCCCGTACAGCATGCCGAATACCGTCAGGTTCTGCCGGATCGTCAGCCGCATGGGCAGATCGACGTAGGGGCTTTCGAAGTTCATGCGATGCAGCACCTGGTATCGCTGCCAGGGCATGTCCGCGCCGAGCACCGTGACGCGGCCGGATGTGGGCATTACCAGGCCCATGATGGTTGCGATGGTCGTGGTCTTGCCCGCGCCGTTGGGGCCGAGCAGCGCGGTCATCGAGCCGCGCCTGATCGTAAACGAGACCCCGTCGACGGCGGTGCTGCTTTTGTAGACTTTGACCAGCCGATCGATAATGATGACGGCGTCAGACGACATGGCTGAGGCGGTCGGCATGCCGTCACATGTGACCCGGGCCGCCGCCCGGCGCAAGGGCCTCACCCGACGTATGCGGCGCCGGAGGTAGCGCGCCGCAAGCGGCGGTCTTTCGTGCGCGCCGGCCGGATCCTATCTAGGGCGCCGGGACGAGCCGTTTCATGAGCCTCATGCTCGGCCAGGATTTCGACAAGGTCACCCTGCCCCAGCGCCGTCAGGTGCGCCTCGACACCTTCGTGCGCCTGCGCTGGTTTGCGATCATCGGCCAGACCGGCGCGATCCTCGTCGTCTATCTCGGCTTCGGTTTCGATCTGCCGATCTGGCCGTGTCTGATGATCATCGCATTCTCGGCGTTGCTTAATGTGCTGCTGCGGCTGCGCTTCCCGTCGGTGCAGCGCATCGAGCCTGACCGCGCCGCCTGGCTGCTCGCTTTCGATACCGCCGTTCTGGCCGCGCTTCTGTTCCTTACCGGCGGCCTGCAAAATCCGTTCGCCTTTCTGCTGCTTGGTCCAGTCCTGCTTTCGGCGACCGCGTTGCCGCCGCGGGTCACGCTGATGCTCACCGGTCTGGCGATGCTGTTCGCCACGGTGCTGATGTTTCTCCACTACCCGTTGCCATGGGACCCCGAGGAGCCGCTTGAGTTGCCGCGGATCTACGTGCTCGGCGTCTGGATTACGATTCTGCTGTCGATCCTGTTCATCGGCATTTATTCCTGGCAGATCGCCGAGGAAGGCCGGAAACTTTCCGCTGCGCTCGCCGCCACCGAGCTTGTGCTGGAGCGCGAGCAGCATCTGTCCCAGCTCGACGGGCTTGCCGCCGCGGCCGCCCATGAGCTCGGCACCCCGCTCTCCACCATCTCGGTGATCGCCCGCGAGCTTGAACGCAACATCCCGCCCAAGTCGCCGCACGCCGAAGACGTGCGGCTGTTGCGCGAACAGGCCCAGCGCTGCCGCGACATTCTCGGCAAGCTCACCCAGCTTTCTTCGGGCGGCCAGCCGTTCGATCGCCTGCCGCTCACCGCCTTGATCGAGGAGGTGGTGGCGCCGCACCGCAATTTCGGCGTCACGATCGAGGTTGCAACGCCGCAGCAAGCCGCCCCGCAGCCGGTCGGCGCGCGCAATCCGGCGATTCTCTATGGGCTCGGCAATCTGTTGGAGAATGCCGTCGACTTCGCACACCAGCGCGTGGAAGTGGTCGCCGATTGGACGGAGGAGGATGTCGCCGTCACCATCAGCGACGACGGACCGGGCTTTGCGCCGGAGATCATGGACCGCATCGGCGAGCCTTATGTGCGCTCCACCAAACGGCGGCGTCTGAACGCGGCCGGCGAGAAGACCGGGCTCGGGCTCGGCTTCTTCATCGCCAAGACGCTGCTCGAACGCACCGGCGCCACACTCGATTTTGAGAATCGGCCATTCCCTGATCGCGGCGCCGTGATCCGCATCCGCTGGGGCCGCGAGGACTTCGAACGGCCGCTGTCGCCGTCGGCCGGCTGACCGATTCCGCTTGAGCAAAGCGGCGGAGTCCACTACTCTTTATTGAACGAATGCACGAGGTGCCCGCTGTGAGCGACATCGCCACATTGGCCGGCGTTGCAGAACGCACGCTGTTGATCGTCGATGACGACAAGTTCTTCCTGCAGCGGCTGGCCCGCGCCATGGAGAGTCGCGGCTTTCAGGTGGTGACCGCCGAAGAGGTGGCGGAAGGGTTGCGGCAGGTCGAGCTCGCCGCGCCGGCGTATGCCGTCGTCGACATGCGCCTCGGCGACGGCAGCGGTCTCGACGTCATTTCTGCGCTGAAGGCGCGCCGGCCGGACGCCCGCGCCATTATTCTCACCGGCTACGGCAACATCGCCACTGCGGTGAACGCGATCAAGCTCGGCGCCGTCGATTATCTTGCCAAGCCGGCCGACGCCGACGACGTGGTCGCCGCGCTGCTCACGACCGAAGGCAAGAAGACCCCTCCGCCCGAGAATCCAATGTCGGCCGACCGCGTGCGCTGGGAGCACATCCAGCGCATCTATGAACTGTGCGGCCGCAACGTCTCCGAGACTGCGCGCCGGCTCAACATGCATCGCCGCACGCTGCAGCGCATTCTCGCCAAGCGCGCCCCGCGCTGAGGCGTTTTTCGTTTTGATACCGTCGCATCAGTAAGGGTTCGATCGTTCTGATGGGGAGGAACGGCCGAAGGCCGCGTCTCGAACCAGGAGGGCGGATCGCAGGCATCCCGCGGCCATCCTCACTGAATGAGCTTGCTCACCCGCTCGATGATCGGCTTTGGCGTGGCGTAGATTTTACGGATCAGCGCGGCCAGATATTCGCCGTCTTCCGGTTCGAGCTCGAGCTTGGCGCGCCTCACATCGGCGATGAATTCGGCATCCTTCATCGTGGCGCTGAAGGCCTCGCGCAGCACCTTCAGCCGCTCCGCCGACAAATCCGGCGGCGCTACGAACGGCCGTCCGATGCCCTGGCCCGCGTAGAGGAATTCCAGCACCTGCCGTTCCTCCGCGTTGCGGGCAAGATCGAGCACATAGGGTATGCCCTTCAGGCTCGGGTGCGGTGCCGGGCCGGCCTGCAACAGCACGACGATTTTCCCGCTTGCGATCCAATCCGGCTTGCGGCTGTTCACGCTGTCGAGGCTCTCACAGATGCCGTCCACCTCGCCGCGCTCCATGGCGAGAAACACGTCCGCCGAGGAGCGAAATCCGCTGACCAGCTTGAATTTCAAACCAAGCAGCTCAGTGAGCGCCTTGGGATAGGAGCGCGTGCCGGTGCCCGGCCCGGTATCGCCGACGATCAGTTGTTTCTCGCGCAGATCCTGCACCGACTTCACCGCCGCGGCGTGATAGGCGAGGCAGACGTTGTGTTCCTTGGTCGGCGTGCCGATCCACGAAAACCTCAGCGCATCGAAGCGCGCGCCCGGCGCTCCCGCGAGCGGCCCGAGCGCCGCATCGCGCGAGATCAGGCCGAACACCGTGCCGTCCTTGGGCGCAACGCTAAAGAGATGGCTTGCCGCCACATAACTGCCGCCGCCCGGCATGTTTTGGGCGATCACCGTCGGCTTGCCCGGCAGATGCTTGCCGATATGTCGTGCCACCAGACGACCCCAGGTGTCGTAGCCGCCGCCGGGACCGAAGCCGATGATCACCGCGACGGTCTTTCCCGCGTAGGGTTCGGCCGGTTGCGCGGCCGCAGGCGCCACGCCGGCCATGGCCAGTATCGACCCTGCAATGAAAACGAGCCCGCGCATGTCTCCCCCGTTTTGCCCCGTCACGCCCCGGCGGCCGATTTTGCCGCTCCCGCCCGCTCGGGAAAAGCCTGCGCCAGCGCCGCCGCGCTCGCCGCGATGACGCCGCGCTCGGTGATCAGCCCGGTGACGAGCCGCGCCGGGGTCACGTCGAACGCGTAGTTTGCCGCCTGCGAGCCTTCCGGCGCGACGCGCACGGTCGCGATATTTCCGTCCTGACCGAGTCCGCTGACGTTTGCGATTTCCTCTGCGCCGCGCTCCTCGATCGGAATCGCAAACCCATCCGACACAGCGAAATCGATGGTCGGCGACGGCAGCGCCACGTAGAACGGCACGCCGTTGTCTTTGGCCGCCAGCGCCTTCAGGTAGGTGCCGATCTTGTTGCACACATCACCCCTCGCGGTGACACGGTCGGTACCGACGATGCAGATATCGACCATGCCGCGCTGCATCAGATGGCCGCCGGTGTTGTCGGCGATGTAGGTGTGCGGCACGCCGTGCTGGCCGAGCTCCCAGGCGGTGAGCGCGCCCTGGTTGCGCGGCCGCGTCTCATCGACGAACACATGCACGGGCAGTCCGCGATCGTGCGCGAGATAGATGGGCGCGGTCGCCGTGCCCCAATCCACCGTGGCGAGCCAGCCGGCATTGCAGTGGGTGAGCACGTTCACGCGCTCGCCCGGCTTTTTGCGCGCAGCAATCTCTTCCAGAAGCTTGAGTCCGTGGCGTCCGATCGCCAGATTGATGGCCACGTCCTCATCGCAGATGTCCGCGGCGCGGCGATAGGCCGCCGCCACGCGCTGCTCGCGCGGCCGGTTGCGCACCGCCGCCGTCACTTCGTCGAGCGCCCATTTCAAGTTGACGGCGGTGGGCCGTGTGGCAAGCAGCGCCGCATAGGCGCGGTCGAGACTCTCGTCCGATGCATCCGCCTTGAGCGCAAGGCACAGCCCGTAGGCCGCCGCCGCTCCGATCAGCGGCGCGCCGCGCACCTGCATAGTGCGGATGGCGCGCACCGCGTCGTCGAGCGCGGCAAGGCGCAGCCGCACGCAGCGGTACGGCAGCAGGGTCTGATCGAAGATGCCGACCGACCAGCCGTCGTCCTCGACCCAGATGCTGCGCGTGGACCTGCCGTTGATCTTCATGTCCCACTCATAGCTCCGCAGGCAGGCGTGAACAACCGCGCGCTCCGGCTTGCCCGCGTCGCCGGCTTCCCCCAATGTGCCGCGAATCGCCGAGGGCGTCCGGATGTCGATCGATTACGAAGCCGAATACAACAATCGCGCGCGCGTGCCCGAGCACCCCGAAATATTCGTGCGTTGGCAGCGCGACGCCGCCGCCTACCGCGAGAAGGCCGGCGCCGAGGAGGACTGCGCGCTGGGCCTCTCCTACGGCAATAGCCCGCGCCAGATCATCGACCTGTTTTTCCCCGAGCACAGCGGCACCACGCCGCTCGCCATGTTTCTGCACGGCGGCTACTGGCGTTCGCTCGAGCCTTCCACCTTCAGCCACATGGCGCGCGGACTGAACGGACGCGGCATCGCGGTTGCGGTTGCCGGCTACGACCTCTGCCCGCAGGTCAGCATCGCCGACATCATCGCGCAGATTCAGAAGGCCTGCGTGTTCCTGTGGTACCGCTTCGGCCAGCGCATCACCATCTACGGCCATTCCGCCGGCGGGCATCTGGCCGCCTGCATGCTGGCCACGGGCTGGAAGGCGCTCGCCGCCGACGCGCCCGCCGATCTCGTACCGGCGGCCTATTCGATCTCCGGCCTGTTCGATCTTGAGCCGCTCGTGCACGTCTCGATGAACCAGGACCTCAGGCTCACGCCGGAAGAGGCGCGCCGCGTCTCGCCGCTGCACTGGCCGCTCACCCGCAATCGCGTGCTCGACGCCGTGGTCGGCGAATTGGAGTCGGCGGAATTCTTGCGTCAGAGCCGCACCATCGTCGAAACCTGGGCTGCGCGCGGCGCCAAGACGCGCTACGAGGCGATTCCCGGCGCCAATCATTTCACCGTCATCGACCCGCTGACCGACCCGAACAGCGCCATGGTCGATCGCATCGCCGCCCTCTGCCGCCTGACCCAACCCTGATGTACACCTCCTCTCCCGCAAGGAGAGAGGGTCATGAGTCCCGGATGCGGTGCAGCGCGTAGCGCGAAGCGCGGAGCGGTGCACCGCTGATCCGGGACCGTTGCGGACTCGGAGCTTGTAACGGTCCCGGGTCTGCAGCGCACCGCTCCGCTTCGCTCCGCGCTGCGCTGCGCCCGGGACACGAGTGGGGTTCACAACGTTGCATTCAACCGCACGTTCAACCGCACGTCCCGGATGCGGTGCAGCGCGCAGCGCCGAAGGCGCGGAGCGCTGCACCGCTGATCCGGGACCGTTGCGGATTCGGAGCTTGCAACGGTCCCGGGTCTGCAGCGCACCGCTCCGCTTCGCTCCCCGCTGCGCTGCGCCCGGGACACGTGAGCGGAGTTTGTGTTGGATGGACGGTGGAGTTTGCGCTGTGGGGTGGAATTTTGCGCTGTCGAATGCCGGTGGCCCTGAGCGTCCCGGGATCATGCGTGCGAGGCACGACCGCAGGCGCCGCATCCCGTCCCGCTCTAACGACGCCTCGCGAGAACGCCCTCGACGGACGGAACGCTGCCGAAGGTAAGGCCGCCCACAGGGGCGGGG
>DATLYX010000140.1:0-43976 GCA_035574295.1 Xanthobacteraceae bacterium
CCTTTCATACGTCGTCTATCATACGTCGTTTTTCATACGTCGCCCTTGGCGGTCCCGGACCAGCGGTGCACCGTTCGCGCTTCGCGCTCACGCTGCACCGCATCCGGGACATGCCAACCTCATCGCATCACGCTTTAGCAATCGGGAGTGCAGTTTTGATCGCGTGTTGAATTTCGCGCCCCGATTCTTTCACCGCGTTGGTTTCACCCCCAGCGCCTTGACGATCGTTGCGACCTGGGCGCGTTGGGCGTCGATGGCCGCCTGAAATTCCTTCGCCCCACCGCGCGCGGGAATTTGCGCCGTGGCGTTGAGTTTGGCCTCGATCTCTTTGTCGTTGGATACCGCGACGATATCCGCGCCGATGCGCTCGCGCAGCTCTGGCGACACCGCCTTGGTGCCGAACAGGCCAACGAGCCCTTCCATTTCCAGCGCCGGAAATCCCAACTCGCGCGCGGTGGGTATGTCCGGAATGCTTGGCGCGCGGTCGCGGCCCATCAGCGCCAGAACCTTCACCCGGCCCGCCTCCCTGTGCGGCCGCACGATGGCGTAAGAGGCCGCGTAGGCGTGGATCCGCGCCTCGCCGAGATCGGTTGCGGCCTGCACGATGTCCTTGTAGGGCACCTTGGTCATGCTCAGACCTGCGGTCTTGGCAAAATAGTCGAACGCGAGTTCGGTGATGCCGGGAACCGCGGCGGAGTTGTACTTGCCGGGTTCTTTGCGGATCCGAGCGACGAAATCGGCAAGGTCTTTGAAATTCATCGAGGCCGGCACGCCGACTGCGAGAATGGTGATGGAATAGCGTGCGATGGGCACGAGGTCGTCCGGGTTGTAGGGCAGTTTGCTGTAGAGATGCGGATGCACGATGAAATTACCACTCGGGCCCCAGAGGAACGTGTGGTCGTCGTTGGCGCTCAAAACCGCCTGGATGGCGATCATGCTGTCGCCGCCGGGCCGGTTCTCGATCACCACCGGTTTGCCCCAGCGCGCTGCGAGTCGATCTTGTATCAGACGCGCGCCGATGTCTGCGCCGGCGCCGGGACCGAAGGGAATGATGAATTTGACCGGCTGCCTTGGCCAGGTTTGCGCTTCCGATGTCTTTCCGGGCAGAACCACGCCGGCGAGCAATCCGAGGATCATGAGCAGCGCGCGGCTTATCGTCAGCATCATGGCGTCTCCCCAAATTGAAGTGTTGACGCATTATCCGAGACGGGCGTCGAAAAAACAATGTCGGCAAAACCTGCATTGGCCCGCCTTGTCGGGAAAGCCCCGCGATTTCGGGAACACTGGCAGTTCGCCTTGAAAACCAAAGCCCGCCGGAGAATTACGCCTCCGGCGGGCTCTTACATCGGGGCTACGCGATCACAAAAGCCCCGTCAGTTCGGCACCACATACGCATACACACGCTCGCGCGGATACACGGCGACGCCCACGCGCTTATTGTGGTTGCCGGAAATGATGATGGGATTGCCGTTTGCGTCGAAGCCGCTGACCACTCCAACGTGGCCGCCGTTCTTGCCGCGATGCATCACTGCGATCGCACCGACCTGCGGCCACAACAGCCGCCGGCCGTAATTCGCAAACGAGGCTGCAGCATCCGAACCGGTGCCCGGATAGCCGGCGCGCTTGAGCACAAAATTCATGAAGCGCGCACACCACAGGCGCTCCCAGCCCGTGGGATTGGTGCCGATCCACCGTTTTGCTTCCGCCACGAGGACGGGCGCGGCTTCGGCCTTTGTCGCGCTTTTCTTGAGGGGCTTGGCAGCGAGCTCCTGCACGCCGCCTGCGAGGATCGTGGTGGTTAACGCCGAAACGGCAAGAAAACCAAACGCGATGCGACGCATCGTACGCCACTCCGTACTACTACGCCGCATCCGGGGTGCAGATTAAACTTGCCGGCGCCCAGTTGGCAGCCGGTTCCGGCTCGCGCCCTACACGAAAGGCAAAACCTGTTGCAGCGGTAACACAGCACGGCGCTCCGTGTGGGTGCGCGTTTACCGCAGTTAACGCGGTCCGCTGCCAAGACCTGCGTGTCTGCTCGCGGAGCTTTTGCCCGCTAGCGGAATGGCTTGCTCAGGAACGCTGAACCGGCAAGCCCATAGCGCCAAGGCAGATCCGCTGCCTTTGAAATCCCTATTCGTCTGCCGATGACCACCTCGTACTTATCCACAGGGGCACACAGCGCAAATGGCGGACGGTCAAGGGGAAGTCCGTCGTGCCTGCGAGTTATCCCCAAGGCTTCGCAGAGCCGTCCCGGGCCCGAACACAACAGCCGTACATCGCGCGTGCCGCGGCGCCGTTGCATCGTTGCCAAACCTTCGAGCGGCTCGATGGCGCGGATCAACACGGCGCTCGCCGACCCTTCCGGTTCGCACACGAAGTTCAGGCACCAGTGGACCCCGTATGACCGATAGACGTAGGCATGCCCCGGCGGACCGAACATGGCTGCGTTACGGTCGGTGCGACCGCGGTAGCTGTGCGCGGCCGGATCCGTATGATGATAGGCCTCCACCTCCACGATCCGTCCACCGACCCCGTCGACCAAGAGCGTGGCGCCGATCAGATCGGGCGCGACCTCGTGAACGCTGCGGGCAAAGAAGGCGGAGCCGAGCTTCGGGGCTGGCATGAGTTCGTTAACCCTTCTCATTGGGGCGCCGAAGGGGAGGTAGCGGATTGTGGCCGGACGGCAACAGATTTGGAACAATGCAGTCCGCGCCCGCGTTTACGACGTTCGCGCCGTGATTTGGCCACACCGCTCTACGAGACCAGCCAGCCATTGGGCGCGTTTTGAGCCGTTGCGGCGCTTCCGGTCTACGCCCGGAAGAAACGGTCAGCGTGGCCCGAGGAGGCCGTAAAGCAGCAATGGATGCGAGAACCAAGTTAAAGGCGAAACTTCCCAGTCGACACGTCACCGAAGGTCCCGAACGGGCGCCGCATCGGTCCTATTACTACGCCATGGGGCTGACGCAGGCGCAGATTCACCAGCCTTTTGTCGGTGTCGCCACCTGCTGGAACGAGGCGGCCCCCTGCAACATCGCGCTGATGCGCCAGGCGCAGGCGGTCAAGAAGGGCGTCGCGGCCGCTGGCGGCACGCCGCGCGAGTTTTGCACCATTACCGTGACCGACGGCATCGCCATGGGGCACGAGGGCATGAAGTCCTCGCTGCCCTCGCGGGAGGTGATCGCAGATTCCGTTGAGCTGACCATGCGCGGCCATGCCTACGACGCGCTGGTGGGGCTCGCCGGCTGCGATAAATCGTTGCCCGGCATGATGATGGCCATGTGCCGGCTGAATGTGCCTTCGGTTTTCATCTATGGCGGCTCGATCCTTCCGGGCACGTTCAAGGGCAAGCCGGTCACCGTCCAGGATATTTTTGAGGCGGTCGGCAAGCATTCCGTCGGTCAGATGAGCGATGCCGATCTCGAGACGCTCGAACAGGTGGCGTGCCCGTCCGCCGGAGCGTGTGGCGCGCAGTTCACCGCGAACACCATGGCCATGGTCTCCGAGGCGATCGGCCTGGCGTTACCTTATTCGTCCGGCGCGCCCGCGCCCTACGAGATCCGCGATGCGATCTGCGCCACCGCCGGCGAGCAGGTCATGAAGCTGGTCGCCGAAGGCATCCGCCCGCGCGACATTGTCACGAGAAAGTCGCTGGAGAATGCCGCCGCCGTGGTTGCCGCCTCCGGCGGTTCGACCAATGCGGCGCTGCATCTGCCGGCCATCGCCCACGAGTGCGGCATCGAATTCACGTTGTTCGACGTGGCGGAGGTGATGAAGCGGACGCCCTACATCGCCGATCTCAAGCCTGCCGGCCGCTATGTGGCCAAGGATGTGTTCGAGGCCGGCGGCGTACCGCTCCTGATGAAGACGCTGCTCGATCACGGTTACCTGCACGGCAATTGCATCACCGCAACCGGTCGCACCGTGGCGCAGAACCTCAAAAACGTGAAATGGAATCCGGATCAGGACGTGATCCGTCCGGCCAACAAACCTTTGTCCAAGACCGGCGGCGTCGTCGGACTGAAGGGCAACCTCGCGCCCGAGGGTGCGATCGTGAAAATCGCCGGCATGACGGAGCTGAAATTCTCCGGCCCGGCGCGCTGCTTCGACCGCGAGGAGGACGCCTTCGAGGCGGTCAAGAAGCGCAAATACAAGGAAGGCGAGGTGCTGGTCATCCGCTACGAGGGGCCGAAGGGGGGGCCCGGCATGCGCGAGATGCTCGCAACGACCGCCGCGCTCTACGGCCAGGGCATGGGCGGCAAGGTGGCGCTCATCACCGACGGCCGTTTTTCCGGTGCGACGCGCGGCTTCTGTATCGGTCATGTCGGGCCGGAGGCGGCAGTCGGCGGGCCGATTGCGCTCATTCGCGATGGCGACATCATCGAGATTGACGCAGCGAAAGGTACGCTCAACGTCAGGCTAACGGAGGCCGAGCTCGCCAAGCGCAAGCAGGCGTGGAAGCCGCGGCCGACGCCGTTCGGCTCGGGTTATTTGTGGAAGTATGCCCAGCAGGTCGGGCCCGCGCTCGGCGGCGCCGTGACCCACCCTGGGGCGCGCGAAGAGAGGTCCTGCTATGCGGATATCTAGCGGCCTTGGCGGCGCGGCGCTTTTGCTGGGGCTCATTCTCCTGGGGCTCGCACCAACGCTTTCGTTCGACGGTGCGAGCAAAACGGAAACGCCTTCGGCAATATCTGGCAGGCAGGCCATGCGGCTTGCTGCGGAGAATCTGAAGAGCGGCGACAAGGCGCGTGCCGTGCGGGCTCTCAAGCTCGCCGCCGAGCGCGGCCAAGACTACGCCTTGTGGCAGCTTGGCCGCATGTTCGCAAAAGGCGAGGGGGTTCCACGCGACGACTACGAGGCGTTCAAATACTACCGCAAATTCGCGGACAACCACGCCAACACCAATCCCACCGGCCCGTTGTCCCGCTATGTTGCCGACGCTTTCGTTCAGCTTGGCCGGTATCATCTCTCCGGCATTCCGGACTCGCCGGTGACGCCGAGTCCGGAATTGGCCGAGCGCATGTTCACCCACGCCGCCTCCTATTTCGGCGATCCCGAAGCGCAATACCAGCTCGCCCGTCTGTTCCTCGACGGCAAGCCCCAGGATGCCAAGCGAGCCGTGCCATGGCTGGTATTGGCCGCGAACAAGCAGCACTACGAAGCCCAGGCGCTGCTCGGTCGGATCCTGTTCCGCGGCGAGCTTGGCCGCAGTCAGCGCGCCGCCGGCCTCATGTGGCTCATCGTCGCATTCGACGGCCCAGGCGCAAATGTGCCTTGGATCGCCGAGCTGCACGAGGACGCCTTCAGGCAGGCGAGCGACAAAGAGCGCGCGCAGGCGTTGTCGTTGCTTGAGCGATGGGTCGGCGGCCGCGCCGTCAGTGCGTACAGCTTTCGCGACAAGAACTGATCAGCGCATCTCGATCGCCAGGTCCGCCCATACCGGGACGTGGTCGGATGGCCGCTCCCAGGACCGCACATGGCGATCGATCCCGACGCCGGCGAGCCGGTCCGCCGCCTGCGGCGAAAGCAACAGATGATCGATCCGGATGCCATTGTTCTTCTGCCAGGCACCCCCCTGGTAATCCCAAAACGTATAGAGGCCCGCATCGTCGCTGGTCGCGCGAACGGCATCTGTCAGGCCCAGGTGTAGGAGGCTGCGGAACTTGTCCCGGGTCTGCGGGAGGAACAGGGCATCGCCCTCCCAATCGGCAGGAGTCCGGGCATCGGAAGGCGTTGGGATGACGTTGTAATCCCCTGCAAGAACGAGCTGTTCTTCCAGTTTAAGTCGCTTAGAAATATAATGAGAAAGCCTGTCCATCCACTTGAGTTTATACAAATATTTGTCTGATTTCGGCGGATTCCCGTTGGGCAGATAGAGGGATGCGATACGCAAGGCGCCATTCATCGTGGAGACGGCGACTTCGAGAAAGCGGGCATGATCGTCGTCCGCATCGCCAGGCAGTCGTGGGGTTACTTCATCGAACTTGAATTTGGACAGGATAGCGACCCCGTTGTAGGCCTTCTGGCCGTGTACGGCCACGTTGTAGCCGAGCGCCTCCAGAGGCTCCCGGGGGAAAGCTTCGTCCGGACATTTGGTCTCCTGCAAGCAGACCACGTCGGGCGCGCGTTCACCGAGCCAGGCCACGAGATTGTCCACGCGCTGTTTGACGGAGTTGATGTTCCAAGTCGCGACCCGCATGCGTTCAGCCGTTTGCGCCGGAAGAGGCGACCGTCAGGGGTTTGGAGGCGAACATTAAATCGCGTTCACAAACCAAGATTTGATGGCTAAGCCGTTTAATTCAATGGTAAATCAGCGGGGGTAGGATGCTCAATCGCGGCCCGGGAAAAAACCCCTTATAATAACAGCAAAATTGCGAGGGCAGGGCACTTGAGGGAGCTAGGGAGCTAACGCGAGTGGTCGAGCTGGCTCGCCAACTGCTGAACACCCGACGGCCGTTGGTTCTTGGCGTCGCGGGCGCGCTCGCCCTTCTCATTGCGTTGCTCGCCATTCGGGGTGTCTGGAACGGCGCAGTTGCACAGGCGCCGCAGCAGAACGCGCGGCAGCAGCGCGTGGTTCCGGTGGTGGTTGCCCAAGCGGTCAAGAAGCGCGTTCCGGTGCAGATCGAGCTTCTCGGCAATGTGGCGCCGATTGCCAGCGTGGCGCTGAAATCGCGGCTTGAGAGCGAGATCACCGGCGTACACTTCCAGGACGGCGCCATGGTCAAACAGGGTGACCTGTTGTTCACCCTCGACAGCCGCGCCATCGAGGCGCAGATCCGCGAGGTGGAAGCCACGCTGGCCAGCGCCAAGGCACAGCTTGAGCAGACCGAACGCGACCTTGAGCGCTACACCGAGCTTGTCGAGAAGAATGCGGCCACCATTGTCACGCTCAACAACACCAGAACTCAGGTGAACGTGTGGCGCGCAGCGGTGAATTCCAACGCCGCCAAGCTCGACCATCTCCGCGTGCAGTTGAGCTACGCCACCATCCGTGCGCCGATCTCCGGCCGCGCCAGCATGGCCGCGGCCAAGGTCGGCAATTTCGTCCGTCCCGCCGACACCACACCGCTCGCCACGATTATCCAGATCGCACCGATTTACGTGACCTTCGCGCTCCCGCAGAACGCGCTGCCGGTGCTGCGCGCGGCGCTGGCAGCGGAAACCGCAACTATCAAGGCCATCATACCGGGTGAGGAACGCCAGGCCGAGGGTCAGGTGACCATGATCGAAAATACCGTCGATCCCTCAACCGGCACCGTTGCTGTGCGCGCCACCATGCCGAACACCGACCAATTGCTCTGGCCCGGCACGCTCGTGCGCGTGCGGCTCACCTTCCGCGAGGAGGAAGCCGTCACCGTACCGTCCACCGCGGTTCAGGTGAGCCAGGAGGGTTCGTTCGTATTCGTGATCAAGGACGGCGTGGCGACCGTCCAGCGCGTCAAGGTTGCCCGCGTGCTTCACAATGAGACGGTGCTCGAAAGCGGCCTCTCCGGCGGCGAGACGGTCGTCACCGACGGTCAACTCCGGCTCACCAACGGCTCCCGCGTCCAGCCGCGGCCTGCCACCCCGGGGTCCTGAAAATCATGAATATTTCGGAGCTCTGCATCCGACGGCCGGTATTGACCACGCTGCTGACCGCGTCGCTGATCGTATTCGGCATATTTGGCTACCGGTTGCTTGCGGTCGCCGCCTTGCCGCGCGTCGATTATCCCACGATATCGATCGAGGCGACGTTGCCCGGCGCCAGCGCCGAGACCATGGCCGCCTCGGTGGCGGCGCCGATCGAACGACAGCTCTCCACCATCTCCGGTATCAGCTCGATGACCTCGTCATCGACGCAAGGGCGAACGCAGATCATCGTGCAGTTCGACCTCAATCGCGACATCGACGGCGCTTCGCTCGACGTGCAGACCGCGCTGGCCACCGCGGCGCGCCGGCTTCCGCCGGAGATGACTACGCCGCCGTTCTTCCGCAAGCTCAACCCCGGCGAATTCCCGGTTTTGTTCATCAGCGCGCGTTCCGCGACCCTGCCGCTGCACGTGGTCAATGAGTACGCCGAGACGCTGGTCGCCCAGCAGATTTCGCAATTGCCGGGCGTCGCCCAAGTGCTTGTCTATGGGGCGCAAAAATTCGCCGTCCGCGTTCAGGTCGATCCCGTGGCTGCGGCCGCGCGCAATATTTCCTTTGAGGACATCCGCACCGCCGTCTCGCGCGCCAACTCCAACGTGCCGGTCGGCACCATTACGGGCCCGAAGCAGAACGTCACGCTGGTGGCCACCGGCGCCATGGACAGGGCGGTGGACTACAGCAGGATAGTCGTGGCCTGGCGCAACGGCGCACCGGTGCGGCTCGACGAAATTGCCCGCGTCGTCGACAGCGTCGAAAACGACAAGATCGCGAGCTGGTACAACGGCACCCGCTCCATCGTGCTCGCAATCCAGCGCCAGCCCGACGCCAACACCGTCGCCGTGGTCGATGCAGTGAAGGCGCTGATGCCCAGCCTGCGTGCCCAGGTCCCGGCGGCAATCGAGATGGAATTCTTGATGGACCGCTCCCTGTCCATCCGCGACTCGGTCGCCGAGGTGCAGTTCCACCTCACCATTGCCTTCGTGCTGGTGGTGCTGGTGATCTTTCTGTTCCTGCGCAAGGCGACGGCGACCATCATTCCTTCGCTGGCAATTCCGGTGTCGGTGGTGGCCACCTTTGCCGCAATGTATATGCTCGGGTTCTCCATCAACAACATGACGTTGCTGGCGCTCGCCCTGTCGGTGGGCTTTGTGGTCGACGATGCGATCGTGATGTTGGAGAACATCGCCCGGCACATCGAGGGCGGCATGCGGCCGTTTGAGGCGGCGCTGAAGGGATCGCGCGAGGTCGGCTTCACCATCATCTCGATTACCTTCTCGCTGATCGCGGTCTTCATCCCGGTGCTGCTCATGGGCGGGATGGTCGGTCGCGTATTCCGCGAATTCGCCGTCACCATTTCGGTTGCGATCGTCGTCTCCGCCTTTGTCTCGTTGACGCTCACACCCATGCTCTGTGCGCGCGTGTTGAAGGCGCATGACCCGAACGAGCGCCAAAATTTTGTGCTTCGCGCATTCGAAACCTTCTTCAGAGGCATGCTCCGCCTCTATGAGCGGACCCTTGATCTGTCGATCCGCTACAAGCGCGCCATGCTGGCTGTGACCGTGTGCACGCTGTTTGGCAGCGTATGGCTCTACATCGTTATTCCGAAAGGATTTTTCCCGCCTGAGGACACCGGTTTCCTGTTCGCCTCGACGGAAGGGCCGAGCGACATTTCGTTCGAGGCCATGGCCGAATTGCAGAAACAGGTCGCCGACATCGTGCGCAACGACAAGGCCGTGGAGTCGGTCAACTCGACGGTCGGTGCCGGCGGGCCTAACCCGACCACGAACTACGGCCGCATCTTCGTGGTGCTTAAGCCGAAGAACGTGCGCAAGGAATCCTCCACCCAGGTCATCCAGCGTCTGCGTCGCACCGCAAACACCGTTCCCGGCATATCGGTCACCTTCCAGAATGTGCAGAACATCCGCATCGTCGCGCGTATTTCGCGGAGTGAATACCAGTACACGCTGCAATCCAGCGATCTCGAGACGCTCTACCGTGTCGCGCCCGAGATGCAGGAAAAGCTCGCGCGTATCGAAGGTTTGCAGGACGTCACGACCGATCTGTACATCAAGAACCCGCAGATGATCGTCGAGGTCGATCGCGAAAAGGCGGCCGCCTATGGCATCACCGTCGATCAGGTCCGCCAGGAGCTGTTCAACGCCTTCGGCTCACGCCAGATCGGCACGATCTTCACGCCCTCCAACGATTATCAGATCATCCTGCAGAGCATGCCGGAATATCAGACTGGGCCGAACGTGCTCGACCTGATCTACCTGAAGACCAACCCGGGAAGCGGCGCGGCGCCCGGCGCGGGCGTCGCCGGCGTGGGTACGCCGTCCGGCCCGGTCGTTCCGCTGTCCGCCGTGACGCGGATCATTCCGTCGGTCGGGCCCCTGCAGGTCAACCATCAGGGTCAGCAGCCGGCGGTGACCATCTCCTTCAATCTGGCGCCCGGGTTCTCCCTCGGGCAGGCGGTGGACGCGATCCAGAGGATCGAGCGTGAGGCCGGCCTGCCGGCGACCGTCGCGACCGGTTTCCAAGGCTCGGCGCAGGTATTCCAGGAGTCGCTGAGGGGGCAGGGGATCTTGGTGCTCGCCGCGATTTTCGCCGCCTATGTGGTGCTCGGCATTTTGTATGAGAGTTTTATTCACCCGATCACCATCATCTCCGGCCTGCCCTCCGCCGGTATCGGCGCGCTGCTCACGCTGATGCTGTTTGGCATGGACCTGACGGTGATCGCCATGATCGGCATCGTCATGCTGGTCGGTATCGTGAAAAAGAACGCCATCATGATGATCGATTTCGCCATCGAGCGGCGGCGCGTGGGCCTCTCGGCCGAGGCCGCGATCCGGGAGGCGGCGCTGCTGCGCTTCCGGCCGATCATGATGACAACCTTTGCCGCGATCTTCGGCGTGCTGCCGATCGCGCTCGGCACGGGGGCCGGCGCCGAGTTGCGCCAGCCGCTCGGCGTGGCCGTGGTGGGCGGGCTGTTCGTCTCGCAGCTATTGACGCTCTACATCACGCCGGTCGTCTACCTCTATCTCGACCGGATCGACCGCCATGTCCGGCATCGTCTTGAGCCGCAGCTTGAAGAAGTGCCCGAGGCGCCGCGCAAGCCGGCCGTCGCCGCAGAATAGAGCCGGCGCAGTCCGTCATACGGAAAAGCTCGTACCGCAGCCGCAGGCCGCCTTCGCCTTCGGGTTGTTGACGCGGAACGCCGCTCCGATCAGGTCCTCGACGTAGTCGATTTCCGCACCTGCCATGTATTGCAGCGAGACCGAATCGATCAACACGATGGCGTTGTCCCGACCGATCTCCAGATCGTCCGCTGCTCGCTCCCGATCGATGTCGAACTTGTACTGAAACCCCGAACAGCCGCCGCCCTCGACGCTCACCCGCAGTGCGCTGCCGGGCGGCTCGGCCTTAAGAATTTCGCCGATCCGTCGCGCGGCGCGTTCGGTCATGCTAACGCTGTGGCTCATGCTCCTGGTCGCCCGTTGCAACGCTGGCCCACAGATAGTTAAGTAGCGCTGGCATCAAGGTCAATCGAGCGACCCTCATGGCGGTTGAAGCCGCCCCGCGCGCGCCCTATGCGTCCGATCCGGCCAACAGCCGCGGTCGCCGTTACCCCGAGCCGCTGAGCCCGACGCGCAATCCCTTCCGCCGCGATTGCGACCGCATCATCCACTCCACCGCCTTTCGCCGCCTCGCGCACAAGACGCAAGTGTTCATTTTTCACGAAGGCGATCATTTCCGCACGCGCCTCACCCATACGCTCGAAGTGACGCAGATCGCCCGTTCCCTCGCGCGCGCGCTCGGGCTCGACGAGGATCTGGCGGAAGCCTGCGCCCTTGCCCACGATCTCGGCCATCCTCCTTTCGGCCACGCCGGGGAGCGCGCCCTGGACAGATGCCTGAGCGATTGCGGCGGCTTCGACCACAACGCGCAAACCCTGCGCGTCGTCACCGCGCTGGAGCGCCGCTATGCCGCCTTCGACGGCCTGAACCTGACTTGGGAGACGCTTGAGGGCTTGGTGAAGCACAACGGCCCGCTCATCGACCTGCAAGGGCGTCCGCTAGCGCGTTATGCCCGTCATGGCGTTCCGCCCGCCATCGCCGAATATGTGAAGCTGCACGATCTCGAACTATGGAGCCACACCAGCCCCGAAGCCCAGGCCGGCGCGATCGCCGATGACATCGCCTACGACGCCCACGACATCGACGACGGCCTGCGCGCCAATCTGTTTGAGATCGAGGAGATCGCCCAGGTCCCGCTGGTCGGGGAAATCCTGCGGGAGATCGACGCCGGACATGCGCACATCGATCCCACTCGCCGCGTGCACGAATTGATCCGTCGGTTGATTACGCGCATGATTGAAGATGTGACCGCAGAAAGCGGGCGGCGATTGCAGGCGTTGGCGCCCCGATCCGCTGACGAGGTACGCAGAGCGAACGAGCCGGTCGTGGCGTTCTCGTCCGCCATGGCGGCGGCGGACAAGGCGATCAAGGGATTTCTCTATCCGCGCATGTATCGGCACGAGCGGATCATGCGGATCATGGGCGAAGCCGAGGGCGTGGTGCAGGACCTGTTTGCGCGCTACACCGCCGACCCTGCCGAGTTGCCTGCCGAATGGGCCGCCGGCGGTCCTGATTCGGAAGATGCGGCGCACCGTGCCCGCCGCATTGCCGACTTCATCGCCGGCATGACCGATCGCTACGCCCTGATCGAACACGGCCGCCTGTTTGCGGCAACGCCCGATCTGCGTTAAAGCGCGATGCGATCGGGTTGGTGCGTCCCGGATGTGGTGCAGCGCGGAGCGCAGCGGAGCGGTGCACGGCTGATCCGGGACCGTTCCGAGTTCTGCCCACGGATAACGGTCTTGGCACACCACTGCGTGCTGCGCCGCGCCGGACAAGCGATTCAATTAAACCTTCAGACCGTAGCTGGTGCGGATCGGATGACCCCGGATTTCGCGTTGCAAAAACAATCTGCTATCACCGCCCCATGCATCTCTTTGCCCGCATGACCGAACGTGTGCGTTCGGTCGTCGAAAAACTTGCTGAGGCCGGTGCGTTTGCGAAGCCAGCCGACCTGTCCCGCGTCGTGGTCGAACCGCCCCGCGACGCCGAGCACGGCGAGCTTGCGACCAACGCCGCCATGGTGCTCGCCAAGGAGGTGGGATGGAAGCCGCAGGATTTGGCGCGGGGGCTGGCTACGGAACTGGAGAAATTTCCGGAGGTGGTTCGGGCCGAAACCGCAGGTCCGGGATTTGTTAATATCACCCTGGATTCAAAGACTTGGTTGGAGGAGCTGAGAGTCGCAATTAAGGCCGGGCCCGACTACGGCCGCAGCGACCTCGGCCGGGGCAAGAAGGTCAACGTCGAATATGTGTCCGCCAATCCGACCGGGCCCATGCACGTCGGCCACTGCCGCGGTGCCGTGTTCGGCGACGCCTTGGCCAATGTGCTGGCCTACGCCGGCTTCGACGTGACGCGCGAGTACTACATCAACGATGCCGGGGCGCAGGTGGACATTCTCGCCCGCTCCACTTTCCTTCGTTATCGCGAGGCTCTCGGCGAGGCGATCGGCCCTATTCCCGAAGGTCTTTACCCCGGCGAGTACCTCAAACCCGTTGGTGCGGCCTTGGCCGCCGAGCACGGCGATCGGCTGCGGGATTTGCCCGAAGTGCAATGGCTGCCCGTTGTGCGCGCCAAGGCCATCGCCATGATGTTGGACGAGATCCGCAATGATCTCGCCGCGTTGAACGTCCAGCACGACGTATTCTTCTCCGAGCGTTCGTTGGTGGAAGGCCGCGATCAGGTCGCGGAGACCATCGAGAGCCTGCGCGCCCAGGGTTACGTTTTCGAAGGCAGGCTGCCGCCGCCTAAAAGCGGCACGATCGAAGATTGGGAAGACCGCGAACAGACCTTGTTCCGCTCCACGGCCTTCGGCGACGATGTCGATCGCCCGCTAAAAAAATCCGACGGCAGCTACACCTATTTTGCTTCGGATATCGCCTATCACAAATCCAAACTCGATCGCGGCTTTCGCGACATGATCGATGTCTGGGGCGCCGACCACGGCGGTTACATCAAGCGTATGAAGGCCGCGGTCAAGGCGCTCAGCGGCGGAACTGCCGAGCTTGACGTGAAGATCGTGCAACTCGTCAAGCTCATGCGCGCCGGCGTCGAAGTGAAAATGTCGAAGCGGGCCGGGGAATTTGTCACGCTGCGCGACGTGGTGGATGAGGTGGGGCGCGATGCGGTGCGCTTCATGATGCTGTACCGCAAGAACGACGCCACCCTGGAGTTCGATCTTGCCAAGGTGATCGAGCAATCGCGCGACAATCCGGTGTTTTACGTGCAGTACGGCCATGCCCGCGGCCAATCTGTGTTTCGCAACGCGATCGAGGCAATCCCAGAGCTGCCGCGCACGCCGGCTGAGCGCGCAGCCTACCTAGCGCAGGCCCCGCTCGAGCGGTTAACGGATGCAGCAGAGCTCGGCCTGATCCGCAAGATCGCAAGCTATCCGCGCCTGGTTGAAACCACGGCGCTGGCGCATGAGCCGCACCGGGTCGCCTTTTATCTCTATGATTTGGCGAGCGAATTCCACGCCCAATGGACGCGTGGTAAGGATTTGCCTCATTTACGCTTCATTATCCAGGATGATCCACAGTTGACGGCGGCGCGCCTTGCCCTGGTCCAGGGCGTTGTGACCGTGCTTGCATCCGGCCTCAATCTGCTCGGTGTCGAGGCGCCCGGGGAAATGCGGTAACGCTCGGTGCCGCCGCCCATGATCGGCGGAAATGCCATTTCAACAGCCGAGCTCGGACCGGAATTCGGTGGAGAACATGGCCGAGGAGCATATTTCGGGCAATCGCGCAAACCCCGACCGCACCCCGCAAGCCCAAGGACAGAACGATCCGCTTGCTGAGCTTGCCCGGCTGATCGGGCAAAACGACCCCTTCTCGGAATTTGGACGCGCCGCACCGTCCGCTGCCGCGCAACCTCCTGCGGGACCGACCCCGGTGAGCCAACCGCATCCGTCGCCGCCCTACGCTGATGTGCGCGCTCACCCTTTCAACGCCGCGCCCGCGAGCCAGCATTATCACGAACCCCCGGCGTTCATCAGGGCTGCGCAGGACAACGATCCGTACCGCGATGCCGTATATCGCGATGCCGGCGAGCCGCCGCCAAGCAGCGCCCATTACGATGATCTCGACGAGAGCCGCCGGGGTCGCGGCATGCGCACAGCGGGGGTGGTGATCGTGCTGGTTCTCATCGGAACGGTTGCCGCGTTCGGCTATCGTTTCATATTCGGCGGCTCGGGCGCGAGCTCGCCGCCGCCGGTGATCCGTGCCAATCCGGAGCCTGCCAAAGTGCCGCCGCCGGCTGCGGGCGTCGATGCGCAGGGCAAGTCCACATACGAGCGCGTGGGCGACCGCGCGCAGGGCGAGCGCGTGGTATCGCGCGAGGAGACGCCGGTCGACCTCAAGGACGTCGTGCGACCCGGTGCAGGTCGCAGTCCGCCCCAGCAGAGCCCGACCGATCGAATGGCCCCAGCCGCTGCCGTCCCGGGCAACACCGCCGCACCGTCGGCCGTAGGAGAGCCGAAGAAAGTGCGGACCGTAACCATTCGCCCCAATGCATCAGAAGGCAACGGCGCGCCTCCATCGCTCACGCCTCCGCCGCCCGCAACGGCGGCTCCGCCCGCTCCGCCTGTCTCGCCCGCTCCCCCGTCGCGCTCGCCGCCGACCCAACTTGCAGCTCCGCTCCAACAGCCTCCGCTTCAACAGCAGCCCTCGGCCCTGTCGAAGCCGCCGGCCGCGGCTCCGGTTCAATCCGGTGCGCCTCCCACGAATGCTCCATTGTCCCTGAACGAGGACTCGGTGCTCACGCTTCCGCGCTCGCTCAACGAACCGCGAACCGCGGCTCCGCCGCGGCAGGCTCCGGCGCCGCAAAAGAATACCCAGGTCGCCGCCGCACCTCCGCAGCCTTTGGCGCAGGCGCCGGCGAAGGGCGGCTACCTGGTGCAGGTCTCATCGCAGCGCAGCGAGGCTGACGCTCAGGCTGCTCTACGCAGCCTTCAGGCCAAATACCCAAACCTCTTGGGCGGCCAACCGGCGACCGTTCGCCGGGCCGAGCTTGGCGAGCGCGGCGTGTTCTACCGAGCCATGATAGGCCCCTACGCCAATCGCGAGCAGGCAACCCAGTTGTGCAGCAGCCTGAAGGCGGCCGGCGGCGATTGCATCGTTCAAGGCAACTGAGGCTCTACACCAGGAGTGACGCCCTCACCGCGAGCTGATCGCCGGCAATGCCCATTCGCGCTTTCATCACCGGGTTAGCCGGAACCGCAATCACCTCGGGTGAGCGCAGCTTTTTGCGCGAAGCCGAGCCCTGGGGTTTGATCCTTTTTAAGAGAAACATTAGCGATAAGGGACAAGTGACAGAATTAATTTATGAATTCAAATCTACCATCGGTCGTTCGGACATCCCGGTTCTGGTCGATCAGGAGGGCGGCCGGGTCCAGCGGCTTGGGCCTCCCCATTGGCCTCAATACCCGGCCGGGGCTGCCTACGGTCGTCTCTACGACCGAGATCCGGACAAAGGCCGCGCAGCGGCCCGGCTGGGGGGCCGGCTCATCGCGGCAGATCTGGAACCCTTGGGCTTCACCGTGGATTGCCTGCCGCTTGCCGACCTGAGGGTGCCTGGCGCCGACCCCGTGATCGGCGACAGGGCCTTTGGAGAAACGCCGTCGAAGGTCGCTGAACTTGCCCGGGCCGCAGCCGATGGCTTGAGCGAGGGGGGCATTCTGCCCGTCCTGAAGCATTTGCCGGGCCACGGCCGCGCCACCGCCGACAGCCACGAACGCCTACCGGTGGTGAGCGCCGACCGCACAACCCTTGAGCAGACGGATTTTGCCGCTTTCCGCCCCTTGGCCGCGCTCCCGCTCGGCATGACGGCGCACGTGGTCTTTGCCGCCATTGACCCCGTGTCACCGGCCACGACTTCGTTCAAAATGATCCATGAAGTGATTCGAGGATTTATCGGTTTTCGCGGCCTACTGATGAGCGACGACATTTCCATGGGCGCATTGTCCGGCTCGCTTGCCGAGCGCACCCATGCAGCGCTCGCTGCCGGATGCGATGTCGTGCTCCATTGCAACGGCCGGCTCGACGAGATGGAGGCCGTGGCCCAGGCCGCCCCGAGGCTTGAAGGGGAGGCCGCGCGCCGTGCTGCGGCCGCCCTCAAAGCCCGCGGCAGGCCCAAAGAAATCGATCTTGCGCAAGCGCGCCGTGAATTTGCTGCGCTGATGGCCGAGAGCAAACTGTCATGACCCCGGACGCCGACATCAAGGCCATGGAAACCGTCGCGGCCGAATTCGCCGAACGCGCGAGCGGCGAGCCGGCGCTGGTGGTGGACGTGGAAGGTTTTGAGGGGCCGCTCGACCTGCTGTTGATGCTTGCGCGCCAGCAGAAGGTGGACTTATCGCGCATTTCCATTCTCGCCCTTGCCGATCAGTATCTCGCCTTCATCGAGGCCGCCCGCAAGCTCCGCCTCGAGCTTGCTGCCGACTATCTGGTGATGGCCGCCTGGCTCGCCTATCTGAAGTCGCGCCTGCTGCTGCCGGAGGCAGCGCCCACCGAGGGCCCGAGCGCCGAGGAGATGGCCAATGCCCTCGCGTGGCGGCTCAGGCGGCTCGAGGCCTTCCGGGAAGTGGCCTCCCGCCTCATGGCGCGGCCGCAACTCCAGCGCGACGTGTTCGCGCGCGGCGATCCGGAGCCGATCGCCGATATAAAACGCCCGCAATGGTCGGCCACGCTGTACGATTTGCTTTCAGCCTACGCGGCCCAGCGCCAGCGCCGCGCGCTCGCGCATGTCAGCGTTGCCCCGCGCAAAGTCTGGTCACTGGCCGAAGCCCGCGCCGCGCTCGAGCGCCTGATCGGCCGCACCGAGGACTGGCACGAGCTCGACAGCTATCTCTTGACCTATGCGGTTGAGCCGGCGCTGCGCCCGACGGTCCTCGCCTCAAGCCTGGCGGCAACGCTGGAGCTGGTGCGCGAGGGGGCGATGGAGGTGCACCAGCATTCGGCCTTTGCGCCGATCTACGTGCGCAAGCGACATGCCCCCGCAGCAGGCTCGGCCGGCGCCGGCAACGGAGCGCCCAGCGGGATTGACTGATAGATTCGGAGGAGACCGGAGGTATGACGGCATTGGCGGAGAGACGGGTCATTCCCCACGACGAGCTGCAGTCGCGATCCAAGCGCAAGGAGTCTGAGGACAGGGCGGCGGCATCGGTGCGGCCCGAGGATCTGCGGCTCTTGGAAGCGCTACTGTTTGCCGCCTCCGAGCCGCTCGACGAAAAGACACTGGCCGCTAGGCTGCCTCCCGAGGTGGACCTGCGCGCGACGCTTCGCGCCCTGCAGAACGAATACGCCTCGCGCGGCGTCAATCTTGTCCGCGTTGCCGGCAAGTGGGCCTTCCGCACGGCGAACGATCTGTCCTGGCTGTTGACCAAGGAGGCCGTGGTCCCGAAAAAACTTTCGCGCGCGGCCATCGAAACTTTGGCCGTAATTGCCTACCACCAGCCGGTGACCCGCGTGGAGGTGGAGGAGATTCGCGGCGTGGCCATGTCGAAGGGGACCTTCGACGTGCTGATGGAGACTGGCTGGATACGTCCGCGCGGTCGCCGCAAGACACCGGGCCGGCCGATCACCTACGGCACCACCGAGGCATTCCTTTCGCATTTCGGTCTTGAGTCGCTGTCCGATCTGCCGGGCCTGGAGGAATTGCAGGGCTCCGGCCTGCTCGATGGCCGGTTGCCGCCCGGCTTTACCGTGCCCACGCCCTCGGATGATCCCGCGTTGCGGGAGGACGAGGAGCCGCTGGAACCGGGCGATCTGGACCTGGGGTTGGCGCCGCCACCCGAGCGGGTCGAGGAATAAGGCGCATTTGTAGCGGCCGGCGGGCTTTTAACCCTCTGCAAGAGGGAGGCCTGTGTCACATCCGGCAATCTTGTTTTTGCCGGGCGAGGGGCCTAGGTTCACTAAAACCCGTTAACTCGGCGGGCGCGTGGCCTGCCAATGCGGAGGATTTGCAATGGGTTCCTTGAGCATTTGGCACTGGATAGTGGTCGCCATCGTGATCCTGCTGCTGTTTGGCGGGCGCGGGAAGATTTCGCAGCTAATGGGCGATTTCGCCCAGGGCATCAAGGCGTTCAAGAAGGGCATGGCCGAAGACGACAAGACCGCGGCGCAGGAGCCGGCCAAGACCGAGCCGAAACCGATCGACCATCAGGCGGCGAGCACCGCAGCAAAGCCTGCGGATTCGGTGAAGCAGCACAGCTAGGGCAGCGCAGCTTGGCGCCGCGCCGCCATCGCGGCCGTTTAGGCGTCATGAGATTATAGAGGGGCGCCGGCCGCTGAAGCGGTGGCGCCCCTTGGAATTGGCACCATGTTCGACATCAGTTGGGGCGAGCTTCTCATCATCGGCGTCGTCGCGCTGGTCGTGATCGGGCCGAAAGAATTGCCCGGCGTGCTGCGCACCGTCGGCCAGTGGATGGCGAAGGTTCGCCGCATGGCAAACGAATTCCAGGATCAGTTCCGCGAGGCCATGCGCGAGGCGGAATTGGAAGAGCTGAAGAAGAAAGTCGACGACCTCGGCAGCGGCGCGGCGGGCTACACAAATTTTGATCCTATCGGCACGATCCGCGACGAATTCGAGAAAACAGTCGGCGAGCCGCCGCGGCTCGACGGGCCGGTTTCAGACCCAAAACCCGCAGAGCCGACCCCTGCCGCACCGTCGTCTGACAGCGTGTCTGCTGAAACACAACCTGCCCCGGCTGCTTCCGAGCCCGCGCCGTCCGCCGAAGGGCGCAAGAGCGGGGACGCCGCATGAATGAGCAGCGGCCGCTGACCGAGGAAGAGGAGATCGAGGCGACCAAGGCGCCGCTGATGTCGCATCTCATCGAGCTGCGCGCGCGGCTGATCAAGGCGCTCATTGCGTTGGTCGTCGCCGCCTTCGTGTGTTTCTTCTTCGCCAAGCAGATCTATAATGTACTGGTCTGGCCCTACGTGTGGGTGGCCGGCGCCGAGCAGTCCAAATTCATTTACACCGCACTGCTCGAATACTTCATCACACAGTTGAAGATCGCGCTGTTCGGCGCCGCTTTTTTCGCCTTTCCGGTTATCGCCACCCAAATCTACAAATTTGTTGCGCCCGGCCTTTATCGCCACGAGCGTAAGGCATTCCTGCCTTATTTGATCGCCACGCCAATCTTTTTCCTGCTCGGCGCGCTGATGGTCTATTTCGTGGTGATGCCGCTTCTCGTGCGCTTCTCGCTCAGCATGCAGCAGGCCGCTGCCGAAGGTCAGGCCGAGATCGCGCTCTTGCCCAAGGTCGGCGAATACCTGTCGTTGATGATGTCGCTGATCCTGGCTTTCGGCGTTGCCTTCCAGCTTCCTGTGATTCTGACGCTGCTTGGCCGCATCGGCATCGTCACCTCCGAAATGCTGCGGGAAAAGCGTCGCTATTTCATCGTGGGCGCGTTCGTGATCGCCGCCATCCTCACGCCGCCCGACGTGATTTCGCAGTTCTCGCTCGCGCTGCCGCTGATGGTGCTGTACGAGTGCGCCATTTGGGCGGTGCGCCTGGTGGAGAAACAGGCGCAGGCCGCGCAGGCCGCCGCCGGTGGAGGCGGCGCCCCCGAGAGCAAGCCGGCAGAGTAGGGCGGCCCAGGTGCTCACATGATGAATGTGAAGTAGAGCACGGCCGCCACCACCAGCGCGGCAACGCCGAACGGAAAGGCGAGCGCCAGAACGAACGAGGTTTTCGGCGCGCGGCGCGCCATCGCGAGCGCAAAGGCCGGCCCCGCAGTTAGCAGCAGCAGGGCAGTCACGATCCAGCCGAACGCGCTGTCGAGCCCCATGGTTGCTGGATCGGATGGGCCAAAGAGCGTATGGCGGGCAATGATCGCCCATCCGAGGGCATCGAGGATGCACAGAACGAGCGTGGCAATTCGCATGCGGTGCCCTCGCGACTCGCGCTATTGGCCCACTATAGCCGCCCCGGAGCCGCAATCCCACCGCCCGCGGCAAACGCGCTATAAGATGCACTGGATCGCGACGATTCCCGGATTTTGAGGCAGCGGCCGCATGCACGACATCAAGTGGATTCGCGACAACCCGGAAAGCTTCGACCGCGCGCTTTCGCGCCGCGGCCTGCCGCCGCAATCGGCGGTGCTGCTGGCGCTCGATGAGCGCCGCCGCGCCGCGATCCTCAAGCTCGAACAGGCACAGGCGCGCCGCAACGCAGCATCCAAGGAGATCGGCGAGGCCAAGCGCAAAAAGGACGAAGCCGCGGCCGCGAAACTCATGGCCGAGGTTGCGGAGCTGAAAGATGTCATCCCCACACTCGAAGCCGAAGAAAAGGCCGCTGTAGGCGAGTTGGAAAAGACTCTGGCTGAGATCCCGAACCTGCCCGCGTCCGACGTGCCGGACGGAAAGGACTCTACCGACAACGTCGAGCGCCACCGCTTCGGCGCCAAGCGCCAATACGATTTTGTCCCCAAGCAGCACTTCGATCTCGGCGAGGCGCTGGGGCAAATGGATTTCGAGACCGCCGCCAAACTGTCCGGGGCGCGCTTTGTTGTGCTCAAGGGCGGCCTCGCGCGCCTCGAGCGGGCGCTGGCGCAGTTCATGCTCGATGTGCACACCAGCCCGCCGCACAACTACGTCGAAGTCAGCCCGCCGCTCTTGGTGCGCGACGAAACCATGTACGGCACGGCCCAATTGCCGAAGTTTGCCGAAGATCAATTTCGCACAACGACCGATTTGTGGCTGATCCCGACGGCAGAGGTTTCTCTCACCAATCTCGTGCGTGAATCCATCCTTGACGAGGACGCTCTGCCGCTGCGCTTCACCGCCTGCACGCCCTGCTTCCGCGCCGAAGCGGGAGCTGCTGGAAAAGACACCCGCGGCATGATCCGCCAGCACCAGTTCACCAAGGTCGAGCTCGTCTCCATCACCACGCCGGAGCAGAGCAAGGATGAGCACGAACGCATGCTCGCCTGTGCCGAAGAAGTTTTGCGTCGCCTCGACCTGCATTACCGCGTGGTCACGCTCTGCACCGGCGACATGGGCTTTGCGTCGCAAAAAACCTACGACATCGAGGTCTGGCTGCCGGGGCAGAACGCCTACCGCGAGATTTCCTCCTGCTCCAACTGCGGTGATTTCCAGGCCCGCCGCATGATGGCGCGCTACCGTCCGAAGGGTGGAAAATCCCCGCAGTTCGTGCATACCCTGAACGGGTCGGGTGTTGCGGTCGGCCGCGCGCTCATCGCCGTGATGGAAACCTACCAGCAGGCCGACGGTTCGATCGCCGTGCCGGATGCGCTCTCACCCTATATGGGTGGGCTAAAGAAGATCGAGAAACGAACGTGACCGACGTGCCAGAGCCGGCCCTTTTGTCGGCGCCCTTCCACATTGCTGGGGAGGGCACCGACTTGCACTTGGCCGATCCATCTCGAAAGTGTGTCATTCCGGGGGGTGGCCGAAGGCCGCTTCGCGGCTCCCCGCAATGACGTTGACTGTGCTGCGAGCGTGATGCGCATCCTGATCACCAACGACGACGGCATCCATTCCGACGGGCTGAACGCCTGCCTTGAGATCGCCCGCGCTCTCACCGACGATGTTTGGATCGTCGCTCCGGAATTCGACCAGTCCGCGGTGTCCCACTCGCTCACCCTTAATGATCCTTTGCGGCTGCGCCAGGTCGAGGAGCGTCGCTTTGCCGTGAAGGGTACGCCCACCGACTGCGTGATCATGGCCGCGCGCCACATTCTCAACGGTCGCGACCCAGACCTCGTGCTCTCCGGCGTCAACCGCGGCCGCAACGTGGGGGAGGACGTGATTTACTCCGGCACGGTGGCTGGGGCGGTGGAGGGCACCATCCTCGGCATTCCTTCGATCGCGCTGTCGCAGGCGTTCAGGTCCCGCAGCGGAAAGACTCCGCACTGGAAGACAGCCATCAACTTCGGGCCCGACATCATCCGCCGGGTGCTCGATGCGGGAATTCCCCGCGACGTGCTGGTAAGCGTCAACTTCCCCGATTGCTCGCCGAGCGAGGTGAAGGGCATCTCCGTCACCGCGCAAGGCCGCAATCGTCAGGACCGGCTGCACATCGAGCAACGCGAGGACGGCCGCGGCAACGCCTACTACTGGATTTCCTACGTGCGCGCCCGCACTCCGCCGCAACCGGTCGCCGGCACCGACGTCGCCGCCCTGGACAACAACTGCATAACGATCACACCCTTGCGCCTGGATATGACCGACGAGCCGTTCATGACCAAGCTCGCCGAATTGTTCCGTTAGCCGGTCGCAGCGCGCCGGATTTGGGCGAGGAGCCGAACGTGGCAGAACCGCCGAGCGACGAAAAGATCCAGCGCATGGAATTTCTGCTGACGCTGCGGCGCCGGGGCATCAGCAACCAGGCTGTGTTGCGCGCCATGGACGAGGTGCCGCGCGAGCATTTCGTGGCTCCCGAGACCGCGGACGCCGCTTATGCCGACCAGGCGCTGCCGATTGCCTGCGGCCAGACCATCAGCCAGCCTTACGTCGTCGCCTATATGACCGAGCAGCTCGACGTGCATCCGGAGCATCGGGTGCTGGAAGTGGGCACCGGCTCCGGCTACCAAGCCGCAATCCTGTCGCGTCTTGCCCGCGAGGTGATCTCCATCGAGCGCTATCGGACGCTCGCCGAGCAGGCGCACGACCGTCTGAAAACGCTCGGCTACGACAACGTCGAAGTGATTGTTGGCGACGGCTTTGCCGGCGTGCCCGCGCGCGCTCCGTTCGACCGTATTATCGTGACCGCCGCGGCCGAAGAGGTACCAAAAGCATTACTGGAGCAGCTTAAGGACGGCGGCATCATGGTGTTACCGCTGGGCGCACACGATGCCACACAGGTTCTTGTCAAATTAACCAAGAACAAGGATCGCCTCGCGCGTGAGGAGCTCATCCCGGTTCGTTTTGTCCCGCTGCTGCCCGGAAAGGCCCGTGAATTATAGGTTTTCACGGCCCCTGCGTCCGTCGCACGCCCACACCTGCGCTTAAATTCTTGTTTACCCCAACACGGTTTAACCTAACTGATTAGAATTTCGCTCGAGTGTGTAAACATGCGTTGCGCTGCGTCTTCACGCTCGCTTCCCTGGTCGCGTCTTGTGCTCCTCGCGGCAATCGCGTTTGCGGTCGCGAGCTGCAGCACCGATGCCGATCGTTTCCGCGATGTTCCGCGTCCGAGCGGCCGACCCGCCGCGGATCTCACCGGCTCGACCGCGATCGCCGGGGATACCGCTCCCCCTGCATCCCCCGCGATCAACTCCGCTGCGCTGCCGCCGCCGTCCCAGCCCGCGCCGGCGTCGCCCGCAGCCGCGTCGCCCGTTAACCGCGCGCCGCTGAACGCTTCGACTCCGCCGGACAGACCGGCCGTCCCTGCCGCCCCTGCCGCCGCGCGATCCGCCGACAACCTCCGGCGTCATCAGGTCGCCTCAGGCGACACGCTGCGTAAGATTGCGCGCCAGCACGGTGTCTCCGTGGCTGAGCTTGCCGCCGCCAACAAGATGACGCCGCAGGGAAGACTGAAGGTCGGCGACCAATTGGTGATTCCACCCCGCTCTGCAACTCCCGCGCCGCAGCCGCCGAAAAAAATTGCAAGCAATGCAACAGCGCCCGCGCCCACGAGCAACGCGCGCAAGATCACTCCCGCCACCGAGCAGCCCGCTGAAAGCAGAAACAGCCCAGCCGCCGCGCTTTCGTTTCGCTGGCCTGTGCGCGGCCGCATCATTTCCGGCTTCGGTCCCAAGCCCGGCGGGCAGGCCAATGCCGGCATCAACATCGCCGTGCCCGAAGGCACGCCGGTCAAGGCTGCGGAGGAGGGGGTCGTCGTTTATGCCAACAACGAGCTGAAGACCTACGGCAATCTTCTGCTCATCCGCCACGCGGACGGCTATGTCACCGCCTACGCGCACTTGAGCGAAATCCTGGTCAAGCACGGCGACACGGTGAAGCGCGGCCAGGTCGTTGCCAAGGCCGGGCAGACCGGAGACGTTGCATCGCCGCAGTTGCATTTCGAGATCCGCAAGAGATCGACCGCGGTCGATCCCATGCCCTATCTCGACCGCGCTGCCTCGCTGTGAACCTCAGCCGCCGAGTCTGACCCCGAGTCGTCCCGCAAGGTCCTGCACGAACTGCCACGCCACGCGCCCCGAGCGCGCTCCCCGCGTGGCGGCCCATTCTAGCGCATTCTGCCGCAACGCTTCCCGTTTGATCGGGATGCGGTAGTGCGCCACGTATCCTTCGACCATGGCCAGATACTCGTCCTGACTGCAGCGGTGGAAACCGAGCCACAGCCCGAACCGGTCCGACAACGAGATTTTTTCCTCCACCGCCTCGCCGGGATTGATCGCGGTCGAGCGTTCGTTTTCGATCATGTCCCGCGCCATCAGGTGGCGCCGGTTCGAGGTGGCATAGAGAATGACGTTTTCCGGCCGGCCCTCGATACCACCCTCGAGCACCGCCTTGAGCGACTTATACGAAGTATCCTCGGCCTCGAACGACAGGTCGTCGCAGAACACAAGAAAACGGTGGGGCGCACCGCGCAGCATCGCCATGAGTTCCGGCAAGCTTGCGATATCCTCGCGGTGTATCTCCACCAGTTTTAACGTGGCACGCGGATTCTTTCGTGCGAACTTCGCGTTCACCGCCGCATGCACGGCTTTCACCAGCGACGACTTGCCCATGCCGCGCGCGCCCCACAACAGCGCGTTGTTGGCCGGCAACCCGCGCGTGAAACGCTCGGTATTTTCCAGGAGCGCATCGCGTAGGCGGTCGATGCCCTTGAGCAGCGACATGTCCACGCGATTGACCTGCTGCACCGGTGCAAGGGAGGCGCTCTCCGGGTGCCAGACAAAGGCGTCCGCCGCGGAAAAATCGGGCGCAACCGCACGCGGCGGTGCCAGTCGTTCGAATGCGGCAGCGATTCGTGCCAGCGGATCGCGCGTCTCGGGACTTACCGGCGCCTTGCGGCCGGCTCTTGCACGGGCGCCTGATCGGGATTTTGCCATGGCAGGCCTTGACTCGACCCGCTCCCATAGCGGGACGGCATCGCGGCCGCAAGACTCCGCAAAAGGCCGCGCAGTGCGCGGCAAGGTCGTCAGCGACACTGAGCGCCGTTGCAAATGCTTGCCTGCGGGCTATATTCCGCGGCGATTGCCGGGCGCGATGCGGTCTAGCGGCCGCCGTTCATGCGGCATATCTTAGCGCCGGACCAACCAAGGGGCCGTTTTCATGCTGATCTCGCCCGCGTACGCGCAGGGACTGGGTGCCGACAACCCGCTGACCTCGTTCCTGGTGCCGATGATTCTGGTCTTCGTGATCTTCTATTTTCTCATGCTTCGGCCGCAGCAAAAGCGCGTCAAACAGCACCAGGAGATGATCAAGAATCTGCGTCGTGGCGACACGGTCATCACCTCGGGCGGCCTGATCGGCAAGGTCACCAAAGTGGTCGACGACGAGCAGATCGAGGTCGAGATCGCCGACGACATCCGCGTTCGCCAGGTTCGCTCGATGGTGGCCGACGTGCGCTCCAAGGGCGAGCCAGTGAAAGAGGAGGGCGCGTCGAGCTGATCGCACGATCGGCAGGCGGTCCAGGCACATGCTGAACATCTCGCGGTGGAGAGCAACAGCGATTCTGCTCACGACGCTTGTTGTATGCCTGGCGGCATTCCCGAATTTCTTCTCTGAAGACACGCTGCGGTCCTGGCCGAAATGGGCGCAGCGGCACATCGTGCTCGGCCTCGATCTGCAGGGCGGCTCCCACATCCTTCTCGAGGTCGACACCAACGCGGTGCGCAAGGAGAAGGTTGAGGCATTACGCGAGGATGTCCGCCGCGTGATCCGTGACAACCGTTGGGCGCTGACCACCGCCACCATTCGCGGCAATACCGTGGAGGTTCGTCTCGGCGAGCGGGTGGATCGCTCGCAGGCGCTGACCAAGCTGCGCGAACTGTCCCAGCCGCTCGGCGGTATCCTGAGCGCCACGGGCCAGCGCAGCGTCGATGTGGTCGATGCCGGCGGCGGGCTGATCCGCCTCACCGTCACCGAGCCCGCCATCGTTGAGCGCATCCGGCAGTCGGTCGAGCAGTCGATCCAGATCGTGGAGCGGCGCGTCAACGAGCTGGGAACCGTGGAGCCGACCATCCAGCGCCAAGGTCTCGATCGCATCCTGGTCCAGGTACCGGGTCTGCAGGACCCGACGCGGCTCAAGGAGATTCTCGGCAAGACTGCGAAACTGACCTTCCGCCTGGTCGATGAAAGCATGACGCCGCAGCAGGCGCTGCAAACCCGGCCGCCGCCGGAGTCCGAAATTCTCTACGGCGAGAAGGAGGAGGCCAACGTCCCCTATCTTATCCAGCGGGCGGTCATGGTCTCCGGCGAGGAGTTGATCGATGCACAACCCGCCTTCGATCAGCGCACCGGCGAACCGGTCGTCAATTTTCGTTTCAACAACAGCGGCGCCCGCAAGTTCGCGCGCGTCACTCAAGAGAATGTGGGTCGCCGCTTCGCCATTGTGCTCGACGACAAGGTGATTTCGGCGCCGGTAATCCGCGAGCCGATCCTGGGCGGCTCAGGCCAGATTTCCGGTCAGTTCACCGTGGAATCGGCCAACAACCTCGCCATCCTGTTACGCGCCGGCGCCCTGCCGGCGCCGCTCACCATCATCGAGGAGCGCACTGTCGGCCCCGGTCTCGGCCAGGACTCCATCGAGAAGGGCGTGCGCGCCTCCTGGATCGGCTCCCTCATGGTGGTGATCTTCATGCTCGCGACTTATGGCCTGTTCGGCCTCGTCGCCACCATTGCCGTCGGGATCAACGTGGCGATGATCCTTGGCATCCTGTCCGCCTTCAACGCGACCCTGACTTTGCCCGGCATCGCCGGCATCGTGCTCACCGTCGGCATGGCGGTGGATTCCAATGTCCTGATCTACGAGCGCGTGCGCGAGGAGGTGCGCGCCGGCCGCAATGCCATCAATTCCCTGGAAAAGGGTTTTTCGCTTGCGCTTGCGACCATCCTTGACTCCAACATCACCACCTTCATCGCCGCCGCCGTGCTGTTCTTCATCGGCTCCGGCCCCGTGCGCGGTTTTGCGTTGACGCTGGGCATCGGCATCGTCACCACGGTATTTACCGCCTTCACGCTGACGCGCCTGATGGTCGCCGCCTGGTACTTCTGGTTCCGTCCCAAGACGATTCGCATTTGAACGAGCCGCCCGTGCGCCTGTTCCACATCGATCGCAGCAATGGTACGCAGATATTCGTTCTGTGGATGCAGGTCTATCCACATCTGCGCATTGTTCCGGACGACACGAAGTTCGACTTCATGCGTTTCCGGCGCATCAGCTTTCCGCTTTCGGCCGTCATGTCGGTATTGGCGCTGACCGCCTTCTTCACCGTCGGCCTCAATTACGGGATTGATTTCATGGGCGGCACGCTCATCGAGGTACAGTCGAAAACTGGGCCCGCCGACCTTGCCAAGATGCGTGCGACGCTGGAGGGGTTGAGGCTCGGCGACGTGCAGCTTCAGCAATTCGGCGCGCCGACCGACGTGCTGATTCGCATCGCGCAGCAGCCAGGTGGCGAGGCGGCGCAACAGGAGGCGGTCGCCAAGGTGCGCGCCGCGCTCGGTGACGGCGTCGAATATCGCCGGACCGAAGTGGTCGGCCCGCGCGTGTCCGGCGAGTTGCTGACCTACGGAACCATCGGCTTGATCGCCGCGATCATCGGCATCTTGATCTATCTCTGGTTCCGTTTCGAGTGGCAATTTGCGCTCGGCGCCATGATCGCCAACGTTCACGATCTCGTATTGACCATCGGTTTCATGGCGCTGACTCAGATCGATTTCGACCTGAGCAGCATCGCGGCGCTGCTGACCATTTTGGGGTATTCGCTCAACGATACCGTCGTCATCTACGACCGGATTCGCGAAATGCTGCGCCGCTACAAGCGGATGCCCATGCACGAACTGCTGAACATTGCGGTCAACGCCACCCTGTCCCGCTCGATCATTACGCATGTGACCGTAACCTTGGCGTTGCTGGCGCTGCTGATTTTCGGCGGCCCGGTAATCTTCAGCTTTACCGCTGCGATGACGTTCGGTGCCGTGCTGGTCGGCGCCTATACCTCGATTTTCATTGCCTCGCCGATGCTGATATATTTGGGCGTCGGGCAAGGTCGCGCTGAGGCGGAAGATGCCGTGGCTGCCGACGAGCCGCGCGCGACGCGGCCCGCCAGAGTCAAAAGCTGACGGGTGCCTCGACCGCCTGTACCGCCCCACTTCCCGCGGCCGGTGCCGATCGACGGCTACGGCAAGGGTGGCTTTCGCTTTGCCGGCATGTCGCACCGGGGCTCGTTGCTCTGCTTGCCGAGCGGCATCTGGGCCTGGCCGTTGACCTCGGCCGAGCAGATCACCGAAGTCTCGCTTGCGCTGGTTTTTGATGAGGCGAAGGCGATTTCGATCTTCCTGCTCGGTGCGGGCGAGAAGTCGTGGCCCCTGCCGTCCGCGCTGCAAGCGCGTTTTGCCGCTGCCCGCATTGTTGTGGAGGTGGCGCGCACTGGAACCGCGGTGAGCACATATAACATTTTGTTGGGCGAGGGCCGGCGCGTGGCCGCGGGTCTGATCGCTGTCGAATAGTCGCAAGGCAGCCCAAAGGCAGCGCCATGCAGGACGCCTTTCTCCATTGCGAAGAACTGGTCCGCACAGGCGACAAGGACCGTTATCTCGCGACTCTGTTCGCGCCGGCCAAGTATCGTCGCGCGCTCTTTGCGCTCTACGCCTTCAATTTCGAGATCGCCCGCGTGCGAGAAGTCGCGCATGAAGCCATGGCAGGGGAAATCCGCCTGCAATGGTGGAGCGAAGTCTTGTCCGGGAGCGGCCGCGGCGAGGTCGCAGCGCATCCTGTGGCCGCAGCCCTGCGTGACGTGGTGGTGCGGTACGCTCTGCCGCCGCGAACGCTGGCTGATTTGATCGAGGCGCGGCGCTTCGATCTCTACAACGAGCCGATGCCGGACATGACCGCGCTCGAAGCTTATGCCGCGCGAACCTCCTCGGCCCTCATGGAGCTTGCGGCGCGGATCCTCTCCGACGGTCGCGACCCCGGCAGCCCCGAATTCCTCCGCCACGCCGGCATTGCCTATGCCATCGGCGGCCTGCTTGCGTCGTTTGCAATTCATGCCTTGCGCGGCCAGCTCTACGTACCGTTGGAGGTGCTCAATCGCCATCGTGCGCGCGCCACCGATGTCTATTCCGGCAAATCCACTATCGAGCTGCGCGCGGCGCTGGCCGAGATGCGCCTGCACGCGCGGGCGCATCTTTCCGCGGCACACCGGCTCGCGAACGATATTTCGCCTTCCGTTGCGCCTGCTGTTCTGCCCGTTGTGCTGGTCAAACCGACGCTGGCGCGCATGGAGCGCCGCCTTTACCGCCCGTTCCAAGTGGCGCGGCTTGCCCAATGGCGGCGGCAATGGATCCTGTGGCGTGCAGCACGCGCCGGGCTCAAGGGTGCCTTGTAGATCATTCCGCGGCGATGCGCACGAAGCCGCAATTCCAGGCATCGAGATCAGAAAGTGCGCGCGCCGCAAGCGCCCGCTTCTTGGCCATGCCCCTGGCTGTTCCGCGCAGGCGTTCGCCGTCTTCGCCTTGCCCTGGGGTCTCCAAGGGAGGAAACAGTCCGAAGTTGATATTCATGGGCTGGAACGACGGCGGCCCTGCATCGATACGCGCAATATGCCCGCCGGTGATATGCGCGAGCAGCGCGCCGTGCGCGGTGGTCGGCGGCGGCAGCGAGATCGGTTCGCCGCGTCGTTCGGCGGCAGCGCACCGGCCGGCGATCAACCCGATGGCGGCGGATTCCACGTAGCCCTCGCAGCCGGTGATTTGTCCTGCAAACCGCAACCGCGGCGCGGATTTCAGCCGCAGCGACGCATCGAGCAGCAGCGGCGAGTTGAGGAAGGTGTTGCGGTGCAGCCCGCCGAGCCGTGCAAACTCGGCCCGCTCCAGCCCGGGGATCATGCGGAAGATGCGCACTTGTTCGCCGTGTTTGAGCTTGGTCTGGAAGCCGACCATGTTGAACAGCGTGCCAAGCCGATTGTCCTGCCGCAGCTGCACCACGGCATAGGGTTTCACGTCCGGCTGGTGCGGATTGGTGAGCCCGAACGGCTTCATCGGCCCGTGCCGCAAGGTTTCCGGCCCGCGTTCAGCCATGACCTCGATCGGCAGACAGCCGTCGAAATACGGAGTTCCTTCCCATTCATGGAATGAGATCTTATCGCCGGCGAGTAATGCCGAAACGAAGGCATAGTATTGCTCGCGCGTGAGCGGACAGTTGATGTAGTCGGTGCCGGTGCCGCCGGGTCCGGCCTTGTCGTAACGCGATTGAAACCAGGCAACGCTGAAATCGATGCTATCGCGGTAGACGATCGGCGCGATCGCATCGAAGAACGCCAGCGCCTCGGCTCCGGTGAGAGCGCGGATGGTATCTGTGAGAGCCGGCGAGGTGAGGGGGCCTGTGGCTATGACGACGTTATCCCAATCTTCCGGCGGCATCGTCACCTCTTCGCGCCGGATTTCGATCAGCGGCTGCGCCGCCAAAGCCGCGGTCACCGCAGCCGAGAACCCTTCGCGGTCCACGGCCAGCGCCCCACCCGCTGGCACCTGATTGCGGTCGGCTGCCCGCATGATGAGCGAGTCGAGCCGCCGCATCTCTTCGTGCAGGAGCCCGACCGCATTATGGGCGCTGTCGTCCGAGCGGAAGGAATTGGAGCAGACGAGCTCGGCAAGCCCGTCCGTCTTGTGCACGGCCGTTCTCTTGACCGGCCGCATTTCGTGCAGCACCACCGGCACACCGCGCTGCGCGATCTGCCAAGCCGCCTCCGAGCCGGCAAGCCCTCCGCCGATGACATGAACCGGTTGCATCCTCATGGCCGCCATGCGCGCGTGGCCGGACTCCGGCCGACGATGCGATATCGCCGCAAGCCGGCGCACCTGTAGCGCGATGGGAGTACGAAATGAAGGCGGCGAACGGCGATGGAAGCCTATGCGACTTGGCTTCCCGAGCGCCGCTTCTCCAGACTGCTGCGAGGCGAGTGGCGGTCGGTTGGGCCGCTGCGGCTGCAAAAGCCAAGACGGAGGGAGGGAGCCTTATTCGCTGGCGCGCTCTGCGTATTCCCACGCCACCCGTGGAATATCCGAGCGGCTGATGCCGATGTCGGCAAGCTGTCGGTCATCGAGGCTGGCAAGCTCGCGCAAGCTCTCGTTGTAGTTGCGCCATTGCCGCAGGAACCTGATGAGTTGAGCCAGAAGCATTTTCGTAACCCTTTGATCTGTGGATCGATTTGTTCTTGAGATAGATCCGAGCCGCGCCGCTGGTAGAGTTGATATTGCGCCGCAGCAATGCAATATATGCATACCTCAATCGGTTTCAATGCACCAACGAGGGGAGCCCTCCTCGAAGGAGGCTGGGCGCCTACAGGAATGCGGGTTTTGACGGCTCAGATCCGCAACAAACCCACGCCGGTAGAGCCGCAACGCATGCGCTTTTCCAACCGCTGGACGCACTGCTCGGCATTTGCCTGAGCTGGCCGCCCAAGGATGGAGGCGCGACCGCGAACGCGGCAAATCCCAAGCAAGCTTGCCTTCGCTATGATGCCGAGACCATTTTCCCGAAGCGTGCATGATGTCCCAACTCAATCCGGTTCCGATCGTTGACGCCCGCGAAGGCGGCGCATTGCGCCATGCACAGGAATTTGCTGCACGCGCCCGCGGCTTGCGGGCTGAGCTGCTCGGCTGGTTCCCGTTCTTCATGCCGCCGTTACTGCCGATCCTCGACCTTCTCGCCAGGCAATGGCTGAAGCGGGCGGGTTCGCCCTACGTGCAGGAAATTGGAGCAATCGCGTCCGTGCTCGGGTTTTCCGGTGTCTGGTTTTTGAACAATTCCTACCAATGGACCTGCACCGCTCTGGCGCGCAACGAGGATGGCGCGCCCTGGCTTGCGCGCACGTTGGATTGGCCGTTTCCCGGTCTCGGCCGCTACGTCGACATCGTGCACATGCGCGGACCGGCCGGCGACTTTTATAACGTCAGTTGGCCGGGTTACGTCGGCGTTCTCACGGCGCTTGCGCCCGGCCGCTTTGCCGCCGCCATCAATCAGGCGCCGATGCGCCGCCGCGGCCATGGCCGCCTGCTGCGGCTTTACGATCTTGCCGCCAATGCGATTGTGACCGTGCTACGCGTGCACGACGTCCCGCCTGATCAGCTTCTGCGTCGGGTGTTTGAGACCTGTCGTGACTACGCCGAGGCGCGCCGCATGCTGGAGCTGACCCCGGTTGCGCGGCCTGCGATATTCACCTTGGTCGGCTGCGCCCCGGGCGAGCAATGCGTGATCGAACGCACCGAACGGGAGGCGAGAACGCGCGACCATGAAACCGTCGCCGCCAATGATTGGCGCAACAGCATGGCGGGGTGGGAAGCCCGCATCGGGACCCGCCGTCTTTTGTCGGTCACCTTCGAGCAGGCTGCTGCGAACAGCCGGGAACGTTGCGCCATGCTTTCCGGGTGGCACGGGAATTTTGCCCGCGACAGTTTTGCTTGGGTCCGGCCGCCCGTCCTCAACTATTTCACCCGCCTTGCCGTCGAAATGTGCCCGGCCAACGGCACCTTGCGTGTGATCGGCTATGAGCTTCCGCTTGGAGGCGAATTGCCGGAACCGGTGACCTTGCGCACCGAAATTTGTGGGTCGCGCGCCGCCGCGTAAGCGAGCGAAGGTCGTCTACAAATGACTCCGAAGGCGCTGTTCTTTGACGTATTCGGCACCCTAGTTGATTGGCGTGCGGGTATTGCGCGGGAGGCGGGCAACGTCCTCGAGCCTCTCGGCCACCGTCTCGACTGGTTCGCCTTTGCCTACGCTTGGCGCGCCGAGTATCAGCCTGCCATGGAAGAAGTCCGCTCGGGACGCCGGGCATTTTGCAAGCTTGACGTGCTGCATCGGCAAAATCTCGAAAAAATTCTGCCGCGCTTCAATGTCGTCGGCTTGTCCGATGAGACCGTCGATCGCCTGAATTTGGCCTGGCACCGCCTCGACGCCTGGCCAGACTGCACGCGCGGCCTGGCGCGGTTGCGGCGAAAATTTCTGCTTGCTCCGGTATCCAACGGCAATATTTCGCTCATGGTGACCCTTGCACGCCGCAACGATTTTCCCTGGGACGCGATCCTCGGCGCCGAAATCGCCGCTGACTTCAAGCCGAAACCCGGCGTCTATCTTGCCGCCTGTGCGGCGTTCGATCTTCGGCCCGCCGAATGCATGATGGTGGCCGCTCACTCCAGCGACCTCGACCATGCGGCGAAATGCGGCCTGCGCACGGCCCACCTCGCACGACCGAATGAACACGGCCCGGGCCGCGGCGAAACCGCGCCCACTGTCCCGGTCGATATTGCGGCCCGTGATCTCGACGATCTGGCCGAAAAACTCGTCTGCTGACAAAATCGGAAGGACTTAACGCCACGAACTGCCGGCTTTTCGCCCCGCCTACGCTCGCATTGAGTTGACCGCCTGGCCGAAGCATTTCATTGGCGGCGCGCCGGGCACCATGCTAGGCGAGAACGAGCATGCGACATCCGTTGAAAGTCTGGCGCGATACTGCAAACCGACTGTCGCCGCTGCGCATCGCCGCGCTGGCTTTGTTGATCGCTCCGGCAGCAAAGGCGATCTACGACTTTGAAGCCATCGTCTACGGTGCGCGGCCGCTCGACAACCTGGTGCACCGCACCGGCTTCTGGGCCATCATATTTCTGCTCGTCGCGCTTTCGATCACGCCGCTGCGCCGCATCGCCCGCTTCCCTCTTTTGGCCGACGTGCGCCGCATGATCGGGGTGGGCGCGTTTGTGTATGCCGCCGCGCACATTCTGCTGTTCGTCGCCGATTTGAGCTTCAACCTCAAGCGCGTAGCCACGGAGATCATCTTCCGGGTTTATCTGACGATTGGCTTTATCGCTCTCTTCGGTCTGACCGCGTTGGCTGCGACCTCGACCGACGGCATGGTGCGCCGTCTCGGCGTGAAGCGCTGGCAACGGCTGCACCAGGCGATTTACGTGATCGCCGGCCTGGCGTTGATCCATTTTTTCCAGCAGAACAAGGCCGACGTCTCGGTGCCGACTTTCGCCGCCGGCCTGTTCGGTTTGATGATCGGTTATCGGGTGTTGGTTGCGCTGCGTAAGCGCCGCGAGGAGCCTCCGACCTGGATGCTGCTTGCACTCGCGGTCGGAATGTCGGCCTTGACGTTCATCTGCGAAGCGATCGGGCTCGGCATTGTTTATAACGTGTCGCCCTGGCGGGTGCTGCAGACGTCGCTCGATATCGACTATGACATGATTGCGCCCGGCTGGCAGGTGCTCGCGGTAGGCCTTGTCGTCGTGCTGGTCGATTTCGTGCGCGCTCGCTTCGCCAAGCCGCGATCAAGCGCAGACCTCGACCGACGACGTCTGGCGGCCGGTAAGCAGGCAAGCCGGATTCCCTCGACCGGTTAGCGGCGGAAAGTTTGGCTGATCAGCATCACGTGGCTGACCTCGGCGGTCGCCCGCGCGCTCCTTTCGGCGAGTCCGAACGCCTCGCCGCAGGAAACCGGGTTGGTCGGCCAGATCGCGCCGGTGTCATTGTCGAACAGACTGCGCCGGCATTCGTCTCCCACCATCGGCACCGTTACGATCGTGCCCACCCGCCATTCCCAGCCGAAGCCGACTCTCGGATATTTATCGGGGGGCTCGCGCGTCATGAACATGACCGCCACCATGAGCGCCCCGCTGACCCCGCTCAACGTAAAGGCCGCCCGCCGCACATCGATGCGCACGGGCGGACGCCATTTGAACACCCTCAACAGCCGCATGGCACACCCCCAAAGATGCACACGCTTTGATTTGTACCGTCCGTTTGTTTCAGTGCTCTTGCGCGCCCCCGCAACCGTCCGCACAAATATGGTTCAAATACGTAGATAAATCGTTTGCAACATCGCGACGAGGCGTGCTTAGACCACACGACAGGCAGGGCGCGAATTGTGCCAAATGAAGGCAACATCGGGACCGCTCCGTTCAGCAACCATTCAGCATCTCTGGTTAGATTTTCCGGCGAAGGTGCACTGAGTCGCCACGCGACCGGCCGCTGTTCGGCTCGGAGGCGCGCGGCGATCCCGCCCTGCACCTGGTTAACTCAAGGAGGTAATGACTGTGAAGAAGATCCTACTGGCCGCGGCTCTTGCGCTCGTGGCCACGGGCGCGAATGCGACCTGCAAATCCGACGCCGCCGACAAGAATCTGCGCGGCGCCGCGCTGAAGAGCTTCATCGCCAAATGCACGAAGGATGCCAGGGCCAAGTGTACAGCCGAAACCAAGGCCCAGAAGCTCAAGGGTGCGGCGGCGAAGAGCCATACCAACAAGTGCGTCAAGAACGCCGTCGGTTGAACGACCGTACTTTGCGTCAGGGAGGAGAGCGTCGCTCTCCTCCCTTTTGTTGTGCCGCAGCTTACGTTGACGGGATATTGCCGAATTTGCCCGCAAAACGGGACGCCAATCAACTGCAGTTGGCCAACATCTGCATGACACGCCGCACTTCGGCGATTGTGGAGCCGGCCTGCTGCTGTCCGGGCAAAGAAAGCCGGTGCAAGAGTTGTGCGCTCATCGTCAGTCGCTCTTTCGCCGCACGGCAGTCGCGCGCGACGAGCGCCTGTCCCCAATAATAATACGTATACGCTTGGTGATAGTTCACATAGTCCGCGCTCTTCGCCTCTTTCGGGAATACCTTGAACGTATCGAGCGCTTTTTTGAAAGTCGTCTCAGCTTCGCTCGTTTGTCCGTTGTAGTACTGGAGCTGGCCGAGCACCCGCAGCGCCGCGCCGTACTCCACCGAGTTCTCGGCGCGCAACACCGCTTGTCGTAACAAGTCCTCGGCGAGCGTCACTTCGTTCGATTGCATCAGCGCGTGCGCGATGGTGGTGAGATTGACCGGCGATGCCGCGCTGCCGAGCGAGCGGGCCAGGGTATAAGCCTGCTTGGCGAGAATCAGGTTTTGCGCGTTGAAGGTGGTTGCGGCGCGTAACAGGTTCGGCTGATCGTCCTTGTATTTTGCCGCAAGATCGATGGCCTGCAACTGAAGGGCATTGGCCTGCTGGAGCGTGGCGGCGAGCTGACCTTGCAACGAAGTGATGTCCTGCTGGTATGTGCGATACCACGACACCGCGGTGGTCGTTACCGAGATGAAGATGGCGGCGAGCGAAGTGATGAAGCTCGGGTTGCGGTACCACAACGAGGATCGATGCTGCCCCGCAACGATATCATTGATCCGCTGCTTGATGATCGCGATTTCGTCGTGCGGATCGTCGACGGCGGTCAGTGTCGCTGCTTTTCCCTCGGTCATGTCACCCCCAATGTTCCGCAAGCGTGGTCTTGGTCCGATAAACTGCGGCGCGGAACCGGAGCTGTCCAGGCCCGGCATGCCCAATGGAAGCTGCGCTGCCTCAAATAATCGCCGCTATAGTGCGGCAAACAGTGAAACAGGGAGAGCCGAACCGATGAACGACGGTAAAGTGCACCTGACCCGACAGGGCGCGATTGCGACCATCCTGTTCGACCGGCCGGAAGCGCGCAATGCTATGACCTGGGCCATGTACGAGGGCCTGGCCGCGGCCTGCGCCGATCTGCGCAACGATGCGACCGTGCGCGTGGTCGTGCTGCGCGGCGCCGGCGGTAAGGCTTTTGTTGCCGGAACCGACATTGCCCAGTTTCAGAATTTTAGCTCGGCCGAGGACGGCCTCGCCTATGAGGCCAAGATGGAGCAGATTCTGGCCGGGCTCGAAGCGCTGCCCATGCCGACGCTGGCAGTGATCGAAGGTTTTGCGGTCGGCGGCGGCCTGGCCATCGCTGCCTGCTGCGACCTGCGCATCGCCACCCCCGGCTCGAAGCTCGGTGTCCCCATCGCCCGCACGCTGGGTAACTGCCTGTCAGTGGCAAACTACGCCCGGTTGGTTGCGGCGCTGGGCGTCTCGCGCGCGAAACGCGTGCTGCTCTTGGCCGAAAACTTGTCGGCCGAGGAGGCGCTCGCCGCCGGCTTCCTGCTCGACGTGGTCGCGCCCGAGACGCTCGATCGGCGCATCGCCGACATCTGCGAGCGGCTCACGGGCAACGCACCCGTGACCATGCGCGTGACGAAGGAGGCCATGCGCCGGCTGCAACGCGCAAATCTCCCCGCCGGTGACGACCTCGTGCGCGCCTGCTACGGCAGCGAGGATTTTCGCGCTGGCGTGCGGGCCTTCGTTGAAAAGCGTCCCCCGCAATGGACCGGCCGTTGATCTCGCCGCGGGCAGTGCGGCAGACTTCAGGTCTGAAACTGGGAATACCGCTATGCACCCGCTTGAGAAGCAGAAGTTGATCGTCGTGCGCCAGAAGCAGATCGGCACCGACACCACCTACGAGCCGCCGCTGCGCATCGGCTTCGGCATTTCCGACCAGACCGTGGGCGACGTGGCCAACGCCACCATGGGCCGCACCATTCTCGTGCCCGGCGCCGGTCCCAACCCCACGCACTACCACGCCAAGAACGACGTGTGCTGGTACATCCTCTACGGCAAGATCAAGTGCTGGTACGCGAAGAGCGACGGCAGTGAACGGAACGAGGTGATTCTGGAGGGAGGCGATTTCGTCTACATCCCGGCCGGTACCATTCACGTCATTTCCAACGCCTCCGACACCGAAGAGGCCTCGCTCGTCTTCTGCTACATCGGCGTGCCCAACACCGACGCCGCCGAAACCGTCTGGCTGCCGCACATGAAATAGCGGTCTGGCAACCGCCGTGGGCAACTTCGGACGCGCCGGTTACGGTGCGCGTTGGTGCCACGGCCCGCCGGCGACCGTCAGCCGTGCATGGCCACGACCAGACAGCAGATCGACCAGAACAGCGGATATTCGACACCACCAAAATTCCAGATCCATTTGCCGCCGCTGTGGCGCCAGCACGCCCAGGCGGCGACCAAAAGGAACACGCTGGCAAGGGCAGCCACATAGCGGGTGTAAATGGCGAACACGAGCCCGATGGCGCAAACCGCCTCGATGGTAAGGCCACTGTAGATCCATGCCTTCGGCGGATAAAGCCGCCAGGCGCGATAGACCTCGACCGTCGCCGGGATGTCTTTCGCCTTCAGCACAAAATGCGGAATCAGAAACAGCCCGCAGGCGATGCGCAGAATGTTGAATTCGTTGGTCAGGTCGAAGGCTTGCACAAGGTTGGGCATTCCGAATCCCCCCAAAGTCGCGGCAGCCAAAAATATATCCGGCATTGGCCTGACCAATGACGGTGGCCCGCTTGTTCTCGCTATTCTCTGGCAGAAAGCGCGGCTATGGCTGCAGCGGATGCGCGCAGGAACAAATTTTATTCCGCCGCCTCCACACGCTTCTTCAGCTTGTTCACCCGCCGCGCCAGCACCGGCGCGAGGAACTGCCCGGTATAGCTCGCGCGCACCTTGGCCACATCCTCCGGCGTGCCGGCCGCCACGACCTCGCCGCCACCATCGCCGCCTTCGGGACCCAAGTCGATGATCCAATCCGCGGTCTTGATGACTTCCAGATTGTGCTCGATCACCACCACGGTATTGCCGGCCTCCACCAATTCGTGCAGCACGTCCAACAACTTCGCCACGTCGTGAAAGTGCAGGCCCGTGGTCGGTTCGTCGAGGATATATAACGTGCGGCCGGTCGCCCGCTTGGACAGTTCCTTGGCGAGTTTCACCCGCTGCGCCTCGCCGCCCGACAGCGTGGTCGCCTGCTGCCCCACGTGGATGTAGCCCAGCCCCACGCGCTGCAGGAGCTGAAGCACGTCGCGCACCCGCGGAACGGCTTTGAAGAATTCCAACGCCTCGTCCACGGTCATGTCGAGCACATCGGCGATCGACTTGCCCTTGAACAGCACCTCCAGCGTCTCGCGGTTGTAGCGCTTGCCCTTGCAGACGTCGCAGGTGACGTACACATCCGGCAGAAAATGCATTTCGATCTTGATCACGCCGTCGCCCTGGCACGCCTCGCAGCGCCCACCCTTGACGTTGAATGAAAATCGACCGGGCTCGTAGCCGCGCGCCTTTGACTCCGGCAATCCCGCAAACCACTCGCGGATCGGTGTGAATGCGCCGGTGTAGGTGGCCGGGTTCGAACGTGGCGTGCGGCCGATTGGCGACTGGTCGATGTCGATCACCTTGTCGAGATGCTCCAGGCCCTCGATACGGTCGTGCGGGGCAGGGGCCTCGGAGGCGCCGTTGAGCTTGCGGGCAATGGCCTTGTACAGCGTATCCACCAGCAGCGTGGATTTGCCGCCGCCGGACACTCCAGTCACGCAGGTGAACAGCCCGAGCGGAATTTCGACGGTGATGTTTTTCAGGTTGTTTCCCCGCGCGCCGACGAGTTTGAGCGTGCGGATCGGGTTGCGCGGCCGCCGCTCCGGCGTCGGGATCACGAGCTCGCCCGACAGGTATTTGCCGGTGAGTGATCGCGGCTCCGCGATCAGGTCGGCGACCGTGCCGGCCGCCACGATCTCGCCGCCGTGGATGCCCGCGCCCGGGCCGATATCGAGCACGAAGTCGGCGTTGCGGATCGCGTCCTCGTCGTGCTCCACCACGATCACCGTGTTGCCGAGATCGCGCAGCCGCTTGAGCGTCTCAAGCAGCCGCGCATTGTCGCGCTGATGCAGCCCGATCGAGGGTTCATCCAGCACGTAGAGCACGCCGGTGAGCCCCGAGCCGATCTGCGAGGCGAGCCGGATGCGCTGGCTCTCGCCGCCGGACAACGTGCCTGAAGCGCGCGACAGCGTGAGATATTCGAGCCCCACATCGACCAGAAATTTCAGCCGCGCGCGGATTTCCTTCAGCACCCGCACCGCGATCTCGTTCTGCTTCTTGGAAAGCTGTGCCGGCAGTTCGGCAAACCACTGCTCCGCGCGCTTGACCGAAAGCTCCGCCACCTCGCCGATGTGCTTTCCGCCCACCTTCACGCACAGCGCCTCGGGCTTGAGCCGGTGGCCCCTGCAGGCGGCGCAGGGAATGTCGGTAAAATATTTGGCGATCTCCTCGCGCGCCCAGTCGCTCTCGGTCTCGCGGAACCCGCGCTCCAGATTGGTGATGACGCCCTCGAAAGTCTTTTCCGTCTTATAGGAGCGCAGCCCGTCGTCGTACTCGAAACGGATCGTATCTTCGCCCGAACCGTAGAGGATCGCTTCCTGCACCTTCCTCGGCAGGTCTTTCCACTTAGTGTCGAGGCTGAACCGGTAGTGCTTGCCGAGCGCCAAGAGCGTCTGCGTGTAATACGGCGAGGAGGATTTTGCCCAAGGCGCAATGGCGCCGCCGCGCAGGCTTCGATCCTTGTCCGGAATCACAAGGTCCGGGTCGATCTTCTGCTCGACGCCGAGGCCTCCACACGCCGGACACGCACCATACGGATTGTTGAACGAGAACAGCCGCGGCTCGATCTCAGGAATTGTAAAACCCGACACCGGGCAGGCGAATTTTTCCGAAAAGACGATCCGGTTTGCGTCCGACGCCGCTGCTGCGGCGAGCTTTGTTTTTTTACCCTCCCCTGAAAGGGGAGCGTCGGCGCGATGCGCCGGGAAGGGGTCATCTTCACGGCCGTGCCCCCCTTCCGACCGCTTCGCGGTCGGCCTCCCTCTTTCAGAAGGAGGCAAGGATACGGATTGCGCATCCGCGAACTCCACCACGGCCAGCCCGTCGGCGAGCTTCAACGCCTGCTCGAAGGAATCCGCAAGCCGCGTGGCAATGTCCGGTCGTACCACGACGCGATCTACCACCACGTCGATGTCGTGATTGAATTTTTTGTCCAGCGCCGGGACCTCGCCGATCTCGTAAAATTTTCCGTCCACTTTGACGCGCTGATAACCCTTTTTCATGAACTCGGCGAGTTCCTTGCGGTACTCGCCTTTGCGGCCGCGCACCACCGGTGCCAGGAGATAGAGCCGCGTGCCCTCGGGCAGCGCCATCACGCGGTCCACCATCTGCGACACGGTCTGGCTTTCGATCGGCAGCCCGGTAGCCGGCGAATAGGGCACGCCGATGCGCGCCCACAACAGCCGCATGTAGTCGTAAATCTCGGTGACCGTGCCGACGGTGGAGCGCGGGTTACGCGATGTGGTTTTCTGCTCGATCGAAATCGCCGGCGACAGCCCGTCGATCTGGTCCACGTCCGGCTTCTGCATCATTTCCAGGAATTGCCGCGCATAGGCCGAGAGCGACTCCACGTATCGCCGCTGCCCCTCCGCGTAGATCGTGTCGAAGGCGAGCGACGACTTTCCCGAGCCCGACAGCCCGGTGAACACCACGAGCTTGTCGCGCGGGATCTCGACGTCGATATTCTTGAGGTTATGTTCGCGCGCGCCGCGAATGGCGATCACGCGGCGGTCTTGCAAATTCCGGTCGGAGTTGCGATTCATAACAAACGTGGGTTCATACCGCTCATGTATCGCGGCCGTACAGTGAACTTAACAAGGGTGAACGTAGAGAGAACAAGCCGGTCGTGCCAGTGGGAAATTCGCATTCCCCACGACCGATTAAGATAGGCGCCGCTGCGGTTCGCAACAGTCCGTCAAGCGGTTGAATTTGGCGGGAATGCGGGAACCCCGCCGCGCGGTACGTTCCCCGGAGTGTAGGAATAGTATCATGGCAGCTCGTGCGTACTGGTCGGGTCAGCTCCGGCTTTCGTTGGTGTCCATTCCGGTCGAGATCGTCCCCGCGACCAAGACCGCTGCAAAAATCTCCTTCCACCAGATCCATAAGCCGAGCGGCTCCCGCATCCGCTACGAGAAGGTGGTGCCCGGCATCGGGCCGGTGCAGAACGAGGACATCGTCAAAGGCTACGAGATCGACAAGGGCAAATACGTGCTGCTCGAAGACGAGGAGATCGAAGGCGTCAAGCTCGAGGCCAAGAAATCCATCGATCTCGTGCAGTTCGTCGACGAGGACGAGATCGACGAGATGTATTTCGACCGGCCCTATTTCGTGCTGCCCGAAGAAGACAGCGACGCCGAAGGCTATGTGGTGCTGCGCGAGGCGCTGCGCAACACAAAGAAGGTCGGCCTCGGCCAGATTGTGATCCGCGGCAAGAGCTCGCTTGTAGCTATCAAATCTTGCGGCAACGGCCTGCTCATGGAAACGCTGCGCTATGCCGATGAGTTGAAGAAGCCGGAAACCGCGTTCAAGGACGTGCCAAGCATCAAACCTGACCGCGACATGGTGGAGCTTGCCGAGGAGCTGATCGAGCGCAAGACCAAGAAATTCGATCCCACCGTGTTCAAGGACGCCTACGAGGACGCCCTTCGCGAATTGATCGAAGCCAAGGCCCAGCACCGCAAGGTCCGCGCCATCGAGGAGCCGCCGCAAACCGCGAAGGTGATCAACCTGATGGACGCCTTGCGTCGCAGCGTCGGCGCCAAGGAGGCGCCGGCCCGCAAAAGCAAGCGCTCCAACGGCAAGGCGAAAGGCGGGCGGCGCAGCGCCGCCTAACCGATGCAGGACCGGCTCCGCGAATACCGGTCGAAACGCGACTTCAGCCGCACCGCCGAGCCAATCGGCAAGCGCCGAGCCGCCAGGCGCGGCCGCCGCTACCTGATCCAAAAACACGCCGCGCGCCGGCTGCACTACGACTTTCGCCTCGAACATGACGGCGCGCTGTTGAGCTGGGCCTGCCCCAAGGGTCCGAGCCTCGATCCCGCCGACAAGCGCCTCGCCGTTCGCGTCGAAGACCATCCGCTCGAATACGGTTCCTTCGAGGGCACGATCCCCGAAGGCGAATACGGCGGCGGCACCGTGATGCTGTGGGACGAAGGCACCTGGGAACCGCTCGGCGACGTGGACCAAGGTCTCGCCGAGGGCAAGCTCAAGTTCCGCCTGCACGGCAAGCGCCTCACCGGCGGCTGGACGCTGGTGCGATTGCGCAAACGCCGCAAGCAGGACCGCGGGGACAACTGGCTTTTGATCAAGGAGCGAGACGACGCCGCACGAAGCGACGGCGCAGCGCTGATCGAACGCGAGCGCCGCAGCGTGAAAAGCGGCCGCACCATGGAGGAGATCGCCGGAGGCAGACAAGTCTGGCACTCCGGGCGCAGGCAGACATCGGATGGCGACAATCCCTGGAAAGAGAAATTGCGCGCCGCATTGGCCCGGTCGGAATCCACCAGCACATCCCGAAGCGCAAAAAAATCGAAGGCGAG
>DATLYX010000141.1:0-4807 GCA_035574295.1 Xanthobacteraceae bacterium
GTGGGTTACAGTCACGTCATTGTCCTGCATTCAATTCGATCGTGGGGGTGTCCCGGACGCGGTGCAGCACATTGCTGTGTCCCGGACGCGGTGCAGCGCGTAGCGCGAAGCGCGGAGCGGTGCACCGCAGATCCGGGACCGCTGCAGGCTCGGTGTGTGTGTAGCAGCGTGGCTCGGAGTCCGTAACGGTCCCGGGTCTGCAGCGCACCACTCCGCTGACGCTCCGTGCTGCGCTGCGCCCGGGACACGAGTGTAGTGTTCAGCACCCCAATTAAACTTCGCGTCCCGGACGCGGTGCAGCACATTGCTGTGTCCCGGACGCGGTGCAGCGCGTAGCGCGAAGCGCGGAGCGGTGCACCGCAGATCCGGGACCGTTGCAGGCTCGGTGTGGGTGTAGCAGCGTGGCTCGGAGTCCGTAACGGTCCCGGGTCTGCAGCGCACCACTCCGCTGACGCTCCGTGCTGCGCTGCGCCCGGGACATGTCGGGTGTTTCGCTGAGCTGCGTCCTGCGCTGCGCCCGGGACATGTCGGGTGTTTCGCTGAGCTGCGTCCTGCGCTGCGCCCGGGACACGCCATTGCGCTGCGGCCGGGACACACAACATTGCTTCGCTGCGCTTTCGTGCTGCGCTGCGGCCAGGACACATCGTCATGATACGCGGGGTCATTTTCAGGTCGATGCCAGTTTCGCATGCGCGGCGGGGTTGCCGCCGGTGAGCAGCGGCGAGAGGATGAACACCACCGGCGCCTGGGTGGTGAACGCCTGCTTGATCGAGGAGTCGACGATGAAGCGCAGCGTCCTTTCGTCGGTGAGCGTGTGGTGCTCGATGGCAAGCGCGTCCAAGGTGGGCCGCATGGTGCGGGCAACCAGGGTCTGGCCGATGTTGAACTCGCCCATGGTGCCGCGCTCGGACACCACCAGGATCGCCGGGATCTGATACGGCACGACCAGCGAGGCGAGCGCGTTGGCGGTCAGCGCAAAGCCCGAGGTCTGCATCAACACCGCGCCGCGCAGGCCGCCCATGTAGGCGCCGGTCACGATCCCGATCGCCTCGTCCTCCCGCGTCGCGCCCACGGACATGAAATAATTGTCCGCCGCCGCGCCTGCGATCAGTGGGGTGAGCACGTTGTCGGGCACGTAGGAGACGAGGCGGACGTCATTGTCCTTGAGCACATCCAAAAAGGTCTTCGACCAGCTCATCCGGCCTCCCGCAGGCTTTGGCATTTGTCTATCATGCTGCTCCGGCCGAGGTCACGGGCCTTTGACCGCCGCCAAAGGCGCAATGGGGAAGCGGGAGGATTCACATGAAAAAATGGACAGCAGCACTGGTTGCAGTCGCGGCGTTGTGCCTGCCGGCAGGGGCGCAGGAGTATCCGAGCCGGCCGATCACGCTCGTGGTCCCCTTCCCGCCCGGCGGCAGCACCACCATCGTGGCGCGCGTCATCTCCGACAAGCTCGCCGAGGTGCTCGGCCAGCAGATCGTGGTGGACAACCGCGGCGGCGCCGGCGGCACCATCGGCACCCGCGCGGTGGCCAAGGCGGAGCCGGACGGCTACACCATCCTGCTCGGCTATACCGGCACGCTTGCCATCGGACCTTCGCTCTATTCCAACGTCGGCTACGATCCGCGCAAGGATTTCGCGCCGATCGGCCGCATCGGCTCGGCGCCGAACACGCTCGTGGTGCATCCGTCGTTTCCGCCGAAGAACGTTGCGGAGCTCGTCGCCTATGCCAAGGCCAATCCGGGCAAGGTGAACTACGGCCACGCCGGCGTCGGCACCGTGAGCCACGTGTGCGGCGAATATTTTGCCAATGCGGCAGGCATCAAGCTCGTGCATGTGCCGTACAAGGGAACCGGCCCGGCGCTCACCGATTTGATCGGCGGGCACATCCCCATGGCGTTCGCGCCGATCCCGGCCACCTATCCGAACGTGCAATCGGGCAAGCTGCGCATGCTGGCGGTGACCAGCGCCAAGCGATCGACGTTGCTGCCGGAGGTGCCGACCATCGCCGAGCAGGGCCTCACAGGATTCGAAGCCGTGCTGCGCTACGGGCTCGTGGCGCCGGCCGGAACGCCGAAGCCGATCATCGAGAAGCTGCACGCGGCGCTGAACAAGGTGCTGGCGATGGACGAGATCCGCAAGCGGCTCGCGGTGGAGGGCGCCGAGCCCCTGCCCGGCAGCATCGCGGATTATGCGGCCGACATCGACCGCGAGGAAACGCAATGGGCCAAGGTGGTCAAAACCTCCGGCGCCAAGGCAAATTGAAAGTCGGCAGGGAGAAGCAAGCCATGTGTGCCGATGATGCAGTTTCCGAGCGCCAACAGCCCCTACCCTCACCCGGTCGACGGGCGCGCTCGCAGCGTCGGTTGAGTCCGGGGTCGAGCCGTATTGTCGGCGGAATTTTCGGATGCGCGGCGCTTGCTGTTTGCGCGTGGATCGGATTGGCGCCCCTTGCGGCGCAGGAGTATCCGGCGCGGCCGATCACGCTGGTGGTGCCTTACGCGGCGGGCGGCGGCAACGACGCCATGGCGCGCATCGCCGCCGACAAGATGAGCAAAACCCTCGGGGTACAGGTGGTGGTGGAAAACCGCGGCGGTGCCGGCGGCACCATCGCCACGCGCCAGGTGGCAAAAGCCGATCCCGACGGCTATACGCTCGGCCTCGGCGGCACCGGAACGCTCGCCATCGGGCCCACGCTGTACGCCAACGTCGGCTACGACCCGCGCAAGGATTTTGCGCCGGTCGGGCTGATCGGATCGAGCGCGCTCGTGGTGCTGGTGCACCCTTCGGTGCCGGTGCGCAACATCGGCGAGTTGATCGCGCACGGCAAGGCGAGCCCCGGCACGCTCAACTACGCCTCGGCCGGCGCGGGCAGCGGCATCCATCTCGCCACCGAGTATTTTTTGACGCGCGCCGGGTTCCGCATGGCGCACATTCCGTACAAGGGCACCGGACCGGCGCTGAACGATCTCGTGGGCGGGCACGTCAAAGTCTATTTCAGCTCCATGCCGTCCGCGATTGGCTTGATCAAGGCGGGTAAGGTGCGGGCGCTTGCGGTCACCAGCGCCACACGCTCGACCATCCTGCCCGATCTGCCGACGGTGGCAGAGGCGGGCCTGCCGGGGTACGAGGCCGTGCTGCGCTATGGCATCATCGCGCCGGCCGGCACTCCGCGGCCGATCATCGACAAGCTCAACGCGGCATTGCGCGAAGCGGTGATGGCGGAGGACGTGCGGGCGAAAATGGCCGCCGACGGCACCGAGCCGCTGCCCTCGACGCCGGAGGAATACGCCGCAGACATCGACCGCGAGGAGAAGAAGTGGTCGGCGATCGTCAAACAGTCGGGCGCCAAGGTGGAATAGAATTTATGTCGCGGGCGCAGCGCAGCACGGAGCGAAGCGGAGCGGCGGGCTGCAGACCCGGGACCGTTGGAATGCATGAATCTGGAACGGTCCCGGATCAGCGGTGCAGCACTTCGCGCTGACGCGCTCCGTGCTGCATCGCATCCGGGACACGAGAAACGCGGATGAACTTCGACTTCACCGAGGAGCAGAAGCTTTTCGCCGAACAGGTGCGGCGGTTCGCGCTGGCGCATCTGGAGAAGGATGCGCTCAAGCGCGCGCACGATCCGCGCTATCCGTTCGACGTCGCCAAGCTGATGAGCCGGCAGGGGCTCATGGGCATCACCATTGCGGAGGCGGACGGCGGCGCGGGCGGCACGCTGATGGATGCGGTGATCGCCATCGAACAAATCGCCGCCGTGTGCCCGCGCAGCGCGGACGTGGTGCAGTTCGGCAACTTTGGGCCGATCCGCACCTTCGCCGAATACGGCACGGCGCAGCAGAAGAAGAAGTGGCTGCCGAAGCTGCTCGCGGGCGAAATGGTGATGAGTCTGGGCATGACGGAACCGGACGCCGGTTCCGCGGTCACCGACCTAAAAACCACCGCCAAGCCGGACGGCGCGCATTACGTCATCAACGGCACGAAAGTGTTTTCCACCTTCAGCCCGGACGCGGCGATCTTTCTCATCTACGTGCGCTTCGGGCCGGGCACCTCGGGCATCGGCTCGGTGATCGTGGAGCGCGACACGCCGGGTTTCAAAATCGGGCCGCCGCAGCAGTTCATGAGCGGCGAGGAGTGGTGCGAATTGCACTTCGACAATTGCCGTATTCCGGCGGAGAACGTGCTGCTCGGGCCGGGCGGGTTCAAGAAGCAGATGTCGGGCTTCAACGTGGAGCGCATCGGCAACGCCTCGCGCGCGCTCGCGTTCGGCCGCTATGCGTTCGAGCGCGCGCGCGAGCACGCGCTGGTGCGGGAGCAGTTCGGCCGGCCCTTGTGCGAATTCCAGGGCCTGCAATGGAAATTCGCCGACATGGCGATCAAGCTGGAGAGCGCGCAGCTCCTGCTCTATCGCGCGGCGGCGAACGCAGACCGCGGCTTCCCCTCGGCCTATGAGACCGCGGTGGCCAAGGCGGCGTGCAACCAGACAGGTTTCGAGGTGGCGCACGAGGCGGTGCAGGCGATGGGCGCCACCGGCTATTCGCGCGCGGCGCTGGTGGAATATTGCATGCGGCGCTGCCGCGGCTGGATGATCGCCGGCGGGTCGATCGAGATTCTCAAGAACCGCATTGCCGAGCACGTCTTCGACCGCCGCTTCGAGCAGCGTAAACGCCATGCGGACGCGGCGGAGTAAATTTCCCTCTCCCCGCTTGCGGCAGGGCCGTCGCATCTGCATTTCCCTCCCCCTGAAAGGGGGAGGGTGGCCGAGCGAAGCGAGGCCGGGTGGGGGTCACGCGCGGCACGAAGC
>DATLYX010000142.1:0-14756 GCA_035574295.1 Xanthobacteraceae bacterium
GAGCCGATCAGGGTGCCGCAAAAAGACGCTCCGGTGCAGGCGGTGGTGCTGGAGGGCAAGGACGCGGATCTCTGCGCGCTGCCGGTGCACTTGCAGCATGGTGAGGACGGCGCGCCGTACATTTCCGCCGGACTCGATTTCTCCATCATGCGCGGCAGCGGCCACACCAATGTCGGCTGCCGACGCATCATGCTGCGCGGACCGCGCACGGCGGGCATCGACCTGATCGCGCCGAGCGATCTCCGCGCCAATTATCTCGATGCGGTGTCGCGCGGGGAGACACTGCCGGTAGCGTTCGCGGTCGGCTCGCATCCGGCGGATTTCATGGCGGCGGTCAGCGCGACGCCGCCGATGGACGAGCTCGAAGTCATCGGCGCGGTGCGCGGGGCGCCGGTGCCCGTCGTGAAGTGCATCACCAACGATGTTCTCGTGCCGGCGGACGCCGAATACGTGCTGGAGGGCTATCTCGACGCGCGCGGGCATTCGGAGCCAGAAGGGCCGTACGGCGAATACGTCGGCTATTACGGCATGGTGAAGACCAATCCGGTGTTCCACCTCACCGCCATCACGCACCGCCAGGATGCGCTGTTCCAGACCGTGACCATCGGCGGCAGGTATCTGGCGCGCACCGACACGGCGCAGGTGACCACGGTCAAGACCGAAACCGCGGCCTGGGCGGCGCTGGTGACGGCGGTGCGCGAACCGGTGGCGGTCTATGCCACGCCGGCGAGCGGGGGCATGTACAACGTGCGCGTCTCGTTGCGCCAGCGGGTGCCAGGCGAGGCGCGCAACGCCATTGCCGCGGTGTTCGGCTCCATGGCGGAGGCCAAGCATGTGTTCGTGTTCGACGACGACATTGATGTGTTCTCCGACGAACAGGTGGATTGGGCATTGGCCACGCGGCACCAGGGCGACCGCGATCTGATCGTGGCCGGCGGTTTCCGCGTGGTGCCGCTCGATCCCTCGCTCGGCGGAGCGCGCACCGGTGCCAAGGTCGGCTTCGACTGCACCATTCCCTTCGGCAAGCGGCAGGCGCTGGAATGGAGCGTGCCGGCGCCGCCGGTGCTGCCGGACAGGCCGCGGCGGACATCGGTGGCCGAGGTTCTGGCCGCGGGTCCTGCAAGCTTTCTCGAACTCATGGCGGCGTTCGGCACGCGCGACGGCCGCGAAGTGGTGCGCGAGCTCGATCTGCTCTATGCAGAGAACCGACTCGGCCGCGACGAGCGCGGCCGCTATGTGCTGAAGGCCAACGGCAAGTGATGAGGCAATCATGGAATCGCAGGGGCAGGCGACGGTCGCACTGGTCACAGCGGGCGACCGTCCGCCCACCGACTACGACCGGCCGCCGACCTACGCGGGCATGATCAAGGAGCGCGACGTTTACGTGCCCATGCGCGACGGGGTGAAGTTGTGCGTGGACGTCTATCGGCCCGATGCGCCGGAAAAATTTCCTGCCCTGCTCGCCTTTGCGATCTACAACAAGGATTTTCAGGGGCCGGACATGGCGGAAGCGTTGCCGCCGCAGCCGGCCTGGGCGCCGCTGTGGACCGGGCCGATCGAGGCGGGCGACACCAAATTTTTTGTCTCGCGCGGCTATGCACATGTGATCGGCTCGCCGCGCGGCATAGGCAAGTCGGAAGGCGGCGGCTCGCGCGAGTGGGACTGTTACGACCTGATCGAATGGATCGCCGGGCAGCCGTGGTGCGACGGCAATGTCGGCATGGTCGGCATTTCCGGCTTCGGCGCCGAGCAGCTCGCGGTAGCCAAGAAACAGCCGCCGCATCTGAAGGCGATCTTTCCGTTCGACTCGCGCGGCGCCTACGGCGAGCTTGGCGGCTTCCGCGATGAATATCCGGGCGGAGTTATTCACCTGTTCCGCTATCTGGTCGGCCATTTCAGCGCCATGCATCAGAACCGCGGCGCGCCGGGGCCGCTGCCGCCGGAGCGCGAAAAGCTTTGGCAGGAGGCGATGAACAACCCCGACTACAAGATATACCCGCACGTTTACAACTTGATCGCGCAGAAGGGGCAGCACATGCCGCCCCTCTTCAACGTGCTGATCGATCCTTATGACAACGAAGCGGCGGTGATAAAGAGCGAGGCGGAATTCGCCCAGATCAAGGTGCCGACCTATACCGGCTCAGGCTGGTACGGCTACACGTACAAGACCCACCTCAACGGCTGCCAGAACTGGTACCGCAACATCAAGGCGCCGAAAAAATTGATGCTTGCGGGGCCGGCGCACCTGGAGCGGCCCTTCCATTCCTTTCACAACGAGATATTGCGCTGGCACGACCATTGGCTGAAAGGGCTCGACACCGGCATCATGGACGAGCCGCCGGTGAAATACTGGGTTATGGGTGCCAACGAATGGCGCACGGCAAGCGATTGGCCGCCGCCGGAGGTGCAGTGGACTAAGCTCTACCTTGCGAGTTGGGAGCGGCTTTTGCCCACGACGCCGGCGCCGGCGAGCGCCGCGGAGACGCAGGCGCCTGACGTGTTCGCGCAGATGCCGCCGACGCAGACCGCCACCATCCAGAAGCTGCGCTACCTCACCGATCCGCTGCCGCAGGACGTGTTGATCGCCGGACCGTCGGTGCTCACGCTCTATGCCGAGATCGACCAGGAGGACACCAACTGGATCGTAATTCTGAAGGACGTGGGGCCGGATCATTCGGTGCGGACGGTGCGCGAGGGCGAGCGGGAGATCCCGAACAACCTGCCGGAACGCGAACTCACGCGCGGGTGGCTCAAGGCCTCGCACCGGGCGGTGGACCCGGCGCGCTCGCTGCCGGGGCGGCCGTGGCATCCGCTCACGCGCGAGGCACAGAAGCCGGTCAAGCCGGGTACGATCGAGGAATATCAGATCGAAATTCTTGCTACGGCGAATCTGTTCCGCCGCGGGCATCGCATCTGCGTCGAGATCACGAGCCTCGATCTGCCGACCGGTGTGGCGGGCGCGACCAACGCCGAGTACGTTCCCTATCATATCTGTTCGAGCAAAACGGTGGTGCATCGCATTTATCACGACCGTGCGCGGGCATCGCACCTGTTGCTGCCGGTCATGCCGACGGCTGGCGGTTGAACAGATGCATTCGTTGGACCAGCGTATTGCATGCAACGCGCACGCGGTTACTCCCACCGCTTGCGGCAGAGGGAGATGCGGATGCCGCGCGGCAATTGCTTCAGTGCCCATTAAACGCAGGCTGCGCGCATGAATGAGCCCAGCACAATGATAGAGACAGTACGGCGGCTCACGCTGCGCGAGCGCATGGCGATGGGCAACGGCAATGCGCTGAAGATCGGGCTGTTCGGCGCGAACTGTTCGTCCGGTCGCGCGGTGACCAAGGTGCCGGAGCGGTGGTCGGGGAATTGGCCGGACAATCTTCGGCTCGCGCGCATGGCGGACGAGGCGGGCATCGACTTCATGCTGCCGATCGGCCGCTGGAAGGGCTATGGCGGGGAGACCGACTATCAGGGCGCCACGCTGGAGACGGTGACGTGGGCTTGCGCGCTGCTCGCCTCAACCAAGCGGCTCGTGGTGTTCGGCACCGTGCATGCGCCGCTGTTCCACCCCGTTATCGCGGCGAAGGAGTTCGTCACGGCGGACCACATCGGGGAGGGGCGGTTCGGGCTCAATGTGGTGGTGGGCTGGAACGAGGACGAATTCGAGATGTTCGGAGTCAAGCAGCGCGACCATGAGACGCGCTACGAATTCGGCGAGGAGTGGCTCACCATCGTCAAGCGTTGCTGGTCGGAGCCGGCGGATTTCGATTTCGACGGCAAATTTTTCAAGCTCAACGGCGTGCGTGCCAAGCCGAAACCTTATGGCGGGGCGCGGCCCTTGATCATGAACGCCGGCGCCTCGCCCACCGGCCGCAGCTTCGCCATCCGCAATTGCGACGCCTTCTTCACCAATGCCTCGCGCACCTCGCTGCAGGACGTGGCGAAGCGCGTGCGCGAGGCAAAGGAGGAGGCGCGGCAGTACGGTCGTGAGCTCGACGTCTATACCGTGGGCGTGGTCACCTGCCGGCCCACAGAAAAAGAAGCGGAGGACTATTTTCACCACTGCATCGTCGAGCACGCGGACTGGTCGGCGGTGGACGAAATTCTCGCCAAAAAGGACATCACGCCGGAGCGCGTGGGGCAGGAGGAGTTTTTGCGCCAGCGCAACGGCTATGCCATGGGCATGGGCGGCTTGAAGATCGTCGGCACGCCCGATCAGGTGGCCGAACAGATCGGCGCGCTCGCTCGGGCCGGCATGCGCGGCATTGCGCTGTCGCTCGTCAACTACGCGGATGAACTGCCCTATTTCTGCGACGAAGTGCTGCCGCGGTTGCAGAAAATGGGCTTGAGGGAACGGCGATGACGATGTCCGTCACGTTGGCAACGGCTCCACCACCAACATGTCGCCGATCGAAATAACACCGTCCGTCATGATCTCCGCGAGGATGCCGCCGCGGTTGTGGAATGCTTCCTTGAACCCGGTCTTGCCCGCCGCGGCCGAAGGCACGTGGCAGGGTCCGGTAATGTCCGAGCCGCGCAAGCGCACGGTGCCGATCCGAAATTCCCGATCGAGCAGCGTGTAGACATCGATGCCCTCGACCACGATATTTCGCCGCGTCTCATGCGCTTCGAACGGTGCCAGCCCCTGCGCAATCAGCTCCTGGTTGGCGATATCCATGGCCTTGCGCTCGATCAGTGAAACATGCCGTGCAGCCGGCCGCGGAGATCGCGAATAGGTGCCCTCGCCAAGGGCATAGCGATCTCCTTGCAGTCCCTGGCCGGCGAGCGCCTGCACCGCGGTGCAAGCCTGCATGCGCGTGCCGCTGCGGGAGACAAAGAGCGCTACAACGCGCACCATGGTTTCTGCTTTCGGTTTTCGGATATCGCTTGGGTGATCTGCGATTGCTCAGCTTACGACCTTATTCGGCCTTCACGTTGGCCGCCCGCAGAAGCGGCCACCATTTCGTCACATTCTCCCTCGACGTGCGCATGCACCTGCTTGCCACCGGCCGCTACCTGACCGTGCTCAGCGATACGACGCTGAAGTACAATTCCGAACGCTGGTCGCTCAAGCGCCTGCCGATCGATCTTGGAATGCCGGAAATGCCGATCGCGATCTTCACACTGAAGAATCGAACCGTCAGTCCGGTGGTTGCATTGTTCGTCGAGCGCGTGCGGGCCCTGGCAAAGTCCGACCTGACCACTTGAGTTGCGGCGCCAAGTTGGGGCTGCCGCGGCTTGAACGGATGGGGTTCCGGGACCGGCGGTGATCCTGCCGCTGTCGGCCGCCCCGGGCGACCCGGGTGATCACGGCGCAGGTCATATCAGACAGGTCAGAATGGTATGCGACGGAGGCGAGCAGGCATGATAGAAGCGAACAATCGTCGTCAGATGACCGCTGCATATCACCACCCTTAGGAATACCTCCGGAACCCTTAGGAATCCCCCGGAATGTCACGGATCCTTGCCCCGAGCGGCAGCCAAGCTCGGCTCATTCTGATTGGCACTGCCTTGCTGCTCGCCCTGGGCATGGGGATACGCCAGAGTTTCGGACTGTTTCTGACCCCGATCACCCAAGACCTCGCGGTCACGGCGGCCAATTTCACGCTGGCGCTGGCGATCCAGAACATCGTCTGGGGATTCACGCAGGCGCTGGTCGGCGCAATCGCCGACCGCTTCGGTCTTCGAATCACGATGATGGCCGGCGTGGTGATCTACGTGGTCGGCCTTGGCATCATGACGGCGGCGCAAGGCACGTTCGACCTAATCGTCGCCGGCGCGTTGACCGGCATCGCCTTGTCATGCACCGCGACGTCGTTGGCGATGACCGCATGCGTGCGTGCGGTCTCAGAGGCACGGCGAAGCATGATGCTCGGCGTTGTCTCTGCGGCCGGATCGCTCGGCACGCTCGTCGTTCCGCTCATCACCCAGGCCGTGCTGGCGCACCAGCCCTGGCAGGTCGGCATGCTGCTGTTCGTTCTGATGGCGATCGTGATGCTGCCCGCCGCCTATTGGGCCGGGGGCGCCGACAAGATGCCGGCGCAGAGCACAACGACGGCCTCGATGCGCGAGGTGCTCGGTCAAGCGATGCGGAATCGGCCGTTCCTGGTGATGTCGGGGGCTTATTTCGTCTGCGGCCTCAATCTGTTGTTCCTGATCACGCATTTGCCGGCTTATCTTGCGATCTGCGGCCAGGATCCGATGCTGAGCGCGAGCGCGCTCGCCGTGATCGGCGGCGTGAGCGCCATCGGCTCGTTGCTGACCGGCTGGCTCGGCGGCCGATATCCCCAGCACATCCTGCTCGGGCTGCTGTACATCCTGCGTTCGATCATCTTCGTCGCCTATTTCGTAGTGCCGCCGACGCCGACCAGCACGCTGTTGTTTGCCGCGGTGATGGGCATGCTGTGGTGGCCCGGGCTGCAGCCCCTGATCGGCGGCCTAGTGGCGCAGATTTTTGGCACCCGGTATTTGGCCACGCTGCTCGGTTTGTCGTTCGTCGTGCACCAGGTGGGCTCGTCGATCGGCACCTGGGGCGGCGGATTGATCCTCGATCTCACCGGCTCCTACGACGCCGCATGGCAGATCGGCGCACTGATCGGGTTCGCTGCCGGCGTGGTTCAGATCATTGCTGGCGGCCCGAGCAAACGGCAGGATAGCCCGCTCGTGCCCGTGGCTGCCCGTCCCTAAGCGCGGTACTTCCACTGCCCGAGCCGCGCCTTCACCTCCTCGGTGAGCGGGCGCGGCCGGCGGGTGGTGCGGTCGACCAGCACCATGATGAAGCGGCCGGTGGCGCAGCAGACGCCTTCGTTGAAGATTACCTGGCCGACGGTGAACGAGGAGCGGCCGAATTCCAGGAGCGCGGTGCCGATCTCCACCGTGCCGGGCCAGCGCAGCTCGCGCAGAAAATCGATCTCGGCGCGCACCAGGATGTAGGTGCCGTCCGGGATTCCTATGCCGAGGTCGGGATTGCGGAACATGGCCACGCGCCCGGTCTCGAAATAGGTGGCGAAGACCGCGTTGTTGACGTGCCCCTGCGGATCGAGGTCGGCGAAGCGGATGGTGTCGGTGGCGCGGTGCGGATAATCGGCAAGCTGCGGCACAGGCTTGCGCTGGCGCTCGGTCGGCTGATCGTTCACGGCGGTTTCTCCGGGCACCGGCGGGGCCGGCGTTGAGGAAGTATATTTCCGCAGGTTTGGCGGCGTCGCTTTTCCTCTTTTCGACGCCGCGCGCGCCCGTTAGAGAAGCGCACATGAGCGATCCCATCAAGACCGACGTGGTGATTGTCGGGGCCGGGCCGGTCGGCCTGTTCGCGGTGTTCGAGCTCGGCCTGCACGACATGAAGGCGCATCTGGTGGACATCCTCGACAAGGTCGGGGGGCAGTGCGCGGAGCTCTACCCGGAAAAACCGATCTACGACATCCCCGGCCTTCCCCGCATCTCGGCGCAGGGGCTGGTGGATGCGCTGATGGAACAGATCAAGCCGTTCCATCCCACCTTTCATCTCAACGACATGGTGCAGACCATCGAGCGCATCGGCGATCCCTTGTTCCGGGTGAAGACCGAGACCGGAAAGGTGTTTGAGGCCAAGGTGGTGGTGATCGCCGCCGGCGGCGGTTCGTTCCAGCCCAAACGGCCGCCGATTCCCGGCATCGAAGCCTACGAGGGCAGGTCCGTATTCTATGCGGTGCGCAAAATGGAAGCGTTCCACGGCAAGCGTCTCGTGATCGTGGGCGGCGGCGATTCCGCGCTCGACTGGACGCTCAACCTTGCCCCGATTGCCGCACATCTGACGCTGGTGCATCGGCGCAGCGAATTCCGCGCCGCGCCGGACAGCGTGAAAAAAATGCTGGCGCTCGCGGAAGAAAAGAAGATCGATTTCGTGCTCGGACAGGTGGCCGGGCTCGAAGGCGAGAACGGGGTGCTGAAGGCCGTGATCGTCAAGCGCAACGACGGTACGACAAGCCCGATCGCCTGCGACGCCATGCTGCCGTTCTTCGGACTGACGATGAAGCTCGGCCCGGTGGCAAACTGGGGACTGAAGATGGAGGGCGAGCTGATCGCGGTCGAGACGGTCGGCTTCGAGACCAGCGCGCCTGGAATTTTCGCCATCGGCGACATCAACACCTACCCGGGCAAACTGAAGCTGATCCTGTGCGGGTTCCACGAGGCGGCGCTGATGGCGCAGAAGGCCCATCAATACGTGTTCCCCGGCAAGCGGCTGGTGTTCCAATACACGACGTCCTCGACCAGCCTGCAAAAGAAGCTCGGCGTAGCCTAGGATGACTTCAGATCGAATCGTGTCCCGGGCGCGGCGCAGCACGCAATACCGCCGCGTCATTGAGAGGACACCGCCGTCGTCCCTAAGGCGCGAGCGCGAAGCGCGAGCCTCGAAGGACGAGGGTGTGCCAGTCATCCTTCGAGGGCCGGCTTCGCCGGCCGCCTCAGGGTGATGGATCGATGTTGAAGTCGAATGAATGGCGCGGCGGTCTAAGTAGTGCGCTGCAGACCCGGGACCGTCACAAACACCGAATCCGAAACGGTCCCGGAGCAACGGTGAACTGTTCTGCTTCGCTTCACGCTGCACCGCGTCCGGGACGTACAAGAAAGGGGCGCCGGAGATGGCGCCCCCGTGCATCAACTTTGCATCGCGTGGATCAGGCCGCGCCCTTCATCGCCGCCTTCACCTTGTCCGGGGTGAACGGCACCGAGCGCACCCGGATACCCGTGGCGTCGAACACGGCGTTCGACACTGCGGACGGAATCACCGCAGCGGCCGGTTCGCCGGCGCCCCACGGCGGCGCGTTCGGCCGATCGACCAGATCCATGATGATCTCCGGCACCTGCGGGAAGGTGAGGATGGGATAGGTCTCCCAGTCCACGCTGGTGATGCGCGAACGGTCGAACTTCACCTCCTCGATCAGCGTGCGGCTCAAGGTCTGGATCACGTTGCCCTCGATCTGGTTGCGCAGACCGTCGGGGTTGATGATCTGGCCGCAGTCGTGCACGACGTAGAAACGCGGGACGCGGATCTCACCAGTGGTCCGGTTGACCTCCACGTCGCACACTGTCGCCACGTAGGTGCGGCTGTTCTCGTATTTCACGTAGCTCATGCCGCGGCCGCGCACGATGTTGCCGCTGACGTTGCGGCGGGGCGAGGGTCGCGTCTCCCACTTGGCGAGGGTCTTGAGCCGCTTCAGCACCTCGATGCCGCGTTCTTCCTTCGGATCGAGATATTTGAGGCGCAACTCGATCGGATCGATGTTGAGCTGCGCCGCAAGCTCATCCATGAAACACTCGTTGGCGTAGGTGTTCTGCATCCGGCCCGGCGTTCTGATCCAGGACGGACGGAACGGCGTGGTTTCGAGGCGATGGCAGACCGATCTGGCGTTGGGGAATTTGTACCCCGGCGCCGCGTTCTGGAAGATATTTCCAGGCGCGATGTGGTCGTCGGCCGGCATGCCGGTGAGCGAAGCGGCAATCAGCGGCACGTGGAAGCCACCCGGCGTCTGCTGCGGGATCCAGGATTCGTGCTCCCAGGCGATGATGTTGCCGGAGGGGTCGAGCCCGGCGCGCATGTCGATCAGCGTGGGCGGACCCTTCGGATCCCAGATGTGCTCGTCGCCGCGCGACCATTGCACGCGCACGGGTCGGCCCGTCGCCTTTGCCAGCAGCGCAGCGTCAGCGGCGGCATCCTCGTGGCCGTTGCGGCCGTAACAGCCGGAGCCTTCGAGGTAGATGCAGCGCACATCGGCCGGCGGCAGGCCGAACATCTTGGCCAACTGGTTGCGCAGGTTGTGGGTGGCCTGCGAGGCCGACCAGGAGGTCAGCTTGCCGTCCTTGAACTCGGCCACAGCGCACGACGGCCCGATCGAGCCGTGCGTGTGGATGGCGAAGTCATAAGTGGCGTTCACCTTCCTTGCGGCGCCGGCCATGGCGGCGGCGCTGTCACCGACCTTGCCGTACTCCTCGTCCTTGGCGATCTTCGAGGTGCGCACGTATTCCCAGAGCTTGTCCGGGTCGGGCAGGGTTTCGGCCTTCGACCAATTCGCCTGCAGCGCGCGCGCGGCGCGGATGGCGTTCCATTCGGTTTCCGCCACCACGGCAAGGAAGTCGCCCTGGCGCACCACCCTGGCGTTGGGGATGTGTTTGATCGAGCTTTCGTCGACGCTCTGAAGCTTGGCGCCGAAGACCGGCGGCCGCACCACACGGCCGTGCAGCATGCCGGGCACGCGGAAGTCGTGGATGAAGGTGAACGTGCCGGTGAGCTTGGCCGGGATGTCCACGCGCGGAACCGATTTGCCGACGACGCGGTACTCCTTCGGATCCTTGCGTTTGGGCGGCTTGGTGTGATCGACCTTCAGGTTAAACTGCTTGCCGCCAATCAATTCACCGTAGGTCAGGCGCCTGGGGCCGCCGAAAATGATGCCGTTCGAGACCCGCAAGTTTTCGGGCTTGGTGTTGAGACGTTTGCCGGCCTCCTCGAGCAGCGCCTGCCGGGCGACGGCCGCAGCATTGCGCAACTGGATACCGCCGAGCTGAATGGTCAGGCTGCCCCAGGTGGTGCCCTGCGCCGGGGTGGTGGCGGTGTCGCCTTCGATCAGGTTGATGTTTTGCATGGACACGTCGAGCTCGTCGGCCACCATCTGCATGAGCGCTGTGCGCACGCCGGTGCCAAGGTCGACCTTGCCGGAATAGACCGTCACTTTGCCTTTGGCGTCGATGGCGAGGAACGAATCCACTTCGGTGAGAGCGAGCGGCTTGGTCGCCGCAGCGCCTTGCGCAAGGGTTTCGCTGATTGCGCCGGCAAACGAGAAGCTGACGATGAGCGAACCGGTGCCCTTCAGGATATCGCGTCGCGATGCGTGCATGTTCATGGTTGCCTCCCTCAGGCGTAACGCGCCGCGCGCTTGACGGCGCGGATGATGCGGGCGTGGGTGCCGCACTTGCAGAGATTGTGGGAGAGCGCCTGCTTGATTTGCGCGTCGGTGGGGTTTGGATTGCGGGCCAGAAGCGCTGCGGCCTCCATGGCCATCCCGGTGATGCAGTAGCCGCATTGCACGGCCTGTTCCTCGATGAAGGCGCGCTGCACGCGATGCAGGTTCTGCAGATTGCCGAGACCTTCGAGCGTGACGATCCGGTCGTTCGGCCGCACTTCCTTCAGCGGCTTCACGCAGGACCGAACGACGCGGCCGTTGATGTGCACGGTGCAGGCACCGCATTGCTCGAGCCCGCAGCCAAAGCGCGGGCTTTTCAAGCCCAGGTTTTCCCGGAGGGCATAAAGCAACGGCATCTCGGGGTCGTCGATCTGGATCGACACCTGCCGGCCGTTGACGTTTAATGATTTGGAGAGCGCCATGAATTCCCCCTTTGGGTCGTTGTCGTTGGCGTTGCAGCGCGACCCGCCGGTCGCGCCGGCGTCCGTCAGGATGGGGCGAGTTTCAGCCTAGAACGCTTCCAAACTCTAAGCGAAATTGTGGCGGGGCCCAAGCGCCTGCGAGCGGCCGGCACGAAATTTTGATTGTGGCGGCGAGCAACATGAAATCATGCGCCCCGCCCCCGGATGCCGCAGATTTTGGCGCATGAAGTCACGGTTTCACCCCACTTTTGCCAACGCCGCGGTCGAGCATCTCGCCGCCATTCGCTCGGATCTTTGAGGGGAGACGGGTCTATGTTCCTGCATCGCATTGCCGGCCGCGCGCTTGCGCTCGGCGGCTTCTTGTTTTCCACCTTTGCATTCGCGGCCGAAAACCCCATCACGCTCGAGGCGCGCTTTGCGCAGCCGGTGATGAAGGCTGACGCGAAACAGACCAACTACCTGCGCATCAGCCTCAATGGCTGCAAACCTGAGCGCAGCAGCGAGCGCATGCCGGTCAACGTCGCATTGGTCATCGACCGCTCCGGCTCGATGGCCGGCCAGCGCATTGCGCAGGCGCGCGAGGCCGCCATCATGGCGGTCAACCGGCTCGACGCAAAGGACATCGCGTCAGTGGTGGTATTCGACGATAAAGTCGACGTGCTGGTGCCGGCACAGAAGGTCACCAACCGCAAGCATTTCACCGATTTGATCCGGCAGGTGGGCGCGCGCGGTACCACGGCGATCTACGACGGCGTCACCGAAGGCGCCAAGGAGGTGAAAAAACACCTCGATGCACGCCGGCTCAACCGCGTGGTGCTGTTGTCCGATGGGCTCGCCAACGTCGGCCCGAGCAAGCCGAGCGATTTTGCCAAACTGGGTCGCGAGCTCCTGAAGGCCGGCGTTTCGGTCAGCACCATCGGATTGGGCGACGCCTACAACGAGGACCTGATGCTACAGCTCGCCAGGGCCGCGGACGGCAACCATGCGTTCGCCGCAGCGCCGGACGATCTCATCAGGATCTTCAACAAGGAATTCGACGAGGTTCTTGCCGCGTGCGCGCAGACGGTCTCCATCGATGTCGATCTTGGGCCGGGCGCGCGGGTGGTGCGGGCGATCAGTCGCGACGGGGAAATCGCCGCGCAAAGCGCGAAGTTCAAGCTGAACCAGGTTTATCAGGAGACCGAACACTACGTCCTGCTCGAGGTCGAGGTCGATGCCAAGGCGGCGTCCGCGGAGCGCGAGTTCGGTCAGGTGCGCGTGGCCTACACGGTTCCGGACACCGGCGCGCGGCAGACGCTGAATGCCCCGATCCGCGGCCGTTTCAGCACCTCGGCTGCGGAGGTGAAAGACAGCACCGACAAGACGGTCATGGCCTCGGTGGTCGAGCAGAATGCGCGGGAGCGCGCGCAGAAGGCGATCGCGCTGCGCGACCAGGGCAAGCTCGAAGAGGCGATCAAGCTGTTCCAGCAGAACGTCGCCGAGATCAAGGCCCACGTCGCCGACGACGGAGATTCCTCGCAGGGGCTGGCGGCCCTCGCCGACCTCTACCAAATCTATGCGATGCGTGCTGCAGCGCCAGCGCCGCAGTGGAACCTGTACCGCAAGGAACTGCGGGCGCTCGATCTGAAGGCCGCAAGCTCTAAGACCAAATACTGAACCGCCGCGTTTATCGTTAACGGCGAGATCATCGCCCGGTGCGGCGAATGATCTCGCCGGAGCACGGCAAACTTCCTATAATGCGTCGTCGTCTCCGGGCCGGTGACCGTGTGCCGCATTGCACAGCATCGACGAAGGCTGAAACGTTTGTCCTGGTCCTACTCGGCCGATCGCCAGCGCATGAACGGACCATGAGCAGAGTCGTAAGCAGAATCGCAAGCGCAATCGTAACGAGCATTCTTCTGGTTGCGGCGCTCGTCTGGGCGACGGAGGCGCTGGCGCAAAAGCCGGCGCGGCAGGCGCCGCCGGCGAACAACCAATCCAAGCCGCAGGCGCGGCCGCCGCAATCACAAGCAAGCCCGGCCGAGCAACTTGAGGCGTGCCGCCGGCAGGTGACCCAGCTCGACGAACAATTGCGCGCGCGGCAGAAGAAGCTCGTGAGCCTGCGCAACGAACGCAAGACGGTGGGCTTGAGCGGTGGGGAGGTGGCGAAGTTCAAGCTCGCCTCGCTCGATCAGGAAATCCGCGAGCTGTCGCGCCAGAGCGAGCAACTGATCTCGCAGATCGACAGCGAGGGCGCGCGCTGCGAGCAACTGGCGGCGAAAGCCAATAACCGCCCGGCGCCCGCGCAGCCGCAGCAGCAACAACAGCCGCAGCGGCCGGCCAAGCCGCCGGCAGGCCCGCGCAACCGGCCATAAGGTCGGGCTAGGGTCCGGCGACGGCCGCTGATTTCGCGTGGCCGTTGTGCTAGGGACGGCGGCGATGTTCGTCACGTTCTTTCACGAGCTGAAGGCTGCCGGCGTGCCGGTCACGCTGCGCGAGTACCTCACGCTGATGGAGGCGATGGAAGCGGATCTCGCCGGCCGGCGGGTGGAGGATTTTTATTATCTGGCGCGCGCGAGCTTAGTGAAAGACGAGCGCAATCTCGACAAATTCGACCGCGTGTTCGGCCACGTATTCAAGGGCATCGAGCTGATGCAGGACGCGCTCGCGGCGGACATTCCCGCCGAGTGGCTGAAGAAACTGGCGGAAAAATATTTGACCGAGGAGGAGAAGCGGCAGATCGAGGCCATCGGCGGCCTCGACAAGCTGCTTGAAACGCTCCGCAAGCGGCTCGCCGAGCAGCGCGGTCGCCACCAGGGCGGATCGAAGTGGATCGGCACGGCGGGCACCTCGCCGTTCGGGGCCTATGGCTACAATCCGGAAGGCGTGCGCATCGGGCAGGACGAGAGCCGCCATCGCCGCGCGGTGAAGGTCTGGGATAGGCGCGAATTCCGCGACCTCGACGACAAGGTGGAGCTCGGCACGCGCAACATCAAGCTCGCGCTGCGCCGGCTGCGCAAGTTTGCGCGCACCGGCGCGCCGGAGGAGTTCGACCTGCCGGAGACCATCAAGACCAGCGCGCACAAGGGCTACATCGACATCCTGATGCGGCCGGAGCGGCACAATGCGGTGAAGGTGCTCTTGTTCTTCGACGTGGGCGGGTCGATGGACTGGCACATCAAGGCGACGGAGGAATTATTTTCGGCGGCGCGCGCGGAGTTCAAACACATGGAGCATTTCTACTTCCATAACTGCCTGTACGAGCGGGTGTGGAAGGAGAACCGCCGGCGTTGGCAGGAGACGACGCCGACGTGGGAGGTGCTGCACACCTATCCCCACGACTACAAGGTGATTTTTGTCGGCGACGCTTCGATGTCGCCGTATGAGATCGCGGCGCCGGGCGGCTCGGTGGAGC
>DATLYX010000143.1:0-18080 GCA_035574295.1 Xanthobacteraceae bacterium
TCCAGAAGCTGTTCAGCGAACCGAAATTCACCGCCTTTCTTGACAAGCAGGCCGTGGTGCCCGCCGCGACCGACCAGGCCGGCTTCATTGCGTTCCTGAAACAGGACCGCAAGGACGCCGAGACATTGATCAAGATTGCCAACGCGCGCCCGAAGGAGTTCAAGGAATAGCCGGCATGCGCGCGCCTGCGCGCCGCGCTCCACCGCGTCCGGAACCCCTCGCAAAACCTCGCCGCAGGTGCCATTTTCTGTCCATGATTCTCATGGACGGGGGCACCCGTGGCTGATCCCGCAAAGCGCGAACCTGTCGGCGCGCCGGCGCCTGCGCCGGACAGCATCAGCGCGCGGGCGCTGGCCGCGCGCGGTGCCCGCCCGTCCTATCTCGCCGACCTCAATCCAGAACAACGGCTCGCGGTCGAGACCCTCGACGGCCCGGTGCTGGTGCTCGCCGGCGCCGGCACCGGCAAGACGCGCGTGCTGACCACCCGCATCGCGCATATTCTCGCCACCGGCCGCGCACGGCCGGGCGAAATCCTTGCGGTGACCTTCACCAACAAGGCCGCGCGCGAGATGAAAGAGCGCGTCGGCCAGATGATCGGTCACGTGGTCGAGGGCATGCCCTGGCTTGGCACCTTCCACTCCATCGGTGTGAAGATTTTGCGCCGCCATGCCGAGCTCGTGGGATTGAAGTCCGACTTCACCATTCTCGACGAGGACGATCAGATCCGCCTCATCAAGCAGCTCCTGGAAGCGGAAAAGATCGACGACAAGCGTTGGCCCGCGCGCGTGCTCGCCGGCATGATCGATCATTGGAAGAACCGCGGACTTCACCCCAGGCAGGCACCGGCGGGCGAGGCCGCCGCCTTTGCCGACGGCCGCGGCAAAAAACTCTACCAGGCCTATCAGGACCGCCTGAAGGTGCTCAACGCCGTGGATTTCGGCGATCTCCTCCTGGAAATGATCCGCCTGTTCAACGAGCAGCCGGACGTGCTGCGACAATACCAAGAGCGTTTCAAATTCATCCTGGTGGACGAATATCAGGACACCAACGTCGCCCAGTATCTATGGCTGCGGCTCTTGGCGCAGCGTTCGGTTGCCACCGCCGCGCCACACGCTCCGTTCACCTCTCCCCGCTTGCGGGGAGAGGTCGACGCGCGAAGTGCGTCGGGTGAAGGGGCATCTCGCCAGCCTGAGCTGTTGGAGCCCGCCCCTCACCCAGACCCTCTCCCCGCAGGCGGAGAGAGGGAGAAAAACATCTGCTGCGTCGGCGACGACGACCAGTCGATCTACGGTTGGCGCGGCGCCGAGGTGGACAACATCCTGCGCTTCGAACATGACTTTCCCGGTGCAAAAGTCATTCGGCTTGAGCGCAACTATCGCTCCACCGGCCACATCCTCGCCGCCGCCGCGCACCTGATCGCCCACAACCAAGGCCGCCTCGGCAAGACGCTGCGCACCGAGGACGAGGCCGGCGAGAAGGTCACCGTCACCGCCTGCTGGGATTCCGAGGAGGAGGCGCGCGCCGTCGGCGAGGAAATCGAGGGCCTGCAGCGCCAAGGTCATCGGCTCGATCAAATCGCCATCCTGGTGCGCGCCTCGTTCCAGATGCGCGAATTCGAGGACCGCTTTGTCACCCTCGGCCTTCCTTACCGAGTGATCGGCGGCCCGCGCTTCTACGAGCGGCAGGAAATCCGCGATGCGCTCGCCTATCTGCGCGTCGTGCATTCGCCTGCCGACGATCTCGCTTTCGAGCGCATCGTCAACGTGCCCAAGCGCGGCCTCGGCGACGCCACCATCCAGCTTCTGCACAACCACGCCCGCCCCCGTGGCGTCCCGCTCACCGAGGCCGCGCGCACCGTTGTCGAGACCGATGAGCTGAAGCCAAAGCCCCGCGCCGCGCTGCGCGCGCTATTGGAGTCTCTTGCGCGCTGGCGGGCGCAGAAGGATGCGCTGCCGCACACCGAGCTTGCCGAAATCATTCTCGACGAGAGTGGCTACACCGACATGTGGCAGAAGGAGCGCAGCGCCGACGCCGCCGGACGTTTGGAGAACCTCAAGGAGCTCGTGCGCTCCATGGAGGAATTCGAGAATCTCGCCGGCTTCCTCGAACACATTTCACTGGTGATGGATGCCGAAGGCGGCGGCAACGGCGATGACAGGGTCAACATCATGACGCTGCACGCCGCCAAGGGGCTCGAGTTCGACACCGTATTCTTGCCCGGCTGGGAGGAGAATGTGTTCCCCAACCAGCGCGCCCTCGACGATCAGGGCCGCGCCGGGCTGGAGGAGGAGCGCCGCCTGGCGCATGTGGGGCTTACCCGCGCGCGCAAGCGGGCGAAGATTTTTTTCGCCACCAACCGCCGCACCCACGGCCTGTGGCAGACCAACATCCCCTCACGTTTTCTCGACGAGCTCCCGCCGGCGCATGTTGAGGTCACCGAACGTCCGGGCGGCTTCGGCGATTACGGCGCGCGCAGCTTTGGTCCCTCACGCTTCGACCGGGACGCGGCTTTCGGCTCGGACTACGACACCCCCGGCTGGCAGCGCGCCCAGCGCCGCCGCGACGCCTTCGCCGAGGACACACAATCCGGCTACGCAGACAGCGATGAGAGTCCTTCCACCTTGGGGGGCAGGTCGACGCGCAAAGCACATCGGGAGGGAGGCGGCTTCCGGCGCGATGCCGGTCGCCGCCACGGTCCGCTCACCATCGAGGGCGAGCTGATGGCGAATTCCACCGGCACCGTATCCGCCTTCGCGCCCGGCGACCGCGTGTTCCACCAAAAATTCGGCAACGGCAACGTGGTGGCGGTGGACGGCAACAAGCTCACCATCCAGTTTGACCGCGCCGGCCAGAAGCGCGTGGTGGATAGTTTTGTGGAGCGCACTGGTTAGATCAACCGGCTCGGTTACCCATGGCTTGGCAGGTTAAAGTTCGATACCGGTCAAGGGCGCCGCAAAAAATCGGGCATGTTGACCGACAGCCGTGATATCATCGCCCGCCTGAAGCGAGAGGGTTTTGAGGAGGTTTCGGTCCGCGGATCGCATCACAAGTTCGTCCACCGCGGATTGTGGCGTGTCGTGATCGCGCCGCATCCGCGGAAAGACATTCCGCCGGGCGCCGTGCGATCGATATACCGACAGGCGGGATGGCAAAAGGATTAGAAATGCGCCATTACATCGCTCTCATTCATAAGGAATCCGGGTCCGGCTACGGCGTCTCATTCCCCGACCTGCCTGGCGTCGTCACGGTTGGCGATTCGATTGACGAAGCGATACAGAAGGCTGCTGAAGTGTTCGAATTTGCCGCTGAGGACTGGACCACCCACACCGGACGCGATTTCCCGAAGGCGGCACGATCGATGAGTTGCGCACCGATCCTGCGTTTCGCAACGATGCCCGCGAAGCTATCGTCGCAGCTATCCCTTTGCGTCACAAAGCCGAGGCCGCAGAATAGGCCGCAAGCTAGCCCCGCCTCAGAACGACCTTGAGCATTCCGCGACAATCCGCGCGAGCGCGAATTCCGCCCCCACCTTCCGCCTTCACCCCCGCCGAGCGGCGGTTGATCCGCCGCTTGCGCACGCCGGAGCGGGTGCAAAAATTCCTCAATCGCCTGCGCTACAACACGGAGTCGCGCGGCGAGACCTTCCGCAGTTTCCGCCAAGTGGTGCGCCGCCGCACCGCGCACTGCGCCGAGGCCGCGCTATTCGCCGCCTGCGTGCTGGAGCAGCACGGCTACCCGCCGCTTCTGCTCAGTATCGAATCCGAGGACTATCTCGATCACGTCATCTTTCTGTACCGCCGGCGCGGCCGCTGGGGCACGGTGGCGCGCTCGCGCGATCCCGGCCTGCACGGCCGCAAGCCGGTATTCCGCACCGTGCGCGCGCTGGTCGCAAGCTACATCGACGAATACGTTGACGCCACCGGCAGCATCGAGGGCTATGCCGTGTTCGATCTGCGCGCGGTGCCGAACATCGACTGGCGTTTTTCCAAACGAAATTTGTGGGCGCTGGAACGCGCGCTGATCAAGCTGAAGCACCGGCCCGTCCGCACGTCACGCAAGCGCATCCGCCGCATGCGCACGCGTTATCTCGCCTATCGCGCGGCCCACGGCGGCAGGAAGCCGCTGTTCTATCGCGGGCGACGAAATTGGACGGAAATACCGCGTGAATTTCTGAAAGGCGAATGCGTATAACGCGCGTCGAGGCCGCTTGGTTCCCCGCCCGATGCACGAATTCGCGCGGCGATGAAATGCCGTAAACGGACGATCAACGCCGCGCGGCCGAACGAAGACGTTTTCGTTAATCGCTCCCGACACGCCGCGCGCTGCCTAAGGCCGGGTAAAGGCGCGGCGGCGAACCTATTCGGCATTGCGCCGTCCCGCTTAACGGGACTGCGGGTTTCTACTTACTAGCCTGGACCGAGATCCGAGGCCGTCCCCGCGGCGGCAACGGATCGCAGGGCAACGGTTTCGGATGCAACCCATGTGGCGCAGCATATCGGTTATCGCACTCTGTATCGGCGCGAGCATTGCCGTCGTTCCTCCCTCGGTTCGGCACCTCGACGACCCATCCATCCCGACCGGGGCGGATGTCGACATCACCGGCAGCATTCGCGGTTCCGATGGCGCAAAGCCGCTCCCCAAGGGCGGCGGCTTTTATCGCGTCGGCGAGCCTTACGTGATTGCCGGACGCACCTACGTCCCGCGCGAGGATCCGCATTACCGCGCCGTAGGCATCGCTTCCTGGTACGGCGACTGGTTCCACGGACGGCTCACCGCCAACGGCGAACGATATGACATGCACGCGCTCTCCGCCGCGCACCCCACGTTGCCGCTGCCGAGCTACGTGCGCGTGACCAACCTGGAAAACAATCTCTCGCTGGTCGTGCGCGTGAACGACCGCGGTCCGTTCCACGACGGACGCATCATCGACATGTCGGTGCGGGCGGCGAAGCTGCTCGGCTTCTACGAGCGCGGGCTGGCGCGCGTGCACGTCGAATATCTGGGCCCGGCCCGGCTTGATGGGTCCGACGACGCCCGCCTCGCCGCAACGCGGCGCTACGCGCGCCCGCGACAAGTCGAGATCCAGCCCGAGAGCGTGTCCGCGCCGCTGAGCCAGACTGTGGCTTATGAGCAGACGGGATCGGTCGCGTCGTCCCCTGATGTCGTCGCCCTTTTTGAAGTTCGCGGAGACCGCGCCAACGGCGCTCTGCCGACCACTTCCGAGTTCCCGAGCGTCATCTTCGACTGAAGGCGCGACGATCGAGCTCCGCACGGCCTCGTGCATTGCCGCTGAAAGGCTGCCAGAAATGCATCACGCCGGCTCCGAGCGGGAACCGGCGTGGCTGTTAACTCCTGGCTTTGGTCGCGCAATCAGCCGTCGGCGTACCAGCGCCGCAATCGCGTACCGGCTGCGAGGCGCAAGCCGCGCCGAAAATCCCCTACTAACGCACGGTTGCCAGCGACCGTGTCTCGACAGTTTCCGCCGGCTTCTCCGCCTCGCTCTTTGCGTCCGCGGGTAGCTGCAGCACGACCGCATGCTGGCCGGGCAAGAGCTTGGTCAGCGGCACGATCTCGCCGCCGGGAAATTCGAGCGCGTCATGATGCGCACACGGTTCGCCGGGGTTGATCTTCCGGAAACGCGCCACCCTCGCAGGCAGCCGCGTCACCATATGCGTGACCGGATTCTCGAACTCGACATCTCGCTCGAACGCGATCTCCGTGCCGGGCCGCAGGCAAACCGCCGTGTTGACGTCATTTGCCGCTGCAAAGCCGCGGGTGATCGTGTTCGGGAAGGTCGTGCTCACCAAACGGTCGGCGACCGCCGCCGGCCGCGAGGCCACGTACTCAAGGCTGTAGTCGCACATTATGTGTCTCCTTTGCGTCCAATCGGTAACGCGATTGTTCCTCATGGAGATAACGACGGACCCGGATCGGCGTTCCAGCGCTTTAGGCCGGTTTTACGCCGGCCCGTGCCCATCATCATTCTATCCCGAGCACGATGGCGGAATTGTGTAGCTCGCGCGAGCGTCAAGGAGCGCCGAACCCGCGTTTACCGCTGGAATGAATGCGTTTTTGGGCGATTGCGGTGCAGCACGCGCCGCTGCACCGCTACATTTTACCGCCCTGCTTGACCAATCTGAGAATCACGAGCAGCACCACTGCGCCGATTGTTGCGTGGATGATGGCCGCGATGATTCCGCCGCCAAACGTCAGACCGATAAATGGAAACAGCCATCCCGCGATCAGTGCACCGGCAATGCCGATCGCGATGTCGCCGACCAGGCCATAACCCGTTCCCTGCACGATCTTTGCCGCAAGCCAGCCCGCAATCAGGCCGATGACGATCCAGATGATCAAGCTTGTGAGCATGTGCCCCCCTCTGTCAGCCGCCCATCGGCTGCCGACTCGCGCAAGCCTATCGATGTTTGCTTCCATTGGCGACCGTCCGACCGCGTGAGCTACAAAGTGACACACCCCCGGCGCGGCCACCGACGGCTCCCCGCTTTGCTTCGCTGGGGCACGTTTGCGAGACCTATTTCCCCTCCATCGCTTTGCGCACGCGCTCGACCAGTGCCGGCGGCGTGCGCGTCACCTGCGCCACCAGCTCGGCGACCTGCTCGCCGGTGAGCGGATCGACCTCGATCTTGATTCGCTCCGCCTCCGCGCGATAGGCGGGATCCTTCATGGTCGCATCGAAGGCGCGCCGCAGCGCCTGCACGCGGTCCGGCGGCGTGTTCGGCGGCAGAAAGAACGGCCGGCCGTACTCCAGGCGCGCCACTGCAAAGCGCAGCGTCTGCCGGTCCTCGTCATTTTTCGCAAAATCGAAGATCAGCGGCACGTCCGGAAGCTCCGGGCTCTTTTGCAGCCCCCATTGCACCAGCATCCGGATTTTCTTGTCGGTGACCCAGCTCAGGTTGAGCGCCTTCAGTGTCGACCAGTTGGCGAGCGTGCCATGCACTTCGCCCCGCTCCATGGCGAGATGAATTTTCGGTGTCGCCTCGTACCCTTTGATCACCTTGAACTTGTAACCGAACATTGCATTCACGAGCATGGGAAAGTCGTATTGCGTGGAGCCCGGCGCCTGCGCGCCCATGAGCGTTTCCGTGGTGGCGACGTCGGTGAATTTCTGCACCGGCGCCGTGTGCCACACATAGGTGACCTGCGTCTCGCGATTGGTGCTGCCGAGCCAGATGATTTTGTTCGGATCAAAGCGGGCGCCGGCCGGTTGCAATTGCGGCGCGGTCGGCATGCCGTTGAACGAAGCGCCGATCACCGTGCCGTCGGACGGGCCCGAGGCGTAGAGCTGGTTCGTCATCGTCAGGCTGCCTGCGCCCGGCTGGTTCTGCACGATGATGGTCGGCTGTCCGGGAATGTGCGCTGCCATGTGCCTGGCGAGCAGCCGCGCATTGATGTCATAGCCGGAGCCGACCCCGACGCCGACCACAAGCCGGATCGTCTTGCCCTTGTAGAACGCCGCCACATCCTCCTGCGCGGCGGCCGGCATCGAGACCGGACTGACGAAAGTGAGACTCAACAGGGTATACAGCGAGATTCGCAGCAACATTGAGACCCCTCAGCGTTGCACCGTAGATGATCAATTCTGACCGGACGCCTTGCCCGGCGAAAGTCCTATTCCGCCCCGCCGAGCCAAGCCTCATAACGGCCCTTGAGCGCCTCGGTCTCCGGCAATCCGTCGTAGTGCACCGGGCTTGCCAAGCTGCGACCGGCCGCCAGCACGCGATATGCCATGTAGCGATAGGGCGCAGGATATTTCGTGGCATTCGCCGCCTGCATCAGTTTCACGAACACGATCGACGGCTCCACCGGATCGAGCCGGTCCTGCTCGTACACAGCGGCGCGTTCCAGGATGCGCCAGCGACCCGCCCGTTGCTCGATGCGATCGAGAAATCGCGCGCGCGAGGTCAGGTCCACCAGAACCCCGTCGATCTCCTGGCGCACCAGGATGGTCACGTTGGTCTCCGCCAGCGCGCGCGGCCCCTTTCCGCGCACCGACGCCGGCCACAACAAGTGTTTGGACTGCGATCCTCGTCCAAAACTCTTGCGACAGCGCTCGACGAATTCGGCGTAGGGACCGCGGAACCAGGACACGGCGATAATCCCGTCGGGGTGGAAGGTGGACATGAGCTCATCCCAGCGACCCTGGTCGCGATAGAGCCCCCAGGCCTGGATCAACTCGGCGCAGGCCTGCTTATCTTTAAGATCCATGGCGAGTTACGGGGAAAACTTAAGTGTTGCGACCACGACACCGGACTGCCGCAAGAGCATAGCCGAATCTCGTGGGATTCGCCGCTGAAGGAAAACGGGGACATGTGCACAATCGCAGCAAGCAAAGCCGAACAACCCGCGAAGCGCCAGGCAATATACCTGTGCAACAGCCGGTGCGGATCGCCTTGATAACGGCTGCAAAACCCTGTCGATAGCGCTTGGACAACCGTGTGCTCGGCCTTGCGGCACCCCCTGCGACACCCCACCTACCGCGCCCGCCTCGTGACCGACGAATCGCGCGCAAGGCGCATGGCCGACGTCTTGAGCGAGCTGCTCGATCCCGCATGTGCTGTCTGTAGCGTGAGCGAGGACCGACCCGGCCGATGGCGTGTCGAGGTGCATTTCGTTTCCCCGCTCACCGAAGGCGCCCTGCGTGCGCTGATCGCCGCGCAACTCGGCCCCCGGCTTGCGCGGGCGCTCAAATGCGCCCCGCTCTCCCCGCGCGATTGGCAGGCGGCGAGCCTTGCCGCGCTCGGCGCCGTGCGCGCCGGCCGCTTTGTGGTGCACGGCGCCCACGTGCGCGGTCCCCTGCGGGCCAACGATATTGGCATCGAGATCGAGGCCGGCCTCGCTTTCGGCACCGGCCACCACGGCACCACCCGCGGCTGCCTCCTGGCGCTCGACCGACTCGCAAAATCAAGGAAACGTCTTCCGCGCAAAGTGCAGGGAAATTCTGCGCGCCGCCGCAATCCTCAGGCAAGAGCAACGATCCTCGACCTCGGCACCGGCAGCGGCGTTCTGGCCATTGCCGCCGCAAAAATTTTTCGCACGCCTGTGCTGGCCACCGATCACGACCCCCGCGCCATCCATATCGCGCGGGCCAACGCCGGTGCGAACCGCACCGCACCTTTGGTCGAGGTCATGCACGCCACGGGATTCAATGCCGCGCGTTTGCGGGTGAGCCGCCAATTCGAGCTCGTGCTCGCCAATATCCTGCTCGCCCCGCTGCAACGCATGGCCGCGCCGATGGCGCTGCGGGTGCGGCCCGGCGGTCATGTGGTGTTATCCGGTCTCTTGTCGGAACAGGCCAACGCGGCCATCGCCGCCTATCGCGCGCAGTCGCTCATTCTCGCACGGCGTTTTGTGCTCGACGGTTGGGCGACGCTGGTGTTCCGCAGGCCGCCGTTCACGCCAATCCGCTCAGTGAAGCGGCGCTGAGCTTGCCGCCCGTAGGCACGCCGCCTAGATTGCCGCCATGTTTGAAGCTCGTTTTCAGTCGTTCGAGGAGCCGGTGCGCGCGGCGACCGCACCGCGAATGGCTGCCCTGCGCGCGGAGCTTGAGCGGCGCAATCTGACGGGTTTCATCCTCCCGCGCGCCGATCGCCATCAGAATGAATACGTAGCGCCCTCGGAAGAGCGGCTCGCCTGGCTTACCGGATTCACGGGCTCCGCCGGCTGCGCGATCGTTCTCCCCGATCGCGCCGTCCTGTTTGTCGACGGCCGTTACACCCTGCAGGCGCGCAACCAAGTCGACGGCGCGATATTTTCGTTCGAGCACCTGGTCGAAACCCCGCCCGCGAAATGGCTTGAAGCGAATCTTCAGCCCGGCGCCCGGATCGGCTACGACCCGTGGCTCCACACCGTGGAGGGCGCCGAGCGCCTGGCCAAGGCCTGCGCCGCAGCGGGTGCCGCTCTCGTCGCCACCGAACCCAATCCCGTGGACCTGTTGTGGAAGGACCGCCCCGCACCCCCAGAGGGGCCGATCGTCTTGCACGATGTGCGTTTTGCCGGCGAACCCGCCGCCGCAAAACTTCAGCGGATTGCCGCCGAGATCGCCAAAGCGCGCGCCGACGCGCTGGTGATCTCCGATCCGCAAGCGGTGGCCTGGGCCTTCAACATCCGCGGCAGCGACGTAGCGCACACCCCGATCCCGCTCGCCTTTGCGCTTGTGCCGCAGGAGGGCCGTCCTGCACTTTATGCCGGCGCCACCAAGCTGAGCAATGCCGCGCGTCAGGCGCTGGCCGAAATCGCGGACCTTCGCGAGCCCGACCAGTTCGTCCCCGACCTCGAGGCGCTCGGCCGGGCGCGCCGCACCGTGCGGCTCGATCAGGCCACCGGCGCGGACGCGCTCTCGCGCATCGTGATTTCCGCCGGCGGCAAAATCAGCCGCGGCGCGGACCCGATCGCGCAAATGAAGGCGGTGAAGAACAGCGCCGAGATCGCCGGCGCGCGCGCGGCGCATCTGCGCGACGGCGCCGCGGTCACGCGCTTCCTGGCCTGGTTCGACCGCGAAGCGCCGCGCGGTGCGTTGACCGAGATCGACGCGGTGGCCGCCCTGGAGAGCTTCCGCCGCGACACCGGCCTCCTGAAGGACATTTCGTTTCCGACCATCGCCGGCTCCGGTCCCAACGGCGCCATCGTGCACTATCGCGTGAGCCGCGCCAGCAACCGCAGGATCGCGCTGGGCGATATGTTCCTCATCGACTCCGGCGGCCAATATGAGGACGGCACCACCGACATCACGCGCACCGTCATCGTCGGTCAACCGACCGCGGAGATGCGCACGCGCTTCACGCTGGTGCTCAAAGGTCACATCGCCATTGCGCGCGCGGTATTTCCCGACGGCACTTCCGGGGCGCAGCTTGATTCCTTTGCGCGCGCGTCGCTCTGGGCCGCCGGCCTCGACTTCGACCACGGCACCGGCCACGGCGTCGGCAGCTATCTGTCGGTGCACGAGGGGCCGGCGCGCATCTCCAAGCTCGGCACCGTGCCGCTCAAGCGCGGCATGATCCTGTCCAACGAGCCCGGCTACTACAAGCCCGGCGCCTACGGCATCCGCATCGAAAATCTCGTGCTGGTGATCGAAGCACCGACGCCGCCCGGCGGCGAGAAACCGCTGAACGCTTTCGATACGCTGACCCTTGCGCCGATCGACCGCCGTCTGATCGATCCCACAATGCTGGACGCCGGCGAGCTTGCCTGGCTCGATCGTTATCACGCGCGCGTCGCCGAGGCGCTTGCGCCGTTGCTGGACGAGCCCACCCGCACCTGGCTCGATCAAGCCACGCAACCTTCGCAACGGTCGTGATCGACCGCGGTCGCACAAGCGCCGCGCGACAGTAGGCCAAGGCTTCCGTCCGCGTGTGCGTGCGTGGAATGATATTTTAATCGTTTTCGACCAAAGAGAATGAACGTACCGCCGCTTGACGCACGCATCGCGATGATTAGGTTGCGGCCCAAGACGAGGTCACCATGGGCTGCTGCGACGAGAATACCGCGCTTGTTGTGCGATCCGGTTTGAAGCGTTCCGACTTTGCGCCAGCCGACGTTTCGCGCCGCGCCGTGCTGAAGGGCGCCACTGCTGTCGCCGGCGTGCTCGGCGTTACGGCGCCCGCCATCGGCCAGACGGCAAAGCCGATCACCATTTCGTTCTGCAGCCAGTTTCTCTGTGCGCCGCCCTATGAAGTGGCGCGCGCCTTCGGCCACTTCCGCAACCACGGCCTCAACGCGGAGATCGTTTACTTCCGCGGCGGCAATGCCGCGATTCAGGCGCTGGTCGGCGGCGCCGTCGATTATGGCGCCACCTCCCTCGATGTCGCCATGCAGGCCTTTGCCAAGGGCGCCGACATCCGCCGATTCGTGACCACCGGGCAGGTACCGCTGTTTGCGGTCGCCACCTCGCCCAAGAACGCCGACACCATCCGCACGCTCAAGGACCTTGAAGGCAAGACCGTCGGCGTATCGGCGCTCGGCAACGCCGACCACGCGCTGCTGCTGTTCCTCTTGGCGAAGGCCGGAGCCGACAAATCCAAGGTTCAGTTCGCCACCGTCGGCGTCAATCTGCTCGAAGGCCTGCGTCAGAATCTGATCGACGCCGGGCTGGTGCAGGAGCCCGCCCTCACCATTCTGATCAAATCCGGCGCGCGCGCCCTCGTCAATGCCATGGATAGCGCCGACGCCACCAAGTATCTCGGCGGCCATTACGAATTCATGGGCGTCTCGGTCCGCACCAAGGAGATCGAAACGCGCAAGGCGGAAATGCTGGCCATTGCCCGCGCGCTGAACGATGCGCTCAAGGCGATCCAGACCTTGCCGCCCGACGAATTGATGAAGGCGTTCCCGAAGGAGCTGTTGGCCGGCGCCGACACCACGCAGATGCGGGAGGTGCTGGCGCGCTATCGGTCTTCGCTTTATCCGCAGAGCGCCGTCATCAACCTTCCGGCCGTGCAGCGCGTGGCCGAAACGCTGAAGACCGCAGGCCTGATCCCCAAAGACGCCGACGTCAGCAAACTGCACGACACAACGATATTCAGGGGTTGAATCCTGCGCGTCCGCGATCTTTCCATTTCGTACGGCGACGTCCCGGTCGTCGAGGGTGCGAGCCTGCAGGTTGACGACGCGCAGTTCGTCAGCCTGATCGGGCCCTCCGGCTCGGGCAAATCCAGCATTTTGCGCGCCATCATCGGATTGCAGCGGCCGCTGTCCGGACTCGTGGAGAGCGGGCTTGCACGTTCCGAGATCGGGATCCTGTTTCAGGACGACGCTTTGCTGCCGTGGCGCACCGCCCGCGACAACGTCGCCCTCGGTCTGAGTTTTCATGGCATGGCCTGGCGGGCGGCGCTCGACGAGGCCGAGGGGTGGCTCGAGCGGCTCGGCCTTGCCGGCTTCGGCGACCGGTTTCCCCGGCACCTGAGCGGCGGCCAGCGCAAGCGTGTCGCTCTCGCGCAGGTTCTGGCGCGCAAGCCGCGGCTGCTTCTGATGGACGAGCCGTTCGCCTCCCTCGATGCCATCGTGCGCGCCCGCATTGTTCAGGACCTGGTGGATCTGGTTGAACGGGAGCACCTCAGCGTGCTTTTGGTGACCCACGATCTCGAAGAGGCGATCTGCCTGTCCGACACCGTTTATCTGCTGTCGCAGGGCCCGCGCGCCCGCATCATCCAAAAATACCCCGTGCCGATACCGCGGCCGCGTGATGTGGTGCATGCGCGCACGCACCCCGCGTTCGCGCCGTTGTATGAGCGCGTTTGGGATGACCTCTCCGATCAGGTTCGGCCGCTCTATGCGGCGGAGGCGGCATGATGGTTCTCAACCCCGCCTATGCGCTCGTCCGTCAATTGACCGCGCTCCTCGCCGGGCTCGCCCTCTGGGAGCTCGTCGGCTACGCCGGCATGCTCAATCCGCTGTACATGCCGACGCCGAGCCAGATCGGCGCTGCGCTGGTGGAGCTGTTCTCCACCGGCAGCATCTGGCCGCACCTCGAAGCCACGTTCGGCGCGGCGCTCGGCGGCCTTGTGCTGGGAATTTTGGTCGGTGTCCTGCTTGGGGTGATCGCCGCCCTCGTTCCCCTGATCGCCGAATTGATCGAGCCGGTGATGACGCTGCTCAACGCCATCCCGCGCGTCATCTTGGCGCCGCTGTTCGTCATCTGGCTCGGCATCGGGCTTGCATCCAAGGTGGCGCTCGCCTTCATCCTGGTCGCGGTGCTGATCTTTTTCACCGTGTTCACCGGCATCCGCCAGGTCGACCGCCGCCTGGTCGAGCGCGTCCTCACGCTTGGCGGAAACCGCTACGACCTCGTCCGCCACGTTTATCTGCCTTCGGTCGCCGCCTGGGTGCTCGGCAGCCTGAAGGTGGCGGTGGGCTTTGCCTTCACCGGCGCGGTGGTGGGCGAATTCGTCGCCGCGAGCCGCGGCCTTGGTTATCTTCTCTCGTTCGCCCAGAGCACCTACAACGCCGCGTTGATGATGGCGCTGGTGTTTCTGATCATGGTGGTGGTGCTTGCCATCTTCGCCATCAGCGGCCGCATCGAGAAGTGGCTGCTGCGCTGGAACTGAACCCATGACCGCGACGTGCCGTGCGGACTGTTGCAGCGCCACACCGCGTCTCACCGTCAGCGAACTGTTCGAGCGCGGCTTTCGCCGCCGCCGCGCCGCACCGCTTCCGATCGAAGGCGCCGCCTGCACCGATGCCGCCGGCAATTTCGCGCGGTTCAGTCTCGCCGTCAGCGACGGCCGCATCGGCACCGCAGGCTTTCGCTGCTCGAGTTGCGCCACATTGATCGCCTTTTGCGAGCTGATCGCGGAAACCGTGCCCGGCTTCACCCCGGAGATCGCGCGCGCCTTGACCGCGGAAGAGTTGATCGCGACCCTGCCCGGCGTTCCTGCCTACAAGCACGACCGGGCCGTGCTGGCGGTTGCGGCGTTCCGCGCCGCACTGGCGTCAATTCCGCCCGAACAGAGGAAGCCGAACCATGAAGGTCGCCTACATCTTCGCAACCCAGCGGCATAACGTCTCTTATGTCCTTGCCAAGATGATTCTACCGCAGCTCGAGGAGAGGCGGCACGGTGCCACCGTGGTCGGCATGTTCTTCTTCGAGGACAACAATTACGTGCTGGTCAACGGCAATCCGATCGGCGCGCGCCTGCACAAGGTGGCGAAGGAACAGGGCATCCTGCTCATGGGCTGCGACCAGTGCTGCTACGAGCGCGAGATCGCCGACAAGCTGTTCCCCGGCATCCCGATCGGCTGCTTCCCCGATCTCTACAAGGCGCTGTCCGGCAACCCGCCCGACCAGGTGATCACGCTGTAAGCCTCATACAGAGATCCCGGGTGAAAATTCGACCTGCAAATTTAGGCGTGATCTTCTGTAGCAGCGCGGTCTCGCCCACCCCCCCTCGAATACAAGGCCTTGAGCGCGCACGCCGACCCGGAGAGGGGGGCTTTCACTCCGCCGCGATTTATCAGCACGAAATTGTCGTCCTGACTCTGAGGAGCGCCTGAAGGACGCATCTCGAAGGATGAGGGTGGCCTCTTATTTCCCGCCGATGAGCTTGAACCACTCGTCTTCATTCAGGATTTTGACGCCGAATTTTTTCGCGTTGTCGAGCTTCGAACCAGCGCCCGGCCCCGCCACCACATAGTCGGTCTTCTTCGACACCGAGCCCGCGACCTTGGCGCCGAGCCGCTCCGCCATGGCCTTGGCCTCGTCGCGTGTCATCTTCTCCAGGCTTCCGGTGAAAACCACCGTCTTCCCCGCCACCGGCGAATGGGTGGGCTTCTCCGCATCGCGCACGCGCACGTGCTTGATCAGCCGTTCCACGATGCCGACATTGTGCTTTTCGCGAAAATAGGCGGCGAGGCTCTCGATCACCGTATCGCCGATCTGATCGAGGGCGTCCATTTCCTGCCGCGCCTCTTCGTCGCCCTCGGCAAGCTTGAGGCAGGCGTCGTGAAACGCCTTCCATGAACCATAGCCGCGCGCCAACGCCAGCGCCGTTGTGTCGCCCACATGGCGGATGCCGAGCGCATAGATGAACCGATCAAGCGGGATTTCGCGCCGCGCCCGGATCGCGGCGAACAGGTTGCGTACCGAGGTCACGCCGTAGCCTTCCTGCTCCTCCAGCCTGATCGTCTTGTTGCGCTCCTCGAGCGTAAAAATATCGGCCGGCTCCTTCACCCAGCCTTTTTCGAAGAACAGCTCGATCTGCTTTTCGCCCAGTCCCTCGATATCGAACGCGCGCCGCGACACGAAATGTTTCAGGTGCTCGATTTTCTGATAGGGGCAGGCGAACTCTCCGCTGCAGCGGATGATGGCGCCCTCTTCGCCGGTGGCGGTTTTTTCGCGCACCAGCGGTGTGCGCAACGGACACGGGCAGGTCTTGGGAAAATGATATGGCTTGGCCGACGGAGGCCGCTTGTCGCGCACGACGCTGAGCACCTGCGGGATCACGTCGCCTGCGCGCTGGATCACCACCGTGTCGCCGATGCGCACGTCGAGCCGCCTGATCTCGTCCTCGTTGTGCAGGGTGGCGTTCTGCACCACGACACCGCCAACGCTGACCGGCTCAAGCTTGGCGGTGGGCGTCACTGCGCCGGTGCGGCCCACGGTCAGCTCGATGTCGCGCACCACGGTGGTCGCCTTTTCGGCGGCGAATTTGTGTGCCACTGCCCAGCGCGGACTGCGCGAGACAAAGCCGAGCCGTTCTTGCCAATCGAGCCGGTCCACCTTGTACACGACGCCATCGATGTCGTAGGGCAGCTTCGCGCGCCGGTCCTCCATGTCGCGGTGAAACTCCAGCATGTCCTCGACCGAACGGCAGAGTTTTGTCAGCGGGTTGGTCTTGAACCCGCAAGCGGCGAGCCACTTCAGCATGCCGGACTGGGTGTCGGCCGGCATCCGGCTCATCTGCCCCCAACCGTAGGCGAAAAACGCCAGCGGCCGCGACGCCGTGATGCTCGGATCCTTCTGTCGCAGCGAGCCCGCCGCCGAGTTGCGCGGGTTGGCGAAGATTTGTCCGCCCGCGGCCTTCTGCCGTTCGTTCAGTTTCAGGAAATCGACCTTGGTCATGTAAACTTCGCCGCGCACCTCGCATGCCTCGGGCAGGTTGCGGCCGTGCAGCCGGTGCGGAATTTCCTTCACTGTCTTGACGTTGGCGGTGACGTCTTCGCCTTCCAAGCCGTCGCCGCGCGTGGCGCCCACCACGAGCTCGCCGTGTTCGTACCTGAGCGACAGCGACAGGCCGTCGATCTTCGGCTCGGCGGTGAACGCGATCGGCTCGCTTTCCTTGAGATTGAGGAACCGCCGGATGCGCGCCACGAACTCCCGGACGTCTTCTTCCGTGAAGGCATTGTCCAGCGACAGCATGGGCACTGCGTGCCGCACCTTGGCAAATCCGCGCGCCGGCGCCGCGCCCACGCGCAGCGACATGCTTTCCAGCGTGCGCAGCTCCGGGAATCGCTGTTCGATGGCCTCATAACGCCGCCGCAACGCATCGTATTCGGCGTCGGAGATGATCGGCGCGTCCTCCTGGTAATAGCGCCGGTCGTGCTCGGCGATCTCCGCCGCCAGCCGCGCGTGCTCGGCCCGCGCCTGCTTTTCGGTCAATTCGCCGACGGCGATCTTGGCGGTGTCGTGGGTGGCCATGCGCCGAATCTTCCGTCATTCCGAATGTGCTTACCCCGTCGCGATGCGGATCAATTTGTCCGCCGCCGCGCGCGCCTCCTCGGTGATTTTCGCGCCCGCGAGCATGCGCGCGATTTCCTCGCGCCGGCGCGCGGCCGTGAGCTCGCCGACGCGGGTGGCGACCCGCCTCCCCTGCTGGAACGTCTCCTTGCTCACGAGATAGTGCCGCCTCGCCCGCGCCGCCACTTGCGGCGCATGGGTCACCGCCAGCACCTGGGCGCGCTCCGCAAGGCGCGCGAGCCGCACGCCGATGGCATCGGCCACCGCCCCGCCCACGCCGGTGTCCACTTCGTCGAAAATCAGTGTGGGCGCCGAGCCGCGGTCTGCCAGCGCCACTTTCAGCGCCAACAGAAAGCGCGCAAGCTCCCCGCCCGAGGCGACCTTCATGATCGGCCCCGGCCGCGTTCCGGGATTGGTGCGCACCCAAAATTCCACCCGGTCGATGCCGTCGGGTCCTGCTGCCGCCGCATCGCTCGTGATCTCGGTGACGAATTGCGCCCGCTCCAGCTTGAGCGGCTTCAGTTCTGCATTGACCGCCTTGTCCAGTTTCTCCGCAGCCCGTTTTCGGGCCGCCGAAAGGGCGCTCGCTTGCTCGGCATACCTCTGTTCGCAAAGCCGCGCCGCCGCTTCGAGCGCCGCGAGTTTCTCGGCGCCGGCATCGATCAACTCAAGATCGCCGGCGTAGCGCACGGCAAGCGCGGCCAGCTCGTCCGCCGGCCTGTTGTATTTGCGCGCCGCCGCGCGCAGCGCGAACAGCCGCTCCTCGATGCGCTCCAATTCCTGCGGATCGTACTCGGCCAAGGCCATCGCCCGTTCGAGATGCGCACGCGCCTCCTCCAGCGCGCCCAGCCCGGTGTCGAGCGACCTGACCGCCGGCTCGATCAAGGCGGGC
>DATLYX010000144.1:0-4179 GCA_035574295.1 Xanthobacteraceae bacterium
CGCGCATGCCGCACGCGAGCAGCGGCCGATCCGGCCGCGACCGCGGCCGGTCGGCGGAGTCGTGGCGGTGACGAGCCGCTCGCATCTGGACGCCGCTACCGAAGCCTGGCTGCGGCGGCTCAATCCCGCGCAACAGATCCGCTGCGGATCGTCGCTCAAATTCGCCCTCATCGCGGAAGGGATCGCCGATGTGTATCCCCGGCTTTCGCCGGTCTCGGAGTGGGACATCGCCGCCGGCCATGCGGTTTTGCTTGCCGCCGGCGGCGCCGTCAGGACTCCTGCGGGAACGCCGCTTCGTTACGGGCAACCCGACTTGCGAATTCCCGCTTTTGTGGCGAGCGGCGACCCGGATCAGTCATACGTCCTCGATTAATTCACCAATGTTCTCTGCACTTCGCGCCATTGGCGCTCCGCGGTCGTAACAAACCGCTTCGGCTCCGCGGCAAACGCCGCGCGCGTATCCTCATTGTGAAACAGATAGAGCCGCTCGCCGACGATCAGCCAGATCTCCGGATGTCCCGCCACCGCCACGCCGCGCGCGATCCCGGTCGGATCGTAGCCGCCGAACGCCGGCATGTACGTTTCCGGATGCGCGAGAAAGGCCGCGCGATTGCCGAGATTGCGAAACCGCCACGCCGCGTCCGCGAACCGCGCTTCGATCTCCGGCCGCCCGCGCCTCGCCGCCGCATCCGCAAAATAGGCCACCGGATCGTAGCCGCTGATGGCCAGCCCGGTATGCGGGTCGGTCACAACGCGCTCGGTCGTGGCGGCACCGAGACCGGCCACACCCAGCATGACGGCCGCCGCCAAGCCCGCGAGCAGCGCCGCCGGTCCTCCGGCGCGCCCCTGCCGCTTCCGTTTGTCGCGCAAAGCCATCATATTGCCGCGGTGCGGAGGCTGATTCGGTCGTCCAGCCGAAAATGCTTAAGGCTGCCGCGTGAGCGACGGGTTAATCGGGCTCTATGCCGGCGATGGAGCATATCATGCGCGCCACCATCCGAATGTTCGCCCTCGCGCTGCTGCTGGCCTGCCTGCCCGTTGCGCCGTCATCGGCACAAACGAGCCAGCCGCCGCCGCGCAGCTATTCCTCGAACGAGCTGATCGACGCCGGCCACCGCTTTTTCGGCACGGTGTCCAAGAGTCTGGCGCAGATCATCGAACGCGCGGTGAGCCAATGGGGCGTGCCCAACGGCTACATCCTCGGCGAGGAAGGCGGGGGCGCGTTCTTCGCCGGCCTTCGCTATGGCGAAGGCATGCTCTACACCAAGAACGCCGGCGACCGGAAAGTGTTCTGGCAGGGGCCTTCGCTGGGCTTCGACTTGGGCGGCGAAGGCGCCCGCACGATGATGCTGGTCTACAATCTTCCCTCGGTCGAGGCGATCTATGATCGCTTCGGCGGCATTGACGGCTCCGCCTATTTCGTCGGCGGGTTCGGGATGACGGCGCTGACCGCCAACAACATCGTTGTGGTGCCGATCCGCTCCGGCGTCGGGCTGCGCCTCGGGGCCAACATCGGCTACCTCAAGTTCACCCCGCGGCCGACCTGGAACCCCTTTTAGGCCGGCAGAGCGCCGCCTTCGCTGCGAAATAGCCCCAAGACGACGCGCGTGGCGGCGTCTAAAATGCCGCTTCAAGGCGGATTTTCCGCCGTTTCGGGCGGCCGTCGGCAGGCGGCGGGGAGGTTAACGACCGGTTAACTGGCAGGCGCCCAATCACCATGGCATTGTGAGGCCCCGGCGCACCGACCCGGAGAAATTTCGGCATGATCGAACAGATCATGATTTTTGCGATCGGTTTTCTGGCCGCGAGCCTGCTCGCGCTGCTCCTGATGCCGCTCGTGCACAACCGCGCCGTCCGCCTCACCGTGAAACGCCTCGATGCCGCGGCGCCAGTCTCCATGATGGAGCTGCAGGCCGAGAAAGACCAGTTGCGCGCGGAATTCGCCATGTCCGCCCGTCGACTCGAGCTGTTGATCGAACATCTGAAGGCGGAGAACGCAAGCCAATTCGCCGAACTCGGCAAGCGCGCCGACGCCATCAATCTGTTCAAGCTGGAAATCAACGAGAAGGACTCGCAGATCCGCGCCTTGCAGGCGCGTCAAAGCGAGCTGGAGCATCAGCTTGCGGCGACGCGCGAGGAACTCGCGGCCAAGACCGCTTCACTCGCCGAGCTCGAGCGGGTTCTGGGCCAGAAGCAGGAGGAGATCGGCCGCATCTCCGGCGATCTGACCGAACGCGAGCTCACCTCCGACAGCCAGCGCGTGGAGATCATCGCCCTGCACGCGCAGGTGGAGGCACTCAAGAGCCAGATCAACGACATGCGCGTCCAGCACAACGCCATGGAGATGGTCGAAGCCGACCTGCGCGCACGGCTGGCCACCGCTGCGCAGGAGAGCAACGCAGCCTGGGAGCAGGAGCGCGCGGAGAACGCCCAGTTGCGCGAGCAGATCAACCAGATCGCCGCAGAGATTGCGCGCCTGGCCATCGCTTTGGAAGGGCCGCGTTCGCCGATGGAGAAGCTGCTGGAGGCGGTGGAAAGCGAAGGTGCGGCAGCCAACGGAGGCAACGGCAGCGCAACGGCGGACGCTTCGGCCCCCGCGGGCGAATCCCGACCCACCCTCGGCGAGCGGATCCGCGCGCTGCAATCGAAGGCCCAGCGACACCCGCCGCCGACCGGCTGATTACCCGCATCGCACAATCGAATACCGCCATGACCACCCCTGTCGTCACCGCTTTGCGTGGGCTCGTCGGCGCACTCGGTGCGGCGCTGGTCTTGACTGCGTCGCCTGCGGCCGCCGAAGACGAAACCGTCGCCAAGCTGCGCGCCGCCGACCGCAAAACCTTTTCCGACCGCGAAATCATTTCCGGATTCGTCCGCCTCATGTTCAATCCCGAGCTTCCCTTCATGGGCCGCGTGGACCGCGTGCGAAAGTTCGATGGCCCGGTCCGCGTGCACGTGGACACTCGCGCCAATCCGGACCGTACCGAACAACTGCGCGAGGTCGTCGCCGATATCGCGGCGCGCATCCAAAATCTCGACATCGCCGTCACCGAGCACCGGCGCGACGCCAACCTGACGGTCACGCTGATTTCCGACCGCGACCTGCCGCGCATCGTCCGCGCGCTGCAAAGGCGCAAGCCCGACCGCGCCGTTCAGCGATCGCTGCATCCCCGCTGCCTGTTGGAACTGCGCCGTGACGACGGCTTTCGCGTCGTGCGGTCGGAGGCGGTGATAACGACCGACGCGGGCGAATTCGCCTTCTATGACTGCACCTACGAGAAGCTTTTGCGCGCGCTCGGTCCGATCAATGACGATCTGACCCTGTCATGGAGCACCTTCAACAGCGAGGTCCGCAAGGGATTTTTCGGCGTCTACGACCAATATCTGCTCAACATGCTTTACGACCGCCGGATCCGGCCCGGCATGACCGAGGCTCAGGCCCAGCCCCTGCTGCCGGAAGTTCTGCGCTCGGTCCGCCCCTTCGTCGCCAGGCTCAACAAGTTGCCGCGATAGGCGCTGCGCCGCCGCTCAGGCTCGCGCGCGCAACGGCTGCACCTTCAGCGCGCCGGCCAATTCGTCGAGCTGCTTGACCAGCCCCGCGGAGAGCGGCACGCCCTCGCGCTGCCGCTGCATTTTGCGCTGCTGGCGCTGTTCGCCGGGGTAGCGGATGGCATCGACGCCCGGCAACCGCGCCGAGGCGCGCAAATCCCGCAGATGGCGATCCACCTCGCGCGCAAAAACATCCGGCGGCGCAAACCGCCGCACGTCGAGGGCGACCACGAACTGCCCGGTGTTGCACGGCTCGCTCCCGGGGGCGGTGAAGTCGATCACCTCGCGGCCGAACGCCGCGCCGTTGAGCACGCCGGCCAAGAGCCCGATCATCAGCGCAAGCCCGCTACCCTTGTAGCCGCCGATCGGCAGCAGCACACCTTCCGCCACCCGCCTTGCGTCGGTGAGCGGCGCCCCGGTCTTGCGGTCGACCACCCAGCCCTCCGGCAGCGGCTTGCCGGCGATGGCATGGGTACGGATGGTCCCGAACGAGGCGACCGAAGTGGCGATGTCGAGCACCACCGGCGCTTCCTCGCCGGCCGGAATCGCCACCGCGATCGGATTGGTGCCGATGAGCGGCTCGGCGCCGCCCCACGGCGCCATGTGGTTTGCGCTCGACACCGCGGCGTA
>DATLYX010000145.1:0-57543 GCA_035574295.1 Xanthobacteraceae bacterium
ATCCCGAAACTCTTGGCACCCCGGCCAGCATAATGGGTGGACGACGCAATCAAACCTACCGGCAGCCCGCAACGACCGCAGGCCACACGTCGGGAACCAAAATAATTCTCAATCTCGCGACTTTTTCAGCAGCCTGCTAGAGAGGATTTGTCCATTTCTAAACGCGCCGAGCCCGGCGCCAAGAATCGGATGCTCCAAAAACATCCGCCAACCGCCGAGGAGCGTAACGATCCGCTCCTGCGTGCTGCTTGCGGTTGACAATACAGGAGGGAACAGATGCCCCGTCGCTCCTTGAGCCGCCGTTTCTGCCAACCACACGCCAACGACACAAATGGCCCCACTCGCAACGGCGGCAGCGATCACCTGCACACGCGCGGCACGCACATAGAGGCTGGCTGCGACCAAAAACGCAAGCGCGATCCATCCCGAGCGCGATCCGCTGAACAATATTCCGACCATCAGCAGCGAGAACAGCGTGATCCTCTGCACTTTACCACATTCGGCGACCATGGCCGCGGCAACGGCCATCAAAAGCTGCAAGGCGAAAGAGTTACGATTTTGCGCAAAAGCTTCAATCGCATGCGGGATTACTGGCAGTTGGCGGATACCGAACCGGTACAGGATCACCAAGCCAACTTCCAGCGCAGCAACAGCGGCACTTGCTGCCGCATAAGTGAGCAGCAGCATACGAAACGCGGATTCACCCTCCTGCCGGACTATCAGGCTTGCCGTCGCGAGATAAGACAGCAACACGAACCAGCCGAGGAAACGGTTCACCACCGCCCATTCCGTCCAACCGAACCGCACAGCGCCCAATAAGAGTGAAAATGTCAAGACGGCAGTGGTTGCGGCAACCGCGACATAGAAGTGTGAAAATCGCCAGTAGGGCAAGGAATGCGTCCGCACTGCCTTGAGAACGAACAAAGCGCCGCCAAGAATGGCTAACGGATCGGCCAAATTGACATTGAGCAGCGTACCCGAGGCGAGCGGGACGTAAAGCTGAAACAGAACCAGCATGGCCGCGGCGATGGGAAGGCACCAAACCAGCACCGTTTCGTAATCCACCGCAGAAGCGCCGGATGGGCGCGACTGGGGCGAAGGGGTCGCAGCAATCCACGTGTGCAAGGAGACTACAGCCAGAATCACCATCGTTAGCAATGAACCGACCCCGACAATGACCGCGGCAAGCATTGCCTCCGCCACGCCGACGCCGATCGCCCCGAGCGCCAAAATCGCACTCATCTCGCGCACGCCCCAGCCGGCAAGACTGATCGGCACGCTCGCCGCGAACATGACGATCGCCGAAGCCGCGGCCAGATCCGCCACCAAGGTGTGCGGCGACAGCGTTTGCGCTGCGACAATGTAGGCCGCCATCACAGGAAGCTGAACCATCACGCTCAGGACCATGGCGCGCAGGATGCGCCAAACGAATGCCCGCGTCAGATAGGGTGCGATGACCTCAATGGCGCGCCGGCCATAACCTGCGGCAGCACCGGCAATCGCCACCGCGAACAGGCCGCATACGATCTTGATCAGCTCGTCGCCGCCCGCGTTCTTGTTAAGATACACTTGACCAAAAATGAAATAGGCGCCGGCAAGGGCAAACAGCGCCGAAACCAGCGCGGCAACCACACGCTCGTAGAGGGTCACGACCGTCACCGCGGCAAACGGCATGCCGTTGCTGCGCGCCATCACATAGCCGCGGCCGATGAGCTGACCTGCAAGCTGAAAAAACGCGGCCCCCGCGAGTCCGCCCACGCCCACCGCTGCCATCGCCTGCGCGAATGAGAGGCGATGACCGATGTCGCCGGCCATGAGTTTGACGCGCAGCGACGCGGCCAGCACGTTGGCGAACAACGCCGCCAAGATGATGCCCAGGCTCCCCCACGACACCCTGCGAACGCTGTCCACAATGGCGGATGGCTCCACACTCCATAAAACAATCGCCACCACGCCGATCAGCAATAGTATCGTGCTTGCCAATTTCATGCGCCGCATGACTTAAATTTTTATTTTCGGCCGAGTCCGGCTGTCAATGTCAGCCTGTCCATACGATCGCTAATCCAGGCCGGGCGCGGCCATACGATTCGAGAGCAAGGTCGCGGGACAGACAGAGGAGCGGACGAACGGGGAAAGCAGGGCTTTGCCGCCTCCGGCTTGCGATGCGGCTGAAGGAAGCAAGCCCGGATCTAAGACGAAGGCCGGCCGCGGGCGCGGCCGACCTTCGTCTTGATCGTGCGAACAATCGCGTCGGAGCCTCACTTGGTGAGGCCGGCCTCCTTGAACACCCGCGTCAACGTGGCGGTCTCGTCGCGGATGATCTTGTCGAACGCCGCCGGCGTGTCCTGATGCGGCAGCACGTATTGCTTGGCCAGTTTCTCCTGCATCTCCGGCGACTTCAACGCCTCGGCCCAATCCTTCGCGATCTTCTCGCGGATCGCGTTCGGCGTGCCGGCGGGCGCCATCAGGCCGAACCAGGAGTCATAGACGAACGGCAGGCCCTGCTCGGTGAAGGTCGGCACGTTCGGCAGATCGGGAATGCGCTTGGCAGTCGCGGCGGCGATCGCGCGCACCTTGCCGGCCTCGGACTGCTCCTTGGCGAGATTGACCGGCGCGAAATAGAACTGCACGTCGCCGCGCATCACCGCGGTGACGGCATCGGGCGCGCTGCGGAACGGCACGTGCACCATGTTGATGCCGGCGGCCTTGCGGAACAACGCACCGGCGATGAAGGTGGTGCTCGCCAAGCCCGGCGAGGAGAAATTGAGCTTGCCCGGCTGCGCCTTCGCCAGATCGATGACCTCTTTCACGGTCTTGGCCGGTACATTCGGGTTGGCAATCAGATAAAGCGGCGCCGCCACAAGGCGGGTGATGCCGGCAAAATCCTTCACCGGATCGAACGGCGGCTCCTTGGTCACCAAGCCGGCGACGGTATGGCCGTTGGAGGTGACCATGAGGGTGTAGCCGTCGGGCGCCGACTTGGCCACGGCGGCGGTGCCGGCAAGGCCGGGACGATTCTCGACGATCACCTGCTGGCCCCACTTCTTGCTCCATTCATCGGCGATGATGCGCGCGATGATGTCGGTCACGGAGCCGGCGCCGAACGGCACCACAATGGTTACGCGCTGCTTCGGCCAGTCCTGCGCGAACGCCGGCGCGGATCCAAGCGCGGCGGCCAGCAAGGCCGCACCGCCCAAAATCAGTCTTGCAAGATATCTCATCGTATCGCTCCCTTGCGGTGTCGCTGCCCAAAACCTCCTGCGGCGAACGCTGCAGCCGGCCGTTTCGCCCCCGGTATCTTCTGTGCCACCCCTGCGGCGAGACTTCTACCAGAATCCTGGAACACCACTGCGGCGGCATTTGGTCCGGTGCCGCGGACCAAGAATGCGCGGTCGATCCCGTTCGGTAAAGCCCCTCGACGGCCTTTGCGGCGCGCAACCGGGCGGGCAGCCGCAATGGAGGGCGCCGGGTTTCACCCCGCGGCCCCAAGGGGCGCGATCGATCCTCCGGGTCGCCGGTGTCGGTGTCCGGCCCTAAGGCGCAGCTTGACCCGGGGGCCGGGCCCGTGAAATTTGCAGCGATGCGCACCGAAAGCCCGCCTGCCATTCGCCTTGAGGATTACCGGCCGCCGGACTGGCTGGTCGAGACCGTCAACCTGGACTTCTCGCTCGATCCGCGTCGCACGCGGGTGCGGGCCACGCTGAAGCTGAAGCCGAACCCGGCAGGGACGGCACCGGCGCCGCTCGTGCTGGACGGCGAGGAGCTCACCCTCTGCAGCCTCAAGCTGGACGGCGAGGCGCTGACGCCGGACCGTTACCAGCTCTCCGAGAAGCGGCTCACCATCGCGCAGCCGCCGCAGCGGCCGTTTCAGCTCGAGATCGAAACGCTGGTGGACCCGACCGGCAACACCCAGCTCAGCGGCCTGTACCTGTCCTCCGGAACCTATTGTACCCAGTGCGAGGCGGAGGGGTTTCGCCGCATCACCTTCTTCCCCGACCGGCCCGACGTGATGGCGGTCTACACCACCCGCATCGAGGCGGACAAAACGCAAGCGCCGGTGCTGTTGTCGAACGGCAATCTTGTGGCGGCGGGCGACATTGCGGGCACCAACCGGCACTTCGCGGTCTGGCACGATCCGTTCCCCAAACCGTCGTATCTGTTCGCGCTCGTGGGCGGCGACCTTGCCTGCGTGGAGGACGCATTCGTCACCATGTCCGGCCGCAAGGTCACCCTGCGCATCTATGTGGAGCACGGCAAGGAGCCGCGCTGCGCCTGGGCCATGGACTCGCTCAAGCGCGCCATGCGCTGGGACGAAGAAAAATTCGGCCGCGAATACGACCTCGACGTGTTCATGATCGTGGCGGTGTCGTACTTCAACATGGGCGCGATGGAGAACAAGGGCCTCAACATCTTCAACGACAAGGCCGTGCTCGCCTCGCCCGACACCGCGACCGACGCCGACTATGCCTCGATCGAGGCGATCATCGCGCACGAATATTTCCACAACTGGACCGGCGACCGCATCACCTGCCGCGACTGGTTCCAGCTCTGCCTGAAGGAAGGGCTCACCGTGTTCCGCGACCAGGAATTCACCGCGGACCAGCGGTCGCGCGCGGTCAAACGCATCGCCGACGTGCGCGGCCTTCGCGCGCACCAGTTCGTCGAGGACGCAGGCCCCCTCGCACATCCGGTGCGCCCCTCCGTCTATCACGAGATCAACAACTTCTACACCAGCACGGTGTACGAGAAGGGCGCCGAAGTCGTGCGCATGATCAAGACGCTGCTCGGGCCGGAGCTGTTCCGCAAAGGCATGGACCTCTATTTTGCGCGGCACGACGGGCAGGCGGCGACGGTGGAGCAATTCGTGCAGTGCTTTGCCGACGCAAGCGGGCGCGATTTCTCGCAATTCATGCTCTGGTATTCGCAGGCGGGCACGCCGGAAGTGAGCGTGCGGCGCAGCTACGACGCGGCGGCAAAGACGCTGCGGCTCGACATCGCGCAGGTCGTGCCGCCGACGCCCGGGCAGCCGGTGAAACAGCCGATGCTGATTCCGCTGGCGCTCGGGCTCCTCGGCGCTGACGGCCGCGACCTGCCGCTCAACCTCGCCGACGGCCGCGGCATCGAGAACGGCGTGCTGGTGCTCAGCAAAGCGGCCGAGGCGTTCGTTTTCACGGGCATCGACAGGGTGCCGGTGCCCTCGCTCAACCGCGGATTTTCCGCGCCGATCAAGGTGATTGACGATCTGAGCGCGGACGAGTTGCGCTTGCTTGCAGCGCGCGATGCGGACGCCTTCAACCGCTGGCAGGCGGTGTACACGCTGGCGATGCGGCTTCTGGTCGGCAATGCGGCGCGGCTCGCCGCGGGCGCGCCGCCGGAGGCCGACGAGGGCCTGCTCGCCGCGCTCGCCGCCATTCTTGCGGATCGCACGCTCGAACCCGCATTCGTCGCGCAGGCGCTGCAGGTGCCGAGCGAGGCCGATATCGCGCGCGAGATCGGCAAGGACGTGGATCCCGACGCCATTTTCCGCGCCCGTGCGGGCTTGCGCGCGTTGATCGGCCTGCATCTCAACGCCGCGCTGTCGAGCGCCTATCGCGCCCTGGCCTCAACCGGACCCTACAGTCCGGATGCGCAGAGCGCAGGCCGGCGCAGCTTGCGCAACGTATGCCTCGATCTGTTGGCGGCAACGGGAGAGTCGCACGCGATCGCGCTCGCATTCGCGCAATACGAGGGCGCGGACAATATGACCGACCGCATGGCGGCGCTGTCCACGCTCGCCCAGCACGCGGTGCCGCAGCGGGAGACGGCGCTTGCGGATTTCTACCGGCGCTACCAGAGCGACCCGCTGGTGGTGGACAAATGGTTCACGCTGCAGGCGATGATGCCGGACACGACCACGCTCGACCGGGTGCGGCGCCTCACCGCGCATCCGGCGTTCTCCATGGCCAATCCGAACCGCGTGCGCGCGCTGATCGGCGCGTTCGTGCAGATGAACCAGAAGGAATTCAACCGCGCCGACGGCGCAGGCTACGACTTCGCCGCCGAACAAATTTTGGCGCTCGATGCGAGCAACCCGCAGGTGGCGGCGCGGCTTGCCACCTGCTTCCGCACCTGGCGCACCATGGAGCCCGTCCGGCGCGACCGCGCCAAGGCCGCGCTGGAACGACTCTCGGCGCAGCCGGCGCTGTCCGGCGACGTGCGCGACATCGTGGCGCGGGCGCTGGCGGAGGGCTGAAAACCAACCCGCAGCAACTTTTCCCTCCCCGCTTGCGCGGGCGACTTCGCCGTCGGTTCCTACATTCCCCTTCGCTCAATGCAAGCGAGCGCTTCAAAGTAGGGTGGGCAACGACGCGAGCTCCGCATTGCCGACCGCGCTGTCAACATTCGCGCCGTTGCCCACCCTACAGCTGAGGCGAGCCATTGATGCGACTCGGTTTTTCCGCGTGGCGAGGGTGCGGGAGATTAAGTGTTAATGTTTGGTAAAAAATTCTTGACTCGGACTCTCGACAAATCGGCCGGCATCGATTCCAATCGCAACTGATTCGGGAGCGATGCGCCGCATCCTCCCGGCGGTGTGGGGGAAAATCCAAGACGGGGGCCAGGCATGGCGCGCGCCGAAACGGCGAGTGCGTCTCCGCGTTCCGATTCCATCAAGGGGCTGGCGCAATCGATCGCGCGTCCGGCATACCGGCGGCTGCTGGTCGCCGAGCCGGCGCTGCGGCGCGCGGTGCCGGCGCTGATCGTCGCCTTCCTCGTCACCATTGCGGTGGGCGCGGTGGTGCAAATCCTCGATCACCGGCGGCAGGCGATCGCCGATGCGATCCGGGACATGGAGAACCTGGCAGATCTCGTGGCGGAGCGCATCGAGCGGCTGGCCCACGAGCAGCGGCCTCTCATCCCGCGTGAGCTGCTCGAACGCGCCGCGCCGGCGCGCGCCACCGCTTCCGGCCGCCGCCTGCTGCTGGCCGATGCCGACGGCACCATCGTCGCGACGAGCGCGGCGGCCCCGCTGCAGAACGGCCAGCGCCTGATCGACGTCTTGGGCGACGCCCAACCGCTGACCATCCTGGGGGCCAGCGCCGGCGTGCTGGAAATCGCGCTCTCCGACGGCACGCCGGCGTTCGCCACCGTACGCACGCTAAAAGCCTGGCCGGGGCAACTCGGCATGGTGCAGCCGCGCGCGAACGCGCTCGCCGCCTGGCGCTCCGACACCATGCTCACCATCACGTTGAGCGCCACCACCGGCTTCGTGCTCTTGATCCTGGGCTTCGCCTTCCACTGGCAGGCGGCGCGCGCGCGCGAGGCCGACATCATCCACGACATGGTGCGCAGCCGCATCGACACCGCGCTCAACCGCGGCCGCTGCGGCCTGTGGGACTGGGATTTGAGCCGCGGCCGCATTTTTTGGTCACACTCGATGTTCGCGATCCTGGGGCTTGCGCCGAAGAACAGCCTGCTCACCTTCGGCGAGGTGAGCCGGCTCGTGCATCCGGACGACATCGAGCTTTATCAGCTCGCGGTGCAGCTTGCCGATGCGCGCGCGAGCACCATCGACCATGAGTTCCGCATGCGGCACGCGGACGGCCACTGGGTGTGGCTGCGCGCGCGCTGCGAATTGGTGCGGCAGCCGGGCGAGCGGGAACCGCATCTGATCGGGATCGCGGTGGACATCAGCGAGCAGAAAAACCTGGCGGAAAAGACCGCGGCCGCGGACCTGCGGCTGCGCGACGCCATCGAGACGATCCCGGAAGCCTTTGTGCTGTGGGACGCAGACAATCGCCTGGTGCTGTGCAACTCCAATTTCCAGCAGTTGCACAATCTCCCCGACGCGGTGGTGCAGCCGGGCACGCCGTACGAGGCGGTGGTGGCGGCCGGCCGCAAACATGTGGTGCGCACCAAAATCGTCAGCGAGGACGTGCCGGTGCCGGGCGCGCGCACCTTCGAGGCGCAGCTCGACGACGGACACTGGCTGCTGATCAGCGAGCGGCGCACCAAGGACGGCGGCTATGTGTCGGTCGGCACAGACATCACCACGCAGAAGCTGCACGAGAAAAAGCTGATGGACAGCGAGCGGCGGCTGATGGCGACGATCGCGGATTTGCGCAACTCGCAGCAGACGCTGGAGCGGCAGACCGAGCAGTTCGCGGAGCTGGCGGTGAAATATGCCGAGGAGAAAAACCGCGCCGAGGAGGCCAATCAGGCGAAATCAAAATTTTTGGCCAACATGAGCCACGAGCTGCGCACGCCGCTCAACGCCATCATCGGATTCTCCGAGATCATGGAATCGGGCATGTTCGGCGACCTCGGCGTGGACAAGTATCGCGAATATTGCCGCGACATCCGCGAGAGCGGGCAATATCTGCTCGACGTGATCAACGACATCCTCGACATGTCGAAGATCGAAGCCGGACGGCTCAAGCTCGACTTCGAGGATGTTTCGCTCGACCGGATTCTCGCCGACGCCATGCGCGTGGTGTCCGCCCGCGCGGAGGAGAAGCGGCTGCATCTGGCCGCCAAGGTTGCGCCCGGCATCCACTTCCGCGCCGACCGGCGCGCGATCAAACAGATCATGCTCAACCTCTTGTCGAACGCAGTGAAGTTCACGCCGGACGAGGGGCGCATCACCGTGCGCGGCCGCGTGGTGCGCGAGGCGGTGGTGATCTCAATCCGCGACACCGGCATCGGGATTTCCCCGGAGGCGCTGGCGAGACTCGGCCGGCCGTTCGAGCAGGTGGAGAGCCAGCTCACCAAGAGCCACCACGGATCGGGGCTCGGGCTCGCCATCGCCAAATCGCTGGTGGAACTGCACGCCGGGATCATGCGCATCCGGTCAAAGCCGGGCGTCGGCACCGCGGTCACGGTGTGCCTGCCGCTGCGAGGCTGGCCGCAGGAGAAGGCGCGGCCCGCGGCGTAACCCTCGGTCCCCTGCAGCGCACCGCTCCGCTTTCGCTCCGCGCTGCGCCCGGGACACAAGTGGGATGCACTGCGCCCCATTCAAACCCGCGTCCCGGATGCGGTGCAGCGTGAGCGCGATAGCGCGAACGGTGCACCGCTGATCCGGGACCGTTGCAGGCTCGGAGTCCGTAACGGTCCCGGGTCTGCAGCGCACCGCTCCGCTGACGCTCCGCGCTGCGCTGCGCCCGGGACACGAGTGTGATGCACAGCGCTACATCCAACCGCACGTCCCGGATGCGGTGCAGCGTGAGCGCGAAGCGCGAACGGTGCACCGCTGATCCGGGACCGTTGCAGGCTCGGAGTGCGCAACGGTCCCGGGTCTGCAGCGCACCGCTCCGCTGACGCTCCGCGCTGCGCTGCGCCCGGGACGCAAGGAGGTCGCTATCACTGCTTCGCTGCGCGCTGCGCTGCGCCCGGGACATCATTCAATCTTTAGCCGGGGCCGCGATGGCCCCCGACTTTCGCTCCGCTTTCCTCTCCCTGCAAAGCGAAAGTTTCCCCTCTCCCTGCAAAGCTTCCTTCCTCTCTCCCCGCAAAGCTTCCCCTTCTCCTCTCCCCGCAAACAAAACTTCCCCTCTCCCCGCGGAGCGGGGAGAGGGTGCCGAGCGCCGAAGGCGCGAGGCGGGAGAGGGGCGCGCCCTGTCCGGGCACGCGCTGCGCTGTCGCTCCCCCTCTCCCGGCTCGCGCTGCGCTTCGCTCCGCGCGAGCCACCCTCTCCCGCAAGCGGGAGAGGGGAAGAGGGGAAACATGCCTCAGGGCTTACGACTTTCGCTCATAGCGCTCGAGCACGGTCATCTTCGGCGCCGCGCGCACCAGTTCGCGCACCACGTACAACGTGTCGCGGCGGCCGTTATCCACGGTGACGTAATTGTCGCGCTTGGCGTCATCGCTGATCGGCTTCAGCAATTTGGTCACATGCTCGGGCGCCACGCTTGCCAACCGCTCGATGTCCAAGATCTCGAAGCCGGTCGCGGTGGGCTTAAGGAACAAATAGACGATGTGCTTGCGGTCGTAATATTGCAGCAGGTAGTCGGAATATTCAGGGATTTTGTAGAGCCGGGCGAACGTGGTCGCCTTGGTTCCGCGATTGTAGATGCGGTAAGCGTTATCCAGTCTGCGCACGTCGATGACGGTGTCGGGCGCGTCGGTCTTGACGTAGATGCCGGGTTTGACGGGAAACTCGGGTTTGAGGATCGCGGAGAGATCGTAGTCGCTGTTGATGCAGGCGCTCAGCGCAACGGCGAGCGCGGCGAACGCCGCGAGCCGCACAGAATGAAGCATTGTCCTCCCCTTTCAAGCTCAAGACGTCACCCCGACCAATCGTACAAAAACATCCCGCACGCGGCGCTGGGTGTCGGCAAGATGGGCGTCAAGCGTGGCAAAATCGGGGAGGTCGGCGGCGCGCGCCAAGAGCGCAAGCAGCCCGGGATCCGCGGCTTTCGGGTCGAACGGTTCGGACAGGCACAGCCGCAGAAGCTGGGTGAGGTCGTGGTAGAGGCGCGCGGCCGGCCGCAGCAGCTCGGACGCCTCGGGCGCCAGCAGGCCGAGCTGCGCCGCCTTTTCGAGCACGCGCGCGGTGCTCGTATCCAGAATCTCGGGATGGCGCGCGGCGTGAACGAGCTGCAGGTACTGGGCGATGAATTCGAGGTCGATCAGCCCGCCGGCGGCGTATTTGAGATCCCAGCGCGCCTTGTCGCCCTTTTCCTGAGCGATGGCGTCGCGCATTTCGCGCACGTCCACAGCAACCGCGGCTGGATCGCGCGGCCGGCACAGCACCTTACGGATCACCTTCTCGACGCGGGCGGCAAAACCGGGCGCGGCGGAGACCACGCGGGCGCGCGTCAACGCCAGGTGCTCCCAGGTCCAGGCCTCGGTTTCCTGATAGCTCTCGAACGACTCGATGCTGGTGGCCACCGGACCGGAGCGGCCGGAAGGCCGCAGCCGCATGTCCACGTGATAGAGCGCGCCGTAATTGGTCGGCGAGGTGAGCGCGCTGATGAGGCGCTGCGTGAAGCGGGCGAAATACTGGCTGCCGTACAGCGGCCGCTCGCCGTCGGACTCCGGGTGCGCGGCGTCGAAGTCGTACACGATGATCAGATCGAGGTCGGAGGAGGCGGTCATCTCGCGGCCGCCGAGCTTGCCCATGGCGAGCAGCGCCACCTGCTGGCCGCGCAACCGGCCGTGGCGGGCGGCAAACTCCTGCTCGACGCGGCGATGCACGGCGCGGATGGTCACGTCGGCAAGCCGGGCAAAGGCTTCGCCGGCCTGCGCCGCGGAGATGGTGCCGGACAGAATGCGCGCGCCGATCAGGAACGTCTGCTCCTGGCCGAACATGCGCACGGCGTCGAGATAATCCTCGTAGCTGCGCGTTTCGGCGAGCGCCCGGTCGAGCTGCTCGGACAGCTTCGTCTCGTCGGGCAAGGCGCCGAAGAAGGCGGGATCGAGCAGGGTGTCGATCGCCTGCGGATGGCGCGCCAGGATGTCGGCGAGACGCGGCGCAATGGCGAGCGTGCGGACCACGAGCGCGACCAGGTCCGGGTTCTGCCGGAGCAGCGAAAACAGCCGACCGCCGCCGCGCAGGCCGGAGAGGAACTGATCGAAGGCGGCAAGCGCGGCGTCGGGGTGTTCCTGCCGCGCCAACCGACCGAGCAGAACCGGCAAGAGCTCGCCGAACTGCTCGCGCGCGAACGGACTTTTGAGCGCGCGATAGGTGCCGGACAGCCAGCCGCGTACCATGGCGGAGGTCTCCAGCGGCTTGCGGAAGCCGTGCGCGCTCAGCCAGTCGAGGGTGGCACGGTCGTCAGTATCCTTGGGAAAACGCAGCGGTTCTGCGTCGCGCTTGGGCGCCTCGGCGAACAACTGCGCATAGTGATGCTGCACCTTGCGCAAATGACCGAGCAGCGCCTTGGCAAGATCGTTGCGGTCCGCGAAGCCGGCGAAGCGGGCGAATTGGTCGAACGCGGCGGGGTCGGTCGGCAGCGTGTGGGTCTGCTCGTCGGCGACCATCTGCAGGCGGTGCTCGATCGTGCGCAGGAACCGGTACGCCTCGCCGAGCTCGTCGCGCGCAGCGGCGCTGATCCAGCCGGCGGCGGCCAGCATATCGAGGGTGGCGAGCGTCTGGCGCAGGCGCAGCTCCGGATTGCGGCCGCCGGCGATGAGCTGCTGGGTCTGCACGAAAAACTCGATCTCGCGGATGCCGCCGCGGCCGATCTTGATGTTGTGGCCTTCGACCGCGATTTCGTCGTGGCCGCGGTAGGCGTGAATCTGCTGCTTCATCGCCTCGATGTCGGCCACCGCGGCGTAGTCGAGATATTTGCGCCAGACGAAGGGCGAGATCTCGCGCAGAAAAGCCTCGCCGGCGGCGATGTCGCCGGCGCAGGCGCGCGCCTTGATCAGCGCCGCGCGCTCCCAGTTCTGGCCGACGCTGCCGTAATAATCGGCGGCGGCGGCGAGCGACACCGCGATCTGGGTGGAGGCCGGATCGGGGCGCAGCCGCAAATCGATGCGGAACACATAGCCGTCGGCGGTGCGCTCCTGCATCAGCTTGACGAGGCCGCGGGTGAGACGAATGTAGAACGCGGCGGCGTCGTCCTTGTCCACCAATGCGGGCGCTTCGGGATCGAACAGGACAATCAGATCGAGGTCGCTCGAATAATTGAGCTCGTGGGCGCCCATCTTGCCCATGGCCAGCACCACAAAGCCGCTGCCCGCCTCGGGTGCCGCCGGATCGGCCGGCTTGAGCTTGCCGCGGGCCACGGCGTCGCGCAGCAGGAAGCGCACGGCGGCGGCAATCGCGCCGTCGGCGAGCGCGGTGAGCGCCTCGGTGGTGCGCATCACCGGCCACACGCCGCCGATGTCGGCGAGCGCAATCAACAGCGCGGCTTCCGCCTTCATGCGGCGGAGCAGGCGCATGACTTCGGTCTCGTCGTCCGTAGCGGCGACGGCGCGCTTGGTCTTCTCGATCAGGCCGTCGAGGTGCGCGGCGGGATCGGTCTGCAGCACCGCAAGCAGGCGCGCCGGCTTTTCGGTGGCAAGTCCCCAGAGGTGCGGCGAGGATTCGGACAGCGCGGCGAGGAGCGCGGCAGCTTTCGGCGCTGCATCGAGCAGCCGGCCGAGCGCCTTGCCGGCGGCGTTGCGCGAAATGCCGGCAAGCCATGCGGAGAGGCGCGCCCGCGCGGCCTTGGGCGAAGCCAGGCGCGGCGCGGCGGCGATGGCCGAAGCGAGATTTTGCGCAATGGCGCGCGCGGGTTTCGCCGCGGCCCGCTTTGCCGGCTTCCTCATGAGCGGGGATTATCGTGCGCCGGCGACGGAAAGCAACTCGCCGCGGGCCTTGCTGTGCGGCTGCTTGCGCTGCGGCCGCTTCCGCCCGTTCGCAGGCGAACAGCCGTCATTGCGCGGCGAGCGGGATGGACGGGCCGTTGCGCGGCAGCGCCAGCACGGCCTTGAGCCCGGGGCGGTTGTCCTCGAATTTGAGCTCGCCGCCGTGCAGCCGCGCCACCGCCTGCGCCAGACTGAGCCCAAGCCCGGAACCGGGCTGCGTGCGACTCTGCTCCAGCCGCACGAAGCGTTCCACCACGCGGCCGCGATCGGCCTCAGGGATACCCGGGCCGCTGTCGGAGACGCTGAGCAGAATGCGATCGCCCTCGCTCTGCGCCTTGATCACGATCTCGGCGCCGTTGGCCTGTCGCGCCGCGCCGCCGTACTTGATGGCGTTGTCGACGAGATTGGCGAGCGCCTGGGTGACCAGCTCGCGATTGCCCTTGACCGGCGCGGGCGCGGCGGCGTCGACTTTGAGCGCAATGCCCTTGTCGTCGGCGAGCGGATCGTACAGCTCACCCACGCCGCGCGCGATGTCGGAGGCATCGAACTCCGCCATGGGCGTGGCGGCCTGACCCGATTCGGCGCGGGCGATCATCAACAGCGCGTTGAAGGTGCGGATCAGATTGTCCGATTCCTCGATGGTGGAATGCAGCGCGGCGCGATAGTCGGCCTCGCTCTTGGCCGTGCGCAGCGCTTCCTCGCAGCGGTTGCGCAGGCGCGTGAGCGGCGTCTTCAAATCGTGGGCGATGTTGTCGGAAACCTCCTTAAAACCCTTGAGCAGCATCTCGATGCGCTCGAGCATGGCGTTGAGATTCACCGCCAGGCGGTCGAGCTCGTCGTCGGAGCCGGTGACCGACAGCCGGCCCGACAGATTGCCGGCCATGATCCCGCGCGTGGTCTCGGTCATGGCGTCGACGCGGCGCAGCATGCGGCGCGCCACGAAGAAACCGCCGGCGAGCCCGAGCACGATCACGAGCGCGATCGACCAGCGGCCGGTGTCGACGATGATGCGGTAGAGCCGCTCGCGCTCCTCAAGATCGCGGCCGACCAGCAGGCGAAAGCCGTTGGGGAGCTGATACACACGGACGAGCGCGCGCTGGGCGGTGCCGTCTTGATCGTCGAGGCGGCGATATTCGGTCTCGGTCCAGCCGATCCTGTCCAGCACGCCCGGGCTCAGGCTGCTGACGTTGCCGGCGATCGCTTGGCCGGTGGGAAGCGTGACGAGATAGAGATGCGATCCCGGCCGGCGGCCGCGGTTCTCCACGATGTCGACCAGCCGGCGCAGGCCGCCGCGATGATAGATGACGTTGAGCACGTTCAACTCGGCCTCGACCACGCGCATGATGTCTTCGGTCGCAAGCCGGCGCGTGTTCCAGGCGAAGTAGCCGATCAGGGAGGCGGCGAACACCGCGAAGACGGTGAGGTAGACCAGCGTGAGCTTGAACGCGGTCGTGCGGAAGAGTTTACCGAGTGCCGTCACGGATCACGTATCCCGCGCCGCGGATGGTGTGCAACAGCGGCGGCGAGAACTCCTTGTCGATCTTGGAGCGCAGCCGGGAAATGTGCACGTCAATGACGTTGGTCTGCGGATCGAAATGATAATCCCAAACGTTCTCCAGCAACATGGTGCGGGTCACCACCTGGCCGGCGTGCTTCATCAGATATTCGAGCAGGCGAAATTCGCGCGGCTGAAGGTCGATGGTCTTGCCGGCGCGCTTGACCTCGTGCGACAGCCGGTCGAGCTGCAGGTCGCCGACGCGATAGACGGTCTCCTCGCCGCGGCCGACGCTGCGGCGCGACAGCACCTCGGCGCGCGCGAGCAGCTCGGAAAACGAATAGGGCTTGGGCAGATAGTCGTCGCCGCCGGCGCGCAGGCCCTGCACGCGATGGTCCACATCGCCGAGCGCGGAGAGAATGAGGGCCGGCGTCTGCACGCCCTTGGCGCGCAATTCGCCGATCAGCGACAGGCCGTCGCGCTTGGGCAGCATGCGGTCGATGATCAGCACGTCGTATTTGCCGTCGAGGGCCATGGCGAGGCCCTCCTCGCCGTCGGCGGCGCGGTCGGCAACGTGGCCGACTTCGGCAAAGGCGCGCACGATGTAGTCCGCCGCGTCGCGATCGTCTTCGACTACGAGAAGGCGCATGGACAGCCCCCGATACAAATCAGCGATTTTTTATATCGCAATCCGGCACCGGCTCCGCCAGGGCGGCTGCGGGGGGCGGCGGATCGCTCCGCCGCCCCCCGGCAGATCTCTGGCCCGGCGGGGACTCGGGGGGCCGGACCGTGAGATCGGCGAATTTCGCGGGGAACGGGCCGCAAAGCCCGTTCCCCTAGGTCCGAACCGCCAGCGGGGGCGACGAATGCCGACGGAACGCACCAACTCTGCCCGCTCAAACTCTGCCCGTTCAGGCGCGGCGGAGCGGGATTGTGATCGTGCGCGTGCCCTCCTGCGATTTGACCCGCACGGTCACGCTGTTCTTGCCGTCAGCGCGCGCGTTGCGCAGCGCTTCCCGCACGTCCTGCGGCGAGGAAACCGCTTTGCCGTCGATCTCGACGATGACGTCGCCGGCCTTGAACCCAAGCTCGGCCGCGCGGCTGTTCGGCTCGACCGCGGCCACCACCACACCCTCGGCGCTCCCGCCCGGCTGCAGCGACAGGCCAAGGCGCTGCCGATCACCACGCTCGGCGCGCGGGCCGGGGCCGGATTCGCGGTCGCCGCGCTGGCTGAAGCGGTCGCGGAACTGCTCGAAGCGGTCGCCGAACTCGCGGCGGAAAAACTCCCAGGCGCGGTCGCGGAATTCGTCGCGCCGGTCGCCGAACTCGCGCGGCTCGCCGAAATCGCGACGCTCGCCGCGCTGGTCCGGGTTGGGTCCGGGGCGCTCGTCCTGGTCACGGAAGCGGCGACGCTCGCTGCGGCGATCGTCGTCGCGCTCGCGCGGCGGCCGCATGTCGCGCTCGGGCGGGGTCGCGCGCGCCTCCTGCACGTTCGGCAATTCGCCGAGCGTGAGCGACAGGTTCTTCTCGCTGCCCTTGCTCCAGACCACGAGATTGACCTTGGTGCCCGGCGACATGTTGCCGATGCGCTTGGCCAGATCGCGCGAATCCTTCACCGGCGTGCCGTTGACCGACAGGATCACGTCGCCGCGCTGGATGCCGGCCTGCTCGGCCGGGCTGTTGGGCTGCGGCTCGGCAACGAGCGCGCCTTCGGTACGTTTCAGGTTAAGCTCCTGGGCGATCTCGGGCGTGACCGGCCGCACCGACACGCCGATCCAGCCGCGCAGCACCGAGCCCTTCTCCTTGAGCTGGGCGACCACGGTTTTCACCGTCTCCGCGGGAATCGCAAAGGCGATGCCCACGGAGCCGCCGGAGGGCGAAAAGATCGCGGTGTTGACGCCGATCACGCCGCCGTCCACGTCGAAGGTCGGGCCGCCGGAGTTGCCCTTGTTCACCGGCGCGTCGATCTGGATGTAGTCGTCGTAGGGGCCGGACCCGATGTCGCGGCCGCGCGCGGAGACGATGCCCGCGGTCACGGTGCCGCCAAGCCCGAAGGGATTGCCGACCGCGATCACCCAGTCGCCGACGCGCGGCACGCGATCCGAGAAGCGGGCATAGGGGAACGGACCGCCGTCCACCTTGATCAGCGCAAGATCAGTGCGCTGATCCACGCCGATCACTTTTGCCGAATAGGTCTTGCCGTCGTCGGTCCTGACCTCGACGCTCGTCGCCTTGTCGACCACGTGATAGTTGGTCACGGCGTAACCGTCAGCGGAGATGAAGAAGCCGGAGCCCTGGCCGGTGATGCTGCGGCGCGGCTGGTTTGGCGCGCCGCGGCGGAAGAATTCATCGAGCTCGGGCGGGAGCGGAACCTCAACGTTCGCCTGCGGGCGTTCGGATTTTACGCGCACGGAAATCACCGCAGGTTTCACGCGCTCGACGATGTCGGCAAAGCCGACGGGGCGCGCAACGTTCTGCGACTGCGCAAGCACGTTCTGGCCGCGCGGCACGACGCTCGGCACAATCAACAATGCACCGGCGGCCAAGGCGGCGACCGCTGTGCTGGTGAGTGCAAGACGACGCACCGAGACGCGGCGCGCGTTCGGGGATTGGCTTTCAGTCATCGACGGCTTCTCCACGCAATGCCGGGCCCCTCTCCGGGATCGGAGTAGCAGGGGTGTTCGCGGCAGAAGATGGGAAGGGGCGCCTTACGGGTGAATGGCCGGCGGGTTAAATTTCGGTAAGGCGCCAAGCCGTTGATTGCAACGGGCTATTTGTGCGGAGGGGCGGCGCGGGCGGCGGCAATCGGGGCCGGCCGCCCATGAGCCGGGGTCATTTTTTCTTGCCGTAATCGTCCTTCCAGTGGCCCTGTTTCTTCAGCGCATCGGCCACTTCCTTCGGCATGTAAGTCTCGTCGTGCTTGGCGAGCACCGAATCAGCGCGAAAAACGCCTTCGGCGTCGAGCGCGCCCTCGGTCACCACGCCCTGCCCTTCGCGGAACAGATCCGGCAGGATGCCCTGGTAGCGGACTTCGATCGTGCGGTTGCCGTCGGTGACCTCAAAACGCACGGCGAGATCGTTGCCGCGCACCACGCTGCCGGGCTTCACCAGCCCGCCGAGGCGGATGCGCGTGCCGGGCGCTACCTGCTTCTCCGCAACGTCGGTCGGCGAGTTGAAGAAGACAATGGCGTCTTTGAGCGCGCTGAGCGCGAGCGCCACCGCCACGGCAACGACGGCGAGGCCGGTTCCGATCAAAGCAAGACGGCGCTGCTTGCGGGTCATCATGAACCGGCTGTTCCCTAAATTCAGCCTTCCAACCCCAGGCCCTTGATCAGTTCGTTCACGCGGCGCAGCTTTTCGGGATCGGAGGCGAGCGCCCGGCGCGCGTCGGCTGCGGCGGCGCGCGCCTTGTCGCGCTCGCCGAGCACCATGTAGGAGCGCAACAGCCTGAGCCACCCTTCCACGTCGGAACCGTCGTTTTTCAGCCGCTCGGCAAGGCGCGCCACCATGCCCTGCACCATGGCCACCCGCTCGCCGGGAGGAAGCTCGGCAATCTCCTTTTCATTCGGCAACGACCCGCCCTCGACGCGCGCCAGCGCTTCGCGCACGAAATCGATCCAGGGCGCGTCCGGCGGCGCATCCTTGAGCAGCCCGCGCCAGACGGCGGCGGCCTCGGCCGGCTTGCCGTCCTGCTCGGCGGCAAGCCCGACGAAAAAGCGCGCCTTGGGCTCGGTCGCATCGAGCGCGAGCGCGCGCTCGAATGCCGCCCTGGCATTGGCGGTGACCACGCCGCCGGCTGCGGCCGCGAGCGCTTCGCCGAGATTGGCCTCGCGTTCCGCGCTCGGCCCCATGATGCGCAGCACGTGGCGCCGTGCGTTCACCGCATCGGCAAAGCGGCCGAGCCGCAGATACACCGGCGCGATCACCTCCCAGCCGCGGGCATCGTCGGGATTCTCCGCAAGGCGCGCTTCAACGCGCGCAACAAGATCGAGGATCGTATCCTGCTCGGTGGGGGGAGCGCGGCGGTCGACGCTGGTTTGACCGGGGATGTGGGGGGAGCCGAGCAGGAGATAAAGCGAGACGGCGCCGAGCGGCAAAAGCACGAGCGCCGCGAGCGCCACGGCGCGGCGGCGCCACGGCGATTCGATGAAAGCCGCGGACGGCCGGTCGGCGGCGGCAAGCAGGCGGCGGGAGACTTCGATGCGCGCGGCCTTGGCCTCCTCCTCGCCGAGGCGACCGGCGGCGCGGTCGGCCTCGATCTCATCGAGTTGCGCGCGATAGATCGCCACATCGCCGGCATCGGCAATCTCTGTGCGCCGGCTCAGCGGCCAGAGCACGGCGAAAATCGCGGCCGCCGTCATCAACGCGAAGATGAACCACAACATCATGGCGGACGGTTTACATCATTGTGGGAGGCGGCAAAATAGGTTTAAGTGAGTGCCTTCATGCGCGTCCGGGAGGAAACAATGATTGTCACGATCGTCACATTCAATTTGCCAAGGCCCGCCTCTCTCGCTGAGATGAAAAAGACGTTCGAATCAACCGCGCCAAAGTACCAGGGCATGCCGGGATTGCTGCGCAAGAATTATTGGATGAGCGAGGACGGCTCGCGCGCTGGCGGAATCTACGTTTGGGAGTCACGCGCGGATGCCGACCGCATCTATACGGCCGAATGGAAGAAATTCGTCGAAGGCAAATACGGCTCGCCGCCGAAGATCGAATATCTGCATTCGCCGGTGATGGTCGACAACCGCGAAGGCAGAATCAGCGTCGCGGCGTGAGCGGTCACGATCCGGCGGCTGCTTTACGGTCGATATCTTGGGCGGCGACCTCCGCCGCCTTGGCGAGCAGCGCGGCGTATTCCTTGCCGAACAATTTGGCGCAGAAGCGCACCGCGGCATCGACCTGCGACTGGCGAAAGCCGCGCGCGGCAGGGCTGGCGCTGCGCAGCGCATCGAGCAGCGCATGCGTGCCGGAATCAAGATATTGCTGGAGCTCCGAGAACGTGCGCAGCGTGACTTCGTTGACCGCAAGCTCGCTCGCATAGTGGCGGCAGGCGGTCACGAATCCCACCAGCGCCTCGGTTTCGGCAACATCCTCGCCGTTGAGCAGACCGCTGGCCGTCACCCCCGCGGTCGGCCGCAACAGCCGGCGCACGCGTCCGGGAATGAGCTCGATCACGGCGGTCAGCGCCTCGGAAATCTGGGTGAGGATCGCGGCGTGCCGGGCCGCCCACGGCGCGTCGGCGGACAGATCGATCTCGGTGCGGAAACCGCGCACCGCATCGTGCACGTCCTTGAGCAGGGCCGACACCGCAACGCCGCGGCCGCTGCGCAGATCGGCGGTCAGTTCGGCCACCATGCGCTCGATCTCGGTGAGCACGATGTCGGCGCACAGCGCGTAGGGGGTCTCGGCGACGCGGGCAGCCGCGTCGCTGCCGGCCGCGGCGACCGCAAGGCGGATCAACTGCCAGGGCGCGGCGAGCCGGCTCATCAGCAGGACCAAACCATAGGGAAAGATCTCCGGATGCCGGTTCAGCGCGGCGTCAAGCACGGTCCTGGCGCCCTCAAGTGTGGGCCCGGCCAGCGTTTTGATGTGTTGCGGCAGCTGCGCCCCGATCGCCGCAAGGCGATCGCGCGCGATCAGCACCTCGGCGATGGTGCGCGCGTCATCGAGCGCGCGCGGCGTGCCGATCTGCAGCATCAGGCGCCGGCGCGCACGGTCGTCGGCCTTCACCTGCTCCAACGCCTTGAGCATGCACGGGCCGGCGCGGTCCTGGAATTCGCGGGCCAGCGTTGCGGCGGTCGCGTCATCGCCGGCAATCAGCGCATGCTCGACCAAGTCGATGTACGACTCGGCCTCGGTCTTCATCACGAAATTGCAGAGCCATTGCCAGACCGGGGTGAGCGCCTTGCGCGCGACGCGGGCGCGGTGCTGACGCTCCGGCGCATCGTCGACCATGAACGGCTCGAGCGGCCGGTAGAACAGGCGCGCCGGATTGCCGACGCGCGGAACGCGCTGGCCGGTCTCGCGCAGGGTGCGGCGCAGCTCGTTGAGCACGAGCTCGGCGCCAGGCACGTCGTCGCCGCGCAAGAGCCCGCGCTCGAGTTCGGTCACCAGCAGCGCCAGCGCCTCGGGCTTGAGCGCGAGCAGATATTCCCGCAACCGCTCGACGGGCAGGTTATGGCCGAACATTCCCGGCATCCGGCGTTGCGCAAACGCCTTGTTAATAATCGGCGGGCCTTAAAAACTCATAAAAAAACAACTCTTAAAAAAAGCGGCGCACGGGTCCGTGCGCCGCTGTTCCTCGCTGTTCGCCGACGCCAATCGGCGCGATCAGCCGACCGGCTGCCAAGTGCCGTCCGGATTGCGACAGGCGGTGCCGCGCGCAACCTGCGGCTGTCCCCCGATGTAAATGGTGTGAGTGTAAGGCCGGCACGTCATCCCGCTCTGTTGAAACGCCGGACCGGGAACGATGTTGCCGTAACGTCCGGAATCCGGATTGCGCCAGGCCACCGGCGCGCCGGACGGGCCGCGCTCCAGCGCCTCCATCTGCGCCGCGTAGGCGCGGCGCTTGTCTTCATCGTCCAAGGCCGCGCCGATGCGGTTGCCGATCAGGCCGCCGATCAGAGCGCCGGCAACGCCGGCGGCCACGCGCGAGCCGGGGCTGCCGCCGATCTGCGAGCCGATCAACGCGCCGGTGCCGGCGCCGAGCAATGTGCCGGTGTCCTCCTTCGGGCCGCCGAACACGCCGCCGGCGCAGCCGCCAAGGCCCGCGCCAATCAGCACGATTGCGATGATGCGAAAAATCATGGGTGTCCCCCTCGTTGGCCGACTGCCTTGTAGCGCAGCGGCCCCGAGTCGGCCAGGGCCGTGGCAATTGCCGATCCACATCAGATACAAGGATTTGGGCGAAACTCAGGTGGCGGCACGGTTTGCCAGATGCGATTTTGCCGCCGCAAGTTTTCGGCCAGAATGGTCTGACGAAGCGGTTTGTCGGGCCGGAGGAGGCACCATGCAACGCAGTACGGAACGCATTCTCACCACGCACGCGGGCTCGTTGCCGCGGCCGCCGGAAATTCTTGCGGCTATGGCGGCACGCGAAGACGGTCGGCCGGTGGACGACGAAGCCCATGCGGCGCGCGTGCGCGAGGCGGTGAAAGAGGTGGTGCGCAAGCAGATCGAGCTCGGCATCGACATCATCGACGACGGCGAATATTCGAAACCGAGCTTTCTCACCTATGTGAACGAGCGGCTGGCGGGATTTCAGATCGACACCGAGGCGCAGCCGCGCAGCCCCTGGGCGGGCTCGCGCGAGGCGCTGTCGTTTCCGGAATTTTATGCGCAGGGCCACGTGGCGGCGCGTCAGAACCGGATGGTCTGCACCGGCCCGATCAGCTACAAGGGCCACGCGCTCCTGCAGCGCGACATCAAGAATCTCAAAGACGCGCTGATCGGGGTGGACGTGGCCGACGTGTTCATGCCGTCGATCTCGCCCGGCAATGTGCAGGAATGGCACCGCAATCTCTACTACCGCACGGACGAGGACTATCTGTTCGCGATCGCAGAGGCGATGCGCGAGGAATACAAGGCGATCGTGGATGCGGGATTCATTTTGCAAGTGGATGATCCGCGGCTTGTCTCCTACTACCTCGTGAATCCCACGGCGACGATCGCCGACTGCCGCAAATGGGCGGCGAAAAGCGTCGAGGCGCTGAACCACGCGCTGCGCGGAATCCCGCGCGAGAAGGTGCGGCACCACACCTGCTACGGCATCAACATGGGGCCGCGCGTGCACGACATGGAGGTGAAGGAGCTGATCGACATCATTCTGCGCATCCGCGCGGGCGCCTTTTCGTTCGAGGCGGCGAACCCGCGGCACGAGCACGAATGGAAGGTTTGGGGGGAAGCGAAGCTGCCGAAGGACGCGATTTTGATCCCGGGCGTGATCAGCCACTCCACCGTGCTGGTGGAACATCCGGAGCTGATCGCGGAGCGGATCGTGCGCTTCGCCAAGATGGTGGGGAGGACGAACGTGATCGCCGGCTCGGACTGCGGCTTTGCCACCTTCGCCAGCTCGAAGGAGGTGCACCCGAGCATCGTGTGGGCGAAGCTCGATGCGCTGGCGGAGGGGGCACGGCTGGCGAGCGCGGCGTTGTGGCGCAAGGCGGGGAAGAGGAAGGGGCGGTCAGCGGCGGGGGGTGCTTCGGGCGAGGGAAAAAACCGCAAGAGGACAGCCGCGCGCCGCTCTTGACATCAAGACATCAACAACATTATGTTTTGATGTATGAGGACGACATTGACCATCGACGATGACGTGGCGGCCGAGCTCGAACGGCTTCAGCGCGAACGCGACATGACCTTGAAAGAGTTGATAAACGACGCGCTCCGGCGGGGCCTTAGGGAGATCAGGTCTCCGCTTCGGCGGCGAGAGCCGTTCCGCACCCCGACTTACAGCTCTGGCGGCGCGCTGATCCCCCTCGACAACGTGGCCGAAGCCCTCGCGCGCGCCGAAGGCGAAGATTTCAAGTGATCCTGGTCGATGTAAATATTCTCGTCTACGCCACCTTCGATGATCTGCCGCATCACGCCACCGCGAGAGAGTGGCTCGATGCTCAAATCAGCGGCCCTGCCCTGGTCGGGATCCCTTGGGAGTCTCTGTTGGGATTCTTGCGCATTGCGACCAATCCGAGAACCCTCGTGCGTCCTCTGCCGACAGCAACCGCGTGGAGCCAAATCGGAACTTGGCTGTCATCGGAAACTGTGTGGCTGCCGCAACCAACCGCGCGCCATGCCGAAGTTCTCGGCACGCTACTCACGCAGCCGGGCGTGCATGGCAATTTGATTCCAGACGCGCATCTTGCCGCGCTTGCGATCGAACATGGCTTGATCTTGTGCTCGACCGACGGCGATTTTGCCCGTTTTCCTGGCCTCAAGTGGATGAACCCGTTGGCGAGTTAATCACGCTGCCGCCGCGGGCAGCGTCAGCTCGGCGCGCAGGCCGCCGATCGGGGATGAGCCGAGGTGCAGGTTGCCGCCGTAGAGCGAGGCGGTTTCCAGCACGATGGACAGGCCGAGGCCGGAGCCCGGCTTGCTCTCGTCGAGCCGCTTGCCGCGACGCGCCACCTGCGCGCGCTCGGCCGGGGTGAGGCCGGGGCCGTCGTCATCCACCACGATGCGCACGGCGTTGCGGTCGGGCGCGGGGCGCTCCAACTCCACTTCGATGGAAACGCGGGAGCTTGCCCATTTGCAGGCGTTGTCCACGAGATTGCCGACCATCTCTTCGAGATCGGCGCGCTCGCCGCGGAAGCGCGCCTCGGGCGGCAGCTCCAGCGCGATCGCCAGGTTTTTTGCGTGGTAGGTCTTTTCCATGGTGCGCGCGATCGATTGGATCACCGGCACCACGTCGGTGATCGAGCCCATCACCGCGGTGCGCGCGGCAAGGCGCGCGCGCTCCAGATGCCGCGCCACCTGGTCGCGCATCACATCCACCTGCTCGCGCACTTTGCTCGCGAGCGGATCGTCGGGCCGCGCGGCCGCCTCGTTCAGCATCACCGACAGCGGCGTTTTCAGCGCATGCGCGAGATTGCCCACATGGGTGCGCGCGCGTTCGACGATCTCGCGATTCGATTCGATCAGCGCGTTGGTCTCGCGCGCGAGCGGCTCGATTTCGACCGGGAATTTGCCTTCGAGCCGTTCGGCGGTGCCGGCGCGGATGGCGGCCAGGCTCTCGGAAATGCGCTTGAGCGGCGCAAGGCCGAAACGCACCTGGAACATGGTGGTGAGCAACAGCACCACGCCGAGAATGGCAAAGGTCGTGATCAGAGCGGTGTTGAAAGAGGCGACCTCGTCGTCGATCTCGAAGGCGTCGCCCGCCACGGCGAGAAAATATCGGCCGTCGGCGCCGAGATCGATGGTGCGCTCGATCTGCCGCAGTTTCTGCGCTTCCGGCCCCGGCACGTAGCCGACGCGGGTGCCGCCGCGCATGACCGTGCCTTCGCTCGCCTCGATGCGCGGCAGGTTGCCGTCCCAGAGCGAGCGCGAGGAGCGAACCTCGGGTTTTTGCGTGTCGAGGCGGGTGACCTGCCAGTACCAGCCGGACAGCGGCAGGCTGAACAGCGGCTCGCCGAGCGACTGCGGGAAACGGTCGTTGTCCTCGGGCGAGGCAAGGTCCGCCACCAGCGTGCGCAGGTAACTGTCGAGGCGATGGTCGAAGGCGCGTTCCACCGCCTGGCGATAGAGCGAGGACAGCACCAGGCCGGTCACGAGCAGGATGACGACGATCCAAAAACTCGCGGTGAGAAACAGGCGGAGCGCAAGCGAATTAGCGCGCATGACACCGGAGCGGCCTTTCTAACATCTCACGCTTGCGGGCAAAGGTGAAGGGAAGGTGCGGCGCAGGCATTCTGCCCTTGGCGCTCAGGCGCTGGGCGGGGTGAGCAGATAACCGAGGCCGCGCACGGTCTGAATCACCTCGACGCCAAGTTTTTTGCGGATGCGGCCGACGAAAACCTCGATCGTGTTGGAGTCGCGGTCGAAGTCCTGATCGTACAGATGCTCCACCAGTTCGGTGCGCGACACCACGCGGCCGGCGTGATGCATCAGATAGGAGAGCAGACGGTATTCGTGGCTCGTGAGTTTCACCGGATTGCCGTTGACGCTGACGCGGCCGGTGCGGGTGTCGAGGCGCACCGGCCCGCAGTTCAGCTCGCTCTTGGCGTGGCCGGCGGAACGGCGCAGCAAAGCGCGAATGCGCGCCAGCACCTCCTCGAGATGGAACGGTTTCGGCACGTAGTCGTCGGCGCCGGCATCGAACCCCTGCACCTTGTCGCTCCAGCGGTCGCGCGCGGTGAGAATCAGCACCGGCATGGAGCGGCCGGCGCGGCGCCAGGCCTCCAGCACCGAGATGCCGTCCATCTTCGGCAGGCCGATGTCGAGGATGACGGCGTCGTAGGGCTCGGTCTCGCCCAGATAATGCCCCTCCTCGCCGTCGAAGGCGCGGTCCACCACATAGCCGGCGTCGGTCAGCGCGGTGGCGAGCTGACGGTTGAGATCCGGGTCGTCCTCGACGACGAGCAGGCGCACGGCCGCCCTCCTCAGAGCCCTTCGATGAGGTCTCCGCTCTTGGCGTTGACCTTGGCGTGGGTGACTTTGCCATCCCGCGCCAACACTGTCAGCACATAGACGAGGGTTTTTCCTTCCCGGCAGAGCTGGGCGCGCACCACCTGGCGGCCGGTGCCCTGGCCGGACACCGCCCTGATCGCCGCGGCAAGCGGCACCGCCTGCCCGCCCTCCACCGCGGCGCGCTGCTCGTCGCGCGACAGGCAGATGCTGTCGCTTGCCGCCATCAGCGGCGCAACGCTCAGTCCCAGGAGGACGCAGGTCGCGGCAAGGGTGCGGATCATGGGCATGGTCCTACGCCCTCGGGCGTGAACCTTCGATGAATGAAGCTTACGGGAAATTTAGGAAAGAGGAAGGCGGAATGCGGCGGGATACACGAATGAGGCGGAACACACGAATAAAGACCTTCCTACTTGCGTCCCGGATGCGGTGCAGCGTGAGCGCATTTCTACGTCCCCGCGTCCCGGATGCGGTGCAGCGCGGAGCGCCGTCAGGCGCGGAGCGGTGCACCGCTGATCCGGGACCGTTGCGGATCGGAGTGTGTAGCAGTGTGGCGCGGAGTCCGTAACAGTGTGGCTCGGAGTCCGTAACGGTCCCGGGTCTGCAGCGCACCGCTCCGCTGACGCTCCGCGCTGCGCTGCGCCCGGGACATGCCAGTCGATGCGCTGCGCCCGGGACATGTCATTTCAGTCCCATGCGCTGCGCCCGGGACACGAAGATGATGCACAGCGCTGCGTTCAACCGCACGTCCAACCGCGCGTCCCGGATGCGGTGCAGCGTGGAGCGAAGCGGAGCGGTGCACCGCTGATCCGGGACCGTTGCAGGCTCGGAGTGTGGAGCAGTGTGGCGCGGAGTCCGTAACGGTCCCGGGTCTGCAGCGCACCGCTCCGCTGACGCTCCGCGCTGCGCTGCGCCCGGGACATGAGTGTCATACACAATGCCGCATTCAACGTCCCGGATGCGGTGCAGCGTGGAGCGAAGCGGAACGGTGCACCGCTGATCCGGGACCGTTGCGGCTTCAGAGCCTGCAATAGGCGCGCCAGGCGGCGTTGTGCTCCTTGATCTGGGCCACGGTCTTTGCGGTGTCGCGCGCCGACCAATAGATCGGCGCGAAGGCCGCGCAGGCCGCACGCACAGAATCAGTCGTTGCGACGGAATCCGTCGTCCTGCATGAGACGAGCAGGATCGCGCTCAAGGTCAGCACGCAGGCGCGCGCGCGCCTGCCTTGCCCGGTCGATGGCATCGAGGGCCTCGCGGTTCGATTGCAGCAGCGCCGCGGCAACGGCGGCATCGATGCGGCGGCGGTCGCGCAGGTACTCGACCAACGCACGCAACAGCGACAGCGCCGCGGCGATGACGGCGAGCCAGTTCATTTCCCCGCTCCGCCGCCGGCGGCGCGCGCCGACGTGTCGGAGGAAGCATGCACGTAGAACGACCAGGCAAGCGAAATCAACGCCGCAACGGCGCCGCCGATGAGCTGCACCTGGTCTTCGGTGATCACGCCCTTGGTGGCGTAATAGGTGCCGACGGTGGTGACGATCCAACGCGCGGCGGAGAGAATCTGGTCGAGATTGAGCATGGCGGTCTCCTTCGGTTGAATTTGCGGGGCGGAGCGGGGACGTGGCCGCTCAAGGAATGGCGAACTGGAAGTGCATGGGGTCCTGGCGGGTGCGGAAATCGCCGCCCCAGAACGCGCCCTCAGCCTTGAAGGCGTCGATGACTGCCTGCGGCATGCGCGAGCGGTGCGCGCGGTTCATCGGGTTGTGTTCGGGGTCGATGTCGATGGCGGCGGCAAACGCATGGGTGGACAGTTTGGTCGCCGAGCCGCGCACGAGCCGCGGCGCGTAGCAACCGCCGAACCAGTGCAGATTGGCGGCTTCGATGCGCTGCTGATCTCGGCCGTAAGCGTCCCAGATCGCGGCAAAGGCACGCGTGAAGGCGGCAAGGCACTTGCGGTGCACGACGAAACGCGGTACCGGCGTGATACGGCCGACGCCGTCCTTGAACAGCATGCGCCAGGGCGGCACGAACGGCAGCAGATTCTGGACAAAGGTGTGCGCCTGCGGGTCGCCGTAAAAGGCGATCAGCGCGGCGTTGTTGTCGCGGGGCCAGAGGGGCATGGTATCTCAGCGGGGGCGCCATCGCAACGACAGGCCGCCGTGGCGGCCGATCCGCGACGTCGGTCATTCGCAAGGTTGGTTCGTGATCGGGAGCGGTGAGCTTGACTGGGCGGCGTAAGCCGCAAAAAATGCTTGGCTTCTCGTGATCCGCCCAGCGCGGCGGGGCGGTGTTCGGTTGCCCCATCGATCATCAGCGGACCTCAGATCGTGTCAGGGATATTGGCGGCCGTTGCGTGGTGTGGGGTCCACTTTGTCATCTTTCTCGTTCAACGCGGTACCGGCGCCCTGAACCGCGAGCGCGCGATTTTTCTGTTCCATGCGATCCCCTTCGCGCTGTTTCTGATGCTGCTTGTCGCGGCGCTGGCGGCTGGGTGGCTTTCTTTCGACCACGCCGCGGGCGCGCTCAGTGTTCATGGCATATACAGTCTTACGTTCCTGGAGTTCTGGTCGCTGGCGCAGGGCGGCTACACCGTGAGCCTGCTGCGTCTGTTGCTTGCAGGACCGATGACCGAGGCGGCGGTGCTGCACGAGTTGCGCCTTATCGGGGAAAAGAAAAGGCAGGATCGCCTCCTGGCGCTGCAAGACCGCAATCTGATCCGGCGAATCGATGATTCCGTGGTGTTGACCAAGCGCGGCAGGTTCGCCGCACGTGTTGTGCTGCTGTTGCGCTGGCTCGCCAATATGAGAGGCGCGGGATGACTGCGATCCTCGCTGCGGCCGTTGCCACCTCGGTATTGATCGCGGCACATGCGACGATGTGCCGATTATCGGTGCTTCCGTCGATCCCCGCGTTCCTGCTCGCTGGCGTTATTGCCGGCGGCGGACTTGGCTTCGGCTTGTACGGGCTGGGCGCATCGCTCGGTGACGTCGTCGTTGCCTTTCTCGTGTTCGCGTTCGCAAGCGAGCTTTACCTATTCGCGTTCACGGCAGTGCTCGGAAGCATTTCGGCAAACATTCTGGCGCTGGCGGCAGCTAAGCCACTCTCCATCCGCGAACTGGGCGAAATCTACAACGGCGCAACGATGGCGGCGTTGCGGCTCGAGCGCGCCCGCAGCGCAGGGCTCGTCCGCAGCGCCGCGGGGAATCTCGAGTTGACCCCAAGGGGGCGTCTGCTGGCGGGCGTGTTTTCTTGGCTGCGAGACTTATTCGGTCATGACGCCGAGCCATAGGATGAACTCGTTGCTGTAGCGATCTCACGTTATGGAACAAATAGTGGCCTTTTCTCACTACCGTTCGATGCGCTTTGTCGCACGCGATATAATACCCGCATCGTTGTTATTGATATTGCCGCTTGTGCTCTTTAGAGAATCCGTGACGGGCGCAGGTGTTTGGATTGGAAATCCCGATCGCCTGAACAGCAATTTCAAAAGCGTCCTCTACTATGTGAGAGAGTTTAGCCGCGATCATATGTCGGCGTGGGCCGAGCATGAGATGCTCGGATTCGATGCCCTGTCACTTCCCTTCACATATCCGAACCCATTGATCTGGATTTACGGTCTCTTCGATCCACAGTCGCTGTGGGTGGTGGCCGGCTGGATCGTGATCGGACTGCTCGTTGTCGCAGGCTTAGCTGCCTATCTCTTCCTGCGAGTCATAAAAATAGCTGCGATGGAAGCCGCGATTGGCGCAGCTTGCTACCAGCTGTCCTCACTGACCATTCTCAAGGTTAGCCAAAACGAAATGAGCTTTGCGGTTTTCATCGTTATCCCAATCGCTCTTACTCTCATCTACAAGATAACGATCGGCAATCGTGTGTGGATTTTCCTGGGACTTACCGTCCTGACCGCGGCGATGCTGCATTTCATGTTTCTGCAGAAGGTCGCATACGCAATGCTTCTCATGTTCGCCTATGCGACGTGGCGCAGTATCGGGGTGAGGCGGTGGCTACCTTTGCTCTTGCTCGCGGGTGCCGTTCTCATCGGGACCGTCCTCGCCGCGCCGCGATTGATCGAAGTTGCCATGGTGTTCGGCGAGTACGTGCGTGAGACCGCCTGGCACAAGATGGATAGCTTCGCTTCCATCTATGAGTTTCAAGGTATCCGACCTTGGGATTTGTTGCGCTGGTTCGATGCGACAATTTTCGGCATCTCTCCGTCTGATGCCGTAAGGCTCAGGCACAATATCAATCTTACCGAGGGATTTTTGTTATCCACCAGCCCGCTGGTGCCGTTGTTGCTTTTGTCGTCGATCGTGCGTTCCCGACGCAGCATGCTTAGCGGAGGACAACACAGCGGTTTCTTTCTGTCCGCACTGCTATTCACCATCATGGTTCTTGCATTAAAGCCCCTCTATTTCGTTGTCTATCTGCTGTTCTTGCGCATCGATTTCATGCATACACGCATCCTGATTGCAGGGTTGCTGCCAATCTGTGCGCTTGTCGCGATCATATTGACGCAATGGCGACCGGCGGTAGTTGGCCGGCAGGAGATCTTTGGCGGCGTGCTTGCCGCGCTGCTTCTCGCCGGCGCAATCGAAATCGTTGCGAGCTTCGCCGGTGAGGGCAGCGTCCTTGGACTACGAGGAGACGCGTTAATCCGGATTTTGTTAACAGCAATAGTGCTTGTCACACTCATCCGTTTGCGCAGCTTGCACCGCGAGGCAATAGCATACGCGATAATCGGGCCGCTCATCGCAGTGCAAGCTTTCTTGGCCGCTGACCTTCAGGTCAACGGTCCACAGACGCGAACCCACGATCGACCGTTCAATCTCGGCGACATGTACATGGGGCTGCCTGGGGCGTTTCGAGTCCCAAGCGAGCAGCAACTGGCCAGCCTGCACGCACTTGTAGGCGAGGACCGCGTCGCATGGATTTGTCCGCAAGCCATGGCCGGCGGCTTTTGCGCTGGCTACCTTTCGGTGGCGTGGTCCTTACGAACCGTTGACGGATACTACGGACTAGGGGTGCCCCGACGGTTGCGCCTTCTTCCCTGGGACACCGCTGCAAGTCTCCGCACAATCTCCTTTACGGAGCCAACGTCACTGCCATGGTCGCTGTTGGGCTTTCTAAACGTCAGCAAAGCGATTGTCGTGAACACAGAGCTATATCTGAATCGTACCCGTGATGGAAAAGAGTTTCCAATCAGGCGGCTTGTCATGATCGAGAATCGTGAGCGCGTTGTTCCGCGGGCGTTTTTGAGCCGTGCCGCCGTTCCGGTCAACAACGCAGCGGAGGCGGTGCAAAAGATTTTCTCCGATGGGAAAGTTGCCGATGTGGTCCAGCAAAGCTACGTTGAAGGGCTGCAGACGGCGATGGATTTCGACACCTGGGGACCAGTTGCGATCAATGGCCGCGGAGATCGACTTGATGTCGATGTATCCGGCAGCAGTGGACGCCGACTCCTGGTGCTCAATGAATTGTACTTTCCCGGCTGGCGCGCGTTCGTCGATGGGCGTGAAGTTCCCATTCTTCCCGCAAACTCGGTGATGCGAGCCATCCTGCTGCCGCCGCATGCCAAGCACGTTACGCTGACGTTCGAGCCGTTTGCGAGGACCACGCAGGCCCTGTACATCTATCTCTGCGGGCTGATCTTGCTGTTAGGAACCGCGTTGACGCTGACGCTTCGGAGGTGACCGCGGCGTGCGAGAGCAAAGTTTCGATCGCAATCGTGGACTTTTCACCTTCGCGGTGGCCGTTAGCGGCGTCGCGACAATAGAAAATTGGGCTCTCGGCTCGCAATCCTGGATCTATGGGTATGGCAGCGGACTCGAAACGATTCCTACGTTCCTGGCGCTCACATATGAGGGCAGAAATTTTTCCGGCTGGGCGCCATTCGTCGCCGGAGGCGTGGACCGTTTCGCTTTCTGGGGTAATGCGAGCCCGCTCAGCATCGAGTACCTGCTTTTCGCATCGCTTCCGGTCTGGTTGGCAAATGCGCTCCATCGCTTCCTGCAGTATTTGATCGGAATTTACTTTACGGCGCGGTTGCTGACAGACTCATTTGGTCAGCCGCGAGCCTGGGCGGCAGTCGCCGGGTTGCTTTTTGCAATTTTCTCATACCACACGGTCGGCCAACTTTTCACGCTACCCGGGGCCCCGCTTCTCATTTGGGGACTGGAGAGGATCTTCGAGCGCAAGCCGGCTTGGCAGCTTTCTATTGCTTTCGGTTTTGCCTGCGCATTCTTGACGACATTCAGCTTCGGCGTGCCGTACCTTTTGGTATTCGCGGGATCGTGGCTCCTGATCCGCTCCAAAATTACCAACTTGAGGACACTGGCGGCGTTCTTGTGCTTCGCTCTCGCTCTTGCGCTGCCGAATTTGCCGCAGGCGGTCGCGATAGCCGCCAACTTGGCGGAGTCACATCGGGCTGAGTGGACCCTCGAGCCCCTGGAGCTTTCGTTCAACGGGCTATTCTATTCCCAGCTTCAATACGACCTATTTAACCAGAACAAGACCCTCTCAGCGATCACACAGTTTGTTCCTTGGGCTGCGTTCGCGTTCGGCAGCGCATGGGCATTTTTTCTAAGTTTTCGCCGCGGCCGTGCGTGTCAGCTCGCTACCTATTTTCTACAAATCGCTGCGCTGTTTTTCATCTTTGCGCAGAAGTGGCTCTGGCTAAGCCTGCAGGGAATCGCCGTCAAATTTGCTCCAGCATTGGGCGGAATTTACATGGGTCGTTTTTTTCAGATCCCCGCGTCACTCCTCATTGCGATTGGACTCGCGCTTCTGCTTCGCCTGATCTGGATTCAAATTTCGTCTGCAACGGCAAGATTAGTCCTGACTTTCGTCGGAGTGGTGGCCGCAACCTTCCTGATTCTTGAACCGAAGAGGTTTCTAGCTGTCCCCCTCGGTATCGGCGACTGGGGAGAGGCCAATTTCAAGGTCGCCGCCGTTGATCGGTTGCGATCGAGCACAACCGAACCTTTTCGCGTCGCAAGCGTGCTGCCGCTGCAGCCGGCCTATGCCTATGCGCAGGGCCTTGAAGCGGCAGACGGATGGGCCAACGTCTTCTCCCGCCGGTATCGCGAGCTTTGGCTGAAAGTGAACGAGCCGCTGTATCGGGAAACCCCTCATCTGCGGGAAATCTTTGGCGTCGATACCGGCCGAGCGGTCGACAATTTTCTCCTGCTTGGAGCCGGGCTGGTTACCGCAGACCCACGTCTGCGGCTACCGGGCGAAGATGTAAGCCTTGCGCTGCGCGTCGGTTTTGACCTCGACCGCCGTTTCCGACTCGACCTGCTGCGTCTGCTTAATGTTCGATATCTGCTGTCGGAATATCCACTGAAAGGCACCGCGCTCCGCCTTGTGCATGCACCAGCAAAGTATCCTGAATGGCCGCTCGCGCGCGACATCTACACCGGATTGGTGCACGGTGCATATCCGCCACTGCCGCCGGAAATCGCGAAAGCGTCCCAGCTTCGACAATTTTGGCATCGGACGCTCGAAGCTTTGGAGCGTAAGGCCCGCGGCAAGGACATCTTCGTCTACGAATTGGAGGGGGCGGTGCCGCGTGTGCGCCTCGCCAGCAAGGTCAGATTAGTCGAGAATGGCCAAGCACTGGAAGCGATGGTGGCGCTCTCGGGCGAGTCTCTGAAGAACGAGGTTGTCGTCGAGCTCGATCAGGCGGAGCACTTGGTGGGTCGGCTGTCTTTCGGCGATGGCAGGGCCGAGATTACAGCTTACGGGCCGGACTTTCTGGTAAGCCGTGTTTCGACAATGCAGGGTGCCTTCCTCGTCATTGCCAATAACTGGAACAGGTACTGGCGTTGTCGAGTCAATGCAGCAATCCGTCAATGTCTCCGGGTTAACCACACGCAAATCGGCATGATCATCGAACCGGGCGAGCATCTCGTGACGTTGACGTATGAACCGCCGTACCTGGGTTGGAACACCCACGCTTTGACCGCTGAGCTGTCCCGATCCGGCGAATAGATGATGTTCTGCGCCGGGAATCGGCGACCAATCGTCAGCATGATGCAAGGCATGCTTTAGTTGATTGATCTCACAGCTCCGCGTCGAACTTCATGCGCGCGTTTGCCGTGTTGTTGGGGCCGAACATGGTGGCCTGGCCCGCGCCGCCGAGGCCTGAGGTGGCCGTGGTGACGTCGAACATCGCGCCGAACGGGCTGAGCTGGGCCGATACGCTGCTCCAGACCACGAACTGGGTGATGCTCTGATTGTAGTAAGCCCAGTCCGCCACGGCGCTGAGCGTCAACGTCGGCGGCGCGCGCTTGACCGCCTTGAAGGCATAGAACGAGATCGCGCGGTTGGCGGAGGCGCATTGGCCGACACCGTACACTTCAAGACCGGTCGTCGAACTGAGGCTCTCGAAATAGCGTTGACAAAGCGCGAGCTCCTCGGCGTAAGGCCGTGCTGCAAACGCAGTCGCAGCAGAGCCGGACTCAAGCTTGGCGCGAGCAATATCCAGCGTGAAGTTCTGCGCGGCCGTGGCTTCGGTCCAGATGAGCACGATCAGGTTATTGATCGACGTGCCCACGGCGCCGGTGATCGGCGTCAAATCTGTCCATGCCCCGGCGGCCGGCGTGGTCGCACCCACGGCAATGATCGAAAGATTGGCCCCGAGGAAGAAATTGCCCGCGGTGTAAGTGCCGCTGCTCCAGTCATTGACCACGTCGGAGGTCACCGTATCGACGGCGCCGGTCCAGCCGAGGATGGCGTAGCGGATCGCCTGCGACGTCGAACAGCGAACCCGCGCCTTGAACGTGGCGTTGCCGCCGCGCAGGTGCTTGCAGTCCCGCGCCTCGACAATCTGCGCAAGACCCATGCGCTGCGCGCCGGCCTGGTTCTGCGTGAGGCGAATATTGTGCGGCGTGCCGTCTTCCTGGTCGGACTGCTGCACCGCCGTGATGGCTGCGCTCTGCGTCAGCACATACCAACGGTCGAGGCAGTAGGTGTCGTCGGCCGCCGCAACCGAGGCCCCGTCGTTGCGCTGGTCGACGGCAAAGCCGCCGTTGAGCAGGAGATTGGCGCCACCCGCAGCACTGCCACCGCTCCCGGCCGCAGCCGTCGGTCCGGCAAGTAGCTTCCAGCGCGCATCGGCAGCGTCGTACCACAGGACCGCGCTCTGCTTGGCGGCGAGCGTCACGTCGGCGCCGAAGGCGAAGCGATTGGCGGCCGCGGAAGCCGCGCTTGCATCCTTCAGGACAATGCTGTTCGCGCCGACGTTGACGAGCACGACGATGCGGCCGTCGCCGCCGCCGGCGAGCCCGGTGAGGTTTCGGGGGGCGTCGGAGGACAGCCGCAGCACGCTCGCGGCCGCCAGTCCGGACGGGCTGTAGTCGTTCTGGTCCGCAGTGATCTGGGCCGGCGAGATGTCCCCGCTGAGATGGAGGCCGGCGTTGAGCCTGGCTGAGCCGGTGGCCTTGTCGAGGACCAGCGCATCGATCCAGGACGAGCCGTCGGGCGACACCTTGAAATGAAAATCGTCGTCGCCGCAAAGCCCGATCTCGGCGCGGCCGGAAAAATTGTCCTGATAGAGGATCGAAAGGGTGTTGGCTGCGCCTTCCTTGGACAGTTTGTAGCGCAGGTTGCCGTCGCCGCCCTCCCCGACGGTCCGGGCAACCCACAACGCGTTGTTGAGCTTGGCGCTGAACGGATTGGTGGCGTCCGCCACGGTGCCGACGCCGAGCCGCAACAGGTTTTGCAATTCGGAAATGTCGCCGGCGGAACTGACCGCGGAAACCCAGGCGCTGCCGTCCCAGGCCACCAGCACGCCTTCGTCGGCGATGAAAGCGAGCCAGCCGACCTTGGGCGGATAGAACAGCCAGCCGCCGTTCGAGAACTGCGCAAGCTGATTGTCCTTGCCGGCAAATGCGCCGCTGCCGGTCGCCTTGACGATGTAGCGGTCGCCTTCCGCGGGCGCGGCGGGCGGCGCGGTCAAGGAACGGCTCAGCACCGCGAGCTGCACCAGCGTGTCGAGCCGCACCAGCGCCTCGTTGTGGGTGACGTGTTTTTGCGCCTGAGCCGCTTCGATCAGCGGCAGGCCGAGATGGGGCGTGTCGGGCATGGATGGTTGTCTTTGATGAGGTCATTCCTCCACATCCTGAGGCGGCGCGAAGCGCCGTCCCGAAGGATGCGGCCGAACAAAGCGAGATGAATTCAGATTGAATCGTGTCCCGGGCGCAGCGCAGCACGGAGCGGAGCGCAGTGCTGCGCTGCAGACCCGGGACCGTTACGGACTCCGAGCCGCACTGCTACACACTCCGAGTCCGCAACGGTCCCGGATCAGCGGTGCACCGCTCCGCGCCTAAAGGCGCTACGCGCTGCACCGCATCCGGGACGCGGGTTGAGTGCATTGTGCCACACTTGTGTCCCGGGCGCAGCGCAGCACGGAGCGGAGCGCAGTGCTGCGCTGCAGACCCGGGACCGTTACGCACTCCGGGTTTGCAACGCTCCCGGAACTGCGGTGCATCGCTCCGCGCATCGTGCATCGAAGACGCGCGTGAACGCGCTTTTGTGGCGCTGCGTGCTGCACCACGTCCGGGACATGCCAAATCTATGGCGTCACGTTTCAGGCGTCGGCTTCGGCACTTTCTGTGCGCCCCTATCACACGGTCGAAAGCGTCGCTGCGGCGGCGATGCCGCGGCCCACCGTTGCGGAGAGCTGCGCGAGGCGCACGGAGAGCGCGGCTTGCGGGGCGCCGAAATCTGCGATCTCGTCGGCGGCGGCGTAGAGCGCGTTGGGCGTGGAGGTTTCGAGCGTGCGCCGCACGGTGGAGCCGTCGAGAATGTCGAGCTGATATTTTTCCGACGCCTCGCCGAGCGGCACGTCCTCGACCTCCCAGGAGTCGCCGGCGATGCGGGTGCGGCGGATCCAGCGGAATTCGACGCCGCTTGCGCTGCGCACGGCACGCAGATGCACCGGCGACAGCGGTCGCAAGGCGGTGGCCGCGGGCGTCGCGGTGAGACTCAGCGCGGCGATGTCGCCGTGGTCGCGGTCGGCGGCGACGAGGCGCAACTGCAACGGCCGGCCGAGCGCATCGAGGCCGCGCGCCACGGCCACCACATGCTCATCGAGCAGCACGAAGGGACTGCCGGGGGGCAACGGATCGCCCATCGCCCACTCGCTGCCGGCCTGGCCGCGCAAGAAGCGGCCGAGCGCATAGGTGCGTTCGCCCACGAGCTCGGCCAGGGCGAATTGCAGCACTTCCCAGGCGCCGTCCGGCCGGCGCACGGCTGCGGCATTGGCGCCGGCGAGCAGCGCACCGTCGGACACGGAAACGAGCGCGCCGCCGAACAGTTTGACCCGCACGCCGTTGACGCGATCCCAGCGGCTGGTCGGCCCGCGCGGCAGCGCATCGAGCGTCTCGCCGATGATTGCCGGTGCAAGCGCGAGCGCCGCGCGCGAAAACGAGACGCCGTCGGTCGAAGCCCAGATGGCGACCGGACCGGGCCAGGGGTCGGCAAACACCGCCGCGCGCATCAGCACCGGCGGCTCCTCGGCGGTCAACATGGGCAAATCGAGCACGAGCGCGTGTACCGGACCGACGGCCGGCGGCACGGCCGGCGGACGAATCCGCGGCGCCTCGAGCGGCAGATCGAACACCTCCGGGTCGATGGAGCGCGCGCTGACGGCGCGACTCTCGGTGTCCACGATCTCGCGCAATTCGAGGAGCCGACGGCGGCCGCCGGCGGTGAGCGCCACCACATCGCCGGGGCTGAGCGCCAGCCGGCTGATCGGCAGCGCAAAGTCCGCACTCTCGCGGCTCGCCCAAACATCCTGCAGCCAGATCTCCGCCCGGCGTTGGGCCGCCGCGTCGTTGGTCACCACGGCCAGCTCCGCGTGCTCGGTGCGCTGGCTCGCGCCGACGAGTCGCCGCGAGATCGCCACCGCCCGACGATAGTCGGCGTTGCCGTCGGTGAAGGCGAGCGAAACTTCGCGCGGCAGCTCGGTCTCCTGCGCGCGCACCAGACGAAACGGCGCGCGGCGTTCCGGCAGCACGAGGTCGTCCTCGGCAAGCTCGACCAGCGGCGCGCCGCCGCGCGGGCGGAACGCGAGCACACCACTCTCTTCCGCGGCGTCGAACTGATAGGCGGCGGCCAGCGGCTCGATGGCCGCGCGGGCGGACATGGGCCGCTCGATGAGATAGCCGTCCGGCCCCTCGCCCAGCGCGTCGGTGTTGCAATCGGCGATCGCCATGTCGGCGAGGATGGTCGAAACGAGACCGTCGAGCGGCGAGGAGCCGAGACGGCCGGTGAGCCAGTGGCCGTTCTCCCAGTTGGGGCCGTCGCTCCACACGTCCACGGCAGCGGGAAAGATCGGGTAAGGCCGGGCGTCCCAGGTCCATATGTATAATGAGTCCGGCGCCAGCATGCGGCCGCCGTACACCGACGACATCGGGTTGAGCGCCTCGGTGGCCCCGAGCGCAGGATCGAAGGCGGAGAGGACGGTCTCGATGTAGCGGCGCTGAATCAAATCGTCGCGGCGGCCGTTGGAGAAATAGGGCAGGCCGGCGGCGGCGGATTTTATATCGGGAAAGGTGCTCGGCTGGTTCGAGCCCTTGTCCACGGCCGGGCAGCCGAATTCGGTGAGCCAGATCGGCTTGCTTTCCGGCACCCAGGCGGTGGGGGAGGAAAATTCCGCGCCGCCCACGCGCTCGTAATGCGGCTGCGACCAAAAATTCCAAATATCCTTCTGGCGAAAGATCCAGGGCTTGCCGAGACCGTCGGTAATTGCGCTGCGCTCTTGCGCGGCGCGCGCGGCGGCGTCGGCATAGTACCAGGCATAAGCTTCGCCGCCGGCCAGATTTCCGCGCAGATACTCGCGATCGTAGATGGAGGCCGCGAGCGTGCGGTCGAGATGGGTTGCGGTGTCGCGCCAGTCGGACAGCGGCGCATAATAGTCGATGCCGACCGCGTCGATGTCGGGCGAAGCCCACAGCGCATCGAGCGGGAAGCGCACCTCCTGCGCGGCCGCATCGACCACATGCGCGCCGTATTCCGTCCAGTCGGCGCCGTAGGTGATTTTCGTCTGCGGGCCGAGGATCGCCCTCGCTTCCGCGGCGAGCGCAACGAGCTGATCGACCGCCGGATAGGCGCCGGCGCCTGCGCGCACGCGCGTCAGCGACACAAGCTCGGAGCCGAGCAGGAATGCATCCACGCCGCCGGCGGCGGCTGCAAGCTCGGCGTAATGCAAGATCATGCGGCGATAGCCCCAGTCGCTCGCGCCGCCAAAAAAGGCGTTGACCTGATCGGCGGCGGCCGGCGTGCCGTCGGGCGAGCCGGGCCGGCCGGGCGCGGGATGGCAGGTGATGCGGCCGCGCCAGGGATAGGCCGGCTGCGACGGCGAGTCCGACCATGGATCGGCCAGCGCATTGTCCGCCGGAATGTCCATCATCACGAACGGATAGAGCGTCACTTTCAGCCCGCGCGATTTCAGCTCGGCGATCAGGTTGATGACGCTCTGGTCCGACGGCGTGCCGCCGAACGCGGCACGGCCGTCGATGCTGCTGACGAGATAGGCGCTCGCGCGATCCACGCCGGCCACCGACCAGACCGCCGGGTGGGTCGCCTTCTCGCGGTTGTCGATGCCGGGCCTGAGCATGCAGTGCCCGGCGCGCAAGTCGGAGCCGAACCAGGTGACGACCACGGCCACGCGCGCGAGATTGGGACAGGCGGCCTGCAAATCGTCGAGCGAAGCGATCACGTCGGAAGGCGCGTAGGCGATGTGCCGGTTCTCGGGCGCGGACTGGCCGGGGCCCATGATGCGCACCACGGTGGCGGGCTCATAGCCGAATTCGGTTGCGCCGGGGATGAGCGTCACCGCGCGCACCATCTTCTCCAGCGCGCCGACCGGCCGCATCACCTCGAAGGTGAGCTGAGGAATGCGGTTGCCGAAATTCTGCACCGGCAGGCGCTCGAACACCACGTAAGCCAGGCCGCGGTAGGCAGGCGCATTGCCGACCCCTTCTTTCGCCACGATCAACGGATCCGGCATCTGCTCCTCGGTGCCGGTATAGACGCGCACGGTGAGGCCGGACAGATCGAGCGGCTTGCCGTCCGCCCACACGCGCGCCACGTGGCCGATCGGGCCTTCGCACAGGCCGACGGCGAGGTTGGCGAAATAGCTGTAGGTGATGGTGGTGGTGGTGACTTTCGTTCCGCCGCCGCCCTTGCCGCCGCCGGTGGTCTCGGTGCGCGTGGTGACGACCTCTTCGAGATTGGTCGCCCAGATCACTTCCCCGGCGAGCCGCACGCGGCCGTACACGCGCGGGATCGGCGCGCCTTCGGTGGAGGCCATCACCTCGAGGTCGGTGAGGCGCGGCCCTTCATGGGTGCGGTGGATGTGGCGGCGCGAGAGCGCACCGCTGATCAGGCTCGTGGCAACCGTGCCGAGCAACCGCCCGAACAGCGCGCCGCCGGCGCCGCCGAACAGCGTGCCGCCCGCGGCGGAGCCGACAGCGGTGAGAAGCAATGCGGCCATCAGTACACCTTGAGTCAGTAAAGCGATAATCACCCTGTGCCGTTCAGTTCAAAGGCACGGGGAAGCAAAAAAGCCCGGCAAAAGCGCCAGGCTTTTGGTTTCCAAATTCGGCAGGATTATGCAGCTTGTTTCCAATTCCCGCCGCTGCGCTCAAATATCAACTTGCGTGTTTTTCCTGGTCGGTCGTCCATCTCGTCGAGGATCGTCAGCAAATCCCTCACCGCGATATTCTTCTTTACATGTTCACTGTAAAGGAGACGCAATATGCGATCAGCCGGTCCAGGCATCTCGCATTCTTCTTTTTCATATCGCGCAACCTGTTGAGCGCTGGTCCCAAACAGCCTTGCAAGTTCCGACTGCGTCAGATCCATTTGATGTCGCAAGAAACGGATTTCCTTGCCCGAAAGCAACTTCTTGTTCTCTACAAGAAACATGCCAATTGCCTGATGAAGTTCATCAGCATCCTTGACGCTTATGCCTTTACCGTAAGGCGTTTCGTGAATCTCATACCCGCTCACGAGATACACGTCATCCAGCCCACAGGCCTTATAGCGCAAGGGTGGCTTCGGCTTGTCGCCTGAATGATGCCATCCGCTGTGAGTCATCGGATGTCTTCCCATTCCACGGTCTTTACGAAGAGCTTGCCTGTTCTCAGGATGATTGTAATCACTCCGACGCTTCTTCCTCCTCTTAATTGCTTGATGACCTTGCATTGCCACTCTCGCCGCTTGGTGAGAGCGGGGGCTTCCAGCACATCGCCGCTCCGAAGGACTTCGTACACTTGGGCATCTGTGATGCTGCGTTCCTCCATGCGATCAAGCGCATGGGTTCCGAAAATGACGTCTTCTGTCTTCTTGGCGGTTTCATGAATTCTGCGGGTAGCCTCGCGCGCGGTGAGGCGGAAGTTGGTCACGACGGCTAATCCCGCACGATCCCTCTACCTATCAATATGATAGGTCTGACGGCTAGTCAATATTAAAGCCGGTTGGGCTTTTATTTAATTAATCAATTATGCCGGGAAACCGGAACGCGTAGGCCAGGCGGCGGCGCCACCAGGGCGAGATCGAAACTTCGGCAACCGCGGCGCCGTCGTGGGCGTGCACCATGCGGTCGGCTGCTGTGGCAATGGCCGCGTGCTTGGCGGTGTAACGCTCGCGATAGCGGAACAGGAGCACGTCGCCCGGCGCGAAATTTTGCGGATCGGCGAGCGGCACGAGATAGCGCGCGCCCGCTGCGGCGAGCGGCTCGTGCGCGGAGGCTTCCGCCCAGTCGCGCGCATAGGGCGGCACGCGCTCGGGCTCCGGCCCGACGAGCGCGCGCCACACGCCGCGCACGAGCCCCAGACAATCGCAGCCCACGCCCTTCACCGACGCCTGGTGACGATACGGCGTGCCGATCCAGGCGCGGGCCTCGGCGATGATGGCGGTGCGGGTGAGCATGCTCATGCTATGAATCTTTCAAATTCTCAGTTATTCGAACTCGACGCACGCCCTGACACCAACCGAAGCGCACTAATTCGATGCTGGTATTTATCGACGAGTCAGGCGACCCTGGTTTCAAAATCGGGCGCGGGGCGAGCCCGATTTTTGTTGCTGTCATGGTGATCTTCGACAAGGACCAACATGCTGCGGTCACCCAAGACGTGATCGAACGGAGCACTGCAAGGCGATTCCACAGGGGTGAATTCAGCTTCACAAAATGCGGCTTCCGCGCACGCGATTTGTTCTTTCAATCTGTTCAGCGATGTCCCTTTACGGTACGCGCCATTGTCGTTCGCAAGGAACGCATTTATTCGCCGCGACTTAAGGCAGACAAGGACAAATTCTACGAATACTTTGTAAAGTCCATGATGCAGTACGATAATAACGTTTTGCGTGACGCGCGTGTCGTCATCGACGGCTCAGGGGATCGTGAATTTCGCCGCAACTTGCACGCTGCGCTACGGCGCCGCCTCGGATCGGGCGTGATAAAGGATATTCGCTTCAAGCATTCGCACCAGGACGTGCTGTTGCAACTGGCCGATATGTGCGCGGGCGCGATCGCGCGTTCGTTTTGGACCGATCGAAAGGATTCCGAGCGCTGGCGAAAAATGCTCGCGCCTCACATCGCCGATATCTGGGAATTCAAATAGATTGCGCCCCCGTGTCCTACTCCCGGCGGAACCGGGCACGCACGCCGGATCGGCAGCAGTTCGGAGCACGGGGGCGACTTGGCAAAATTGATATATGCATAATGCATTGTAATGTCCAGTTAATAGCCGAAAACGCCGAATTCCGGGCTGTTTAGCGTGACTGCATGCTGCGGCCGTCGTGGCCGGGCTCGCCGGAGACGGCGTAGCGGGTGATGAAGTCGTTGCCGGGGATGTGCGGGAAGCCGCGGAAGTTGAGCGCGTTGGCGAAACGGTCGCGGCAGGTCGCGAAGCGCTTGTCGCAGCCGGCGGTGACCGTGAACGCATCGCCCGCGGCAAGCGGCTCGGGCATCGCCTGCCACAGCTCGATGAGCACGGCGTTGCCGTCAACGCGATGCCGTTTCACCTCGACCGCCAGCCCTGCGTTGGCGCCGCTCGTCCATTGCAGCCGGCCGGCGCTGAACCAGGCGTCGGCGAACGCCGCAAGCCCGGCCGCGGCAAACGCGGACGTGCCGGCGAGCGCTGCAACGCTCCCCTCCCCGCGGTAGGCCGGATCGTCGAGATTCACGGTGCAGCGCGCGTCACCGAGATCGGCGGAACAGGCGGCGGTGTAGCGGCGGCCGCTCTCCTGGTTCAGCCGGTCGGCCAGACCGCGCACTTCCGCCGCGAAAGCCGCGCCCTCGCGGCGCACCTCGCCGAGCGTGCCTTTGGCGAGCAACACGTTGAGCGCGGGTTCGCTCCAGTCCACGAGGTAAGTTTCGATTTCGGCGGCGTCGTAGCGGCCGGCAGCGAGATCGGCCTCGGTGAAGCTGTCGCTCGTGAGCGCGCCGGAGATTTCCGCGCCGTCGACGGCAAGACCGAGCCTGCCGGTGATTTCCGAAGCGGTGAGTCCGGTGCCGGCGCGGCAGAGGAGCGCGCCGAGCGGCACATCCTCGTCGTGGTCGGTGAAGCCGAGCACCACGCCGTCGCGGCGCGCAACGCGCCAGCAGCGGCACAGAGTGGTGACGCCGGAGTCGAGTTTTGCCTGCAGGGCGGGAGGGATGGTGCGCATGGACCGCTCTTACGATCGGAATATGATGGCGGCGAACAACCGTGTCGTGCACTAATTGCGTGTTGCGAGTGAGACATGAATTGAAATTGCCGCGTGTCCCACGCGCAGCGCGGAGCGTCAGCGGAGCGGTGCGCTGCAGACCCGGGACCGTTACATGCACTGCGTTACAAGTTCCGAGCCCGCAACGGTCCCGGATCAGCGGTGCACCGCTCCGCGCCTGAAGGCGCTACGCGCTGCACCGCATCCGGGACGCGGGTTTGAATGCAGCGCTGTGCATCCCTCTCGTGTCCCGGGCGCAGCGCAGCGACGGGCGTGTCCCGGGCGCAGCGCAGCGCGCAGCGAAGCGGAGCGGTGCGCTGCAGACCCGGGACCGTTGCAAGCTCTGAGTCCGTAACGGTCCCGGCGCAGCGGTGCAGCGTTCCGCTTCGCTCCACGCTGCACCGCATCCGGGACATGCCAAACTCAACTCAACTCATCTCATCTCATCTCATCTTATCTCAACTCATCTCAACTCATCTCATCTCATCACGCTTTAGGAGCGCGCAGTGCGCGTCTCGAAGGATGAGGGCGGGATTTCAAATTCTGATCTCCACCAGCGGAATTTTCGGAATGGCACCGGCGGCGAAGGCGGAGAGATCGACTTCGAGGTAGTCGGCGTCGAAGCGCACCGGCACGTCGAACAAGAACCCGGCGGTGACGGCGGAGCCGACCGGCGGGATGTGGCCGGGCAAAAAGGTGACGAGACCGGTGGTAACGTCGCAGGTGAACGCCGTGCCTTCCGTGACTTCGTCGCCGCCGACGGCAACGCGCACGCTGCCGGGCACGGGTTTCGCAATCGGCCGCTTGTAGGGCGCGTGCAGGCCGCCGTAGGTTTTTGCGAGCTGGAACGTGGCGGTGGCGCCGTCGCCAATGCCGAGCACCTGATCGGTGGGCGAGACCGCGGCGCCGGGCGCGGCGGAGGAATGGTCGAGCCGATCGCGCCAGCGGAAGCCGTGCAGGCGGCCGCGGCGCTCCTCGAAGAAGGCGACGACCTCCGCCAGCGCCTCGAAAGTCTTGACGCCGTAGCCCGCGTCATAGCGGCGGCGCGAATGGGCCCAGCGCGCGTTGCGCTCCTCGCGGCCGGAGGCGAGCGTCACGACCTCGGTGCGGCGCTCCGGCCCACCGGCGCTTTTCAGCGCAATGTCGAGCGGGAACAGGATTTCGTGGAAGGCGGTGGACATGGTCACAAGCTCCGTTGGCCGCGGGCCACGGCGCGGGCGATCTGGCCGGTGACGTAGGCCTCCGAGCGGCGAAAATTTTCCACGTCGGGCGTCACGATCTGGATCACGATGGAGCCGGCGCCGGAGGCGCCGCGCGACATCACGCCAAGCCGGCCGTCGGAGGTGCGCGCGAGCGGCAGGATCGCTTCCGGGCCGGCCTCGCCGGCAAGGCCGAGGCCGCCGCCGGCAAGCGGAAAATATGTGGGCGTGCCGATCACGCCGCCGCCGGCAAACGGTTTGATGGCGCCCATGCGCGCCACCATGCTGATGTCCGGGCCGCCGAGCAGGTTCGTGTCCACGAGGGAACTGCCGCTGCCGAAACCATCGAACAGGTTGCCGGACGAACCGCCGCTGAAGGAGCCCGAGAACAGCGACCGGAACGCCTGGTTCAGCAGCATGCTGCTCAACCGCACCGCAAGCGAGCGCAGCACGCTCTCGAACTGCCGACCGCTGCGCGCCGACCGGGAGAAGGCCGCGGTCATGGCGCGCGCAAAGGCATTGGCGATCGAGGCGAGCCCGCTCATGCGCGACTGCATGTTGTCGAACAGCGTGTTGAGGCTCGCGCCGGTCTCGATCACGTCATCGGCATCGGCCGCGGCGGCTGCATCCTCGTCAAAAATGTCATCGGCCATCGGGATATCTCTGCATCAGGGCGGTCAGCTCGTTGCGGCCGAGGGGGGCGCCGCGGCCGGTCGCTGCCTCGATCGCATAAGCGAGCTCGCGCGGCGTCATTTTCCAGAAGGCGTCGGGCGAAAGCCGCAGCACGCCGAGACCGAAACCGATCGCGCGCGGCCAGGGAAACGGCGCGCGCTTCGGATTTGGCTTCGGACCTGGTTTCAAACTTGGCTTCGGACTCAAGTTTCCGTCGTCATCGTGCGTTCCGGCTGCGGCGGCGCGAAAGGGCGCACGGCAGTCTCCTGCGACGGAGACTGCGCGGCCTCGCCGAAGGTCGCGGCGATGAGATCGGCGGCGATGCGCACGTAGCCGGCAAGGCCGTCGGGCACGGTGAGGCGCGCGACCTCCGCATCGGTGATCGTCTCGCCCGCGCCGCGCAATCCTGCACCGATGATGCGGGTGAGGTCCGACGCCTTCAGGCGGCCGGCGGCAAAACGCTCGGCGAGCGCCACCAGATCCTCGGCGCCGAAGGCGGCTTCGAGCTCGGCGAGCGCGCCGAGAGTGAGCACGAGCTTGCGCCTTGCGCCGCCGATCTCGGCCTCGATCTCGCCACGGTGCAGGTTGGGCATGTTTCTCCTCGCGTGACCATTCTCTCCCGCTCGCGGGGAAAGGCGAAGTCTTGCTAAGGCGTGATGACTCAAGATTGAGGTGTGTCCCGGGCGCAGCGCAGCACGGAGCGCAGCAAAGCGGAGCGGAGTGCTGCGCTGCAGACCCGGGACCGTTATAGTTTCCGAGCTTGTAACGGTCCCGGAACTGCGGTGCATCACTCCGCGCTACGCGCTTCGTGCTGCACCGCGTCCGGGACACGCCGATTTCATCGCACCACGCTTTAGTTCGCAACGAATGTCAGGGCGCCGGCGGACTCCAGGGCGAGCTCGTAGGTGACCTCGCCGTTGTGCTCGCCGGCGAATTCGAGCGCGACGATCTGGAACGCGCCCTCGATGGTGCCGAAATCGGGGATGACGACCTGAAAATTCTTCACTGCGCCGTCGAAGAACGTCTCGCGCATCAGCGCGTCGGAGGCTTCGTCGCGGAACAGGCCGCGGCCGGCCACCGCCGCGCGCTTAATCCCGGCGCCGTCGAGCAATTCGCGCCAGCGGCCGGCGGACTCCGCGTGGGTGATGTCCACGGTCTCGGCGTTGAACGCGATGCGGCGCGAGCGCAGGCCGGCGACGGTGGTGAAGCCTGTGCCGTCGGCGATCTTGATGAGCAAATCCTTGCCTTTCTGTGCTGACATGGCGGTTCTTTCCTGATTGATGGCGTGCGCATGCAAGCGTCGCGGACCGAAATTTGGCCGCGATCATCGACGGCGCCACAGATCACGTCAGACTTCCCGGTTGGCGCGCCGGATCGTCATGACAGATGGACGTTGGGACCGAGCAAGGGGCCGGGAAAGGTATTTGGCGGAAGGTCGTTGGCGTTGATCCACTCGATGCACGTGGGCAGCGCCGCGTCGCGTTCGATAAATTCCTTCACCGCGTTCCAAGCTTTCTCCCACGGGATGAACAGGCCGACCGGCAACAAATCATCGTGCGTGGATTTGACCCACTCGTGCAATCGCGTCAGGTCGCCTTTGGAATAATAGGACATGCCTTGCCCGCCACCTGACCTCCTATAGCACAGCAGCACTCCGAGCTTCGGATTGCCTTGGATAGTCAGATCTATATCGATTCGGCTCTTATAGGGTTCAAGATGCTCGGTCCCGTCGACACCCCATATGCCAATGCCCCAGCTGTCGTTGCCGTCCGAAAAGAATTTCTTCCGGCCTGCGGGCGTCAGGAAATAGGGTTCCAACCAATTCAGCGGCGGCCACCCGTCGTCCCAGTAATCGTCAAAATACGTGTGCTTCCTCATTGTTGGCTGTCCTTTAGCCAAGCCCCATCGCGCATTGTTCGCCTTGCACCGTTGGGATTAACAAAAATAACGGTTGGATTTCCTAGCTGCATACCGACGAACGGAAGCACTTCGGCACAACTATTGCACAATTTTGTGTCGCCAAACACTTCGAGAGTCTGTCCCGCGAGCGTTCCGCCGTTCGCTCTGGCGGCTCTCAGAAGTACCGTTGTTTCTGCATGATAAAATGCGTCATGCGGCTTAAACCCTGTATTGCTTCTGGCTGCCAACTCCGGGTTGGCTTGCAGATAACGGTCGCGCAGTTCGGTGGCTTCGCGGAAATCGATACCTGAATAGGTCGGCGAGGTGGAGTTGGAGCCGAAAATGTTCTCGCCGTTGATTGTTGTGACCGTCACTGCGCCGACCCGGCCTCGGAACAAGTCCCAGAGTCCCTTGTCCGAGCGATAGGCGTCAATCGCACGCTTGGCCGCCTGCAAAAGAATGGCGTTTCTGAGGGCACGGCTGCGATTGGGCTTGTCCGCCGACGCCAAACGCACGCGCGCGGGTGTGCTCTCGTCGGCCACCGGTCCGCCGGTGCCGGCGCCGCCGGACCAGCGGCCGGAGATGCGGCCGGAGCCGGCCGGCCAGCGCGGCTGGTCGGGGCGGAAGCCGGCCTTCAGCGCGCCTTCGCGATCCTGCCACAGCGCGCGCTCGTGTCTGCGCAGCAGCAGACCCAGCCGCAACAGCAGGAGTTGCGATTTGAGCGCAAGAAGCTCCGCGTGTTTCTCTTCGGCTTCGCGCCTGCACGGCAACACATCGATGCCTGGCCTGGACCTGGTTGCGGCGGCTCGCAACGATTCGCGCGCAGGCATCCACTGGCCGCGCCTGCCGGTCCAAGGGACGACGTTCGACCGTGCGCAGTCGCAGTCGTCTTCCGGCGACGGGCGCAGTTGCGGCGGCAGGAGATGATGCAAATGCGCGGGCAGAACGCGCGCGGCGTCGGGGCGCCAATAAAGATGCGCGTTGGGGCGCAGCCAGCGGCGGCGTTGCTCCGCCGCCGCGGCGGGATGGATGCAGGTCATGTCAATTGTCGCAGGAAACGTTGGCCGAGCGGCGCGCTTTAGGCGGCGGGCTCGGTGACGGCGCGGAAGCGGACGGTCGCGTGGTAGGTGCGGCCGTCCGGTTCGCGGCGCACATCGGCGGTGGCAAAGCGCAAGTTCACCAGATGATGCTCGGCCAGGCTCAAGGGCGCGTCGTCGAGCGCCTGCAGCAAAGCGCCGGAGATCAGATGCGCCTCCCTGTGACCGCCGTGGCGCGACCAGGCGTGCAGCGCGAGCTGATGCTCTTCGGCGCGCGTCTCGCCGGCGGAGAAATTTGTCACACGCGCCTCGCCAAGCGTTACGTAAGGAAACGTCGGCTGGCGCGGCGGCTCGTCATAGATGTGCGGGCCGCCGAGCAGCGCGGTGAGCGCGGCGTCGGCCAGCAATGCGTCGTAGATCGCGCGGCGCAGCGCGGCGGAGGATGCGGTGGGCATGGCGGGATCTCGATCATGTGTCCCGGAGGCGGTGCAGCGCGAAGCGCCTTCAGGCGCGGAGCGGTGCACCGCTGGTCCGGGACCGTTTGCGGCTCGGTGTTTCGCGCGGTCCCGGGTCTGCAGCGCACCACTCCGCGCTGTCGCGCTCCGTGCTGCGCTGCGGCCGGGACATAAAGCACGAGTTCGAATCAGCCCGTGCGTTCCTCGGCGTGAATGGTGAGGAATTGGCCGTCGGCGTCGGGCCGCACGGCGACGACGCGGAAGATGCGGGCGCCGAGGCGAAAGCGGTGGCGCACGGTCACTTCGGGACCTGTGCGCATGACGATGCGGTGGGTCACGATCGCGCCGAGCGCGGCGGCCGACGTATCGGCGCGATCGCCGGTGGCGGCGAGCGCAGCCCACACCGTCGCCACCGGCGCATAGCTGCGGCTCACCCCGCCTGCGCCGTCCGGCGTCTCGACCGGCGCCTCCAGCACGAGACGATATTTGAGCTCGCCGGCGGGGATCATAGGCCGAGCACCCGGAACGGCGCGATCAGCGCGTTGACGGACAAGGGCAATAGCGCGGTGCGCTCGCCCACCGCGCCGCGGTTCTCGAACCAGTGCGCAACCAGCATCAGAACCGCCTGGCGCAGCGGCTGCGGCACGTCGGCAGGCGCATCGCCGTAGCCCACTTCCACGTCGAGCTCGATGCCGGCTGCGACGCGGTCGGAAACCGGCATGGTGGCGGGCGCGAACACCAAGAGCGCCGGCGCAGCCGCCTTGTCGATCGCGAAGCGGTCGAGCTCGATCGGCTGCGCGCTGCCGTCGCGCATGAGAAGACGCGCGGCAAGCAGCGCGCGCAGCGGCACCGGCAGCACGGCGATGCGGCCGTCCGCGGGCCACGCATCGCGCACGAGCCGCCAAGTCTGGGTGATGAAGGCGCGGCGCGTCTGCAATTCCAGATGCGCCCGCGCCGCCGCGATCAATGCCGAAATTTCCGCATCGGCATCGTCGTGCGCGATGCGCAGATGCGCCTTGGCCTCGGCAAGCGAGACGGGCTCGCTTGCCGGACCGGAGAGGAGAATGGAGGACATGGGCTTCACCGCAGGTTATCGCCTCATCCTAAGGGGCGGCCCGGCGGGCCGCGGCCTCAAGGATGAGGCGGCCTCATGCTTGGAGACGCACCTTCGACGCGCTCCTCGGCATGAGGCCGATCAATCCGTTTGCGCGATGGATCGTGCTGCGCGAGGATGTTGACAATTCGCGCAGCCAGGGACTCGACAGTTCACATGATCTGCCGCGCTCTCCTTCCCCTCGCCTGCTCGCTCGCCCTCTGCGCGCCGGCATACGCCATCGTCGGCGGCGCGCGCGAGGCGGGCGCGCTCGGCGACCACATGGTGATGATCGTGGGCGCGCGCGGCGACCGCGTGACGCTCTGCACCGGCATCGTGCTGGCACGCGATGTGGTGCTGACCGCGGCGCATTGCGTGGCACCGGCGGGTGCCTATCGCGTGTTGCCGGGGCGCGGCGCGAACCCGGTCGCGATCGCGCGCATCGCGCATCATCCGCGCTACGACCCGCGCCACTATGCGAGCGGCCGGGTGACCGCGGATGTGGCGCTGCTCAAGCTCGCGAACGTGCTGCCGGCGCGCAACAAGCCGGCGCTGCTCGATGATGGTGCGGCGGCGGTGGCCGCGGGCGAGCGGCTCCTGATCGCGGGCTACGGCGTGGCCGTGGCGGGCCGCGACGAGAGCGCGGGCGCGGCGCGCGCGGCTGCATTGCTCGTCACCGGACGGCCGGGCAACTTGCAGATCCGGCTCGTCGATCCGGCAACGCGCGGCGAGCGGGCCGGGCTCGGCGCCTGCATCGGCGACTCCGGCGGCCCGGCGTTTCGCGAAGGCGGTGCGCCCTTGCGCGTCATCGGCGTGGTGAGCTGGTCCACCGGCCCCGGCGAGGCCGCTGGCTGCGGCGGCATGACCGGCGTCACGCCGCTCGTTTTGTACCGGCCGTGGATCGTCGAGCAGGCGGCGAAGATGGGCGCGACGCTGCGGTGAAACGAGCCTTGCGGACCAGCAGCGCGTGGCCCGGATGGCGCGAAAGCGACATCCGGGGTTGCGGTGCGCACGGCGACGCCGCGCCCGGATTTCGCTGCGCGAAATCCGGGCTACGGTGCGGCGGTCGTTGCGTGACGCGCCCTCGTTACGACGCCGCGAATTTCAAAAGCTTTATGGCGTCGAAATCCTGCACGCCGCCGCCCACGCGCTTGGTGGTGTAAAAGAGCACGTAGGGTTTGACCGTGTACGGATCGCGCAGCACGGTGACGCCCTGACGATCCACCACGAGATAGCCGCGCGAGAAATCGCCGAAGGCCACCGCATAAGCGTTGGCGGCGATGTCCGGCATGTCCTCGGCCTCGATTACCGGGAACGTCATCAGCGTGGCGCGGCCGCCCGCGGCGGCGGGCGGCTGCCACAGGTAGCTGCCGCCGGAATCCTTGAACTTGCGCACCACGCTCTGCGTCTTGCGGTTCATCACGAACACCGCGTTCTGCCGGTAGCCGGCTTTCAGCGCGTAGATGAGGTCGATCAAGACGTCGGAGGGGTCGCTCGCCGGGAACGCGCCGGCGCTGCCGGTGGCGATGTAGCCGAGCTTGCCCCATTCCCAGGCGTTGTTGGCGACCGTGGTGTAGCTCAAGAATCCCTTCGGCTTGTTGTTGCCGTCGCCGACCACGAAGGCATTGCCCTCCTGCACGGCGAACGCCTGCTCCACTTCGCGCGCGAGCCATTCGTCGATGTTGACCGCGGAGTCTTCGAGCAGCGTGGCGGTGGCGGCCGGCATGGCGTAGAGTTCCATGGCCGGGAACGACAGCGAGTCGAGCACGGGCGTTGCGGTCTCGGTGCGCGGATCGGTCTCGCCCACCCAGCCGACCGCGGGGCCGGAGATCATGAACGGCTTCTTGTAGACGTTGCCGGAAATCGTGCGCACGCCGGCGATGGAGCGGATCGGCGAGATGGCGGAAAGCCGCGCGCCGATCTGGCGCTCGATCTCCTCAGGCACCGTGTAGCCCCCGTCCGGGTTGGAGCCGACGACGAGCGCCTTGACCTCCAACTCACGCAGTCCTGTGGCCTCGCCCGAGCGCATGTAGCGGTCGAAGGCGGCCTTGTGCTCGCGCTGCGCAAAGCTCGTGCGCTTGCTCTCCGGCGCGAGCGCGGGGCGCGCGGATTTGAGCTGCAGCAGGTCGAGCTTCTTGTTCATCTCGGCGTCAAGCCGCGCCAGCTTGTCTTCGAGCAGGCTGTCGGCGCGGCGGTCGAGCGAGGCGAGATGGGCGTCGTTGGTCGCCTTGAACTCCTCGTAGATACGCTGGATGTCCTCGTGCAGCGCCTTGTTCTCCGGCGAGACCGCGGCTTTGGTCTCCACCGCTTCGTGCAGTTCGATGTCCATGGTTACCTCTCTCTGGTGATGAACTTGCAATGAACTTGCGGCGAACGCGCGCAAAGGCGGCGCCGGCGAGACGGCGGGCCGCATGTGCGGCACGGTCGGGGTGAATCGAAAATTTCAGAAGCAGCAAGTAGCCCGGATGGAGCGCAGCGACATTTGGGGCTCGCCCGGCAACGATTTCCGTCCCGGATTTCGCTTGCGCTCAATCCGGGCTACGGCCCTAGTCTCGCAAAGCGCAACGAAAAATCGTGTCCCGGGCGCAGCGCAGCGCGGAGCGTGAGCGGAGCGGTGCGCTGCAGACCCGGGACCGTTGCACACTCCGAGCTTGTAACGGTCCCGGATCAGCGGTGCACCGTTCCGCTTCGCTCCACGCTGCACCGCATCCGGGACATGCAGGGGGTGACAGCCTGTAGCCCGCATGGAGCTTCCGCCGAAGCACGCAGCGCGTAGCCCGGATTGAGCGCAAGCGAAATCCGGGTTCATGCGCGGCCATCGCTGACCCGGCTGTCGCCTGCGCCCAACGCGGGCTACGCTTGCTGAGCGCTCAGGTGCGAAACCCCTGGCGGGCGAATTCGCTCAACGTCATGCCGCGGCGGGTCCAGGCGCCGGTGGGCGGCACGCTGCGCGCCCGTGCGGGAGCCGGCGGCCGGGAGGAATGCCGCCGCTCCACCGCACGGACGCGCGCCCCCGGGAGCAGCGGGAAGGTGACGATGGAGATTTCCCACAGATCCACGGCGTCGATCTTGCGGATGCGCGTCGATGGGTCGATGCGCGCCTTCACGGTGCGAAAGCCGATCGAGAGGCCGTCGGCGGCGCCGGCGCGCACAAGTGCGAACAATTCGCGCGCGCGCATCACTTCCGGAATGAGGCGGCCGCGCGCGTAAAGCCCGCGCGTGTCCTCGAAAATGTCGAGCCACACGCCGACGGGTTCTGCGGGATCGTGCTGGAACAGCATCGGGATGCGGCGCAGGCCGCGGTTGCGCAGGGTGGCGGCGAAAGCGCCGGGCATGACCATGTCGCGTGCCTGGTCGAGCACGCCGAACAGCGAGGCGTAGCCCTCCACCGCGCCGTCGGGGGCGATGGTGGCGGTGGTGGCGGTGGTGGGAACAGGTGCGAGCATGGATTTTCCCGAACGCAGCACAAATCGATGCCGTCACCCGCGGGCTTGACCCGCGGGTCCATTCGGCCGTTCAGCTTGCGGCGAGGTCGGATGGATTGCCGGGTCAAGCCCGGCAATGACGAGTGAACATGTGCGCCTGAAGACTCACTTCCCGCGGCGGCCGTTGAGCTTCACAACCTTGCTCTTGCCGTCGCGCGGGCGGACGGCGCGGCGGCCGAGGCGGTCGAGGTTATTCAAAAATTCGCGGAACACGTTGAGGTGATGGCGGCGCGATTTTGTTTCGCGGATCGAACGCAGCACGGTGTGAAGCGAGTCCATGATCGGTCTCCTGGTCGGTTTCCCGGATCGGGTGTCCTGATGTCATCTGCCGCGCGCGGCGCGCCGGCGCAGGCGGCGATTGAAGCGCGCAAGCTCGCGCACGAAATCGTCGAAGCGGCGCGCGGCGGCGGACAATTCGCGCAGCGCGAACAGCGCCAGCGCCGAGGCGCCGGCGGCCCACAGAAACAGCGCCAGATGCGCAAGATCGCCGCGCTCGCTGAAGGTGCGAATGAGGTCGTCCATCATGTCGTCTGACGCCGTTGCGGGATCGGACGCCGTTGCGTGCCCCTCCCCTCTTACCGCGCGCTTCGCTCGCGGGGGAGGTTAAAGCGCGTCGCCGCCGTCGAGCGGTGCAAATCCGGTGAGCGCGCGCTTCTCGTTGCCGGTGAGGAACGGCGCCTTGGTCACCATCTCCCACAGCGCGGCGCGGTCGTTGGCCAAGGCGGGGATGCGATCGGCGTCCACGATGAGCCTGATCTCGCTGCCGTACAGGGGGCTGAGCCATTGCGTCAGCGCATTGCCGAGGCGCGCGGCGAGCGGCAGCACGGTCTGGCGCCAGAAGGTGCGGTTCGCCTCCTGATAGTTCGAATAGGTGTTGTCGCCGGGAATGCCGAGCAGCATGGGCGGCACGCCGAAGGCGAGCGCGATCTCGCGCGCGGCGGTGTGCTTGGCTTCGAGGAAATCCATGTCTTTCGGCGACAGCGACATGGCCTTCCAGTCGAGGCCGCCTTCGAGCAAGAGCGGTCGGCCGGCGTTGCGCGCGCCCTGATAAGATTCCTCGAGCTCGCGCTTGAGCCGTGCGAACTGCTCCTCGGAGAGCACGGCGCCGTCGGGGGCGGTGAACACCAGCGCGCCTGACGGCCGCGCGGCGTTGTCGAGCAGCGCCTTGTTCCACTTCGCCGCGGCGTTGTGGGTGTCCACCGCCACGGCCGCGGCTTCGAGCGCGCTCAGGCCGTAATGGTCGTCCAGGGGGTGGAACTGGGTGAGATGCAGGATGGGCGGCGGCGCTGCGCCCTGGTCGAAGCGCACGGTCGCGCCGGCCACGGTGTATTCGTAGGCCGCGGGCCAGCCGTCCGGGCCCGGCACCACGCGCATGCGGTCGGGCCTGAGCGCGTACAGCTCGCGCACCTCGGCGCCGCGCTCGCCGCCGAGCGCCACGGCTTCGATGTAGGCGTTGCCGGAGAGCAAGAGATTTGCGTGCACGGCTTCGAGCAGGCCGGCGCCGTCCTGGCGCGGGTTCGGCCGCGCCAGAAGATCGAGCAGCGGGTGCTTGTCGCGCACGTTGGCGCCCTCGTACGCGAGATAGGCGACGGAGGCCGCGCTTTCGGCGACCAGGCGCGTGGCGCGATAGACCACGGCGTTCTGCATGTATCCGTTGCGCACGAGCGCTGCGTAGTCGCGCGGGGTCCAGCGCGCGCGGCCGCCGTACTCGAACTGCACGAGATGAGCAGTGCGCGAGGCTTTTTGCTCCGCGGGGCGGAGGAAATTTTTCAGGAAGGTGAGCATGGGCTTGCGCTCAGTAGCTTTGTCGTAGCCCGCATGAAGCGGAGCGGAATGCGGGATCGCGCGCGGTGCGTCAGCCCCGGATTTCGCGGCGCGCCATCCGGGCTACGGCACGTGGGGCGGAAACCGGACCGCAAATTCGGCTGTCACCCCCGCATGTCCCGGATGCGGTGCAGCGTGAGCGCCTAAAGCGCGTTCACGCGCGTCTTCGACGCACTATGGCGCGAACGGTGCACCGCTGATCCGGGACCGTTCGGGGCTCGGTGTGTTTGGCGGTCCCGGGTCTGCGGCGCAGCACTTTCGCGCTGCGCCGCGCCCGGGACACGATCTTTCGTTCAGCAAGCCCGTAGCCCGCATGGAGCGGAATGCGGGATCGCGCGCGGTGCGTCAGCCCTGGATTTCGCTGCGCTCAATCCAGGCTACGGCACTGTGCGAAACACGGGCTACTTGCTGATGACTGTCAGCGTATTTGCACCGCCAGCGGCGCAATGGATTTTTCAGGCCAGAGTCAGAGCGCGCGCACGCGCGGCTCGCCTTGCGGCGTGAGCGCGAGCGCGGTGACGGCCCAGACCAGCGCGTCGAGCCGGTCGGGCGAGCGGCCGGAGGAGAGGCCGTCGGATGCGAAATCGCACATCTCGTCTTCGAGGGCGGGAAAGGCGCCCACGTGCTTCACCCGGCCCTGCTCGTACAGATGCGCCACCGGCTCGGCGCGCAAATATTTGCCGCGCCGCGCGCGTACCTCGATCACCGGCACGTTGCGATCCACCTCGCGGATCACCGCGCGCACCATGTCGCCGCCCTGGTTGACCTCGGCCACCAGCACGTCGGCGTCGAACCGGCGCCAGAGCGCGACCGCCTTGGTCGCCCAGGTCGCGGGCGAAGCGCCGGACACGGTCTCGTCGGCGATCACGTAGACGATGTCGTTGTCGGCGATGCCGGCGGCGATGAGGCCGCAGGCATCGGCGCCCTTGCGCGCGGATGCCGGAGGGTCCACGGCGACCACAATGCGCTTGAGCGGCGGCGCTTGCGCCACGCGCGACTGCTCCAAGAGCGCGCGCGACCACAGCGCCTCGGGCCGGTCCTCGACGATCTCGGCCTCGATCTCCTGGCGGCCGAGCCGCGTGCCGGCGTAGCGCGCCACCACCGCCTGCAGGAACGCGGACGAGAGATTGCGCGCGTTCGCCCGCGTCGTGGCGCGCGTGACCACGACCGCGGGGTCGGCCATCAGCCGCTTGATCAGTGGAATCGGCCGCGGCGTGGTGGTGATCATCTGCCGCGGCCGCGGCCCGAGCCGCAGGCCGAATTGCAGCATGTCGAAGGCAGCCTCGGCGTAGCGCCACTTGGCGAGCTCGTCGCACCAGGCGGCGGCGAACTGCGGGCCGCGCAGGCTGTCGGGATCCTCGGCGGAGAAGGCCTGCGCCACCACGCCGTTCGGCCATTCGAGCCGGCGGCGCGTCGGAATCCAGGCCGGCCGCTCGAACGAGGCGTGCGCGGCGAGAATGCCGGAGACGCCTTCGATCATCACCTCGCGCACGTCGTGTTCGGTTTCCCCGACCAGGGCGATGGGACTGAGCTTGACGCCGGGCCAAATGTCGCCGAGCGCGAGCGCCCTCACCCACTCCGCGCCGGCGCGGGTTTTTCCCGCGCCGCGACCGCCGAGCACGAGCCAGATCGACCAGTCGCCCGGCGGCGCCTTCTGGTGTGCGTGCGCAAACACGCCGAAGCGCGAATTGAGGAAGTCGACGTCAATGCTCCTCGCCCTCGCCAGGAGGTATTGCTTTTGCCTCGGCGATAAGCCGGTCAAGTCGTTGCGCCAGCGTGCGTCGCAGCTCGTCAAGGTCTCGGGGGAGCTCTTCGTCATCGGGCTTGGAGGCAGGCGGCACGACATCCAGATGCACGAGCTCGCGCAGCGTGCGGGCAAGGCTCGCGAGCGTGCGGGCGCTCGATTCGGTCTCGGCCGGGTCGGAGGTGCCGAGCGCGGCAAGAATCCGTTCGACCGCGGCGATCTCTCGCTCCGCGGCGGCCTGGATGCGCTCAGCCAGCGCGATCCGCTCCGGGGGCACCGCCGAGTCCGGCCCGGCGCAAGCGCGAACCCGGCGCTTGCGCTTGTTCGTGCGTCTCGTGGGTCTCCTGGTCGCGGGCATGAGAGATCCTCGCGCAGAGGCGCGCGGCGCCTAGAGCCGTTCATGTTTTGACGGAAGCGTATCCGGCGTTTGCGAAGTAGTTGCTGCACTCGCGGGGTTGGATGGTTGTTACCAGGGTTCCGATCTGCCGCCAGGTATCCTCGATCGTCCGTCTCTGGGCCGTGCGCATCC
>DATLYX010000146.1:0-35157 GCA_035574295.1 Xanthobacteraceae bacterium
CCCCAGCGCGGCACCCGCGCCTTGTAGCGCCGGTAATCATCGCCGAATTTTGTTTCGAGGTAGCGTTCCTCGCGTACTACCACGCCGTAGTGCAGAATGAGCGCCATAAGTACGAACATCAAAAGCGTCCAGTCGGATGCAAGTGCGACGGCGAGGCCGAGCACGAGCAGCAGGAGTCCCGCGTACATGGGATTGCGCAGGCGCGCGTAGATGCCGGTGGTGACAAGGCGCAACGTCGGCTTCCAGGGCTCGACGTTGGTGCCGGCGGTCTTGAACAGCCAGACGCCTGCGAGCGCGAGCGCGCTGCCTGCTGCAGCGAACGCGAAGCCGATCACGAGCCGCGGCCAGAACGGCAGCGCGACCGTCAGGATGTCGATCGGCAGCAGCCAATCGAGCGCAATGCCGATGACGACCGCGGCAAGAGCGATCAGCGGCGGCGGCGCTATGACGCCGGGCGTATCGGGTGAAGTCGTATCGGGTGAAGTCATGGGCGGGCGCGATCAGTTCATAGGCAGCCCGGCGTAGTTTTCCGCAAGCGAAATCATGGCGGCCTCCGAGCTCGTGACGTAGTCGATCTCGGCGATCTGCCGCTTCATGTCGAACGGCTCATATTCGGTCTCGCCGTGGTAGCGATGCAGCATCTGCGTCATCCACCAGGAGAAGCGCTGGCCTTTCCAGACGCGGTTGAGGCAGGTGGCCGAGTAATTTTCCAGAAGGTCGGTGCGCTTGGACTTAAAATAGGCCTCGAACGCACGCGCGAGCACGCGCACGTCGGCCATGGCCAGATTCATGCCTTTGGCGCCGGTGGGCGGCACGATGTGGGCGGCGTCGCCGGCCAGGAACAGTCGGCCGGTCTGCATCGGCTCGGAGACGAAGGAGCGCATGGGCGCCACGATGCGCTCGATGATCGGCCCGCGCGGCAGAGGTTTGACACCGCCGAGCCGCGTCTCGAGCTCGTCCCAAATCCTCTGGTCCGGCCATTCGTCGAGATTCTCGTCCGGCTTGCATTGCAAGTAATAACGGCCGCGCATCGGGCCGCGCATCGAGAACAGCGCAAACCCCCTCGGGTGATAAACGTAGATCAGCTCGTCGGCGACGGGCTTGACCTCAGCCAGAATGCCCAGCCAGCCGAAGGGGTAGACGCGCTCATATTCGCGATGTGCGCCCGGCGGGAAGCTCGGCCGGCAAATGCCGTGAAAGCCGTCGCAGCCGGCGATGAATTCGCAGGCGATTTCTTTTGGCTCGCCCTGATAGCGAAAGCGGATTTTGGGCTGCGCGGTATCGAAGTCATGGACGCTCGTGCCCTGCACCTCGAAGAAGATCTCGCCGCCGTCGGCGAGCCTGCGGGCGATCAAATCCTTCACCACCTCCTGCTGGCCGTAGATGGTGACCCGTTTGCCGATCAGTTTGTGGAAATTGATATGGCGCAGCTCGCCGTTGAAGGCCATGTAGATGCCGTTGTGCACCATGCCTTCGCGTTGCATGCGCTCGCCGACCCCGGTCTCGATCAGAAGCTTGGTGACCCAATCTTCCATCAGGCCGGCGCGCACACGCGCTTCGCAATAGGCGCGGCTGCGGTCCTCAACGAGGATCGAGCGGATGCCAGCCAGATGCAAAAGGTGCGACAGCATCAATCCGGCCGGGCCAGCGCCCACGATACCGACCTGCGTGCGCATCGTTCCTCCTGATCACCATGGGATGCTTATCGGGCGACGCGGCCGATGAAAAGAGGCCGCGGCGGAAAATGTTATCATTTCCGCCGCGGCCGGAAGCCCGGTCAGAAGCCGCAAGATGCCTCAGTTGTCGAACTTCAAGTTCGCCGCCTTGATCACCCGTTTGTAGTTTTCGATGTCGGCATCGATCATTTTGGCGAACTCGGCGGACGGCGTGCCGCCGGGATTCACCGCCATGCCCCGCAGCTTCTCGCTGACTCCGGGATCGGTGATCGCCTTGCGAAGCGTGTTCTCCAGCTTGGCCACGATCGCCGGCGGCGTCTTTGCGGATACGAACCAGCCGCTCCACAATTGCGTGTTGACCCTCGGATAACCAGCCTCCGCCATGCTGGGGACGTCCGGGAGTTGGGGCGACCGCTTGTCGCCGGTCACGGCCAGAGCCTTCACTTTGCCGCCCTTGATCTGCGGGATGGCAGGCGGGCCGTCGCTGATGACGAACAGCGTCTGCCCCTGCATGACGCTGAGGACCATTTCATTGCTGCTCTTGTAGGGGATCATCTGGCCGGGCATGCCGGTTTCCAGCTTGAGCAATTCGCTGGCAATGATGAACGCCGGAGAAGTGGCGCCGTAGTTCGCCTTGCCGGGGTTGGCCTTGGCCCAGTCGGCCAGTTCCTTCACCGTCTTGGCCGGGTGATCGATGGGCGCGACCAGAATCAGCGGAAAGTTGGCCGTCATGGTCAGCGGAACGAAGGTCTTGGTCGGATGATAGGGCAAATTCGGGTAGATGGCCGCGGCGATGGACATCACGCCGCTGGCGCCGACGAAGAGCGTGTAGCCGTCTGCCGGCTGCTCGTTCACATAGGCCGCAGCGATGCGGCCGCCTGCGCCGGGCTTGTTTTCGATAATGAACTGCTGGCCGGTGAGCTCGGTGAACTTCTGGCCGATCAGGCGGGCAAATATGTCGTTGCCGCCGCCGGCCGCAAACGGAATGACGACGCGGATCGGCTTGTTGGGATAATCGGCCTGTGCGGAAGCCGTATCCGGCATGAGAAACATGCCAAGCAGCACCAGCAGGCCCAATGTCGCCCGCACTCGTTTCATCATCGGCATCAATGTCCTCCCTTGGCTTTCGGCGCCCGCCACGAAGCTCCGGCAAGTCGCGCAAAGTTCGACAAAGTCTAGCGGACTTTTGCCGAAAGTCGACCGGCATACGCTTTTGTGACAAGGCAGGACTACATGGCCGGCTGGCGCGAAACGATCCTGACCTGAGCCGGACCGCGCACTTCGTAGGTTATTCCGGCCCACGTCGTGCGCCGCTTGAACAGGGCGATCCAGCAGTAAGCTGCGTTGAGCCCGGCGGCGGCTGGCGTCAGAAACGGGTCGCGCAGCAGGAAGGCGCGATTTTCAGCAAGGCCCTCCCTGCCCCAGAGCCGAAAGGCAATGACCGCCCGGCCGGCGCTGCGCAAGATGGCCAACGCGAAACCGCCGACCAGGGCGGCGATCGCAACCGGCTCAAGCGCGACCGTCCCCAACAGCGCCGCGATCCAGCCCGCGGCGGCAAAGGTGAAGCCAAGCAACACCAGAAAAAACGTCACGGGCAGGTAAACGCGGAACAGCATCAACCAGCGCAGCCCGTCGGCCGCCACGTCGGCGAAGCCTCGCGTGGTCACGAACAGGCGCGGCAGCATTTCGCGCGGCGCGGCAATCCTGAAGCCGGCGCGCTGGGCGGCGATGGTGAGATGCATGTCGTCGCACAGCGAGCCGCGCCAGGTGTTGTCGAGGTCCAGCGCCTCGAAGGTCTCGCGCCACATGGCGGTCGAGCCGCCCCAGGCGGTGTTGAGAAAAGGAAGCCTCGGGATGGTCACAAGCGTCGCCGCCATGGAGGCCATGACGAAGGTCGATAGGTTGCGGTCGTCGACGACGAGCCAGGCAAAGCCGGAGACGATGTCGGTCTCCTTGCGCAAAAGCGGGGCGACCAGCCGCTTGAGCCAGTCGGGCAAAGGGCGAATGTCGGCGTCGGCGAGTACCACAATCTCGTCGGACGGCTTCACTTGGCGGATGGCAGCACGCAGGTTGGTGACCTTCTGACCCTCGTCCCGGGCCAGACCGGCGACGACGAGGGAGATACGGTCCGGCAGTTTGGCGCGCCAAGCCTCAATCGGCCGAACCGCGGGGTCGTCCGCGGATTCAACCGCGAAAATCACCCGATAGGACGGGTAATCCTGCGCGAACAGGTGCTCGAGAAAGCGATCAAACTCAGGGTGATGGCCCTTCACGGCAACCACCACGACAACGCGAGGTGTGGCCGAAAGCTCGATCGGGCGACCGAGTCCAATCGTGAAGATCCAGACCAGGACCACGGTGGCGGCTTGAGTTGCGAGCCAGGTCAGAAGAAAGGCGGTCATTTCACCTCGTGCCGCAAAGGCGCCCGGACGGTTGCCGATTCAATCAGAAAAATGAAGTCGTTAATTTAGCTTGTGAAGCGGTCGGTGGTTGACTTTCGGGGTTTCGTCCTTATGTTGCACTGCAAATCGAATGTTGGATTCGACAGTCCTTCCGCGCATTGCCGTTTCCATTGTCCGTCCGGCGCGGTCCCGGGCTGTCCGGACTTGAGGTTTCATGGGCTTTTCTGAACTTGGCTTATCCGACAAGGTTCTCTCGGCCGTAGCCGCGGCTGGCTATACCTCCCCCACCCCCATTCAAGAACAGGCTATTCCCCACGTGCTGGCGCGGCGCGACGTGCTCGGCATTGCCCAGACCGGCACCGGCAAGACCGCGGCCTTCGTGCTGCCGATGCTCACCATGCTGGAGCAGGGTCGCGCGCGGGCGCGCATGCCGCGCACACTGATCCTGGAACCCACGCGGGAGCTTGCCGCGCAGGTGGAGGAGCAGTTCGCAAAATACGGAATCAACCACAAGCTCACCGTCGCCCTGCTGATCGGCGGCGTTTCGTTCGAGGAGCAGGATGCAAAACTCACGCGGGGCGTCGATGTGCTGATCGCCACGCCGGGCCGGCTGCTCGATCATTTCGAGCGGGGGCGGCTTCTGCTCACCGGGGTCGAGCTCCTGGTGATCGACGAAGCGGACCGCATGCTCGACATGGGCTTCATCCCGGACATCGAACGCATCTGCAAGCTCGTGCCGTTCACGCGGCAGACGTTGTTCTTCACCGCAACCATGCCGCCGGAAATCCGGCGCATTACCGATCAGTTCCTGCATAACCCGGTGCGGGTGGAAGTGGCGCGGCCGGCCACAACGGTCGCCACCACGACGCAGCAACTGGCCAAGAGCGGCGGCGAACCGCACGAGAAGCGGGAAACCCTGCGGCGGCTGCTGCGTTCGGTCGACGGATTCAAGAACGCGATCATCTTCTGCAACCGCAAGACAGAAGTGGCGCAGCTCCATCGGTCGCTGCTGCGGCATGGGTTCAATGCCGCGGCTCTGCACGGCGACATGGATCAGCCGGCGCGCACGGCGGCGCTCGAATCCTTCCGCAAGGGCGAGGTGAACCTGCTGGTGGCCTCGGATGTGGCCGCGCGCGGGCTCGACATTCCCGAAGTCACGCATGTATTCAATTTCGACGTGCCGCACCAGGCCGAGGACTATGTGCACCGCATCGGCCGTACTGGCCGGGCCGGCCGCGCCGGCGCCGCCATAACCATCGTCGGACCGCGGGACCGCAAAGCGGTCGAGGCAATCGAGAAGCTGATCGGCCAAACCATCCCCTGGATCGAGAGCCCAGGACATGCGGCAGGTCCCCGGCCGCAACCCCGCAAGCCCCAGGGCCGAACCGGCCACAGGCATCAACCGCGTCCGCCGGCGGCACCAGCGGCGCCGGCAAAGCTTGCGGCGGCGGCAAAACCAAAACCGCAGCGGCAGCCTCGGAGCGAAGCCAACACGCACCTGCCGGCATTTCTGCTGCGCCCCCTGCCGGCAAAGGCATAACGGCGCGAATCTGTCATAAGTCTATTTTTACGGTACGTTTAGCGTCTTCACTTAAGGCTTGTTGCGGATGCGTTTCGGTTGGAGGGGTGTCCGACCGGGAGAGCTGTTGCCCGCCGCACCGGCGGGCGTTCCAGCGGTGGCGACACCGGAGCACGTACGATGAAACCGCAACCCGACGAGCACGAACGCAGCCTTGCGTTTGCCCAAATCGCTCTCGGACAAATCAAAGCTCTCCGCCAGGAGGCAACCCCGCGCAACTACGAGATCTGGTATGCCTATGCTACCGGATACAACCCTTCGCTCAATCAGATGATCAACGAGCTTCTGGCGCGTAACGGAGCGCTGACCGAAGCCGATCTCGAGCGGATTCACAGCACGTTCTTTTCACCCACCCGCATCACGGAGCGAATCGACAAGGTCGGCTCGCGTGTGGCCGACGAAATCAGTCAGGTCATGGCCATGATCGAGGCCGCCGCCGGTTCGGCGATGAACTACAGCGAAAACCTCGCCGACCTCACGGAGAAGATCGGCGGGGTGAAGGATCGCGACAGTCTGCGAATGATCGTGGAAAGCCTGGTGCAGACCACGAACGACATGCAGATGACCAACCAATCGCTCGAACAGAAGCTGAATGCGTCGAAGGCCGAGATCAGCCAGTTGCAGCAGAATCTGGAGATGGTGCGGCATGAGAGCCTGACCGACCCGATGACCGGGCTGTCGAACCGCAAGTACTTCGACGAGGCGCTGGAACGCGCAATCGCCGATGCCATGGCACGCGGCGAGCCGCTGTCGCTGTTGATGATCGACATCGACCATTTCAAAAAATTCAACGACAGCTACGGACATCTGACCGGCGACCAAGTGTTGCGGCTGGTCGCCGCTTCGCTGAAGCAGAACGTCAAGGGGCAGGACATCGCGGCCCGCTACGGCGGGGAGGAGTTCGGCGTGATCCTGCCAAATACCGTGCTGCGTTCCGCAGTTACGGTCGGCGATCACATCCGGCGCGCGGCCATGTCCAAGGAGCTGATGAAGCGGTCCACCGGCGAGCACCTGGGTCGAATCACGATTTCAGTCGGAGTCGCGACCCTGCACCGGGGCGACACACCGCAATCGCTGATCGAGCGCGCCGATGCCTGCCTCTACGCCGCCAAGCGCAACGGCCGCAATCGGGTGATCTGCGAGACCGATCCGGAATATGCCGCGGCTGACCAGCCGAAGGTTGCCTGAGCAGACCCAAACATCTCCCCGTCGATGAACCGGCCCGCGCCGCTGAACATACGGCGGATTTTGTGTAGCCCGGAGGCCGGAGGCCGAAAACGGGTCGGATTCGCGGTCTCAATCGACGGGGCCATCCACGGCCCGTTCAGCGGGCGTCGGAGGCTTCGGTGCGCGCCGGCGTCAACAGCACGGATTCGCCGCAGCCGCAGGCGGACGCCTGGTTGGGGTTGTTGAACACGAATTGCGCGGAGAGCTTGTCAACCTTGTAGTCCATTTCGGTACCGAGCAGGAACATCACCGCCTTGGGATCGATCAGGAGTTTTACGCCCTTGTCCTCCACCACTTCATCGGTGGGATTGACGGCCTCGGCATATTCCAGCGTGTAGGACATGCCGGCGCAGCCGCCGTTCTTGACGCCAACGCGCACGCCGGCCACGGGGCGGCCCGACTTGGCAATGAGCTCCTTAATGCGGGCAGCTGCCGCGTCACTGAGGCGCATCACTTGAGGTCTCGGTCGGGCCGTCGCCATCTGCCTACTCCCGCCGCGGCGCGGCGGCCGCAGCCTTGATTCGAATTATAACCCACAAACCGCCCATCCCACTTTGGCATTCATCTAGAAACATCTAGGAAGCGCGACGGCTTCCGCAACTCACCACATGTTGAGGGTGAGCCGCGCCTCGTCCGACATGCGGCTCTGATCCCAGGGCGGGTCCCAGACCACGTTGACCTTGGCGCCGCTCACGCCGGGGACGCTGGCGATGGCGTTCTCGACCATGATCGGAAGATCGGCCGCCGCCGGGCAATTGGGCGAGGTCAGCGTCATGTCGATGGTGACCATGCGGTCGTCGCCGATGTCGATCTTGTAGATCAGGCCGAGCTCGTAGATGTCGGCCGGGATCTCCGGGTCGAACACGGTCTTGAGCGCCATCACGATGGCGTCAGTCAGCCGGGCGAGCTCCTCCTCCGACGGGGCCGAGGCATTGGCCGGCGTGGCTTCGACCGCGGGCTTGGCGGATTCTTCGGTCATGCGAAAATATCCTGAGCCTTGATCAGGGCGCTCGCCAGCGCGTCCACCTCCTCGCGCGTGTTGTACAGCGCAAAGGAGGCGCGGCAGGTCGCCGTCAGACCATATCGGGCGAGAAGCGGCATCACGCAATGGGTGCCGGCGCGCACGGCGACGCCGGCTCGGTCGATCACGGTGGCCACGTCGTGGGGATGGGCGCCCTTCAGCTCGAACGAGACGATCGGCCCCTTGCCTTTCGCGGTGCCGATGATGCGCAGGGAATTGATCTCGCGCAGCCGCTCATGGGCGTAAGTCACCAAGCCGGTCTCGTGGGCGCGGATGCGCGCCTTGCCGACCGCGTTCACGTAGTCGATAGCGGCGCCAAGGCCGACGGCCTGAACGATCGCCGGGGTGCCGGCCTCGAACTTGTGCGGCGGATCGCCGTAGATCACCCGGTCGGTGAATACCTCACGTATCATCTCGCCGCCGCCGTTGAACGGCGGCATGGCGGCGAGATGCGCATATTTGCCGTACAGCACCCCGATGCCGGTGGGCCCGTACAACTTGTGACCGGTGAAGGCATAGAAATCGCAGTCGATGTCGCGCACGTCGATGTCGAGGTGCACCGCCGCCTGGGCACCGTCGATCAGGACAGGGATGCCGCGCATGTGCGCAAGGCGCACCACCTCCTTCACCGGCACCACCGTGCCGAGCATGTTCGACATGTGGGTGATGGCCACGAGCTTGGTGCGGGGCGTGAGCAGCTTCTCGAATTCGTCAAGCAGAAAATTGCCTGCGTCGTCTACGGGTGCCCATTTGATCACCGCGCCCTGCCGCTCGCGCAGAAAATGCCAGGGCACCACGTTGGAATGGTGCTCCATGATGGACAGCACGATTTCATCGCCGGCACCGATGCGCTCGCGCGCGAACGTGTAGGCGACCAGGTTGATCGCTTCGGTGGCGTTGCGGGTGAATATGATCTCCTCGGCGCGGCCGGCGTTGATGAAGGTGCGCACTTTTTCGCGCGCGGCCTCATAAGCCTCGGTCGCGGCATTGGCGAGAAAATGCAGCCCGCGATGGACGTTGGCGTATTCGGCGGTGTAAAGCTGCCGCATCCGATCGAGCACCGCCGTCGGCTTTTGCGCTGATGCCGCGTTGTCGAGGTAGACCAGCGGCTTGCCATAGACCTGCGCGGCCAGAATGGGGAAGTCGGCGCGGATGCGCTGAATGTCGTAACCGCCATTGAGGACGGCAGGATGCATCATCGCCTCCCGCGCAGCCAAGCCGCCACCTGGCCGATCAAGGCGTCACGTAGGCCGGCATGTTCGATACCCTCGATCGCCTCGCCGACGAAAGCCTGCACGAGCAGCGCCTCGGCTTCCTTTTCCGGGATGCCGCGCGCCATCAGATAGAATTTCAGATCCTTATCCAACGCGCCGCTGGTGGCGCCGTGACCGCACTGGACGTCGTCGGCGAAAATTTCCAGCTCCGGCTTGTTGTCGGCCTCGGCGTTTTCCGACAACAGCAGGGCTTGGGTCATCATCTTGGCGTCGGTCTTCTGCGCCTTCGGGCGGACGATGATCTTGCCCTGGAACACGCTGCGACTTTCGTCGTCGAGCACGGCCTTGAACATCTCGCGGCTCTGGCAGCCGCCGACCTTGTGATCGACCACGAGGGTGTTGTCGGCATGCTGACGGCCGCGCAACAGGTTTGCGCCGCGGATGGCGGCAGTGGTGCCCTCGCCGTCGAGGCGCAGGAAAAGCTGATTGCGCACCACGGCGCCGCCAATGACGAAGCTGAAATCGTTGTAACGGGCGCGGCCGCCGATTGCCGCCATCAACGACGAGAGATGCACGACGTTCTTCTCGCCGGCAAAAATCTTGACGTGGTCAACGTGCGCGTCGTCGCCGATCAGAAGCTCCAGCGCGGAATTGACCTGATAAGCGTTCCCGCATTCGTTGCTCTCGACCAGCATCACCCGCGCGCCCTTCTCGATCACCACGAGCGAGCGGGTGAAGACCGAGGCCGGCTTCTCGCCGCTTGAGGCGAATACCAGATGGATGGGCCGTTCTACGGTCGAGCCGGCGGCCACATGGATCAGGGCGCCGTCGAGCATGAGCGCGATGTTGAGGGCGAGAACGCCGTCAAGATCCTGCGGGCCGATCTTGCCAAGATGCGCCGCAATCAGCGGGTCGCCCCTGGCGAGGGCTTCCGCCATGGAGCGAATGGACAGTCCTTTTTCAAGCTCCGTTATGTCGGAGAGTTCGGGCACGAACCTGCCGTCCACGAACAGGAGGCGACGGGCGTCGATGTCGGCCAGCGACTTTCCGGCATCCTTGGCTGCCGCGCGCGCGGTCGGCGCAGGAGGGGGCGCAAGCGGCTTGGCCTCGCGCAGCAGCGCGCGCAGATCGGTGTATTTCCACTCCTCGATACGGCGATGCGGAAGCCCCTCAGCCGCAAAGCGGCGAAACGCCGCCTCGCGCAACGCCTGCACCTGAGAATCGCCGGGCAGCGTCGCTTTGGCAGCGGAAAACGCCTCGGCAAGAGCGCGCTCGGCGTCGGTCCTGGTGACGGCCGCGGCTTCCATGGTCAGGCCGCCTCCTCCTGGTATTGGGCATAGCCTTTGGCTTCGAGCTCAAGCGCAAGCTCCTTGCCGCCGGTCTTCACGATGCGGCCGCGCGAGAGCACGTGCACTACGTCAGGCACGATGTGGTTGAGCAGCCGCTGATAATGGGTGATGACGAGAAAGGCGCGCTCGGGCGAGCGCAGGCGGTTGACGCCGGCGGCGACGATTTTGAGGGCGTCGATGTCGAGCCCGGAGTCGGTCTCGTCCAACACGCACAGGCGCGGCTCCAAGAGCGCCATCTGCAAAATCTCGTTGCGCTTCTTTTCGCCGCCGGAGAAGCCGACGTTGACCCCGCGGCGCAGCATCTCGCTGTCGATCCCGAGCTGCTCGGCGGTGGCGCGCACCTTCTTCAGAAAATCGGGGGTTGAGATTTCCTCAAGCCCGCGCCGTCTGCGCTGCGCGTTCACTGCGGTGCGCAAAAAGGTCATGGTGGCGACGCCGGGAATTTCCAGCGGATATTGAAACGCCAGAAACAGGCCGCGCGCCGCGCGCTCGTCGGGCGAAAGGCCGAGCAGGTCCACACCGTCGAAGAGGATCTGCCCCTCGGTCGCCTCGTAGCCTTCCTTGCCGGCCATGACATAGGCGAGCGTGGATTTTCCCGAGCCGTTGGGGCCCATGATGGCGTGCACCTCGCCCTTGCCCACCGTGAGGTTGAGGCCGTTGATGATGGTCTTGCCGTCAACGGCGACGTGCAGGTTCTTGATCTCCAACATGAGCACGCGTTTTCAGTCCTTTCGTTCACTATCTCAATCTCATTTCATGCGGCGGTCATGATGCGTTTCCAATCGCCCTCCCCTGCAGCACGGTCGCGGATGCGGCGACTTCGGTCCGCAACACCGGCGCCTGCGCCGCGGGATGTCTCGACGCGGCCATCTCCGCAATCGCCTTTGCTACCGCCTTGGGCGGAATGGCGCTGATCTTGCGCGAAGCGTCGAAATCCGCGGCGTCAATCACGCGCCAGACCGGCGTCAACGGCTTCCAGCGCCGGGCATTGGTTTCGCCGGCCAAGGTGAGCAGCGGCACGCCTCGCGCCGCGACCAGGTGACCGAGGCCGTTTTCGTTCGCCACGCAGCCGACCAGGCGGTCGGCCGCTGCGTGCAAAAGCCACAACAGATCGCAATCGTGCGCGCGCGCAACCTGCGCATCGACGATCACCGCGTCCGACAGGTTCTGCTCGAACCACGGGCGCTGATCGGCCTCGTCCCTGCCGAGCAGCGCCACGGGGCGCAGGCCGCGTTCCTGGATCACGGCCGCCACTTTCACGTAACCCTCCAGCGGCCAGGTTTTGACCGATCCAACCGGTCCGGTGGCAATCCCGAAATAGGCAGCGCTGTCGGGCAAAATCTTGCGTGCGGCGGCGTCTTCCTTCGGCTGTACGGGAAGCTCGCCGTCGAACGGCAAGCTGCGGCCGGCCGCAAGCTCGGCCATGCGATGATACCGCTCCGCATGCGAATAGGGTCGCTTCTCGATGCCGAGCCTGACCCCTTTGCGCAGGAAAAAACCGACGCCGTTGGCGATATAACGCGGCGCGGCAAGATAGAGGGCAAGGGCGCTGCCCACGAGGTGGAGATTGCTGCGCGTATCAAGGACCACATCAAGGGGACCGAGGGAGCGGGCTAGCCCGCGCAGGCGCGCGGGGCTGTCGTCGATGGGCTGATAAGTGAGACAATCGTCGAGGAACAGGTGGGCGGCCGCGGCGAGCCCCTTGGCAAACTGGGAATCGTAGCGCGACAGGCTCACGATGCGATGCTCCGGAAACGCCTGGCGCAGCGCGCGATAGGCCGGCACCCGCTGCAGCGCCTCGCCCAAAAGCTCCTGCTTGTTGAGGATGAGAACGGTCGGCCGTTCCGGGGTGGTGCGCGACATGAGGTTAGCCCACGCTGCCTTCCAGGCTGATGGAAATCAGCTTCTGGGCCTCGACCGCAAATTCCATCGGCAACTGCTGCAGCACGTCCTTGACGAAGCCGTTGACCACGAGCGCCACCGCCTCCTCCTCGGTGAGCCCGCGCTGCATGCAGTAAAACAGCATGTCCTCGGAAATTTTCGAGGTGGTCGCCTCGTGCTCGAACACCGCAGAGGCGTTGTTCGACTCGATATAAGGGATGGTGTGGGCGCCGCACTTGTCGCCGATCAGGAGCGAATCGCAGTTGGTGAAGTTGCGCGCGCCCTTGGCGCGGCGATGGGCGAACACGCGGCCGCGGTAGGTGTTGTTGGAGTGGCCGGCGGCAATGCCCTTGGAGATGATCCGGCTCGTGGTGTTGCGGCCGAGGTGGAGCATCTTGGTGCCGGAATCCACCTGCTGATGGCCGTTGGAGATGGCGATCGAGTAGAACTCGCCGCGCGAGTTGTCGCCACGCAGGATGCAGCTCGGATATTTCCAGGTGATGGCGGAGCCGGTCTCCACTTGCGTCCAGGAGATTTTGGAGCCCCGGCCGCGACAGTCGCCGCGCTTGGTGACGAAATTGTAGATGCCGCCCTTCCCTTCCGCGTCGCCCGGATACCAGTTCTGAATGGTGGAATACTTGATCTCGGCATCGTCGAGCGCAATCAACTCGACCACGGCGGCGTGCAACTGGTTCTCGTCGCGCTGCGGCGCGGTGCAGCCTTCCAGATAGCTCACGTAGGAGCCCTTGTCGGCGATGATCAGTGTGCGCTCGAACTGGCCGGTTTGGCGCTCGTTGATGCGGAAATAGGTGGACAGCTCCATGGGGCAGCGCACGCCGGGCGGCACATAGACAAACGAGCCGTCGGAGAACACCGCGGAGTTGAGCGTGGCAAAAAAATTGTCGGACACCGGCACGACCGAGCCGAGATACTGCTTCACCAGCTCGGGATGATTCTGGATCGCCTCCGACATGGGGCAGAAGATCACGCCGGCCTTGGCCAACTCCTCCTTGAAGGTGGTGGCCACGGAGACGGAGTCGAACACCGCATCGACCGCGACGCCGCGATAGGCTCCGCCTTCGCCGCCGCCATCGGCGCGCTCGACGCCCTCGAGAATGGCGACTTCGCGCAGCGGGATCCCCAGCTTTTCGTAGGTCTTCAGAATCTCCGGATCGATCTCGTCGAGCGATTTGGGGCCGGCCTTCTTCTTCGGCGCGGCGTAATAGTAGATGTCCTGATAATCGATCGGGCCGTATTTGACGCGCGCCCAGGTGGGCTCGCGCATGGTGAGCCACCGGCGGTAAGCGTCGAGCCGCCAGGCCAACATCCATTCGGGCTCATTTTTCTTGTTGGAGATAAAGCGAACGATGTCCTCCGAGAGCCCCTTCGGGGCCTTCTCGGATTCGACCTCGGTCACGAACCCATATTTGTATTGATCAACATCGATGCGGCGGACCCGCTCGATCGTCTCTTGCACGGCCGGCATTCTTCCCTCCGCTCACGGTTTCAAGGACCGCGGGTTGGAATCTGGTCGGGTTCCTAGTGTGTTTTCGCGCACCTTTTCCTTAGAACATTTCAAGCGGCAATCCCTCGATCCCTATATAAGGCCCCGGCCAGCTTCGCCCAAGCGGCAAGAAAGGCGGAAATGTCTTGTTCTGTCGTAGCGTAGCCCAAGCTCACGCGGATGGCGCCGCGCGCCAGCGCCTCGGGCACACCCATCGCAGCCAGGACGTGGGAAGGGGCCACCTTGCCGGACGAGCATGCGGCGCCCGAGGAAACGGCAATTCCTTCAAGATCAAAGGCGATTACAGCGGTTTCCGCCTTCATGCCGGGAACGGAAAACAGGGTTGTATTGGGCAGCCGCTCGCATTCGGCGCCGAATATCACCGCATCGGGCGCGATCCGCCGGATGCCGGCCTCCAGATGTTCGCGCAGTGCTGCCATGCGCGGCGCCTCGGTCGTAAGGTTCGTGTAGGCGACCTCTGCCGCAGCCCCAAAGCCGGCGATCCCTGGCACGTTCTCCGTACCCGCACGCTGGCTGCGTTCCTGGCCGCCGCCGGTGATGAGCGGCGTCAGCCGCACGTCAGCGCGCTTGACCAGGGCGCCAATGCCCGTGGGGCCGCCCAACTTGTGACTCGAAACGGTCAAAAGATCTGCGCCTAATTCTTTGAAATCCGTCTGTATTCTCCCGCAGCCCTGGACTGCGTCCACGTGCAGGAGCCCGCCCGAGGCGTGAACCCGGCGCGACACCTCGCTCACCGGTTGGATCACGCCGGTCTCATTGTTGGCGAGCATGACCGATACCAGTGGACGAATCCCCTTGCCGGCGAGCGCAGCAAGCCGCCGTTCGAGCGCAGCAAGATCCACGATGCCGCTCGCGGTCACCGGAATCTCTTCCGGGGCATTGGGGGAAAATCGACCGCCGGCGCGCACCGACGGGTGCTCGATGGCCGAGACAAGCAGCCGCCCGACCATCCCCTTCTCCGACTCGATCGCCGGGTCGAGCGCCAGCACGTTGGCCTCCGTCCCGCCCGAGGTGAAGATGACCTCCCGCGGCTGCGCGCCAACGAGGGCGGCAACCTGGGCCCGCGCAGTTTCCACCAGATGCCGCGCAGCCCGGCCCGCGGCATGCACCGACGAGGGATTTCCCACGGTATCAGCCGCAGCCAGCATGGCGGCACGGGACTCCGGCCGCAACGGCGCGGTGGCGTTCCAGTCGAGATACACGTGTGCAGCCATCGGTTTACGGGGTCCGCGACCCTTGCGTTCAGAGCTAAGCCTACCCAATTTTCTTGCGCTTGGGCCGGGCACTCATGCTAAAAGCGCCCGCCGGCGTCGGGAGTTGTCCCTTCGGCGCCGCCCGGCCCACGGAGCTTCACAAATTCTCTAGTCAAAACAGGCAGTTACGTCATCCGACGAGTGCCGTCAAGCCTGTCCTGCAGAGCCGGCATCGCAAGGCTTATGAGTTTGCGGCACGCCGGATGTTCCGAGCAAGGTTCGATATCCAATGCCCGAGGTCATCTTCCCCGGTCCTGCCGGCCGCATCGAAGGCCGCTACCATCCGGCGCCGCAGAAGAACGCCCCGATCGCCATCGTGCTGCATCCGCATCCGCAATTCGGCGGCACGATGAACCATCAGATCGTCTATCATTTGTATTATACATTCGTGCACCGCAACTTTGCGGTGGTGCGTTTCAATTTTCGCGGCGTGGGCCGCAGCCAGGGCGCGTTCGACCACGGCCTGGGCGAACTTTCGGACGCGGCGGCCGCCCTCGACTGGGCGCAGTCCATCAACCCGGAGGCACGGAGCTGCTGGATCGCCGGTTTCTCCTTCGGCGCCTGGATCGGGATGCAGCTCTTGATGCGGCGACCGGAAATCGAGGGATTCATTTCGGTGGCACCGCCCGCGAATCTCTACGACTTCTCGTTTCTGGCGCCCTGCCCCTCGTCGGGGTTGATCATCCACGGCGACAAGGACGCGGTGGTGCCGCACAAGGACGTCACCAACCTCTGCGAGAAGCTGAAGACGCAGAAGGGCATCGTGATCGAGCAAAAAATCATTCCGGGCGCCAACCATTTCTTCGACGGCAAGATCGACGTGCTGATGGAGGCGGTCAACGCCTACCTCGACAAGCGGCTCAAGACCGAGCGCCGCGAGTGACGATGCACTGAGGCTCCGCGCGCAGCGGGCCGCTTGCGGCCGGCATGATCGGCGCCGGCATGATCGCAAGGAGGCCGGATTGGCCGACGAGAGCCGGCATTCACCGCGGGTTCGCGCCGATGTCGGTCGAGGCTACAATCCCCGGCTGCCCATGCTCGCCGCCGGCATCATCATTACGACAGTGGCCGTCGCGATTGCGGCCTTCTTCTATTACATGACCGTCGTTCCGGGGCGGCCGTACACGGGGCCGCTGCCGCCGCTCACGACCGCAGAGGCCGAAACCGCAGCCCGGCTGCGCACGCACATCGAGGCGATCGCGCACGGGCCGCGCAACCTTTTCTATGACGCCGCACTGGAGAAGGCCGCGCAATATATCGAGGCTGAACTGAGCGCGCTCGGCTACCGCCCAATGCCGCAAATCTTCGAGGTTGCCGGGCGGCCGGTACGAAACATCGAAGCCGTCATCGAGGCGGCCGATCCGGCAAAGAGCCGGGGTACGATCGTGGTCGGCGCCCACTACGATTCCTTCGGCGATGCCCCTGGCGCAAACGACAACGGCACCGGCACGGCCGCGGTCATCGAGCTCACACGGCTGCTCGCCGACCTGCGCGGCCGCAGCGACTTGCGCATCCGGCTGGTCCTGTTCGTGAACGAGGAACCGCCGTATTTCCGCTCGACGGATATGGGAAGCTATCGGTACGCGCGCCGGCTTGCCGAGCGGGGCGAGGCGCTCATCGGCATGGTGTCTCTGGAAACCATGGGCTGCTTCCTCGATGCGCCCGGCTCTCAACGCTATCCGCCGCCGTTCAGCCTGCTATATCCGGACAAAGGGGATTTCATCGCCTTTGTCGGGACGCTCAAATCGCGCAATTTCCTGCACGCGCTCATTCGCTCGTTCCGCGCGCATACGGCGTTCCCAAGCGCAGGCGGCGTCGCACCGGGGTTCGTTCCCGGCATCGATTGGTCGGATCATTGGTCCTTCGAACGCTTCGGCTATCCGGCGGTGATGGTGACGGACACCGCGCCGTTCAGATATGCCCACTATCATCAGGCAACCGACACGCCGGACAAGGTCGACCACGCAAAGCTTGCGCGGGTCACGCACGGGCTTGAGCGGGTGATCCGCGATATGGCAAGTCCCGCCTGGCCGACGCGCGCGGTCAGCCCGCGCGGTTGACGATTGGGCGGCACACGCCGACGCTCACCAATACCACCACCAGCGGCGGCGCCAATAAGGACCGTAGTAATAGGGCGGTCCGTAATACGGCGGGCCGTAGTAATAGGGCGGCGGGCCGTAATAGATCGGCGGGCCCTCGACGTAATAGCCCGGGGGCGGTCGATAGACGGTTCGCGGGCGGTGCGGACGGCCGCTTAAGTCGAGCGCGGTCTGGATCGCAAATCCGTTCTTGCCCTGCCAACTGACCTCGCACCAGCCATCCTTGCAGTTGGTCGCCTCGACACGGCTGCCGGCGGGAATCTTGGTGATGATCTCGTGGCTGGTTCCCGCACCCGCGCGCAGGTTCACCGTGGTTATCACATAGGCCGGCGCAGCGATCGCAGAAGCGGCCGAGCCGACCACAAGGGCGCCGACGCAGAGCGCCAGCCATCCTGGCTTCATGGCGTCACCTCTTTGATGTCATTCGCCCCTTAAGGTGATTAAACCATAAACGCTTCGGGGCACAATCGGGCGAAATTTGGGTGGCGAGAGCCGCAGCAGCGCTTGCCGGCACGACGGCAACTCTGCGCGGCGGCCGGCCAAAGTTAACCGGAGGTAAATGCGGCGCCCCGCCTTCTGCCCGCGCAAGGCGCGCAACCGGCCGATAAGCAAGAAAGTAATCAAAATTCGAGATAATCGACCGATCCGAAACGGCCGGCGATTTGATCGATGCGTCGCGTCAACTTCACGTGGCTGAACGCCTGGGCGCAGACCACCACGTATCTCGGCGTGGTGATGATCGGCGTCATTTGGAGCGGGGCGTTCTACCTTGCCAACGAGAAGTACGAACATGCGTTGGAGGGTGCCCAACGGCAGGGCGCCAATATCGCGCGCGCCTTTGCCGAATATATCTCCCGGGTGATCAACGGCACGGACGGGCAGCTGATCGTGCTGCGCGAGCTCTATCACGCCAATCCGGAGAGCGGCGAGTTCGCGTACTGGGTGGGCAACGCGAAATTCAAGAACGACCTCGCCGCCCAGTTTGCGCTCACCGACGCGCGAGGTCACGTGCTGTTCTCGAGCTTCGGACCGATCGTGGCCACGGTCGATATCAGCGACCGGCCGCATTTCCGCCTGCACCGGGAAGCGACGGAGGACAACCTGCATGTCAGTGTCCCGGTGATCTGCCCGATTTCGGGGAAACTGACGATCAATCTGACACGACGGATTGCGGCGCCGGACGGTTCGTTCGGCGGCGTCATCATCGCCTCGCTCGACATCGCCAAATTGCAGAAGTTCTCAGGCTCGATCGATTTAGGGCCGGGAGGGGCCATCTCATTGATCGGCACCGATCGCATAATCCGCCTGCGCAGCGCACGCGCAGCTGCGCCCGACAGTTACGTCGGCAAGGCGGTGGAAAGTCCGGAGCTGTTCGAGCGTTACAAGAAGGTTGCGGCAGGCGAATACTGGAACTCGATGCCCCAGTTCGGGAGCGTTCGCCGGCTGATTTCATATCGCGGGCTCGACGAGCTGCCGATGATCGTCGTGGTCGCGCAGGCGGAGAGCGACATTCTGCACAAGGCCGAGGCGGAGACCCGTCATTACTACCGCATCACGTTCATTCTTACGGCCTTCGTCCTGTTGGTGATGGCGTTCGGCGCTCTGCGGCAGCAGAAGCTGTTCCGCGCCACCGAAGAAATCGAGCGCGCCAAGGAATCGCTCGAGCGCACCAATCGCTCGCTGGAGCAAACCAACCGGCGGTTCGACACCGCGCTGGAAAACATCACGCACGGCATCTGCATGTTCGACCGCGACAAACGGCTCGTGGTCTGCAACAGGCATTACGCCAATCTCTATCGCCTGCCGCCGGAGCTGCAAAAGGTCGGCACGCCGCACGAGGCAATCATCGCGCATCGGGTGCTCAGCGGCCAACTGGCGGGCGGCACCGGCTTCGGCGCGGCCGAAGACAAGCTGCGCACGTTGGGCGACCTGCCGGACGATCAGCCCTCGGTTCGCGTCGACGAGCTGGCGGACGGACGGCTGATCCGCATCATCCGACAGCCGATGGAAGGCGGCGGCTGGGTGGCCACGCACGAGGACATCACCTCGCAGAAGCGCACAGAATTGCAGATCATTCACATGGCGCGGCACGACAGCCTGACGGGCCTTGCCAATCGCGCAGTGCTGCTGGAAAGAATCAACGACGCGCTCGTGCGCCAGCGGAGGGGCGGTGAGGTTTTCACCATCCTGATGCTCGACCTCGACCGCTTCAAGGGCGTCAACGACACGCTCGGCCATCATATCGGCGACGAGCTGCTCAAGGAGGCGGCGCGGCGACTGCGCTCTTCGTTGCGCGAGACCGATACGCTTGCGCGGCTCGGCGGCGACGAGTTCGCCATCGTGCAGATCGGCGAAAACCACCAGCGCGAGGCGGCGATCGCGTTGGCGGTGCGCGTGATCGACAACATGAACGAGCCGTTCGAGATCGAAGGCCACAAGCTGAGCATCGGCACCAGCATCGGAATTGCACTGGCGCCGGAGGACGGCACCGACTGCGACGAGCTGATGAAAAAGGCCGACATGGCGCTCTACCGCGCCAAGGCAGACGGCCGCAACGGGTATGCGTTCTTCGATCCGACGATGACAGCGGAAGTCGATGCGCGCCACAGCATGGAAAACGATCTGCGTCGGGCGATCGGTAAAGGGGAATTCGAGCTGCTGTATCAGCCGGTGATCGATGTAAAGACGCGCCGGATCTGCGGGGCGGAGGCGCTGTTGCGGTGGCGACATCCGACCAAGGGACTCATCAACCCGGCGGAATTCATCGCGCTCGCCGAAGAGACCGGTCTGATCGTTCCGATCGGCGAGTGGGTGTTGCAGCAGGCCTGCGCGGACGCGGTGAAATGGCCCGCACACACTAAGGTGGCGGTGAATCTCTCATCGGTGCAGTTCAAAAAGGGCAACCTGCTCGACGTAATCCTGTGTATCCTGGTGGACACGGGGCTTCCGCCGCAGCGGCTCGAACTCGAAATCACGGAGTCCGCGCTGTTCGAAAACGAAGGCTCGAACGTCACGATGATGCATCAAGTCAAGAACCTGGGCATCTCGATCGCGCTCGACGATTTCGGAACCGGATACTCATCGCTCAGCTATCTGACCATGTTCCCGTTCGACAAGATCAAGATCGACAAGTCGTTCACGCTCAATATGACGCGGAACCCGACGAGCGCGGCTATCATCGCCGCGGTGCTCTCGCTCGGCCGCAGCCTCGGCATCGCCACCACCGCCGAGGGCGTGGAGACGCGGCAGGAATTGCGCTCGCTGTGCGCCTCGGGCGTGAACTTCGTCCAGGGTTACCTGTTCGGCCGGCCGTGCCGCACGGACGAGCTCGATTTCAATGCAATCTATGACTGGGACCTGGTTGGCTCAGGCCGCAGGCACGCAATAGCCGACGTCGCCTAACGCAGGACCCGACAGATGCACATGCATGCCCCCAATAATCTCATCCGCGAACTGGAAGACGCGATATCGCAAAAAGATATCGGCCGGCGCGCCGAGACGCTGCGTCGGCTGACCGATCTGTTCGTGTCCGAATCGGCCAAATACACCGGAGAGCAGATTGCACTGTTCGACGACGTGATGCGCCGGATCGTCAAAGAAGTGGACATTTCGGCACGCGCGGCGTTCGGCAATCGACTCGCCACGGTCGCCAATGCGCCCCCGCAGGTGATGCGGAACCTTGCGCTCGACGATGCCGCCGAAGTCGCCGGACCAGTGCTCAGGCATTCCGAGCAGCTCGACGACCGGACGCTCGTAGAAAGCGCCAAGACCAAGAGCCAGGATCACCTGCTGGCGATTTCGCAACGCAAGCGGTTGACCGAAGAAGTCACCGACGTCCTGGTCGAGCGAGGCAACCGGCAGGTGGCGCTCAACACCGCCGGCAATCCCGGCGCGGCGTTTTCCGACTTCGGCTATTCGAGCCTGGTGCGCCGATCGCAGCGCGACGACATGCTTGCCGTGCGCGTGTGGTCGCGCACGGACGTTCCGCGGCAGCACCTGTTGCGGCTGTTCGTGGAGGCGTCGGAGGCCGTGCGCCTCGCGCTCGAAGCCGCGGACCGACGCAAAGCCGGCCTGATGCGGGCCATGGTTATGCAGGCGTCGAACAAGGTGCAGTCGACGATGCGCGAGGAATCGGCGAGCTTTGCCGCGGCGCTCAACCGCGTACGCGCGCTGCAGGAGGCCGGCGCGCTGAACGAGGCGCGGCTTGCGGATTTCGCCAAGGCCGGCAAGTTCGACGAGACGGTCATCGCCCTGTCCATGCTGTGCGACCTGCCGGTGGGGCCAATTGAACGCGCTTTTGCGCAAAACTGGTCGGAGCAGCTGCTCGTGCTCGCCAAGGCGATCGAGCTGTCCTGGGAAACCACCAAGGCGCTGCTTTTGCTGCAGTCGAACGCCGAGGCGACATCCGACGCCGCGATCAACGACTGCTTCGCGAGCTTCATACGGCTGCATACGGATACTGCAAAAAAGGCGCTGCAGTTCTATCGGCTGCGCGAACAGGCGAGCGTGCCGGTCTCCTACTGAGATCGCACGCCGCCACCTCAGCTCAGGGCCGGACGACGACGCCGCCGGAAAGCGGCCGCGGCGCGCCGCTCGTGTTGGGAAAGGTGATCGGCAAATTGCGCAGACAGCGAACCGCAAGGTACGCGAAAGCCTGCGCCTCAAGCGTTTTCGCCGACCAGCCTACCTGATCGGCGGTCTCGACCGTGGCGGGGGCGAGGCGCTGCGCGAGCAGGCGCATCAGCGTCAGATTGCGCGCGCCGCCGCCGGCCACGATCCAGGTGCGCGGGAGTGCCGGCAGGTGCGGCAGCACGCGCACCACGGCCTCGACGGTCAAGGCCGACAACGTGGCCGCGCCGGCGGGCACGGAAAATTCCGGCAGGCCGGGATCGGCAAAGGCGAAGGCGTTGCGGTCAAGCGATTTCGGCGGCTTGCGGTCGAAGAACGGGTCCGCGAGGAGGCGGTCGATGAAGGCGTAATCGGGCTTGCCGCGGGCGGCAGCTGCGCCATCGACGTCATAAGGCGCGCCGGTCCGTACGCGCATGAAATCATCAATCAGCGCGTTGCCGGGGCCGGTGTCGCAGGCAAGAGGGTCGGAATCGCGATCGACGAAGGTGAGGTTGGCGACACCGCCGATGTTGAGAATGGCGACCGGGTGCGGACGGTCGATGGTCTGCACCATGGCACGGTGAAAGACCGGTGTGAGCGGCGCACCCTGGCCCCCGGCGGCAACGTCGGCGGCGCGGAAATCCTGCACGACAGCAATCCCGAGCCGTCGCGCCAACGCCCCGCCGTCGCCGATCTGCACGGTCAGGCGCTGCTCAGGCCGGTGGATCACCGTCTGGCCGGGGAAACCTACGACATCGACATCCCGCGCGGACAGGCGGTGGTCGGCAAGCAGCCGTTCGACCGCCTCGGCATGGGCGCGGGTGATGAGCCTTTCGGCGTCGGCCAGCACCCCGGGCCGCGCTGTGCGATCGGTGAGCGATGCCGCTTCAATGAGCGCGCGGCGCAGCAAAGCGCGCTCGGACTCGCTATAGGGCCGATAGCCGATGGGACCAAAATGTGCGATGCGCTCGCCGTCGGTGCCGAGGAGCGCCACATCGACCCCGTCGAGCGAAGTGCCGCTCATCAGGCCGATCGCGCCAAACGTCCTCACCCGGACGCCCTCCTCGCGCGCGGTCGGTTGAATCCCATGCTGAAAATGTTACACCAGCCGCGCACAAGAGGTAAGCCGATGAGCGGCTACAAGTCGGACTTTCTCCATACCCTCGAGAGCCGGGGCTTCATCCATCAGGTCTCAGAGCCGGACGATCTCGACGCGCTGGCGGCGTCGGAACCGATCACCGCCTACATCGGTTTCGACTGCACCGCGCCGTCGCTGCACGTGGGCTCGCTGCTGCCGATCATGATGCTCTACTGGCTGCAACAGACCGGCAACCGGCCGATCGTGCTGATGGGCGGCGGCACCACGCGCGTCGGCGATCCCTCGGGCAAGGACGAAAGCCGCAAAGTACTGAGCGAGGCCGCCATCCGCGAGAATCTTGCGGGCATTCGCGCGGTGTTCACCAAGTTCTTAAAATTCGGCGACGGGCCGAACGACGCGATCATGGCCAACAACGCCGATTGGCTGAATGGCCTCAACTACATCGACTTTTTGCGCGAGGTGGGGCGGCATTTCTCGGTCAATCGCATGCTGTCGTTCGAATCGGTGAAGCTCAGGCTCGAACGCCAGCACGAGCTGTCGTTTCTGGAATTCAACTACATGATCCTGCAGGCCTACGACTTCGTGGAGCTCTACAAGCGGTACGGCTGCGTGCTGCAGATGGGCGGCTCGGATCAATGGGGCAATATCGTCAACGGTATCGATCTCGGCCGGCGCATGGCGGACGCGCAGTTGTTCGGACTCACGGCGCCGCTGATCACCACGTCCTCGGGCGCCAAAATGGGCAAGACGGCGGCCGGAGCGGTGTGGCTGAACGCGGACATGCTCTCGCCCTACGACTACTGGCAATACTGGCGGAACACCGAAGACGGCGATGTAGTGCGCTTCCTCAAGCTGTTCACCACCTTGCCGCTCACGGAAATCGAACGGCTGGCCAAGCTCAAGGGCGCAGAACTCAACGAGGCCAAGAAAGTGCTGGCGACCGAGGCCACGGCGCTGGTGCACGGACGGCATGCGGCGGAGCTTGCCGCGGAAACCGCGCGGCGCACCTTCGAGGAGGGTGAAATCGCCGACACGCTGCCGACGGTGGAGTTGCCGCGTGCGGAGATGGAGCGGCTCGGCGTGCTGACCGCCTTCGTCCGCGCCGGGCTCGTGAGGTCGAACGGTGAGGCGCGGCGGCACATCAAAGGCGGCGGCCTGCGCGTCAACGACGTGACGGTCACCGACGAGCAAATGGTGCTGACGCGCAAGGATCTCACCTCCGAAGGGGTGATCAAGCTGTCGCTGGGGCGCAAACGCCACGTGCTGCTGAAGCCGGCCTAAAGGCTCACGTCAGCGCGCAGGATCGAGCGGCGCGGGGCGGCCGGCGCCGTTGCCGGCGGGAAATTCGAAGAACTTGCGCAAGATGCCGGGTGCAAGCGCCGAGGCCGGATTGATGCGCAGCATGGGCTGGCCGGCGGTGCCGACCACCTCGTAGGTGATACCGAACACTCCGGTGTTCGTGCTGCCGCCGCCGAGAACCAGACCGACGATCGGAATCTGCGAGAACATGTTGTTCAGCACGTAAAGCGGCACGAAGGTGCCGCGCAGGTGAACCTCATCGCGTTGATAGTCCACTGTGCCGTCGATGGTCACGCCGAGGACCGGGCCCCGCACCACGCCGTCGCGAATGGTGAGCTTGCCGGGCACACGGGTGAACTCCACCCGCATGGACGCGAAGGGGATGCTGTCGCGCTGCACGTCGGGCGCATTCGGCAATACGCCGGCGAGGTCGCGCTCGCCGCGAATGGTGAAGTCGCGAATGTTGATCAAGCCGTCCTGCGGCGACTGGTCGGGCTTGGGCGGCTCCATCAGAATCCAGATACGGCCACCGCTCATGCGCGGATAAGTGTCGGTGAAACGCAGCAGCGCCCCGGCGTCGTTTGAGTCGAGATAGAGCACCTGACCCTCGCGCGGCCGCGCCTCGCGCAAGTCGCGCAGCTCGCGCAAATCGCCCTTGAGCGGAGAATCACGGCCGAGCGTGGCGTTCAAGGCAAAGCCGCGCAGGTGACCAGCGCGCCGGGACATGCGCATTTCCAGGCTGCGGAGCGTCTCGCCGTGATGGCCGAGCAGGCGGCTCACCTTGATGTCGAGATCAAGATCGCGCGGTGGCTTTTGCTTCCTGTCGGCGGCGCCGGTCGCTGCACCGGACATCCAGGCTCTGATCACACTGCGTCCATCAAAAATATCGCCGCGCATGGTCACGCGCAGGACGCCGTCGGTGCCGCGCTCGGCTTTCAGGGCGGCCTTGTCGCCCTCGGACAAGGCGAATACCGGAAGATTGGCGGAGAGCAATTCGCTTGCGGAGTCGACCTCGATGCTGCCCCGCAGCATGGCGCCAGAACCGTCGACAAAAATGTCCTCAAGGCGGGTGGACTGATCGCGGGTGATCAGCGCAAAGGTCGCGCGCACCGGGCGGCCGGCGGGCTTGACCCAGCCGGGCAACAGGTTGTCGATGCGCGCTGCGGTCAGATCGGCTTCGACCGTGAGCCTGGCCTCGCGCTCGTTGGCCGGAATGCGACCGCTGAGTTTGACCGGGATCGGCCCGCTCACCGCGCCGCCGAGGGCAATGCCGAGTCGGGCGCGTGTCGCGTCGTCCAGGGTCACCTCGATGCGAAGCTCGGGTTCGCCCTCCCCCCGCACGCGGCGATATTCAAGGTGCGCCGGCGTGCCGTTGATGCGGACGTCGCCCTTGATCTGGTAGGCCTCGTTGTTGACCGCGACGCGCAGCAGCTTGGCTTCGACCTTCTTGCCGAGCATCATCCGTTCGGCGGAAAAATTGTTGAGGTCGATGTTGATGTTGTAGTTGATAGCGTCGTTCGGCAGATCGCGTACAAGCGGCAGGTTGAGCGTCACCTGCGCATTCATGGTTCCACGGCTTGCGGCCGGCTCGATCATCATCCCGGAGATGGCACGCAGCTTCTCGCTGGCCATCAGTTCGGCGGCGGACGCAACCGACCCGTCAAGGCGGAAGCGAACGCGGGTCGGCGGAGCGTCCGGATTCATGTCCGGCACTTCGAACACGGCGTTGGAAACGATGAGCCGGCGGCCCGGCGAAACTTCCGCAATGCCCCGGCCAAGACTCACGGTGGCGGTGCGACCGGTGACATGTACCTTCACGTCAGCGTCCCGCACCATCGGCAGGCCGTCGACCGGGCGGAAGGCGGCGCCGGCAATCGATACATCGACGGCAAGACCGGCGTCGGGGATCGGCGGTCCGTTCGCCACCAGAGTCGACCATGGCGCGTTGATTGCCACGTCAATCTGGCCGACCGTGCCGCTGAACACGTGTTCCATCACCCACTTACGCACCTTCGGGGACACGAACGGCGGCCACAGTCGCTTGAGCGCAGGCACGCTCATGTGCGCGCCGGCAAGGCCGAACGACAGCTGCGGATCGTCGCGCGAATAGTCCAGGCTGCCTGATAGGGCGAGTCCGACGTTGCGGCCGTCGTCGGCGCCAAGGTCGGCCTGCTCCAGCTCGATGCGCTGTTTGGCCAAATCGTGCCGCAGCCGGACCGCGATGCGCTTGAGCACGAGCGGGTCGCGCTCCGGCGGCATCGGGTCCAGCACCACCGTGCCGCCCTGCAAGGACAGCGTCATGATGCCGTCGCGCTGCAGCGGCGGGGTCAATTCGGCGTACAAAGTCAGACGGTTGGTGCCGGAGATGAGTTGGAACGGAGCCTGCAAAGTCCCGCGCGCGATATCCCAATTCAGCTGAATATGGGCCAGGTCGATGGGGATGAGCTCGTCGGGGTTTCTTTGATGGCCCAGATAGCCGGAGGCGACGATGCGGCCGCGCACCTGCTGCGGCATGCCGTTCGGCGCGATTTCCGCGCGGATGTCGGCCGAAATCGGCAACATGGAGTGAAACTGTCCGTCACCGATCTGAAACAGGAGCAAGAGATGATCGAGCATGACGTGGTTGGCATCGAAGCGAAGCAGGCGGTTGCCGCCCCGCGTCGGCAGCACAGCCGCGCTCAACGACCACGATCGCTCCTCGCTTTCGGAGCTGGCGCTGAATGCTATCCCGCCTTGGTCGGGCCTGCTCAAACTCAACGTCATGTGGGTGAACGACCATTGCCGCCCATTGCGCGCATCGTCGACCACGAGACTGCCGTTCTTGACACCGATTTCCGTCAGCTCGTAGCCGTCAAGGCCAGTGACTTTGACCTTGTGACCGTTGCGCCCCAGTGCGCCGAGCCCATCGATCCAGGACAGGAGCGCCGCCGCGTTCTGCTCGAGGTTGCGTCCGGCAAGCGCGCTGGGCAAAAGCACCTTCGGCGGCAGCGGCTGCGTCGCCGAATCGGGCGCGGGCGATGCGCCCATCGGCGCAATCGCGAAGAACGGTCGCTGGCCTCCGGCATAAATCTCGACGTGGCCGTCCGACTCAATCCGGATCTCCATATTGGCGCCGACCAACAGGAAGCTGACCACGCGCGGACGCCCCAGCAGTAAACTCGCGCCCGAGATCCCGATCTCGGCGCGCGGTGCGCTGGCAAGCACCTCTCCGTCCGGGCTGCGCACCACGATGTCGCGCAGCCGCAGTGCCGTGCGCCCCTTGGTATCGCGTTCAAGCACGGTTCCGCCCACGGTGATGCGATGCTGATCGCCGAGGTTGCGTTCGATCGCGGCAGTGAGCCAGGGGGTGGCAACATCGAGCGCGATCGGCCCGCTCGACAGGCGCCACCACAGGGCACCCAAGCCGACGGCGCCAATGCTGATCGCAATCCGACGCAAAAGCACCCGCCGGCGGCGGTATTCCATCCGCAACCCACGCAGCGCGCGTTGAAATTTGCTGTGCCCTCTTGCCGCCGTGCCGGGCTTGTGGGCGGCGCGCGCGCGTTTTAGGCGATACCAGTGCAGAAACGCTTCAAGCTTGCGAAGCACGGAGTCGCGCGCGCTGAGGTGCGTCCTTTTCATTCCCGACCGGTTTCCCCTCGCCCGCCGACCGTGGCGACGGCGATCTCCGACGCCACGATCATGCCGGCGCGGCCGACAGTGGTCGCTTCGCGCGCCAGCCCTAAACGCTTCATTGACAAGACTATATTCACCCGGCGAAAACGACGAAAGGAAGGCGCATGACCAAGGAAATCGCCCCGGGGGACAAAGCCCCCGACTTCAAGCTTCCCGCCGACGACGGCAAAGAGATCGCGCTTGCGGACTTTCGGGGGCAAAAGCTTGTGCTCTATTTCTATCCGCGGGCGGGCACCCCGGGGTGCACCCGCGAGGCGATCGCTTTCTCCAAGCACGCGGCCGCGTTCGCCAAGGCCGGCACCGCCATTCTCGGGGTCTCGGCCGATCCGGTGAAGGCGCAAGAGGCGTTCAAAGCCAAGCATGGACTGAAAATCCCCCTGGCCTCGGACGAAAAGCACCGGATGCTCTCCGCCTACGGCGTATGGGGCAAGAAATCGATGTACGGGAAGACGTTCATGGGGGTGCGGCGCACCACGTTCCTGATCGGGCCGGACGGCCGGATTGCGCGCGTGTGGCGCAACGTGAAGGTCGACGGCCACGCCGAGGAGGTGCTGGCTGCGGCCAAGGCATTGTGATTGCGTTATTCTTAGCGTTTTTCGATCCACCGTTGGTTTACCTCCAGCGCATTTTCCCGGTTGCGTTCGGGAAATATTAACCACGGCCCGCTGAAATCGCCCCCCTGATGCAAGGGGACCACACCTGGGGCACCGGGCGGGGGCGTCAATGACATACCGATTCAAATCGCGCGCATATCGCGCGGATTCCGGACGGATCGTCGATCCGCGGAAACCGCGGCGGCCACAGCGCCGCGCGCCGGATTACACGTTCGGCCACGGGGGCCGGCAGCTCCGGTTCGGCCCGGTGACGTTCTGGATCGCCGTGGGAACGCTCGTCATCATGGCCGGCTGGTCGCTCGCCACCGGCACGTATTTCGCCTTCCGCGACGACGTCATCACCCGCCTGATCGCGCGGCAGGCGGATCTGCAGTCGGCTTACGAGGATCGCATCGCCGAACTGCGCACCCAGGTCGATCGCATCACCAGCCGGCAACTGCTCGACCAGGAGAAGATCGAGCAGCGCCTCGAACAAATCCTGCGCCGCCAATCCGTCCTGGAGTCGCGCACCTCCAGCATGATCGGTCTGCCCGATCTGACCGCGACCGGCTCAATCAGAGCTGCGCCGCTGCGCGGGCCGCAAACCGAGGCGACCACGCCGAAGGCGTCGCCGATCAGCGACACGGTGATATTCACTGCGCCGCCCGACCGCGAAGCGCGGCTGGAGTCGCGTGTTCCGCAGCTTCCCGCGGTGCGCCGCGCGGCGGCCGCCGCCGGCAACAGCATCGAGGCGCGGCTCGCGCGGCTGCAAGACGCGCTCGATCGCATCGAGGCGCGGCAAATCTCGGTGCTCAATGCCATCGAAGACAGCTACGACAGCAAGGCCAAGCGGCTGCGCAGCGTACTGGTCGACCTCGGCATCGATCCGGGGCGCGCACCAAGCGCCGGTGCAGCGGTCGGCGGTCCGTTCGTGCCGGCGCCGGTGGCGGACTCCGGCGCGTTCGAGCGCCAGCTCTATCGCATCGGCATCGCGCGCACGCATGTGGAGCGCTTGATGCGCACGCTCAACAATGTGCCGGTGCGCAAGCCAATCAACGGCGATATCGATCTGTCGTCGGGCTTCGGCCTCAGAATGGATCCGTTCGTGCGCGCCATGGCCATGCATACGGGCGTCGATTTCCGCAGCAACACCGGAGATCCCGTGCGTGCGACCGCCAACGGCACGGTTACGGTCGCCGGCTGGAACGGCGGCTACGGCAAGATGGTGGAGATCGACCACGGCAACGGAATCTCGACCCGCTACGGCCACCTGTCGGAAATCTTGGTCAAGCCCGGCCAGTCGGTGCGCGGCGGCCAACTCGTCGGCCGGGTCGGCTCCACCGGCCGTTCCACCGGGCCGCACCTGCACTACGAAACGCGAATCGAAGGCGAAGCGGTGAACCCGCAGAAATTTTTGCGCGCCGGCCTGCGGCTCGGAAACATCTGACCCCCTCCGACGGCGACAAAATCTTGGGGGCGGCGCATTGGCCGCCCCCAAATGTCCGCTGGTACCGTTTCTTGATTGATCGCTCGCGTCAGCCACGTGCCGCGATCACCCCTGCGGGGTTTCCTCCTGACTCGCTGGCTGCTGAAGCATGATGGCCGCGACGGTCAGACAGATCGAGGCCGCTGCAGCAATGGCGAAGAAGGAAAGCCACATGGTGCTCCTCCCGTTTTGCTTGCCCACCCGGTCGGGTGGCCAAATCGCGGGTAAAACGCCGGCGAGGGCCGTCCGGTTCCCAGAAATTTTGCTGCGTCCGGCCCTCAATGGTTTGCAAACGGTTAACGGCGGATCGCCGGGGCTTAGGCCGGCCAGGGCGGAGCGATACCCCTACTCCACGTCCTCCACCTGCGCAGGGCCGCGGCCGAACGCCTTGCGCGCCAACTCGGCTTCCATGAACTGATCGAGGTCGCCGTCGAGGACATCGGCGGGCGAGTGGGAGACGACGCCGGTCCGCAGGTCCTTCACCATCTGGTACGGTTGCAGCACGTAGGAGCGGATCTGGTGGCCCCAGCCGATGTCGGTCTTGGCGGCCTGCTCGGCTGCGGCTTTTTCCTCGCGCTTCTTCAGTTCCAGCTCGTAGAGCCGCGCGCGCAGCATGTCCCACGCCTGCGCGCGGTTGCGGTGCTGCGAGCGGTCGTTCTGGCAGAACACGACGATGTTGGTCGGAATGTGGGTGAGCCGGACCGCGGATTCGGTCTTGTTCACGTGCTGACCGCCGGCGCCACCGGCGCGCAGTGTGTCCACACGCACGTCGGACTCCTTGATGTCGATTTTGATCCGGTCGTCGATCACCGGATAGACGTTGACGCTGGCAAACGACGTGTGCCGCCGCGCGTTGGCGTCGAACGGCGAGATGCGCACCAGGCGATGCACGCCCGCTTCGGTCTTGAGCCAGCCGTAGGCATTGCGACCCTTGACGCGAATGGTGGCGGATTTGATGCCCGCGCCTTCGCCTTCGCTCTCCTCAAGCCATTCCACCTTGTAGCCGTGCTTCTCGGCCCAGCGGGTGTACATGCGCATGAGCATCTGCGCCCAATCCTGGCTCTCGGTGCCGCCGGCGCCGGCGTGAACTTCGAGGTAGGTGTCGTTGGCATCGGCCTCGCCGGACAAGAGCGCCTCGAGCTCGCGGCGCGCACATTCGGCCTTGAGTTTTTTGAGCGCGGCCTCGGCCTCGGCGATGACCTTTTCGTCCTTCTCGGCTTCGCCGAGCTCGAGCAGGGTCACCTGGTCTTCGAGCTCCTGCTCGATGCGGGAAATCGAGGTGAGCTGCTCCTCCAGCGCGGTGCGCTCCTGCATGATGCGCTGCGCACGCTGATTGTCGCTCCACAGATTCGGGTCTTCCGCCAGCCTATTCAGCTCGGCAAGCCGCGCCTTTGCCTTGTCAAAGTCAAAGGTGCCTCCTCAGCAGCCCGATGGACTGCTTGATCTCGTCGACGATTTTTTCGGTCTCCGCGCGCATGGATTGCCGTCCCTGGGACAGGTTGGATGTAGCGATTGAGCCGGGCCCGCGCAACCTTTGCTTCGGCCGTCTGAATCGGTAGAAGGTCAAGCCACCGAGTTGAAAGCCGCCAGAGCGTGCGGCAGGCAAACGCAGCCGGGGTTCCTTGTCTGTGAGTTTTGCCAGGATGCAACACCGGTCCTCAACACAATCGACGCTCGTGCGGCGTGCTTGGACCACGACGAATCGGTCTGGCCTTGCCTTGCTGACCCTTCTTCTGCTCGCGGCGGGGACGCAGGGCGCCGAAGGCGCTGCCGCAAGGAGCACGAGCAAGCCCGCGCCGCCGGCCAAGTCCGCGCAAACCAAACCGCCCAAGCAGGCGCCGGCACGGCTCGCCTTCGTCGAGTTCGATCATGCCCCGTTTCCCTATGACGGCGCGGTGCCGACAACGAATGCGCCGTTTCTCAACGTGTCGCTGGGAACGCGGAGGGGCCATCGCTCGCGTTCCGGGCGCATCTTCTGGCAGGATGAGACGTATCGCGACCGCCGCGTGCTGCTCTACATCCCGCGCGGGTTCGATCCGGCGCGGCCGGCTGCGATCATCGTCTTCTTCCACGGACACGGGACGATCCTCCGCCGCGATGTCTTGGGCCGACAGCGCGTGCCGGCGCAAATTGCGGCATCCGGGAGCAATGCTGTACTGGTGGCGCCGCAGTTCGCGGTCAACGCGCCGGATTCCAGCGCAGGCAAATTCTGGCAGCCCGGCGGCTTTGCGCGGTTCCTGCGCGAGGCGGAGCAGCGGCTGGCGGCGCTGCACGGCGATCCGCAAGCGGCGCAGGTGTTCGCCAAGATGCCGGTCGTGCTGGTGGCGTACAGCGGCGGTTATCTCGCCACCGCCTGGAGCCTGAAGGTCGGCGGCGTGCAGGACCGCGTGCGCGGCGTGGTGCTGCTCGACGCGCTGTACGGAGAGCTCGACCATTTCGCGGAGTGGATCGCCAAGAACAAAGGCCGCTTCTTCGTCAGCGCCTATACCGACTCCACGCAGCGGAAAAACGCCGCGCTGAAAACTCTGCTCAGCGAGCGGCAGATCGGTCACGAAACCAGCCTGCGGCCGCGCCAATGGCAGCAGGGTGTGACGTTTTTGGCGGCCGGCTCAAAAGCCAACCACTGGACCTTCGTGACGCGCGGCTGGGTCGACAATCCGATCAAGCACCTTTTAAGCCAGCTCGACGAATATCGCCGCTGACGGCGAGACGGCGGCTGTGGATCGCCCCAACGGGGACGCGAGCCGACCGCGTGAAGCGAAAAAGCAAGCCCTGCCAATGGCAAGCCACCGCCGTGGCTTCGCAATGACACAGTCCACGGACAACTTGTTGCACCCACGAACTTTTCAGTTGCCAGTGCAGCAAATTCCCTATTGGCTTTCCCGGCGTTGCCGGACTGCCTGCTCTTCCCGCCATTCCAGAATTCTCAGGCAAGCCCACAGAATGAGCGCATTCCGTTTCTTTTTGGCCCTGGTTGCGGCCGCCATGCTGGCAAGCGCCGTCCACGCCCAGAGCGCGCCGAGCGCCAGTGCGGATGACACAGCGCGCCTGCTTGCAGGGCTTGCAGTCGCGCCACAGTCGCCGCTCTACGAATTGTCGCAGGACCCGCACATCAGACAGCAGGCGGCGCAACTCGAAGCCGCATTCGAGCGGGCCGAGAACACCCAGCTCGTGAAAATCCGCGCCTGGTCGGCAGCCAATCTCTCCGAGCCAAGCCTCGCCATGTTCTACATGTTCGGTGGCCCGGATTTTTTGTACGCGGACGCATTCTTTCCGAATGCCAAAACCTACGTGCTCAGCGGCCTCGAACCGGTGGGGCCGCTTCCGGACCTCACAAATCTGCCGCGCTGGGCGGTGGCGCAGGCGCTGCGGAGCGTCCAGGTGTCGCTCAGGACAGTGCTGCGGGTGAGCTATTTTATCACCGCGCAGATGAGTCAGGATCTCAACGCCGGCCCCATCAGCGGCACGCTTCCAATTCTGTATGTGTTCCTGGCGCGAACCGGCAAGACGATCCACAGCGTCAATCTCGTCCATCTCGACGACCAAGGTGTGCTGCAGCCCGGCGACGGTTTGCGCGCGCGCAGCCCGGCGCGTGGCGTCGAAATCGTGTTCTCAGCGAAGGACGGCACGCAGCGGAAGCTCTACTACTTCAGCACCAATCTCGCCGACCAAGGCAACAGGCCCATCGCGCTCCTGCAGTTCGCAAAATCGCTCGGTCAGGGCGACAGCTTCGTGAAAAGCGCGTCCTACCTGATGCACAATGCGAATTTTTCGCAGGTGAGAAATTTTTTGCTCGAGAACAGCAAGGTCATTTTGCAGGACGATTCGGGGATCCCGATCCGGTTGTTCGACCCCGCCAAGTGGGAATTCCGTCCGTACGGCCGCTATGTGCAGCCGATCCCCATCTTCGAGGGAATGTATCAGGAAAGATTGGCCGGGCTGTACCAGAGAAGCCCGCCGCGGCCGATCGATTTCGGCGTCGGTTATCGATGGTACCCCAATGAGTCGAACCTTCTCATGGCCATCAGGCTGCCCGCGGATGTGACCGCTTCGGTGACCAGGGAGCCCTCGGCGCCAACAGCGCCGATCTCCCGCGCTCCGGTGCAGGCTCCGCCCAGGGACGATTACCGGCCATCGTATGAGCCCGAGCAACGCGCGTATCGACCGCCGCTTCCCCCGGGCGCGCTGCGCGACGAATATCCTGCCTATTACGAGCCGGAGCGCCGCGCCGCGCGCGCCCCCCAGCCCCCGCCGCGACCGCGCTACGACTACGAGCCGCAGGGGCCGTATTACGAAGCCTATCGCGGACCACCGCCTCCGCCGCCGTTCCCGTTTTTTCCGTTCTTTCTTTTCCTGCCGCCCACGCCGCCGGGACCACCGTGATCGTCGACGCTCCGGCAGCTCGGGTCGCCCCCGCGGCTCCGGCATAGAATACCCAGGAGTGGAAAGTTTACGTTTGATTCAATCGCCACGCATCACGGAGAGGCCATGCGCGCGATGCGACGAGGATCAACACTTGCAGCTTTGACTTGCGTCACGATCATCTGCGGCGCCGCTTGGGGCACGCATGCAACGGAGGCGCAAACCTCAAACCCGGGCGCGGATATTGAGGCAAGCTGCCGCATTCCCTTCGAGAAGCTGAGAGATCCCAAGACGGGCGAATTCTTTCCCTTGTCGGCGGCGTTCAACGAAAACAGCAAGCTCGCGGCGCACCTGCGCGGGCGGTACATCGTCGCCGACCTGAACACGACCGACGCGGACGGCAATTGCCGCGGGGTGCGGGAGTTTTTTTCGGCGCCGGATGATTTGAGCGATTTTATACGGTTGCGCGTGATTGCCGCGGCACGCAACACCGACGTTGCATCGCTCGCCAACGAAAGCAACGCCGCGCTGCTCGCCACCGCGCAGGGCCGCGAGGACCCCGCAGGCGTTCCGCTCGAGCTTGAGGACCTGCGCAACTATCTGGAGCAGGTTCACCGTTTCCGCACCGAGCCGATCGACAAAGCAGCGGTGTTCAACGGCTACTGCATCGGACAGACGCTCAGCTTCTGCGAGATCGTCAACGGCGAGCCCAGACTCATCTATCGGTTCATCACCTCCTCGAGCCGGGCGGTGCCGCCGCTCAACCGCTATTATGCGCCGATCAACTTCATCAACACGCGACACTGGAG
>DATLYX010000147.1:0-9197 GCA_035574295.1 Xanthobacteraceae bacterium
CCCGCCGATGAACAGTTGCAGTTGGCTGTGCTGATCCACAGGTCCGAGCGCGCTGTGCGGCGTGGTTCCCTTGCCGTCCTTGCCTAGGCTTTCCGCCCACAGTTGCACGTACCAGCGCGCGAAGCGTTCCAGCCGGTCGCAGTAGGGCATCATGACCGAGATGGTTTTGCCCTGTTGCGCGAGCGCCGCCGCAAGCGCCGCGCCGAGCGCAGCCGGCACCTCCTGCGCCGGCCGCATGGCGAGAACGGGCGCAAGCGCCCGCCCCGCGCCGGCGCGGATCTTGGCAATGTCCAACCCGGCCACCGCCGCCGGCAACAGGCCGGTGTTGGTGAACACCGAATAGCGACCGCCGACGTCCGGATCGTGCTCCAGCATCGGCGTCTGATGGGCGGCGAGCAGATCGCGCAGGCCGTTGCGTGCATTGCTGCGGCTGGGCTCGGTGAGGCCTAGCACCAGATCGGGAATCCGCTCCTTGAGCCCGGCTTTCTTCAGCGCCGTCAGCACCGCGATGGTCTGCATCAGGGTTTCCGCCGTACCCCCGGATTTGGAAATCGCCACAAAACGCGAGGTGGCGAGCGGCAGCGTATGCAGCAGGGCGTCGAACGTCAGCGGGTCGAGGTTGTCGATGAAGTGCAGGCGCGGATGCAGCACCGGCGGTCCGGCTGCGGCCACGCCGTAGCCCGCGAGCTGCGCCAACGTCTGCCCGCCGAGACTCGAACCGCCGGTGCCGAGAAAGATCACGTCGGTGGCTTCGGCGCGGAGCCGCTCGGCCGCGGCCCTGATCGCGGCAAGGTCGTCGCGCCGTTCGGGCAGCCGCAACAACGGCAGCATACCTTCGCTGTGCTGCTTGCGCAGGGCGGCAAGCGCCGGCTCGGTGCGCGCCAGCGTTTCGCCCAACGCGCCCACCGCCACGCCTTCCGGGCCGATGCGCTCGGCGCGCGCATGCTCGATCGATTGCTTGAGCGCCATGCGATACCTCGGCCGTGCAACGACGATTCCTCCCATAGAAGGGAAACGGCCGCTTGTCACGCCGGCAAGGATGAAAAGCCGCTTAACCGCCTGGTTCGGTGCCGACGATGCCCTTGGGGCGGCCGACCACGGTGGTCAGGAATTCGCCGCTGAACAGGCGCTTGGCCACGCGCTTGGCGTCCGCAAGCGTCACCGCATCGATCATCGCGTTGCGCTTGTTGATGTAATCAATGCCGAGATCGTCGATCTGGATTTCCAAGAGCTGGCCGGCGATCTTGGTCGAGGTGTCGAAGCGCAGCGGATAAGAGCCTTTCAGAAAGGCTTTTGCCTTGGCCAATTCGGCGGCGGTGGGACCTTCCGCGGCGAGCTTGCGCATTTCGCTTTCGATGATCTGCAATGTTTCGGCCGCCCGCTCGCCGTTCGTGGCGGTGCCTGCCATTACCAGCGCCGCACGGTCGAGCGGCAACAGATAGGAGTAAACCCCGTAGGCGAGCCCGCGTTTCTCGCGCACCTCGGTGTAGAGTCGTGACGAGAACGACCCTCCGCCCAGGATATGATTGACCACGAACGCGGCCATGAAATCCGGATCCTTGCGCGCAAGCCCGACCCCGCCGAGCGCGAGCACCGCCTGCGGCACGTCGAGGTCCACCACGATGCGGCGGCCGATCGCCTGCATGGTCGCTGGTGGGACTGGGTTGAGCTCCGCCTTGGCGGGCAGCGCGCCGAACACCCGGTCGAGGATCGGCCCGAGCGTGGCCGCATCGATGTCGCCGACCACCGCCACCTTCAGCGTGTCGCAAGCCAGCACCCGTCGCGCGTAAGCTTTGATGTCATCGACGGTGATCTGCGGCACCGAGTCGAGTGAGCCGTTGGTCGGCCGGCCGTAGGGGTGTCCTGGAAAAGCGGTCTTCCACCAGGTGCGGCTTGCGATCTGGTTTGGATTCGTCGTCTCGCGACGCAGGCCGGCGAGCACCTGCGCGCGGGTGCGCTCAAGTTCCTGGGTCTCAAAGCGCGGCGCAGTCAGCGCCAGACGCAACAGGTCGAACCCGCGCTCCTGCCGTTCCTTCAGCACGCGTAGGGAGCCGCGCAGATGGCCGCGGCTGGTGGAGAACCGCAGCTCCACCGCGTATTCTTCCAGCAGGCGTTGGAACTTGGCCGAGTCGAGGTCGCCTGCGCCGTCGTCGAGCAACGCCGTCGTGAGGTGGCTCACCCCGGCTTTGTCCGCGGGATCCTGGTCCGCGCCGCCCTTGAAGGCAAAATCCATGGCGATGAGCGGCACCGAGGATTCGCGCACGAGCCAGGCTTCGATGCCGCCGGGCGAGATCACCCGCTCGATCTTGGTGGCGTGCGCCGCCGGCGCGAGCATGACCCCGGCCGCGAAAGCCGCTGCCGTTACCACGACATAGAAAAAGAATCGCCTCACGACCGTTTGTCCGTTTCGCTGGCTGTGTCCTTGACCAGATAGCCGGTGACCGAGCGCCGCTTGTCGAGCCAGGTGCGCGCCGCCTGCTGTACCGCTTCCGCGGTCACTGCACGGATGCGATCTGTCCAATTGTTGACGCGTTCGACAGAGGAGCCTGTGGTGAGCGCCACGCCATACCAGCGCGCCAGCGTCGCCTGGTTGTCGAGCGCGAACACGGCGTCGGCGATCAGCCGGTTCTGCGCGCGCTTGAGCTCGTCGGCGGTGACGCCGCGCGCGATCACCTCGCCGATCACCGCATCGATGGCTTGCTCGAGCTCGCGCAGGCTCACCCCCGGTTTCGGCGTTCCCGATAGGCTGAAGCGGGTGGCGTCGAGTGCGGCTTCGCTGTACCAGGCGCCGGCGCTTACCGCCACGCTGCGTTCGACCACCAGGGCGCGATGCAGCCGGCTGGTGGCTCCGCCACCGAGAATGTGCGCCAGCACGTCGAGCGCCTCTGCCTCGCCCGGTTTGGCAGTGGCGCCCGAAGGCACGAGGTAGTAGCGCTGCAGGCTCGGTTGCGCCACGCGCGGATCGGCAAGCTCGATGAAACGGGGCGCGAGCTGTTCGGGCTCCTGCGGCCGTTTGCGCGGCGTGATTTTTGCGCGCGGCTTGATCTTGCCGTAGGTTGCCTGCGCAAGCTTTCGGACTTCTTCCGTGGTCACGTCGCCCGCGACGACCAGCACCGCGTTGTTCGGCGTATAGAAGCGGCGGTAGAACGCGAGCGCATCCTCGCGCGTGAGCTTTTCGATCTCGTGCCGCCAGCCGATCACCGGCTTGCCGTAGGGATGGTTGAGGTAGAGCGCGGCGTCCATCTGTTTGGCGAGCTTTGCAGCCGGACTGCTGCCGCGCTGGTTTTCCTCTTCCAGCACCACGTTCAGTTCCGGCCGCACCACGGCGTCCGTCAGCACGAGGCCGGTCATGCGGTCGGCCTCGAACTCCATCAGCATTTTTAGGTGCTCGCGTGCCGTGCGCTGGAAATAGCCGGTGTAGTCGACGCTGGTGAAGGCATTTTCATGCCCGCCGAGCGCGGCGATCGCCTTGGAGAATTTGCCCGCGGGGTTCTTCTTGGTTCCCTTGAACATCAGGTGTTCGAGGAAATGGGCGATGCCGGATTTTCCCGGCGGCTCGTCCGCGGCGCCGACCTTGTACCAGACCATGTGCGTGATCACCGGCGCGCGGCGGTCGGGAATCACCACGACCTCCAATCCGTTGCTCAGCTTGAAGTACGACACATTGGGCCCCGGCGTGGCGGCCGCCGGCGGCGCGGCCGTCAGTGTTGCGGCCGCCAGCGTCGCGGCAAGCAGGGTGGCAAACGTCAGTGCGCGGTGGATTGGCACGCGGGCGCCCTTTGTCGGTTTTCGATTGCACAACTGATCGTTCGGGCTCCCGCAATGCGGGTCGGGCGGCGCGACGCAATGGAGGGACAACGAGTCGGCCGGCGGTCCAGCATCATCGTGTCGGAAGCAGACGATCCGTCGGCTGCGTCGACCATCGCTCTTTGCCGAGTCCATAAGGCTGCATGGGGGAGGGCGTGCGATAGCCCGGCGGCGGCTCGATCAGGCTGGTGCGCGGCTGTTCGCCAGTGAAGGTGCCGTACTCGCCTTCCTTGGGGTTGAACAGCGAGTTGAACAGCCCGCCGCGATAGCCGAGGTCGGACGGCCGCATCGGATTGGACGGATCGAACCGGTTGTCGTTGGCCGCGCCCGGATTGCCGCGCGCCGTGCGCGTGCCGCCCAGCTCGTTCGGCTGCATCGGCTGGGCGCGATCAAGGGCGACCGAATCGAAGCGGTAAGGATTGACTGGCGCATTGGGATTCCGCCTGGCCTGCTTCTTTGTCAGGTCGGGATCCTTGGGCCAGGCCGGATTGGTTTCCTGCGGCGATTTGGCGACCGGCGGCGGCAGTTCGCGGCTCGGCGGCACCACGAGCGGTGAGCGTTCGCGATAGTCGATTCCGCTGCCGCTGCCGCGCAGGCCCAGGCCCTGCAGCAGGGCCCGGAAGAATTTTGTGTCGGGCATTTCATCATCGTCGTCATCGGCGCGCGCGCTGCCCGCGCTGCCGAGCACGACCGCGGCCGCGAGCACCAGGCCGAAGGCGCGCGTCCACCACTTTTGCTTCCGGGCCGGTATCATCATGCTGCTTTCTCGCGGCGCGGCGCCGCGGCCTGAATTGCCCTGCCGGGAGTCATTTTCGCCAATCAATCAGGGCGCTTTTGCGGCGCGCTCCCCGACAAAGGAATCATACAGGATTGCCGCCACCCCAGCAACGATCGCCGTATCCGCGAGGTTAAAGACGTACCAGTTAAAGCTCCATTGCTCCGTCGTGATGTGCAGCAGCACGAAGTCCGCAACCGCCCCATAGGCCAGCCGGTCGATGGCATTGCCGAGCGCGCCGCCGATGATCAGCCCGAGCCCGAGCGCCAGCATCCGCGATTGGGCGCGGGCGAGCCACCACCCGAGCAGCACGACCGCGGCCGCCTTGATCCCGAGCAGGAGCCATTGGCCGAGCGGCCCCTCCTGCTTGAACCAGCCGTAGCTGATGCCGGTGTTGTAGGTGAGCACGAGGTCGAGGAACGGGAGCACTTCGACCGGGCCGCGCCGCCCGAGCTCATAGACGAAGATGAGCCACAGCTTGCTCGCCTGATCGAGCGCGCAGGCGAGGGCGGCGGTCATAAGGCCAAGCACCGCGTATTCACCGCGGCGGTGGGCTGTCATGACGCCGCCCTGCGCATGCCTTCCCACTCGCGCAGGGCCTGCGCGTCGCGCGGCGTCACGTCCGGGTATTGCGGATCGCTGCCGACCGCGGGCGAAATCTTCCAGGAGCGGGCGCAGCGTTTGCCTTCGGCGAGCTGCGGCACCACTGCAACGCCCGCCACCTCCGGCAGCCGGAATGCCTCGCTCGGTCCATCGCCCTCGATCAGCGTCGCCGCCGAGGTGATGCAGACTTCCGCGAGATCCACATCCACCAGCGCGGCGAACAGCTCCTGGTCGGACACGTAGACCAGCGGTGCCGCCTCCAGCGACGAGCCGATGCGTTTTGCCGCCCGCTCAAGCTCGAGCGCGCCGGTGACCACGCGCCGCACCAGCCGCACCTTGCGCCATTTCTCCGCCAGCGCCTCGTTGCGCCATTCCGCCGGCAGCGTGGGGAATTGTTCGAGATGCACCGAGCCGGGGTCGCGGCCCTCCGCCCGCATGCGCTCGGCCCAGGCTTCCTCGGCGGTGAAGCACAGCATGGGCGCAAGCCAGATCACCGTGCAGCGGAACAGGTGATCGAGCGTCGTGAGGCAGGCCTTGCGCGTAACCGACGAGATCGGATCGCAGTAGAGCGCATCCTTGCGGATGTCGAAGTAGAATGCCGAAAGGTCGCTGGTCATGAACGCATTCAGCGTCGCGAAGATGCGCTTGTAGTCGAATTCGGCATAGGCCTGCCGCACCAGCGCATCGAGCTCGGACAGCCGGTGCAGCATCAGCCGTTCGAGCTCCGGCATCTTGTCGAACGCCACCCGGTCCGTTTCGGAGAAATGCGCCAGATTCCCGAGCATCCAGCGGATCGTGTTGCGCAGCTTGCGGTAGGTATCGACCGTGGTTTTCAGGATTTCCGGCCCGATGCGCACGTCGTCGGCGTAATCGGAGGCGCAGGCCCACATCCGCAAGATGTCCGCGCCCGATTGCTTGATCACGTCCTGCGGCGCGACCGTGTTGCCCAGCGACTTCGACATCTTGCGGCCGTCTTCCGCGAGCGTAAAGCCGTGGGTGAGCACCACGTCGAAGGGGGCCACCCCGCGCGTTGCGCAGCTCTCGATCAGCGACGACTGGAACCAGCCGCGGTGTTGGTCCGAGCCTTCCAGATACATCACCACGTCGCGGCCGCCGTCCTTTTTCCGCCGCACCTTCATATCCTCGCGCACGTCGATGGTGAAGGCGTGGGTGGAGGCGGAGTCGAACCACACGTCGCAAATGTCGGTAACCTTGTGCCAGACCTTGGGATCGTAGTCGCCGGCAAGGAACCGCTGCGCCGCGTCGTCGGCGAACCATGCGCCCACGCCCTCCTTTTCCAGCGCCGCGATGATGCGCGCGTTCACGCGCTCGTCCTTGAGGATGTCGACGCCGCCGTCCTCCCGCTCGCGCACGAAGAACGGGATCGGCACCCCCCACACCCGCTGCCGCGACAGCACCCAGTCGGGCTTGTTCTCTACCATCCCGCGGATGCGGTTTTCGCTCGCCGGCGGCACCCAGCGCGTGGCCTTGATCGCGTTCAGCGCCCGCGCGCGCAGCGTGTCGCCCGGACCGAGGATGTCCTTGTCCATGGCCACGAACCATTGCGGCGTGTTGCGGAAGATCACCGGCTTCTTCGAGCGCCAGGAGTGCGGGTATTGATGCGTAAGTTTCCCGCGCGCCATCAGCATGCCGGCGTCGATCAGCGCCGCAATCACCGCCTCGTTGGCGTCGCCCTTTTCTCCCTGCTCGGTGAGCACGTGCTTGCCGGTAAAGCCCGGCGCCTGCTCGGTGAATGCACCGTTCTCATCGACGGTGAACGGAATCGCGGTATTGATCCCCGCCGCTTCGAGCGCGCGCGTCGCCGCGGTCCACACTTCAAAATCCTCCCGGCCGTGCCCCGGCGCGGTATGCACGAAGCCGGTGCCGGTGTCCTCGCTGACGTGCCCGCCTTCGAGCAGCGGCACCTTGAACTGGTAGCCGCCGCCGAGGCCCTTCAGCGGATGCCGGCACACCATCGCGGCGAGCACGGCCCCGGAAATGCTCGCGCGCTGGCGGAAAGCGGTGACCCGCGCCTGCCGCAACGTCTCGACCACCAACCGCTCGGCGATGATCAGCCGCTCGCCCGGCCTGGTCCAGTTCCCGGCCGGAGCGTCCGTGACTTCGTAGAGCCCGTAGCTGATTTTCGAGGAGAAGCAGATGGCGCGGTTGCCGGGCAGCGTCCACGGCGTGGTGGTCCAGATCACCACCGCGGCGTTCTCCAGATCCTTGGCAAGCTCGACCGGCGCCACGCTCGCCTCCGCAACCGGGAATTTCACCCATACCTGGTCGCTGGTGAAGTCCTCGTATTCGACCTCTGCCTCCGCCAGCGCGGTCTTTTCCACCACCGACCACATCACCGGTTTCGAGCCGCGGTACAATAGGCCGTTGGCGCCGAATTTCATCAGCTCGCGTGCGATCTGCGCCTCCGCGGCCGGCGCCATGGTGCTGTAGTAGTTGTCCCAGTCGCCGATCACGCCGAGCCGCTTGAAATCCTCGCGCTGCGCCTCGATCCAGCGCTGGGCGAAGGCGCGGCACTCGCGCAAGAATTCCGCAATCGGCACGCTCTCGCGCGCCTTGCCCTTGGCCCGGTACTCTTTTTCGATCTCCCATTCGATGGGCAGTCCGTGGCAGTCCCAGCCCGGCACGAAGTTCGAGTCCCAGCCCATCATCTGGTGCGAGCGCACCACGACGTCCTTGAGAATCTTGTTCAGCGCGGTGCCGATGTGGATGTTGCCGTTGGCGTAGGGCGGTCCGTCGTGCAGCAGGAAGCGCGGCCGTCCCTTGGACGCCGCGCGCAGCTTCTGATAGAGCCCGAGCGCCTGCCAGCGGGCCAAAATCTCCGGTTCGCGCTGGGGCAGGCCGGCGCGCATGGGAAATTCGGTCTGCGGCAGGAACAGCGTATGGCTGTAGTCGCGTGCGCCCGCCTTGGCTTCTGCTCGGGTCTCGCTCATCGGTGGCTTGGTAGCAGGCCGCATGCGCGGCGAAAAGTCCTGTCCGATGCTGCGTCGTGATCGTGCGCCCCCGCGGTCCGGCACCCGCACCGGCGTCGGCGGTACCTCCGGATGCGGCGATGGCTAGATCGCGCCGAGCGGCGGGAACGCATCGGGCATTCGCGCCAATGCCAGCCGCGCCAGCCGTGCGTCCTCGTCCATGCGGCGGACCAAATCCTCCACGCGCTCGAAGTTCATTTCCGGCCTGATCCAGGCGATGAACGCCACGTCGAGCGTGGCACCATAGAGGTCCCCGGCGAAATCGAACAGGAATACTTCCAGCAGCACGGCGCCGGTGTCGAACATGGGCCGCCGGCCGAAGCTTGCAACCCCGTCGTGGCGCTGCTCGCCGATCGCAACGCGCACGGCATAGATCCCGTGCCTGAGGCCGGATTCCGGTTCGAGCCGCATGTTGGCCGTGGGATAGCCAAGCGTGCGTCCGCGCTGGTCGCCGTGCACCACTTCTGCGCTCACGAACCAAGGATAGCCCAGAAGTTCGGCGGCCTCCGCCACTCGCCCCTCGGCGAGTGCCGCACGCACCGCGCCCGAGGACACGCGCATGCCGGCAATCTCGAACGGCGGCACCACCTCGACGGCAAAGCCGTGGCGTTCGCCCTGCGTCTTGAGAAACTCCGGCGTGCCGGCGCGTTCCTTGCCGAACCGGAAATTGAATCCGATCGCCGCGCCGGAAATTGCCAGCCGTTCGACCAGCACGCGGGCTACGAATTCCTCGGCCGTAAGCTTGGCGAGCCGCTCGTCGAAGTCGAGCACGATGGCGCCGTCGAGCCCCGTAGTGGCCAGCAGCCGCAGCTTGCCGCGCTCCGAATTCAACCGGAACGACGGGTCGCCCGGATGGAAGAAGCTGCGCGGATGCGGCTCGAAGGTGAGCGCCGCGGCCGGCCGGTCCAGCGCGCGGGCCTGCGCCATGGCCTTGCCGATCACCGCCCGGTGGCCGCGGTGCACGCCGTCAAAATTGCCGATCGCAACGCGCACGGCATAGATCCCGTGCCTGAGGCCGGATT
>DATLYX010000148.1:0-13009 GCA_035574295.1 Xanthobacteraceae bacterium
TCCAGGGGCCGGACGAAAAGGCCAAAGGCGTGGTGCAGGTCAAGGATCTCATCCTCGGCGCCGAGCTGGCCAAGCTTGAGAAGGGCCGCGAGGAGCATTTGAAAAAACAGGCCGAGGCCCAACGCGAAGTCCCCGAGGCGCGGCTCCTCGACGCCGTGCGCGCCGTGCTCGCCTGCCACGGCGTGAAGTGGGAGTGAAACCGAAGGCGATCAAACCATTTTTGTGCATCCAGGCTATTGCGGGGACGCACGGAGAATGGGCTGCGGCAGCGTCAATACCTCACCCGTGCAAAAGCCCGCACGCTCGCGCCCGGCTGCAGCACCTCGTATTTGGTGAACGAGGCGGCGTCGCGGATGTCCTCATTCAGCAGGTTGGTGCCCACCACGCCGAGCATGACCTGCCGCGTGCCGGTGGGATCGTCCTTCAGCCGCACCGTGCGGCTGATCTCGGCCCGCAGCAGACTGTAGCTCGGCACGCCGGCGGGCTCGAACGCGCCGATTTTATTCTGCGCAAACGCATGCAAGAGACCCACGCGCGCAAACCACTCTTCGTTGCGCCAGAACACGCCGCCGCCGACGCGCTGCGGGGGAATGCGCGGCACATTGGTGCCGTCGCTGAAGGTGGCGCGCACGATGTCATATTGCCCGTCGATCCCGAAATAGCCGCCCGCAATCCGCCGCACGTCCCATTGGAACTGGACTTCACCGCCGCGAAAGGTCGCATCCCGCTGCGCGTAGAGCGCCTGGTTGAGCTCCTCGTCGCCGATGCCCTGCCCGCAGCTCGTTGCGTTGCACTCAACGCCTGTGAGCTGCCGATGGATGAAGCCGTCAAAGCGCGTGTAATACGCCGTGGCCTCGAAACGGAATGGACCTTTGGTGCGGCGCAAGCCGGCTTCGAACGACTTTGCGCTTTCCGTCCGCAGGTTCGGATTGCCGATGTCGAACGTGCCGGTTGCCTCGTGCACGCCGCGCGAGAACAATTCTGCTGCGCGCGGCGCGCGCTCCACATATTGCGCGGTGAAGCTCGCCGACAAGTCCCACGGAAGGTCCTTGATGACGCCGAAGCTCAGGCTCGCCGGTACGAAATTGCGCCTCCGCGCCGTGCTCGGCGCAAGCCCGGTGATGTCGAACACGGTCGATGGAAACTCCACCGCCCGGCCCGTCACCCGGTTTGCCTCGATGCGTCCGGCAAGCTGCAGCCGCAGCGTTTCGCTGATCCGCAGTTCGTTGAACAGATACCCGGCGATCATGGTGCTGCGGTTGGGGTCGAACAGCCCATTGAGGATGCTGTCGGGATCCTCGGGGCTCGATGCAGTCAGCCGCTGTTGTGAAACCTGCACACCGGCTGCCAAGGTGAGGACGCCGAAGCGCAGGTTGAGCGGAGCGAGCTGCATCTCGGCGCGCGCCTCCGCATCTCTGCTGGCAAAGGTCTGATGGATCGTGTCGGAGCTCAGGTCCGCGGGATCCTCAAGCCCTCGCTCGTGGTGCCTGTAGTGCGTATAGCCGAACCAGAAGCGTATCGCATCGATTGCTGCATTTGACGGGCGGAACTCGCCCTTGCCGTTGAGTTTGGTTTGCTTGAGGTCGATGCGCACGTTGCGCTCCGCCGCCTCGATGGTCGGAATGTGATAGAGGCTGTCGAACTGCGACAGCGAGAGACCGAAAAGGCCGCCGTCGAACAGATACGCGCCGCCGATCGCCTGACCGTTGGCGCGCAATCTCGAATTGCGCTGCCGGCCGTCGAACGGCTGGACCGGATCGAACAGATACGGATAACCCGGCACACGATAGTCGCGCGCGCTGCGGCCGTAGGCGTCGGCGTGCAGCGCGAAATTGCCTTTGCCGGCGTCGAGCAGCACCGAGCCTTCGAGCCCGCTGTCGACGGATGTCACCGCGCCGTTCCAGTCGGTGACGAAACCGCGCGGCGGGAGCTGGGTGGGGATGCGATTGCTCTCTGCATTGACCACCCCGCCGATCGCCTGCGAGCCGAAGCGCAACGTCGCCGGCCCGCGGATCACCTCGACCTGTCGGACGGACAGAGGATCGACCGGAACCGCATGGTCCTCGCCAAGCTCCGACGCGCCGCCCGCCCCGATGCCGTTCTCCTGGATGCGCACGCGGTTCATATCGAGCCCGCGCACGATGGGCCGGCTCGAACTGCCCGGCGCAAAACCCGATCCGGTGATGCCCGGCTTGTTGAACAAGAGGTCGCCCAACGTCCCGCCGCCGCTGCGCCGAATTTCCTCCTCCGGCACCACGGTGACGGTGGCGAACTGGTCGGCGACGATCGGCAGCGTTCCCTGGAACGGCGGCGTCGGCCCTGCGGGCGGTTGGAGGATCGGGCTCGGCGCCGTCACCACAATTTGGGGAATTTGCACCGGCTCTCCGCGCGCAGGCAGCGACACAACAAGCGCTGCCGATAGCCCCAAATTGCGAAACACCCGCCGTACCAACGCCATGACCGCCCCCGGCAACGCTGATTAATAAATGATATGTTATAACATAACATATCCTGTCAAGCGTGCATTGGCTCCGTGACGTCTCGATTATTCAATCTCTTTGAAACGCACCCTGTGAACGATGGCCGAATTCAATCAAACGACATGCCGGGCTTGTCCCGATCATTCACGGGTTTGAACCTCTTTGTGGCTTCCTAGAGGGGGATGCCCGTACATGGATGACCGCGACAGTTCTCGGATCAAATCTAGGCGGGCATGATATTTCGCCTTGAGCGGATGAATTGGGTCGCCGACGGAAGGGCAAAACATGAGCGCTGCCCGGCTGAGTCCCAACCCAACACAGCCGTCGCAGCATTTGGCTTACCAAGCCCGCAAACCGCTGCGTTACCACGTCCGAAGGCGCGGCCAACATTTCATGCAACAGCCCGCGGTTTTCCTCGAAAGCCTTAAGCTTGCCGTGCTATTGGGCCACGCCGCTGCGTGAAATACGGGTAACGGACCATGACGACGGGGACCGCTGATCAGCCCGACCCGCGGGCCGAAGCCTTGCTGGCCGCCTTCGAGCGCGCCGGCTATCGCCGCATTGCGCCGCCAATCCTGCAGCCCGCGGAACCCTTCCTCGATTTGTCCGGCGAGGACATCCGCCGCCGCATGTTTCTGACCACCGATGCCGAAGGCCGCGAGCTGTGCCTGCGGCCCGACCTCACCATTCCCGTGGCGCGCGAATACCTCGCCACGAACGGCACCGGCAATGCACAGGGTTTCTGCTATCTCGGTCCGGTATTCCGGCATCGCGGCGCGGCCTCGCCCGAATTCGTCCAAGCCGGCGTCGAATCCTTCGGGCGCACCGACACCGCCGCCGCCGACGCCGAGATGCTCGCGCTCGGCCTTGAGGCGACGGCGAGCTATGGCCTGCGCGCCCCGGACATCCGCATGGGCGACGTCGGCCTGTTCGCCGCGCTCATTGCTGCGCTCGATCTTGCCCCCGCATGGAAGCGGCGGCTGATCAAGGATTTCAATCGCAAGGCCAATCTCGCCCACGATCTCGAGAAGCTCACGCTCGTCGGCCGCAACAGGCGGCCCGAATATCAGGGCGTGCTCGCCGCGCTCGCCGGCTCCGATCCCAAGGCCGCGCAGGCGCTCGTCTCCGATCTGATTTCGATTGCCGGCGTCACCGCCGTCGGTGGCCGCACCGTGGACGAGATCGCCGAACGCTTCCTCGAACAGGCGGCGCTCGGCGCCGCGACCGCGCTGCCGCAGGACACCCGCGCGCTGATCGAACGTTTCCTGACCGTGGCCGGCAATCCCGACCAGGCCGCTGCCGAGCTGCGCAAGCTTGCCGCTGACGCCAAGCTCAAGATCGGCGCCGCGCTCGATCTGCTTGAGACCCGCAACGGCTTTCTCGCGGCGCGCGGCATCGATATCGGCCGCATCAAATTCTCCACCTCCTTCGGCCGCGGCATCGATTACTACACCGGCGTGGTGTTCGAGCTGCACGACCCGAGCGGCCGCGTCACCGGCCAATTGGCCGCCGGCGGACGTTATGACGGCCTGCTTATGCGACTCGGCGCCAAATCGCCGATCCCGGCGGTCGGCTTCGCCGTGTGGATCGAGCGCGTCGCCGCCTGCGGAGGCGCGTCATGAGCGTGCCCTTTGTCATCGCCGTGCCCTCGAAGGGCCGCCTGCAGGAGAATACCGAAGCGTTCTTCGCCAGCGCCGGCCTGCCGCTCATCAAGCCGCGCGGGGCGCGCGACTATCGCGGCACCATTGCCGATCTGCCCGGCGTCGAAGTGGCGTATCTCTCGTCGAGCGAAATCGCCGGCCAGCTTGCGCTCGGCCTCGCCCATCTCGGCGTCACCGGCGAGGATCTGGTGCGCGAACTGATCCCGCGCGCGGAAACCCGCGTTGTGCTGATCGAACAGCTCGGCTTCGGCCATGCCAACGTGGTCGTTGCCGTGCCGCAGGCCTGGATCGACGTGCACGACATGGCCGATCTCGACGACGTGGCCACCGCCTTCCGCCTTCGCCACGGCCGCAAAATGCGCGTCGCCACCAAATACGTCAATCTCACTCGCGATTTTTTCGCGCGGCACGGCATCGTCGACTACCGCATCGTCGAGAGCTCCGGTGCGACCGAAGGCACGCCCGCCGCCGGCACCGCGGAATTGATCGTCGACATCACCACCACCGGCGCCACTCTCGCTGCCAACGGGCTGAAAGTGGTGGAGGACGGCGTGATCCTGCGTTCCCAGGCCAATCTCGTGGCCGCCCGCGCCGCCGCCTGGGGACCGCACGAGCGCGCCATTGCGCGCACCATTCTCGACCGGGTTGCTGCTCAGGCCCGCGCCCGGGCCTATCGCGAGGTGCGCGCGCGTCTTGCCGCCTGCGATGACGCCCTGCTGGCGCAGGCGGAAAAGCAATTTGCCGCAACGGCCCCGTTCGGCGGCCCCACGCCCTCCGGCATGCTGACGCTGCATTGCCCGCCCGGCGCCGTCTATGCCCTCACCCGCTTCCTGCAGGACAAGGGTGCCGAGGACGTGACCGTGGCCGAGATCGACTACGTGTTCTCGCCGGCCAATCCCCTGTTCTCCCGGCTCGAAGCTGCGCTTGCGCCCGAAGCCGCGCAGGTCTGAGCCGTTCGCATTTCAGATGCACCGCAAGGCCCGCTGGTGCGACGGCCGAAATCGCGCATAGTCGCGCGGCTGCGCAGGCTGCCCAGGATCGATCCCATGACCGACATCGCCGCACTGAAGAAAACCATCAAGGTCTGCATGTTCGATCAGTACGGCACGGTGGTGGACATGCAGACCGGCCTCACCGAAGTCGCCGCGCCTTTTCTCAAGCAGAAAGGCTGGACCGGCAATCCCAATTCCTTCGTCACCTGGTGGCGCCGCACCCATTTCGAGAATTCGATGATCGACGCGCTGCTCCACCGCGAGCACACGTCCTACCGCGAGATCGGCCATCGCTCGGTCGCCTACGTCATGGAGCGCGCCAAAATTCCCTTCACCATGGATGAGGTCCGATACCTCGTCGCCCAGATCGAAAAACTGCGCTGCTTTCCGGAAGTCCCCGCCGCGCTTGCCCGGCTCAAGACGCGCTACCGCATCATCGTGCTGTCGAACGGCGATCCCGACATGCTGGAGGCGGCAAAACCCTACCACGGCATTGCCTTCGACATGGTCATATCGGCCGCCGCCGCGAATGCCTTCAAGCCGCACGTGGCCACCTACACCAAGGCCGCGGAGCTCGCCGGCGTGCGTCTTGACGAGGTCCTGTTCGTCGCCAATCACGCCTTCGACTGCATCGGCGCGAAATCCGCCGGCATGCGCAGCGCCTTCATCGACCGCCGCAACCGACCGTTCGGCATGACGCCGCACCAGCCCGATATCCGGGTGCGCTCCATGACCGAGCTTGCCGATCTGATGGTCTGACGGCTGTCAGCGCCGTTCCGCCGACGCATCGCGGTTGCGCGGCCGGAACACCACGAAGTTCGACAGCGAAAAGTTCACGATGAAGCCGACGAAGATCGCCAGCAGCTTGGCCAGCCACAGCGGCACGAAGTACACGGCGATGATCACGGTGGCGGTGTTGGCCGTGACGCCCGCGGTACCGGACGCCACGAATTTTGCATAGGCGCGCCAGTGCAGCTTGCGGCCGCTTTCCACCGCAAACGTCGTGAACGAGTTCATCACATAGGAGCCGGACACCGCGACGAGCCACGCAAAAATGTTGGCGGGAATGATGATCCAGCTCTCGACGTTGAGGCACTGGCACGATTGCGCCACGCGCTCGGCCAGCCCGTAGGCGGCATTCGAACGGCTTAAGATGGCGAGCGCGAAAAAGAACACGCCGTAGTCCACCGCGGCGTTGATCACCCCGACGAAGGCGAAGCTGATCGCCTTCAGGCTCACCGCCCGCTGGTGCCAGCGCGCGACGACACTATCTTTGAATCTGCGCAGGAACGTCATGACGGGTCCGCTTACCCTTTTTCGCTTGACCGGCATAGCCAAGAAGCTGACCGCGGTTAAGATGTTGAATAGTATGGATTTTCGTCCCAGGCCATGGCCACGGCCGCGCTCAGCGGCTAAGCTAGCAAATCCGGCGCCGAGGGCGTTTGACGGCTGATCATGGCGAGCAGAGCAACCGACCTGACTAAAAGTGCGGGCTCCCCGCCCGCGCCGCCGGAGGCCGGCCTCTCGATCGTTGTGCCGCTGTTCAACGAGGCCGCGGGGCTTGCACGTTTCCACGAAAACTTAAGCGCGGTGGCGCGCGATTTGCGCCGCCGCCGCGGGTTGCAGTGCGAAGTGGTCTATGTCGACGACGGCAGCCGCGACCAGACTTATGCCGTGGCAAGCGGGCTGCCCGCCGACGCGCTCGACGTGCAGGTGGTGTCGCTGTCGCGCAATTTCGGCAAGGAGGCCGCGCTCGTGGCCGGGCTCGACCACGCCCGGCTCGGCGCCGTGCTGTTCATGGACGGCGACGGCCAGCATCCTCCGAGCCTGATCGATACACTGGTGGGGCATTGGCTCGACGGCGGCTACGACGTGGTCTACACCGCCAAGGCGCATCGCGACAACGAACCGATTCTGCGTCGCCTTGGTGTCAAGGCGTTTTATGCCCTGATCAACTGGGGTGCCCGACAGAAGATCCCGGAAGACGCCGGCGACTTCCGTCTGCTATCCCCGCGCGCTGCTGAAGCGCTGCGCCGCCTGCCCGAACGCAACCGCTTCTTCAAGGGGCTCGCGAGCTGGATCGGTTTCAAGCAGATGCGCGTGGACTACGAGCCGGCCGCGCGCCTGCATGGCCGCACCACCTGGAGCCTGCGCAGTCTGATCGGATTGTCGATCGAGGGGGTGACGTCGTTCACCGTCGCGCCGTTGCGGCTCGCGAGCCTGCTCGGACTGCTGCTTGCCGCAAGCGCGCTCGTGTTCGGCGCGCTGATGCTGTTCGAGGCGTTCTTCTACGGCGTCTCGGTTCCCGGCTATCCGTCGGTGATCGTCGGCCTGATGGTGATCGGCGGCGTGCAGCTCATCATGATCGGAGTCTTGGGCGAGTACATCGGCAAGATCCTGTCCGAGATCAAGGCGCGTCCGGTGTATTTCGTCGCCGAGCGCAGCCTGAAGAGTGCTCAAAGCCGGGCCGAGACCGCGCCCGCTCAGACGGCGGCCGAATGAGCAAGATGCCGGCGCGCATCTGGCTTTGCGCCGACGACTACGGAATCTCCCCCGCCGTCAATGCCGCCATCCGCGATCTCATGGCGCGCGGGCGCATCAACGCAACCTCGGTGATGGTGGTTGCACCGAGCTTTGGGCCGGCCGAAGCGAAAGCTCTGGATGCGGTCGCAGACACGCCGCGCCGCGCCGCGATCGGACTGCATCTGACGCTCACGGCGCCGTTCCGCCCCCAGCATGCGGTCTTTGCGCCGACGCGGGAGGGCGCATTCCTGCCGCTCGGCGCAACCTTTGTGCGCGCCTGCCTGCGCCGGTTTCGCCACGATCATCTCGCCGCCGAAGTCGCGGCACAGCTTGATGCCTTTGTCGCAGCCTTCGGGCGCGCGCCGGATTTCGTGGACGGCCATCAGCACGTACAGCTTTTTCCCCAGGTGCGCGATGCCGTCCTCGCCGTCGTGCGGGAGAAAGCCCCGTGCGCCTGGGTGCGGCAATGCGGCCGCGTTGTCCCGCTGCGACGCCGCCTTGTCGATCGCAAGGGCCTCTTGCTCGACGTGCTGAGCCTGAGTTTTCGCGCCCGCGCGGCGGCGCTCGGCCTGCGCACCAACCCGGCGTTCGCCGGGACCTACGATTTTTCCGGCCGGACCGACTATTCGGAGTTATTCGACGGTTTCCTCCACAACATGCCGGACGGCGGGGTGATCATGTGCCACCCCGGCGCCGTCGATGACGAGCTGCGCCGCCTTGATCCGCTGACCCATCAGCGCGAGCAGGAACACGCCTTCTTCGCCAGCGAAAAATTTCCGGCGCTGCTCGCCGCCCGCGGCGTCGCGCTGGCTTCGCTGCAAGCCGCAGCTCCGAATGACAGAAGCCGCCGCGCCAATGACAGAACACCGCCGTCGTCCTGAGGTGCGAGCGCGAAGCGCGAGCCTCGAAGGACGACAGCATAGCTGTTATCCTTCGAGGGCCGCTTTGCCGGCCACCTCTCGAACCAGCGGTGCACCGTTCGCGCTAACGCGCTCACGCTGCACCGCATCATTGCACTGCGCTTGAAGTTCAGATGACGACGACCTTGGTTCCGATCTTCACCCGCCGGTACAGGTCGATCACGTCCTCGTTGCGCATGCGGATGCAGCCCGAGGACACCGCGGTGCCGATCGTCCACGGCTCGTTCGAGCCGTGGATGCGATAGAGCGTCGAGCCGAGATACATGGCGCGCGCGCCGAGCGGATTGTCCGGTCCGCCGGCCATGAAGTGCGGCAGGTCAGGCCGGCGCGCCCGCATCTCCTCCGGCGGGATCCAGTCCGGCCACTCGCGTTTTGCCGAAATGTATGACACGCCGGACCAGGTGAAGCCCTGCCGCCCGACGCCGACGCCGTAGCGCAGCGCTTGGCCGCCCTCGAGCACGAGGTACAGAAAACGTTGCGGCGTATCGACGACGATCGTGCCCGGCTTCTCCGGCCCGGTGTAGGCAACCACCTGCGGCAGGAATTTCGGATCGAGCGGCCGGCGCTCCGCTTGATCCATCTCCGGAAGGCCTTGCGGATAACGGCTCGCGTATCGCGGGTCTTGCGTATCGGCCGGAGTTTGAAACGGCGGCTGCAGCGGCCGCAGTCCGCCGAACAGGATTTCGAGGAATTTTGGCGGGCCGATTTCCAGCGCCTCGGCCTCCAGCGGATTGGCGGGTACGGGCTTCGGCCTTGCGTAGCTGCGCGCGTTCACCCGCGTCACCTGCTCGAGGTTGAGCGGCGCAGTCTGTGCAAGGGAAGGATCGACGGTAAGGCTTGCGGCGATGGCGGCGAGGAAAAGACGCGGCAACATGCTTAAGGCTCGTGCGTTGCCCCCTCATCCCCTTCGGCGCAAAGTTATTCGAGAACCGCAACTGTCCGGTAAAAGGTGCGGCGGATTCGCGAACGCGCGCTGCCGCCCGTCCGCGATACGGTTTATTTTTTGTGAACGCGCTGACACAGCGGTAACCGCCGGTTTGTCACGCGATGCGCCGCCGCGCATTTGGTTACGTGAACCCGGCGTTAAGCCGTGCCGCGATACAAGCCCGGGATGAGACGGGGATGGCGATGCCGCAACAGCGGAAAATTTTTCGCATTGAAGAACGCCTGCAAGCCGACGCTCCCCCGGTGCCGCCCGCCGGCCTCGGCGACGACATTGCGGCATTGCGCCACCACGAATTGATCACCGAGCTTGCCGCGTTGCGCGGCCTGCTCGAACCGCAGGGATCGGCAGCCCCGACGAATCTTGCGATCGCCCGCGAGCTCATCACCGGCGCCCGAGAGCTGAAGGCGGAGCTCGATCTCATTCGCGAGGCCATTCGGCGCACCAAGGAGGAAGTCGGCGGGCTTCAACCCGAAACGTTCCTCGCGCCGGACACGGCGCGGCTGGTCCGCGAGCTTGCCGAGGTCATGACCGGCACCGAGCAGGCCACCCAGCGCATTTTGACGGCCGCCGAGGCCATCGATCAGGTTGCCAATATGCTTTCCTCGCTGCTCAAGGACGGCTATGCCCGGGGCCTTGCTCAGGACGCCCGCGACAGCGTGGTGAAGATATTCGAGGCATGCAATTTCCAGGACCTCACCGGCCAGCGCATCACCAAGGTGATCGGAGCGTTGAAGTTCATCGAGGATCGCATCGACCACATACGCGAGATCTGGAGCCGGATCGACAGTGCCGAAGCCCCAACGCCTGCTGTAGCGCCTCCGCCGGGGCAGGGCGTCGATCGCAAACTGCTGAACGGGCCAAAACTTCCCGGCGACCTCGGCCATTCCAACCAAGCCGACGTCGATCTCATTTTCGACAGCAATTGAGGCTTACGTTGTCGGCCGGCGAATGGCGACGAAGCAGCCGAATGCGATCGCCGCCAGGGCCGCCGCGAACACCAGCGCCGCCGCATCGGACGCCCGCTCGGCGATGAACGCCAGCACCAGCGGCGCCGCCGCCTGCATCAGCAGCGACGGCCCGGCAATCCGGCCGATGATGCGGCCGTAGCCGACTGCACCGAACAGCGCCAGCGGCACTGCGCCGCGTGCGATCGTGATCAGGCCGTTGGCCGCACCGAACATCAGCGCAAAAGTCGCTGCCGCCGCCACCACGAAGCCGCCGAGTGCAAGAATGATGAAAGCGATCAGCAAGAGACCGACCGCGCCACGTGCAATGTTGAGCGGATGCACACGACGGCCGAACGACAACTCCCCGATCCGCGCCACGACCTGCGCCGGCCCGAACAGCGCGCCGATCGCCACCGCCGTCGCCGGATCGATGCCCGCGCGCGCAAAGATCGCGAGCAGATGCGCCGACAGCGCCGAGGGAACGAAGGCATAGGCGGCGAACGCCGCCGCTACGAGCGTGAAGGTCAGCCCTTGCGCCGGAACCAGCGCAGGCGCCACGGCCTTGTCCGCATCCGCGCGCACGGTGGTGGCCGCCTGGCTGCGCGGCAGCGCGAAGGCATGTAGCGGCGCGCACACCGCAACCAGCACCGCCGCAAACGCAAGATAGGCGCCCTGCCATCCCACCGCGCCGATCAGGTAGTGCGTCGCAGGCCATCCCACCGTCGAGGCGAAGCCGCCGGCGAGCGTGAGCACGGTGATCGGCCGGCGCGCGCCGGAGCCGAAAATTCGGCCGAGCGTGGCGAACGCCGCGTCATAGAGCGAAGCTGACAGCGCCGCCCCGAGCACAACCCACACGGCGAGATAAGCCGCCGGGCGCTCCACGCTCGCAAGGCCCACGAGCCCGATCGCGCCGACGAGCGAGCCTGCCGTCATCACCACGTGCCCGCCGTAGCGATCGATCGCTCGTCCCACGAGCGGCGCCGAGAGCCCGGCCACGAACAGCCCGAGCGAAAATCCGCCCATGGCGAACGACAGCGACCAGCCGCGGTCGGCGGCGATCAACGGCACCATGAGCACCGGCGAATAGAAGATCGTTCCCCACGCGGCGATCTGCGTGACGCCGAGCACAAAGACGGCGCGCCAGGGTCCGGACAGCACGTCGCGAATCGTCGGCATCCGGAGGCTCATAGCGCGCGGCGCGCGCGCTTGCCCACCCCTCCCTCACGACCGCAGGGCCATCGCATGTGCATTTCCCTCCCCTGAAAGGGCAGGGCAATCGCATTTGGATGTCCCTCCCCCGGAAAGGGGGAGGGTAGCCGAGCGCAGCGAGGCCGAGTGGGGATCACGCGCGGCCCTAACTGAGCCCCACCCGACGCGCCATTGCGCGTCCGAAGACGCGCGCGAACGCGCTTTCGGCGCGTCGACCTCCCCCTTTCAGGAGGAGGTTTGGTTCGGTTTGGTTCAAAGCGATAGCCCTGCTCGCGACCGGGATGGCGTGCAGCGCGAAGCGGCGCACCGCTGACTTACGCCGCGGCCTTGGTCTCGGCGAACGCCGGCACCTGCGCGGCGAAGCGGTCGAGCCAGGACGCGAGCCTGGGATGATCCCCGCGCCAAGTGCCCGGAAAGCGCAGGTCGCGGTGTCCGAGAAAGCAGGCGAGCGCGATGTGCCCGACGTTCGGAATTGCCGTGAGCGCCGGCGGGTCGGCTTCCAGCACCGCAAGCCCGCGCCTGATCTTGTCGTTCTGGTAGTCGAGCCATTTTTGCGAATGTTGTTCCGGCGGCCGCCAGCGGCCTTCGTAGATCACAAGGATCTGTGCGTCCGTCATGCCGTCGGCGAGCGCCTGCAGGCGCAGGGCGGCGAACCGCGCCGCGGGCTCGCGGGGGATGATCCTTCCGCCGCCCGCGCGGTGGTCGAGGTATTCGACGATCACGCGCGAATCGTAGAGCGAGGAGCCGTCTTCCAAGAGCAGCACGGGCATCTTGCCGAGCGGATTCTGCTGTCGCAGCGAGTCGGCGGGATCGTTGGTGTCCGCAGGCTCGACGCGAATCTCGCCGGCGAGGCCGAGCACGCTTGCCGCAAGCTTCACCTTGCGGCCGAACGGTGAGGCCGGGGTCGAACGCAAGATCATCATGTGGGGGTCCGCTTCGCAACAATATCTTCGCGATCGCGCGCGACGCGCGCGATCTTGTGGCGGTGATACTCTACGCTGGCCGCGCCCTGCCGTCAGCCGGTGATCACAAGATTGACGGCCTTCGGGCCTTTGCCCTTTTTGTCGGGCTCCACGTCGAACTGGATTCGCTGCCCCTCGGTCAGCGACTTGAGCCCGGCCTGTTCCACGGCGGTGATGTGCACGAACACGTCGCGCCCGCCGTCGTCCGGCTTGATGAAGCCGTAGCCGCGCTCGCCATTGAAGAATTTGACCGTACCGGTCATTGCCATCGGGAAACCTCCCCTATGCTCCGCCGCCGGCCCGCACGGCGCGGCGGCTCGGCCGGACATTCGCAATCGGGGAAAGCGTCAGCCGAAGCGGCCTCAGTCA
>DATLYX010000149.1:0-43390 GCA_035574295.1 Xanthobacteraceae bacterium
AACGGTCCCGGATCAGCGGTGCAGCGTTCCGCTTCGCTCCACGCTGCACCGCATCCGGGACGTGCGTTTGGACGCGCGGTTGAATGCAACGCTGTGCACCCACTCGTGTCCCGGGCGCAGCGCAGCGCGGAGCGAAGCGGAGCGGTGCGCTGCAGACCCGGGACCGTTACAAGCTCCGAGTCCGCAACGGTCCCGGAGCAGCGGTGCATTGCATTCGGGAAAGCGAGGCATTGTGTTTGGCGGTCCCGGATCAGCGGTGCAGCGTTCCGCTTCGCTGCACGCTGCACCGCATCCGGGACGTAGGGACGTAGAAATACGCTCACGCTGCACCGCATCCGGGACGTGTTTTCGGCAACTCACATCGCAAACGACAAACCTTGCGCCGTCGCCCTTCGGGCGCGAGCGCAGCGAACCCCGAAGGGTTAGGGCGCGGAACGGGCGACGGCACGTGGCGCGGCCGTGCCATGCAACGGGATGTCAACTGGCGCGGCGCGCGTGAACGCGTTATCAACATTGCATGGCCGCCAGCGCGGCCTTTGTCTTGGTTGCCGGACCGCCGCTCACTATTGTAAGGCGGAGAACATCGGAACCGGAGCAGAGAGACACGCCCGTGCAGACCCAAAGCGCAGGACAACAGCCCACAAAGTTTCCGCTCGGCGCCCTGCTGAATGAGGGCAAAACCAAGAAAATCCATGAGGTTGCCGGAAAGGCGGACCTCGTGGCCCTGGTCTCGAAAGACGACATCACCGCGGGCGACGGCGCAAAACACGACGTCATCCCCGAGAAAGGCCGCTACGCCAACGAGACCACCTGCAACGTGTTCCGCTTGCTGAAGGCCTGCGGACTGCCGGTGGCGTTCGAGCAGCAGGAGAGTGCGATCTCGTTTGTGGCGCCAAAGTGCCGCATGCTCCCTTACGAAGTGGTGTCGCGGCGCGAAGCGCACGGCTCGTACCTGAAACGCCACCCGCATATGCAGAAGGGGCAGTTGTTCCCGCGGCTGATCGTGGAATTTTTTCTCAAGACAAAGGACAAGACCTGGAAGGGCAAGCCGCTCGTCGCCGACGATCCGCTGCTGCTCTACGCCGAAGGCGACGCGCAGATCCGGCTGTTCAACCCGGCCAAGCCGCTGCAGGGGCAGGAGCCGTTTTTGAGCCTTTCGCCCTCCGAGGTGTTCACCGAGAAGGACGAGTGGAAAATCTTTCCAGAGATGGAGCGGCTCGCGCGGCAGGCGTTTCTCGTGCTGGAGAAGGCCTGGCAGTTGCAGGGGCGGACGCTCGCCGACTTCAAGGTGGAGTTCGGCTTCGACACCAAGGGCCGCCTTCTGCTCGCCGACGTGATCGACAACGACTCGTGGCGGGTGCTGGAGCACGGTGCCTATATCGACAAGCAGGTGTACCGCGAGGGCGGCGCGCTCGACGAGGTGATGGAGAAATACCGGCGGGTGGCGGAAATTACGCGGCGCTTCGAGCTGCCGCAGCAGCGGATCATCCTCTGGCGCGGCTCGGAGAGCGACAAGACCGAGCCGTTTGCCGAGGCGCTCGGCGAGTTGCGCGATCTGATGACGGTGGTGACCTGCTCGGTGCACAAGGAGCCGGTCAAGGCGGCGGGTATCCTCAACCGCATGATCCAGCAAGTGCCGGACTCGGTGGTGATCGCCAACATCGGCCGTTCGAACGGCGCAGGACCCACGTTGTCGGCGATGTCCACCATTCCCGTCATCACGGTGCCGGCGAGCGCCAAGGAGTTTCCCGAGGACGTCTGGTCGTCGCTCCGGGCGCCGAGCAGCGTGCCGGTGATGACGGTGCTGGAGCCGGCCAACGCGGTGCTCGCGGCGCTGCAAATCCTCTCGGCGCGCAACCCGCGCATCTACGCGCACCTGCGCGGCAAGATCGAGGAGCGCACGGTCAACGTGATCCCGGTCTGAAAGCCGCCGGATGCGGGCGACGCCGGCCGATCGCGCGATTGCAAAGCTGAGGCCCTTGTGAGAGCTTGCGGCGCGCCGCTGCCGAAAGTTCCGCTCGCATGCCCGCCAAGGTTCCCGCGCTCGCCGATTTCCGCCGCATCGTCGTCAAGGTCGGCTCCTCGCTCCTGGTCGATGCGGCCGCGGGCAAGGTCAAGGAGGCGTGGCTTGCCTCGCTCGCCGCCGACATCGCCAAGCTGCACAAGGACAAGCGCGACGTGCTGGTGGTCTCCTCGGGAGCGATCGCGCTCGGGCGCGCGGTGCTCAAGCTGCCGAAAGGAACGCTCAAGCTCGCAGACAGCCAAGCCGCGGCGGCAGTCGGGCAGATCGCGCTGGCACGCACCTGGACCGAGGTGCTGGGTAAGCACGGCATCACCGCAGGCCAGGTGCTGCTCACGCTCAGCGACACCGAGGAGCGGGAACGCTATCTCAACGCACGCTCGACCATCGGCAAGCTCTTGGAGTGGCGCAGCGTGCCGGTGATCAACGAAAACGACACGGTGGCGACGAGCGAAATCCGCTACGGCGACAACGACCGGCTGGCGGCGCGCGTCGCCACCATGATGAGCGCCGACCTGCTGGTGCTGTTGTCGGACGTGGACGGTCTCTACGATTCGCCGCCGGCGAGGAACGCCAAGGCCAAGCATATTCCCTTGGTGCCGCGCATCACCCACGAGATCGAGGAGATGGCGGGGGAGGCGGCGTCGGGCGATGCGCGCGGCGGGATGCGCACCAAAATCGAGGCCGGCAAGATCGCGACCACGGCGGGAACGCATATGGTGATCGCCTCGGGCCGCGTGGACCATCCCCTTTCTACGATCGCGGCGGGCGCGCGGGCCACCTGGTTCTTGACGCCGGCCAATCCGGTGACCGCACGCAAGAAGTGGATCGCGGGCGCGCTCGAGCCCAAGGGCACGCTCACCATCGACGCCGGCGCTGTGGCGGCGCTGCGGCGCGGCAAGAGTCTGTTGCCGGCGGGCGTGGTGCGGGTGCAGGGGCGTTTTTCGCGCGGCGATGCGGTGATCATCCGCGGGCCGGACGGCGCCGAGGTGGGACGCGGGCTGGTCGGCTATGACGCGGCCGATGCCGCCAAGATCGTGCGCAAATCATCGAGCGACATTGCGCTGATCCTCGGCGCCGGCGCCGGCGCCGAGATGGTGCATCGCGACGACCTCGTGCTCGGCGGGGAATAACAAACCCTCCCGGCCATGCGCAGGACGTGCTACAAGGCATATCAACATTTTGAGCAAATCAGTCCGATGACCGCGCCACTGAAGACCGTCGAAGGCAGTTCCGACATCGCAGCAGCGATGCGCGATATCGGCCGCCGGGCGCGCGCGGCGGCGCGGGTCTTGGCGCTGGCACCGGCCGAGCAGAAAAACCGGGCGCTCGCGGCCATGGCCGCGGCGCTGCGCGCCCGCAAAGGGGACATTCTCGCGGCGAACGCGGAAGATTTGGCGGAAGCGAAAGCGGCGGGCGCCACCGCGGCGTTCCTCGACCGCCTCCTCCTCAACGACGCGCGCGTGGCAGCCATGGCGGACGGCATCGAGGTGGTGCGGGCGCTGCTCGATCCGGTCGGCGAGGTCATCCAATCCTGGACCCGGCCGAACGGCATGACCATCGAACGCGTGCGCGTGCCGCTCGGCGTCATCGGCGTCATCTACGAAAGCCGGCCTAATGTCACGGCGGACGCCGGCGCGCTGGCGCTGAAAGCGGGCAATGCCGTCATCCTGCGCGGCGGCTCGGAAAGCCATCGCTCGGCGCGCGCGATTCACGCCGCGCTCGCGCAGGGGCTGACCGAAGCCGGCCTGCCGGCGGACGCCATCGCGCTCGTTCCGACGCGCGACCGCGCCGCGGTCGGCATGATGCTCGCCGGCCTCGACGGCACGATCGACGTGATCGTACCGCGCGGCGGCAAGGAACTCGTGGCGCGCGTGCAGGCGGAGGCGCGGGTGCCGGTGTTCGCGCATCTGGAAGGCGTGTGCCACGTGTACGTGGACAAGGCGGCCAATCTGGAGATGGCGAAAGCGGTGGTGCTGAACGCCAAGATGCGGCGAACCGGCGTGTGCGGCGCCGCCGAGACGCTGTTGGTCGACCGCGCGGCGGAGGCAACGCATCTGAAGCCGCTGATCGCCATGCTGATCGACGCCGGCTGCGAGGTGCGCGGGGATGCGGCGGCGCAAAAGGCCGATCCGCGCGTGAAACCCGCCAAGGAGGAGGATTGGAGCACCGAATATCTCGACGCCATCATCACGGCCGGCGTGGTGGACGGCGTGGAGGCCGCGATCGCCCATATCGAACGCTACGGCTCGCACCATACGGACGCGATCATCACCGAGGATCGGGCGGCGGCGGAGAAATTTTTGCGCGAGGTGGACTCCGCCATCGTGCTGCACAACGCCTCCACGCAATTCGCCGACGGCGGCGAATTCGGCTTCGGCGCCGAGATCGGCATCGCCACCGGCCGGCTGCACGCGCGCGGCCCGGTGGGCGTCGAACAACTCACCACGTTTAAGTACCGCGTTCGCGGAACGGGACAGACTCGGCCTTGATCCGCGTGCCGCCCCATGCGCCCGGCATGCGGATCGGGCTGTTCGGCGGCACGTTCGATCCGCCGCACGCCGCGCACCTCGGCGCCACCCTGCTCGCCATGAAGCGCCTAAAACTCCACCGCGTCTGGTGGCTGGTGACCCCGGGCAATCCGCTCAAGGACACCCGCGGGCTCGCCCCGCTCGATGAGCGCATCAAGGCGGCGAAGTCGCTGACCAAACACCCACGGATCGACGTGAGCGGTTTAGAAGCCGTCATCAAATCGCGATACACCTACGATACGCTGAAATTCCTGCTGCGGCGCTGCCGCGGGGTGCGGTTCGTATGGGTGATGGGCGCCGACAATCTGCGCAGCTTCTACCGCTGGCAGAAATGGCGGAAAATCGCCGCCATGGTGCCGATCGCCGTGGTGGACCGCATGGGCACGAGCCTCTACGCCACCTCGGGCCGCGCGGCGCAGGCGCTGGCGCGCTACCGGCTGCCCGAACACGCCGCTGCCCGGCTGCTCGACCACCGGCCGCCGGCATGGGTCTACCTGCACGGCCTCAAATCGCCGTTGTCGTCGACCGCCCTCAGAGCGTTAAGGGCGCGCCGGGGTGGCGGTTGAAATCGGCGACGGCGCATGCCTATCTTACTCCGTGTCCCCGGTTGATTCCGGGGCATCTGAAGCAACCGAAAGGAAAGGACCCCTGTCCCCCATCGCATCGCCTCGGGCGAAATTGCGTAGAGCGCCCGAACCGGTTTCCCGGCGTCCGAACGCCACGGAAACCTTGCAGCTCGTCCTCGCTCAGCTCGACGACATCAAGGCCGAGGACACCGTCACCATCGATCTTACCGGCAAGACCTCCATCGCCGACTGCATGGTCGTGACCAGCGGGCGGTCGCAGCGCCACGTCGGCGCGGCCGCCGATCGCGTGGTCGAGGCGCTGGAAGACGCCGGTCTACACGACGTGCGCGTCGAGGGCTTGCCGCACTGCGACTGGGTGCTGATCGACGCCGGCGACGTCATCGTGCACATCTTCCGGCCGGAAGTGCGGGCCTTCTACAATCTGGAGAAGATGTGGGCCGGCGGCGCACGCGGTCGCCGCGCCAGTTGACGCGGAGGCCGACCCATGCGGCTCGTCGTCGCCGCGGTCGGCCGGCTGAAAGAGGGCCCGGAACGCGCGCTCGCGGAGCGTTACCGCAAGCGCGCCGAGCAACTCGGCCGCCGTATCGGAATTCGCGACGTGGAGATCGTGGAAATCCGCGAGAGCCGCGCATCCGACCTCGGCAAGCGCATGGCGGAGGAATCCATCGCGATCGCCAACGTCGTCCCGGAACGGGCGGTGATGATCGTGCTCGATGAGCGGGGCGAGAATCTCGACAGCAAGGCCTTTGCCGACCGGCTGCGGCGCTGGCGCGACGAAGGCCGCGAGCAGGCGATCTTCGTCATCGGCGGCGACGACGGCCTGATGCCGACGCTGCGCGCCAAGGCCAATCTGACGCTGGCGCTGGGGGCGGCCACCTGGCCGCATGCGCTCGCCCGCGTGATGCTGCTTGAGCAAATTTACCGGGCGATGAGCATGTTGACGGGCCACCCCTATCATCGCGGTTGACGCCGGCTTCATGGTTTGTTGGGGGATTTGTGCGCACCCTACCAAGGCAGGTTCGCCGCCGGCCCAGTACGGCCCAAATTCCGGCGGAAACTTCCGCCAGTTGTGAGCCACCCTCGCGGCGGAGCCAAAGACCCGATGCAGGCAGTTGTTCCGCACAAACCGAGGCCGCGGCTCGCGCCGGCGGCGTTCGGAGTCCTGACGGCCCTTGGCCTCGTCACCGCTGCGGCCGGCCAATCGACGCCCGCCCAGCGGACGACGCAGAGCCAGCGAACGCCCGATGCGGCAAAACTCAACGTATTGCGCGAGCGCGATCTCGAGCTTGAATCGATCCGCGCCCAGCAGAAGCAGATCGCGGAAACGGAGGCTGCGCTGAAGCGCGAGCTCGCCGCCATCGGCGACGACCGCCGCAAACTCAATCAGGCCCTGATCGACGCCGCAGCGCGCCTGCGGGCTGTGGAGGGGCGCGTCGCCGAGGCCGAGAACCGCCTGCAATTGCTGGGCGAGGGCGAGCGCAAGCTGCGCAATGCGCTGGCGGCCAAACGCGGCGCGGTGGCCGAAGTGCTGGCGACGCTGCAGCGCATGGGCCGCAACCCGCCGCCGGCGCTGCTGGTGAATCCGGAAGACGCGCTCGGCGCCGTGCGGTCGGCGATTTTGCTCGGTGCGGTGCTGCCCGACATGCGCGATCAGGCGGAGAAACTTGCGACGGAACTTTCCGCACTCGTGAACGTGCAAAAACGCATCGTCGAGGAGCAGGAGCGGCAACTGCGCGACCTTGCGGCGCTCGCCGGAGAACGGGCGCGGATTGCGCGGTTGATCGAGGAACGGCAGAAAAAGCAGGCGGAAACCGAGCAGGCGATCGCCGCCGAACGGCAGCAGGCGCTGGCGCTGGCGCGGCAGGCGGAAACTCTCAAAGATTTGATCGCCCGGATCGAGCAGGGACTCGACAGCAAGACGCGCGCGGCACGCGCGGCAGAACAAAAGCGCATGAACGACAACAGACCGGAAATGGCGGCGCTTCGGGATCCCGGTCGGCTGGCACCGGCGATCCCGTTCGGCGCGCTGCGCGGACAATTACCGTTACCGGTTAACGGTGTGCGGATTCGCGAATATGGCGCCCCTGATTCGCTTGGCGGAACGGAAAAGGGCCTCTCAATCGCCGCAAAGCCCGGCGCACAGGTGACCAGCCCGTGCGACGGATGGGTCGTTTATGCCGCGCCTTTCCGCAATTACGGCCAAGTCTTGATCCTGGACGCCGGCGGCGGGTATCATATTGTACTAGCTGGATTGGACCGGATTTCGGTCGGCGTCGGTCAGTTCGTTTTGACCGGAGAGCCGATCGCAATCATGGGAAGCGGATCCCAAATGGCCGCCGCCGGTCCGACGGATCCAGGTCAGGCAGTGCTCTACGTGGAGTTCCGGAAAGACGGGGTCCCAATCGATCCCAATCCGTGGTGGGCGACGACTGAAGGCGAAAAGGTTCGAGGATAATGCGCAGGACAATTCTCATTCTCATCGGTGCAGCAGCGGGTGCCGGATTGACCCTGCTCGCGACCCAACCGCGGCTCGCGTCGTTCGGATCGATGGCGAAGGCGGCGGCCGCCGACACCTACCGGCAGCTCAACCTGTTCGGCGACGTGTTCGAGCGGGTGCGCGCCGACTACGTGGAAAAGCCGGACGACGCCAAGCTGATCGAATCGGCGATCAACGGCATGCTGGCCGGACTCGATCCGCATTCCAGCTACATGGACGCCAAAAGCTTCCGCGACATGCAGGTGCAGACGCGGGGCGAATTCGGCGGCCTCGGCATCGAGGTCACCATGGAGGACGGGCTGATCAAAGTGGTGGCGCCGATCGACGACACGCCTGCGGCACGGGCCGGCATTCTCGCCAACGACATCATCACCAAACTCGACGACGAGCAGGTGCTGGGGCTGACCCTCAACCAGGCGGTCGAGAAAATGCGCGGCCCGGTGAAAACCAAGATCAAGCTCACCATCATGCGCAAGGGCCATGACAAGCCGATCGAGATCACCATCGAGCGCGACATCGTCAAAGTGCGTTCGGTGCGCTCGCGCGCGGAAGATGACGTGGGCTATATCCGCATCTCCCAGTTCAACGAGCAGACGACCGAGGGCCTCAAGCGCGCGATCGGCGATCTGAGCGCCACCATCCCGGCCGCTAAGCTCAAGGGGTACATCATCGATCTGCGCAACAACCCCGGCGGCCTGCTCGACCAGGCGGTCTCGGTCGCCGATTCCTTCCTGGAGCGCGGGGAGATCGTATCCACCCGCGGACGCAATCCGGAGGAAACCCAACGGTTTAACGCGCGCGCCGGCGATCTGACCAACGGCAAGCCGATCATCGTGCTGATCAACGGCGGCTCGGCCTCGGCCTCGGAAATCGTGGCCGGCGCCCTGCAGGACCACAAGCGCGCCACCGTGATCGGCACGCGCTCGTTCGGCAAGGGCTCGGTGCAGACCATCATCCCCCTCGGGCAGGGGAACGGCGCGCTGCGCCTGACCACTGCGCGTTATTACACCCCCTCTGGCCGTTCGATCCAGGCCAAGGGCATCTCGCCCGACATCGAAATCCTGCAGGATGTGCCGGACGAGCTGAAAGCGCGCGCCGAGGTGCGGGGTGAATCCTCCCTGCGCGGGCACCTGAAGGCGGACGGCGAAGAGCAGACGGGCTCGCAGTCCTACGTCCCGTCCAACCCCAAGGACGACAAGGCGCTCAATCTTGCGCTCGATCTTTTGCGCGGGATCAAGACCAACGCGGCTTTCCCGCCCAATCCGCGCGCGGGTGTGCCGAACTGAGCAAGCCGGATTTTGCCGGATCGGGGGCGGTCCTTGCGGCCGCCCCTTTCGTTTGAACCGGCTTTGCCGGCCGGATGAGGGCGGGACGCCGCAACGGCGTGCTAGACTTTCCCGCTGATTCGCAAGGGGTTTATGCCGTGGCGTTCGACGATCTGAACGCGCCGCTCGGTCAAAAACCGCGCAAGAAGCGGCTCGTGCTGCCGATCGCGGTCCCGCACCTGATTGCGGCCGCGCTCGGCCTGTTCGTGGCCGTCTATGTCGGCTGGGCGATCGTGGTCCGCGATCCGCTCGGCGGCGAGCCCGTGGCGGTGGTGACGGTGCGGCCGGATCCAACAAAACCCGGGAACGCCAGCAAAGCGATCGGCGCAAACCGCTACGACGGCCCTCCCGCAGCCGTCGGGCCGCAGCCTGGCAGCCTCAGCGGATCGGGCGCGGCGCCCGAGGGCGAGCGGAAACCCGCGCCGGGCATGCAGACCATCACCATCATCGACGGCACCAGCGGCAAACGGCACCAGGTCGAAATACCCGCCGCACCGCAGGTCCAGGCCGGCGCGCCCGTCGATCAGCGCCTGCTCGAACCGTCGCGCCACGGCGCGATCCCGCGTCTGGGCGCGGACGGCGCGCGGCCGGCGGATGCCTATGCCCGGATCGCCAGCGCGCCCGATCCCGACAAGCCACGCATTGCCATCGTGATCGGCGGGCTCGGCGTCAGCGCCAGCGTCACCGCCGAAGCGTTCGCCAAGCTGCCCGGACCGGTGACGCTCGCCTTCTCGCCCTACGCGCCGGACGCGGCGCAGCTGGCAGCGCGGGCACGCGCCAACGGCCATGAGGTGCTGCTGCAGGTGCCCATGGAGCCGTTCGACTACCCGGACAACGATCCGGGCCCGCAGACGCTGCTCACCTCGCTGCTCGCCGATCAGAACCTTGACCGCCTGCACTGGGCGATGAGCCGCTTCCAGGGCTACGTGGGGGTGGTCAATCTCATGGGCAGCCGTTTCACCGCCTCGGAGCGGGCGCTGGCGCCGATCCTCAACGAAGTGACCAGGCGCGGATTGATCTACGTGGACGACGGCGGGTCGCCGCGCAGCCTGGCAAGCCAGATCGCCGGCGCCAACAACCTGCCGTTCGCCAAGGCGGAGGTGGTGCTCGACGCGGTGCCGACGCCGGCCAGCATCGACCGGGCGCTGACGCGGCTCGAGGCGCTAGCGCGCGAGCGCGGTGTCGTGGTGGGCATCGCCTCGGCGGCGCCGGCGATCATCGAACGGATCGCCCAATGGGCGAAAGCGGCGGAGGCGCGCGGCATCGTGCTGGTGCCGATCACGGCGGCTGCAATCAAGCCGAAAGCCAGCTAAAACACTTTGCAGCAAAACGCGACCGCATGCGCGACTACGAAACGCTTCCCTACCGCCCCTGCGTCGGATTGATGGTGCTCAACCGCGAAGGTCGGGCCTTCATCGGGCGACGTATCGGCGGACCGGAACACGTGGACGATGCGCACGGATGGCAGATGCCGCAGGGCGGCATCGACGAAGGCGAGGATCCGTATCCGGCGGCGCTGCGCGAACTGTACGAGGAGACCAACATCCGCTCGGTGGAGAAACTCGGCGAGATCAAGGAGTGGCTCTACTATGACATCCCGCGCGAGATCGTAGGCCAGGCGTGGCAAGGCAAATATCGCGGGCAGAAGCAGAAATGGTACGCACTGCGTTTTGTCGGCGACGACAGCGAGATCGATGTGGCGCATCCGGCAGGTGGGCATGAGCCGGAATTCGTCGAGTGGCGCTGGGAGCCGATCGAAAACCTTCCCGATCTGATCATCCCGTTCAAGCGCAAGGTGTACGAGCGGGTGGTGAAGGAATTCGCCAGGTTTGCAAAATAGTTTGCAACACATACTCCGTTCATTCCCGCGAACGCGGAAATCCAAACGATCGGTGCTTGGCTTCTGGTGCGCCGTTTGCACACGGACGAACGGACAGCAACAAGTCCCAATGTCCGAGAGTCAATGCCCCAGGGCCGCCTGCACGCTCTTGAGTTGTTCGAGGCGGGTTTTGGCGCGGTCGCGGATCGGGCCTTCGGGCGCGTCGGCGACGTCCTCTTCGAGGTTCTTGATCTGGGTCTCCAGCATGGCGCGGTCGACCTGCTCCACCGGCACGGCAAAGTCGGCGAGCACGGTGAGCCCTTGCGGGTTCACCTCGGCGAAGCCGCCGCGCACCACGAACCGCTGCTCGTTTGAGCCCAAGATTTTCAGAATGCCAGGGCGCAGCATGGCGACCACGGGCGCGTGATTTGCCAGCACGCCGAATTCGCCCTCGGCGCCGGGCACCACCACGTGCTCCACCTCACCGGAAAAGACGAGGCGCTCAGGCGAGGCAAGCTCGAAGTGAAAGGTGGCCATGGTTGCTATCCGCGATCTCGGTCCCCGTCCTGAGCAGGCCGCAAAGCGGCCGTCTCGAAGGACGGCACAGGTTTACGCCGCCTCGGCGGCGAGTCTCTTGCCTTTCTCCACCGCCTCCTCGATGGTACCGACCATGTAGAAGGCGGCTTCCGGCAGGTAGTCGTATTTGCCTTCGCACAGACCCTTGAATCCCTTGATCGTGTCGGCGAGCTGCACGAACACGCCGGGCGTGCCGGTGAACACTTCCGCCACATGGAACGGCTGCGACAGGAAGCGCTCGATCTTGCGCGCGCGCGCGACGGTGAGCTTGTCCTCCTCCGACAATTCGTCCATGCCGAGGATGGCGATGATGTCCTGCAGCGCCTTGTAGCGTTGCAGGATCGCCTGCACCTGGCGGGCGACGGTATAGTGCTCCTCGCCGACGATCATGGGCGAGAGCATGCGCGAGGTGGAATCGAGCGGGTCCACTGCGGGATAGATGCCTTTTTCGGCGATGGCGCGCGACAGCACCGTGGTCGCATCGAGATGCGCGAAGGAGGTGGCCGGCGCCGGGTCGGTGAGGTCGTCGGCCGGCACGTAGATCGCCTGCACCGAGGTGACCGAGCCTTTTTGCGTGGTGGTGATGCGCTCCTGCAAGGCGCCCATGTCGGTGGCCAGCGTCGGCTGATAGCCGACCGCGGACGGAATGCGGCCGAGCAACGCCGACACTTCGGAGCCGGCTTGCGTGAAGCGGAAGATGTTGTCGACGAAGAACAGAACGTCCTGGCCCTGGTCGCGGAAATATTCGGCGACCGTCAGCCCGGTAAGACCGACGCGGGCGCGGGCGCCGGGCGGCTCGTTCATCTGCCCGTACACCAGCGCGCATTTGGAGCCGGCGGCGGAGCCGTGCTTCTTCGGATCCTTGTTCACGCCGGACTCGATCATCTCATGATAGAGGTCGTTGCCCTCGCGGGTGCGCTCACCCACGCCGGCGAACACCGAATAGCCGCCGTGCGCCTTGGCGATGTTGTTGATCAATTCCATGATGATCACGGTCTTGCCGACGCCGGCACCGCCGAACAGACCGATCTTGCCGCCGCGCGCATAGGGCGCGAGCAGATCCACCACCTTGATGCCGGTGACGAGAATCGAGGCTTCGGTGGATTGCTCGGTGTAGGCGGGCGCGGGCTGGTGGATCGGGCGCTTCTCCTGGTGCGGTACGGGACCGGCCTCGTCCACCGCATCGCCGACCACGTTGATGATGCGCCCGAGCGTGCCCTCACCCACCGGCACCGCGATCGGCCCGCCGGTGTCGATCACCTCCTGGCCGCGCACCAGGCCTTCGGAGGAGTCCATGGCCACGGTGCGCACCGTCGACTCGCCAAGATGCTGGGCGACTTCCAGCACCAGGCGATTGCCCTGGTTGTTGGTTTCGAGCGCGTTCAGGATTGCCGGCAGGTGGTCCTCGAACTGAACGTCGACGACGGCACCGATCACCTGGGTGATTTTTCCGACTGCGTTGGGCTTGTTGGCCATTGGGTCCTCGTCACAAAACTTATCACAGCGCCTCGGCGCCGGAGATGATCTCGATCAGCTCCTTGGTAATCATCGCCTGGCGGGTGCGGTTGTATTGGAGCGTGCGGCGGCGGATCATCTCGCCGGCGTTGCGCGTGGCGCTGTCCATGGCGGTCATGCGCGCGCCCTGCTCGCTCGCCGCGTTTTCGAGCAGCGCGCGGAACACCTGCACGGAGATGTTGCGCGGCAGAAGCTCGCCGAGAATTTCGAGCTCGTCCGGCTCGTACTCATAGGTGATTTCCGCCCGCTTTTCCGGCAAGAGCGGCGGGATGACCTGCAGCGCCGTCGGGGTCTGCACCATCACCGACTTGAAGCGGGAGAAGAACAGGGTGGCGACGTCGAACGCGCCCTGCTGAAACAGCTCGATGACCTTCGTGCCGACCCGCTCCGCGTGCTCATAGCCGAGCTGGCGGACGCCGCGCAGCTCGATCAGCTCGACGATCTGCCGCTCGAACTGGCGCTTGAGCTGGTCGAAGCCCTTGCGGCCGACGCAAAGAAACTTGACCTCTTTGCCTTCGGCGACGAGCGCCGCCGCCCGCTCGCGCACCAATCGCACGATGGCGGAATTGAACGGGCCGCACAGGCCGCGCTCGGCGGTGCAGACCACGAATAGATGCACACGGTCGCCGCCGGTACCGGCGAGCAGTTTCGGGGCAGAGCCGATGTTGGACACGGCACCGGCGATGTTGATCAGCACCTTCTCCATGCGCTCGGCGTAGGGCCGCGCCGCCTCGGCGGCGGCCTGGGCGCGGCGCAGCTTGGAAGCCGCCACCATCTGCATGGCCTTGGTGATCTTCTGCGTCGCCTTGGTGGCGGCGATGCGGTTGCGCATGTCCTTGAGGCTAGGCATGGGGGTCGCGATTACAGACGACGGACGACAGAGGACGGAGGATGGAGGACCGATCTATCGTCGCGTCGTCATAATCATCCATTCTCCATGGTCTGTTGTCTGCTGTTGTCCGGCGCGCGCATCACGCAAAGGATTTTGCGTAGGCGTCCAGCGCCGCCTTGAGCTTCGCGGCGGTGGCGTCGGAGAGATCGCCGGTCTTGCGAATGTCCTCAAGGATATCGGTGTGCGAGGTGCGCAGGAGCGACAACAGGCCCTGCTCGAAGGCGCCCACGCGCGCGACGGGGAGCGGATCGAGATAGCCGTTGACCCCGGCGTAAATGACGCAAACCTGCTCCTCCATTTTCAGCGGCGAGAACTGCGGCTGCTTGAGCAGCTCGGTCAACCGCGCGCCGCGGTTGAGCAGGCGCTGGGTGGTGGCGTCGAGGTCGGAACCGAACTGCGCGAACGCCGCCATCTCACGATATTGCGCCAGCTCGCCCTTGATGCGGCCGGCCACTTTCTTCATCGCCTTGGTCTGTGCCGCGGAGCCGACGCGCGATACCGAGATGCCGACGTTCAGCGCCGGACGGATGCCCTGATAGAACAGGTCGGTTTCGAGAAAGATCTGACCGTCGGTGATGGAAATCACGTTGGTCGGGATGTAGGCGGAGACGTCGTTGGCCTGGGTTTCGATCACCGGCAGCGCGGTGAGCGAGCCGGCCTTGTAATCGTCGTTCATCTTGGCGGCGCGTTCGAGCAGGCGCGAATGCAGGTAGAACACGTCGCCGGGATAGGCCTCGCGGCCGGGCGGCCGGCGCAACAGCAGCGACATCTGACGGTAGGCGACGGCCTGCTTGGACAGATCGTCGTAGAAAATTACCGCGTGCATGCCGTTGTCGCGGAAATATTCGCCCATGGCGCAGCCGGAGAACGGCGCCAAAAACTGCATCGGCGCCGGGTCCGAGGCGGTGGCGGCGACCACGGTGGTGTAGTCGAGGGCGCCGTTCTCTTCGAGCACCTTCACGAACTGCGCCACGCTCGACCGCTTCTGCCCGACCGCGACATAGATGCAGTAGAGCTTGATGCGCTCGTCGTTGGTCTGGTTCAGCGGCTTCTGGTTGATGATGGTATCGAGGATGATCGCGGTCTTGCCGGTCTGGCGGTCGCCGATGATCAATTCGCGCTGCCCGCGGCCGATCGGGATCAGCGCATCGATCGCCTTCAGGCCGGTGGCCATCGGCTCGTGCACGGACTTGCGCGGAATGATGCCGGGCGCCTTCACATCCACGCGCGAGCGTTTTTCCGCCTTGATCGGACCCTTGCCGTCGATCGGGTTACCGAGAGCATCGACCACACGGCCAAGCAACCCCTTGCCGACCGGCACGTCCACGATTGAGCGCGTACGCTTGACGGTCTGCCCCTCCTTGATCTCGCGGTCGTTGCCGAAGATCACGATGCCGACGTTGTCGACTTCGAGGTTGAGCGCCATGCCGCGGACGCCGTTCTCGAATTCGACCATCTCGCCGGCCTGCACGTTGTCGAGGCCGTAGACGCGGGCGATGCCGTCGCCGACCGACAGCACCTGGCCGACTTCAGAGACCTCGGCTTCCTGGCCGAAGTTCTTGATCTGCTCTTTGAGGATGGCGGAAATTTCTGCGGCGCGAATATCCATCAAGATGCCTCTTTCATGGCGTGCCTGATCGCATTGAGTTTGGTGCGGAGCGAGGAATCGACCATGCGCGAGCCGAGCTTGACCACGAGCCCGCCGATGATCGCGGGGTCGATCCGCACATTGAGATCGATGGCGCGGCCGCCGGTGACCGATTTCAACGCATTCTTCAGAGCTTCGAGGTGCTTGTCGGAAAGCTTCTCGGCAACCACCACGTCTGCGCTGATCTCGCCCCTGTGCCGGGCCACGATCTGCCGAAACGCCTTGATCATGTCGCGCACGGCGAACAGACGCCGCTTCGACGCAACCAGCAGCAGGAAGTTGGCGGCCAAGCCCGTGATGCCCGCCCGGCTGAGCACCGCCGCGAGCGCGCGGGTCTGCTCATCGGCGCGGAACACGGGGCTGCGGACGAGGCGCGCCAGATCCGGGCTGGCTGCAACCAGCGCGTCGAACCGGTCCAGATCGGCTTTGACCGCATCGAGCAACCGGCTCTCCAGCGCAAGCTCGAACAGAGCGCTGGCGTAGCGTCCTGCCATACCGGAAACGATGTCTGGGCCTGCCACGGTCGTTCGCTCGTTTTCGGGCGTTTGCATCCGCAGGGTCGGCGCCGTCGCGGGTACGGCGCAAGCCCTTGGAATCCAAGCGGGACTTTGCGATCTCGGGAGCGGGCGGCCCCCGTAAAAATCGCGCGGTTGCCGTAACATATCGATTTGCGCGGCGCAACATGCGACGGGGCCACGCCGGACAGCAAAAATATGCAGGCGGCGTCAGGCTTACGGTGCTTTCGGCCCGGCCTTCAGATACCAATCGAGGATCTGCTCGCCGGTCCAGAATTTGACGTCGGGCTTGTTGCGGATGTTCTCGAAAATCTTGCGCAGATATTTCAGCCGGTGCGGCGCGCCCATGATGTAGGGATGCACCACCAGCGCCATGACACGCGCGCTGTCCGCCGAGTCCGCATAGATCTGCTCGAACTGATCCATGGCGCGCTCATAGTATTCGGAGGCCTTGTGGTGCTGGATCAGCATCATGGCCACATCGTTGCATTCCTGGGTGTAGGGGATGTTGACGATGGGCGCACTGCGGGTCTTGAGCCACACCGGCTGGTCGTCGAGCACCCAGTCGGCGACGTAGTCGTAGCCCGCCTCTTTCAGCAGATCAGGCGTGTGCCATGTCTCGGTGAGGCCGGGGCCGAGCCAGCCGCGCGGGCGCCGGCCCGTCGCCTTGACGATGGCTTCAGTGGTCATGCGGATATCGGCGCGTTCGTCCGGCACCTTCTGCATGTTGCGCTGGGTGAACCCATGGCCGATGAATTCCCACTTGCGCTGCACGGCGGCGCGCACGATGGGCGGAAAGGCTGCGATGGCGCAGCCGTTGATGGCAAGCACGGTCGGGATCTGGAATTCGTCGATCACCTTCAGCATGCGCCAGAAGCCGACGCGATTGCCGTATTCGTGCCAGCACCAATTGGGAATGTCAGGCATGGGCGCACCGCCCGCCGGCGGCGTGAGCACCGTGCGCGGCATCACGTCCTCGGGATCCCATTCTTCCACATTGACGATGAACCATACCGCCATGCGGGCGCCGTCCGGCAGCGCCAACCGCTCACGCTCGGCGATGGCGGAATAGGCGATGCGGTCGGTGGGCAAGAGACGGTCTTTCGGCTTGGCCGGTTTTTCGACGATGCTCACGGCGGCGCTCCTTGCAGCAAAATTTGTGCGATTGTCCTCGGCACGGCCGCTTCATGCAACCCCGAAGGAGGCACACGTGGCTTGGATCTATCTTCTGCTCGCCGGCCTATTGGAAATCGGCTGGGCGATCGGGTTGAAATACACCGACGGGTTCACGCGGCTTGTGCCGGCGCTGTTGACGGTTGCAGCCATGGCCTTGAGCCTCGCTCTGCTCGGGATTGCACTCAAAACGCTGCCGGTGGGCACCGCCTATGCGGTGTGGACGGGCATTGGGGCGGCGGGAACCGCCCTGCTCGGCATCTATCTGTTCGACGAGCCGGCGACCGCGCTCAGGCTCTCCTGCATCGGTCTCATCGTGGCCGGCATCGTCGGCCTGAAACTCGTGAGCTGAGGGACCCGCGCATGTCTGGCATGCGCGAGGCGCGAAGGATTTCGGTCGAGCGCGATTTTCGCTAAGCCTGTCCACCGAATCGCTGCTTCACGCCGCCCGAAGGTGCTCAGTGGCAACTGCCCCGATGGACGACGCCGCCAAGGCGCGCCTGATGCTCGTGCTTCTGAGCCTGGGTTGGGGCGTGACGTGGCCGATCATGCGCATTGCGCTCGAGGAAATTCCGCCGGTGAGCATGCGCACCGGCACCGCCTTCTTTGGCGCGGCGGTGCTGTTCGCCTACGCCCGGCTCAGCCGGCGCAACATCGCAATTCTGCCGGGCGTTGCGCGACTCCATATCTTCGTCGCCGGCCTGCTCAACATCGTGGGTTTCAGCCTGTTCAGCGCGTTCGCGCAATTGAACGCCACGACCTCGCGCGTGGCGTTCCTCACCTACACCATGCCGATCTGGTCGTGCCTGTTGGCGCGGCTCGTACTCGGCGAACGCATGACGGCCAACCGCCAGATTGCACTGGCGCTGTGCATCGCGGGTCTTGCAGTGCTGATCTACCCGCTTGCAAGCCACGGCATCCCCGCCGGCCTGCTGCTGGCCACCGGCGCCGGCCTCACCTGGGCCATGGGCACGATCTATCTCAAATGGTCGCGCATGGCCGGCGACCCGATCGGCATCGCCGCCTGGCAGGTGCTGGTGGGGTTTCTCGTCATGGCCGGCGTCATGTTCATGGTCGACGGCGCACCGCAGTTCTGGCCGGCGAGTGTCTTGGCGCTGGCCTGCATGGTGTTCACCGGCACGGTCGGGTCCGGCATCGCCTATCTGTTGTGGTTCGAGATCGTGCGGCGGCTGCCAGCCATGACGGCATCGCTGGGAATTCTGGCAGCGCCGGTGATCGGGGTTCTCTCCTCGATGCTGCTCTTGGGCGAGCGCCCCACACTCGCCGACACCGTGGGCTTTGCCCTGATCTTCGCGGCGGCGGCCTCGGTGTTGATCCAGCCGCAGCAGGTCGTGCCGGCGCGCTGACCGTTTCAGCCGGGGCGCGGATTTGCGCGGGCTTAAACCGGCCTTAACCCTGTTTGGCTAGGCTAAGCTAGATAAAACGGTGCGGCCAAGGGGCGCTCCGCCATGCGCATCGCAGGCAAGCTCAGCCGGCGCGAGCAGACGGCCCTGATCTTCTGTCTCGCGTTCATTGTCGCGACGATCATGCTGTCGCTTGTCGACAGGAATTCGCTGTTTCACTCGCTGCGCGCCAAATTCGATCCGCAGCACACGCGATATACCGGCACGATCGTGACGCCCGACGAGGTGGACGGCCGCTGCCGCTTCGTGCAGTACGACAACAGGACCAGCGAGTTCCTCAACCGCGAGGTTGCCAACTGCAACGCAAGGCCCGGCATGAATGCGCCGAACGAGCGCATGAACGCGCTGCGCGACGCTTTCAAACGGTGACACCGTCAAACGCCCCGTCAAACGTTGAACGCCATCCGCCCGAGATAACCAGGTTACAAGAAGCTCTGCGGGTCGACGTCGACTTCGCGCTTGAGCGTGCCTTTGGCCGGCGGCGCGTGCACGAGCCATTCGCGCAGGTAAGCCGACAGGTCGAAGTGGCGCGGCGACTTGGCTAACAGCCGAAACCGGTAGCGGCCGCGCACGAGCGCGAGCGGCGCCTCGGCCGGCCCAAGGATGCGCACCGCGTCGTTGCGCGGGGCGGCGGCGGCGAACTTGCGCGCGTAGGACTCGGCGGCATGACGATCGGAGCCAGAGACGATCACGCTGGCCAGCCGACCGAACGGCGGATAGCCCGCCTGCTCGCGCAGCGCGATCTCGGCGGCATAGAACGCTTCGCGATCGTGGGCGATGAGCGCCCGCATCACCGGATGTTCGGGCTGATGGGTCTGCAACAGACCGAAGCCGCGTCCCTCCTCGCGGCCGGCGCGGCCGATCACCTGATGCAGAAGCTGGAAGGTGCGCTCGGCGGCGCGCGGATCGCCGTTGGCAAGCCCAAGATCCGCGTCGACGACACCGACGAGATTGAGCCTGGGGAAGTGATGGCCCTTGGCCACGAGCTGGGTGCCGATGACGATGTCGAACCGGCCCTCGGCCACGTCGTCGAGCTCGGCGCGCAGCCGCTCGACCGACTCCACAAGGTCGCTGGACAGCACCAGGATGCGGCTGCCGGGGAACAGCTCGGCCGCCTCCTGCTGCAGCCGCTCGACGCCGGGGCCGACCGCGACCAGACTGTCCTTTGCCTGACATTTGGGACATTGCTCCGGCGGCGGCATGGCGAAGCCGCAATGGTGGCACACAAGCCGCCGCCGGAAGCGGTGATCGACGAGCCAGGCGTCGCAGTTCGGACAGGCGAGCCGATGGCCGCAGGCCCTACACAGGGTGAGCGGCGCAAAGCCGCGCCGGTTGAGAAACAAGAGCGCCTGTTCGCGGCGCTCGAGCGCAGTCTTCACCGCCTGAGCGAGCCGCGGGGCAATGAAACGGCCGCGCGGCGGGCCTTCGCGGCGCAGGTCGATGGCCTCGATCGCTGGCAGAAGGGAGCCGCCGAAACGCTCAGGCAGATGCAGGCGCTCATAGCGGCCGCGCCGCACGTTGACTTCGGTTTCCACCGACGGCGTGGCCGAGGCCAGCACGATCGGGATCTGCGCCTCGCGCGCGCGCACCACCGCCATGTCGCGGGCGTGGTAGCGCACGCCGTCCTCCTGCTTGTAGGCGGGGTCGTGCTCCTCGTCCACGACGATGAGACCCAGATCGGCGTAGGGCAGGAACAGCGCGGAGCGCGCGCCGGCCACGACCTTCACTTCGCCGGCGGCGACCGCACTCCAGGTGCGCGCCCGCCGACGGGGCGGAAGCTGCGAATGCCACTCCGCCGGCGGCGTGCCGAAGCGCGCGGAGAAGCGATCGAGGAACTGGGCGGTGAGCGCGATCTCCGGCATCAGGATCAGCGCCTGCCGACCGCGCCGCAGAATTTCTGCCACCGCCTCGAAATAGACCTCGGTCTTGCCGGAGCCGGTGACGCCGTCCACCAACGTGACCGAAAAGCCGCCCCTGGCGACGGTTGCGCGCAAGGAGTCGGCGGCGGCGCGCTGGGCGTCAGTGAAATCGGGGGCGTGATGGTCGGGGTCGGGCGGCTTTGCCACCGGCTCGGGGGGCAGGACGACGGTCTCCAGCACCCCCTCGTCCACCAGCCCGTCGATGACGCCGGCGGTCACGCCGGCCTCCTCCGCGGCGTCGCCCTTTGCACGCACGAGGCCGTCGGCGAGCAGGCGCAGCACGCGCTCGCGCGCGGCGGTCATGCGCCGGGGCGGAGGGCCGGCAAGCCGCACGCCGATGCGTTCGCGCGCGCGTCCCAAATTCTCGCCGCGGCGCAGGCACATGCGCAGCACCATGCCGCGCGCGCTCACGGTGTAGTCGGCGACCCAATCGACGAAGCGCCGCAGCTCGGGTTTGAGCGGGGGCAGATCGAGCTTGTCCTTGATGTCGCGCAGGCGGTTGTCGAGGCGGGGATTGGGCGCGGTGTTCTCGGCCCAGACCACTCCGGCGGCCGTGCGCGCGCCGAGCGGGGCGGCAACGATGTCGCCGGGCGCAACGGCAAGCCCTTCCGGCACGCGGTAGGAATAGGTCTGATCCACCGCGACCGGCATCAGCACGTCCACGACGCGTCTTGCCATGGGCATGGTGTCGCCGATTTTGCCCGGCAACGGAAGATTAAATCCGGCGATGATAACAGTGGTGTCAAACTCGGTGGTTCGGCTGTGTTCATGCTCCGCTCATTCCCGCAAAAGCGGGAATCCAGAGAATGCACGCTGGCGGCATTTGCCCCCCGCGCCCCGCTTCCACTTCCGCAGGAATGAACGGTTGCGTCACGCGATGAGCGAAGCGCCCGAAAACTTCGGCATGCCGTTTGCCGCCGCCGACACGGCAACGGAAGTCGTACGCTGGCTCCGATATCTTGCCGACGAGCGCCGCATGGCGCCGAAGACGCAGGAAGCCTACGGGCGCGACCTGCGCCAGTTCCTGGCGTTTCTTGCCGCACATCGCGGCGGCCTGATCTCGCTCGCCGAGCTCGATGCACTCAGGCCGGCGGACGTGCGCGCCTTTCTTGCAGCGCGCCGCGCCAAGGGGGTCACGGGTCGCTCGCTGATGCGCATGCTTGCCGGCGTGCGATCGTTTGCCCGGTTTCTGGAGCGCAATGGAAAGGGCAAAGTGGCGGCGCTCGCGGCGGTGCGCACGCCGAAGGTCCCGAGAACCTTGCCGAAGCCGCTCGCGGTCGCGGACGCAACGCGCCTCACCGACGTTGCGCTGCGCGCCGGGGAGGAGCGAGCGCCGTGGATTTTTGCACGCGACGCCGCGGTGCTGGCGTTGCTCTACGGCGCGGGCTTGCGCATCTCCGAGGCGCTGTCGCTCAAGCGCGCCGACGCGCCGCTGCCGGGCAGGACGGACGTCGTCACCATCACCGGCAAGGGCGGCAAGCAGCGCATGGTGCCGGTGTTGCCGGCGGTGGCGCGGCTGATCGCCGATTATGTGGCGTTGTGTCCTTACCGTCTGCCGGCGGACGGTCCGTTGTTCGTGGGCGCCAAGGGCGGGCCGCTTTCGCCCCGCGTGGTGCAGCTCACCATGGCGCGGCTGCGCGGCGCGCTCGGACTGCCGGAAACGGCGACGCCGCATGCGCTGCGCCATTCCTTCGCCACGCATCTTTTGGCGCGCGGCGGCGATCTCCGGGCGATCCAGGAACTTTTGGGCCACGCCTCGCTGTCCACAACCCAGATCTACACCGCCGTCGACAGCGAACGGCTGCTCGAAGTCTATCGCAGCACCCATCCGCGGGCGTAGTATCGCGGCGCTGGCCGGTATCGACAGCAGCGCCGGCCTGTTCCAGGCACGACAGAGAGTGAGGCATGGGTCACGCCACGCACGCAGTTCAACACGAAGTCGAGCATCGCCTCGAACACGAGGCAGGCGGGCACGGGACGACATCCGCCGAGAGCCGCAACAAGAAGATTGCGCTGTTGATCTCGGTCATCGCGCTGTTTCTGGCGCTCTCGGAGACGCTCGGCAAGAGCGCGCAGACGGCGGCGATCAGCTACAACGTGGAGGCGGCCAATCTCTGGTCGTTCTATCAGGCCAAGACGATTCGCCAAACGGCGCTGCAAACCGGAGCGGAAATCCTCAAGCTCGAACGGCTGAAGACAAGCGGGGAAGCCTCGCCGGAGGCGATCAAGACCGCCCTCAACCAGCGCATCGAGAGCTGGGAGCGGACGGTGGCGCGCTATGAGTCCGAGCCCCGCCAGCGGGAAGTCCGCAAGGACGTCAACCTCAATCCACCCTACGGCGAAGGACGTCGTGAGCTGATGGCGCTTGCGCTGGCTGCCGAGAAGAAGCGGGACACGGCGATGGAACGCTATCACCACTACGAAGTGGCGTCGGCTGCGTTCCAGATCGGCATCGTGCTGTGCTCGGCCGCGGTCATCACCGGCATGGTGGTTCTCGCCTATATCGCCGGCGGGCTTGCGGTTGTGGGACTCGCGTTTGCCGGGATCGGACTGTTCGCACCGCACGCAGTGCATTTGTTCTGACGCCGCGGGGCTTCTGCGCCGACCTCAGCTGAAGACGCAGCTCTCGGCCGTTCCTCACCATCAGGCCTTTTGAAATTCAAATATGTATCGCGCGTTTGGCGACGGCGAGGGCGGCTTCTTTCACTGCCTCGGGGAGCGTGGGATGGGCATGGCAGGTGCGGGCGATGTCCTCGGCGGAGGCGCCGAATTCCATGGCGATGGCGGCCTCCGCGATCATGTTACCGGCATCGGCGCCGACGATGTGCACGCCGAGCACGCGGTCGGTCCTGGCGTCGGCAAGAATTTTCACAAAACCTTCGGTCTGCTGGTTGGCCTTGGCGCGGCCGTTGGCGGTGAACGGAAATTTTCCGACGTTGTAGGCCACATCGGCGCCTTTCAGCTCGTCCTCGGATTTTCCGACGCAAGCGATCTCCGGATAGGTGTAAACGACGTTCGGGATCACGTCGTAGTTCACGTGGCCGGCATGGCCGGCGAGGATTTCGGCAACCGCCACGCCTTCGTCCTCGGCCTTGTGCGCGAGCATGGGGCCGGCGATCACGTCGCCTATGGCGTAGATGCCGCGCACGTTGGTTGCGAAGTGCGGATCGACGATCACCCGGCCCTTGTCGTCCCTCTTGACGCCGATGGCCTCAAGACCGAGCCCTTCGGTGTAGGGCACGCGGCCGACCGCAACCAGCACCACGTCGGCCTCCAAAATTTCCGCCGGGCCGCCGGCGGCCGGCTCGACCTTCGCTTTCAGCACATTGCCTGATGCATCGACCTCCGTGACCTTGGAGGACAGCCGGAATTTCAAGCCTTGCCGTTCAAACAAGCGCTGGCACTGCCGGCAGACCTCCGAATCCATGCCGGGCAGGATGCGGTCCAAAAATTCCACCATGGTTACCTGGGCGCCGAGGCGGCGCCACACCGAACCAAGCTCAAGGCCGATGACGCCGGCGCCGATCACCAAGAGCCGCGCCGGCACGCGGTCGAGCGCAATGGCGCGGTCCGAGGAGACGATGCGCTTCTCGTCGATCTCGATGCCTTTCAGGCGGGCGAAATCGGAGCCGGTGGCGATCACGATATTCTTGGTTTCAAGAGTCTGCGCCGTGCCGTTGCCGACCACATCGACCCGGCCCGCGGCTGCGATACGGCCGATGCCGCGATAGGTGTCGATCTTGTTCTTCTTGAGCAGGTACTCGACGCCCTTGACGTTGCCTTCGACCGCCTCGTCCTTGAACTTCATCATGGCGGCGAGATCGAGCTTCGGTGTGCCGACGCTGACGCCCATCTTGGGCAGTGCGCGCGCCGCCTCCTCGAATTTTTCCGAGGCGTGCAAGAGCGCCTTCGACGGTATGCAGCCGACGTTGAGGCAGGTGCCGCCGTGAGTTGCGCGCTTCTCCACCACGGCGACTTTTTGGCCGAGCTGCGCGGCGCGAATGGCGCAGACGTAGCCGCCGGGACCGCTGCCGATGACGACGAGGTCGTAGGGCATGGCAAATTACCTGTCGGTTGTCATTGCCGGGCTTGGTCCGGCAATCCCGATGACACTGCGGTGCCTACCCAAGCGGGGTGCCCGGCACAAGGCCGTGCACGACGAAATCAAAGCTCCAACACCAACCTGGCCGGGTCCTCCAGGCATTCCTTCACCCGCACGAGGAAGGTGACCGCCTCGCGGCCGTCCACCAGGCGATGGTCGTAGGAGAGCGCCAAATACATCATCGGCCGCGGCTCGATCCTGCCGGCGACCACCATGGGCCGTTCCTGGATCTTGTGCATGCCCAAAATGCCGGACTGCGGCGCATTCAGGATCGGCGTGGACATCAGCGAGCCGAACACGCCGCCGTTGGTGATGGTGAAGGTGCCGCCCTGCATCTCCTCGATCTTGAGCGAGCCGTCGCGGGCGCGGCGGGCGAAGTCGGCGATCTGTTTTTCGATGGCGGCCAGCGAGAGGCGGTCGGCGTCGCGCACCACCGGCACCACCAGGCCCTTGTCGGTGCTGACGGCGACGCCGATGTGGTAGTAATTCTTGTACACGATGTCGGTGCCGTCGATCTCGGCGTTCACCGCCGGGATTTCTTTCAGCGCCTGCACGCAGGCGCGCACGAAGAAGCCCATGAAGCCGAGCTTCACTCCGTGGCGCTTCTCGAACAGCTCCTTGTACTGGTTGCGCAGGCTCATCACAGCGGTCATGTCCACCTCGTTGAAGGTGGTGAGCATGGCGGCGGTGTTCTGCGCGTCCTTCAACCGGCGGGCGATGGTCTGGCGCAGGCGAGACATCTTCACGCGCTCCTCGCGCGCGGCGTCGTCGGGCACGGCGGGCGCGCGGACCTGAATCGAGGCGGCGGTCTGCGGCACCGGCGTGGGCTGCGCGGCGGCGCGCTCGATCGCGGCCAGCATGTCGCCCTTGGTGACGCGGCCGTCCTTGCCGGAGCCGGGGACGGTGGAGACGTCGAGGCCGCTCTCGGCCGCAAGGCGGCGCACCGAGGGCGCGAGCGGCATGTCGGCCGTCGTCTTGGACTTTGGTTGGGCATTGGCCTTCGGCGGGATGCGCGGCTGCGGCTCTTCCTCGGCCGCGCCGATCGGCTGGGCTGTCGTCGTCTTCTGGTCCGGCCGGCCGGCCGGAGCTTCGGCCGGCGCAGGCCTTGCAGCCGCCTTGGCCGCCGCGCCGTCGGTGATCTGGCCAAGCAGCGCGCCGACCGCCACCGTCTCCCCGTCCTTGGCCAAGATCTCGGACAGGATGCCGGCTGAGGGCGCCGGCACCTCGATGGTCACCTTTTCCGTTTCCAACTCGACCACCGGCTCGTCCACGGCCACCGCGTCGCCCGGTTTCTTGAACCAGCGCGCGATCGTGGCCTCGGTGATGGATTCGCCGAGCGTGGGGACACGTATTTCGGTCATGATAGCTGCCTCAAACCTCTCCACTGCCCGTTGCCGGACATCCGCGTCCTGAGTTCAGACGGCAAGACGTGCATGGCCGGGACAGGCCCGGCCTTGACCGCTGAAAGTCCTACCCCAACGCCTCGTCCAGCAAGTGCTTCAACTGCGCCAGATGCTTCGACATCTGGCCGACCGCCGGAGAGGCAGCCGCCGGCCGCGTCACGTGGCGCGGACGGCGATGTTTGGCTCCGATCTGGTTGAGCACCCATTCGAGATAGTGCTCGACGAAGTGCCATGCGCCCATGTTGCGCGGCTCTTCCTGGCACCAGACGATCTCGGCGTGGGCGAAGCGCGACAGCTCCTGCGCCAACGCCTTGGTGGGAAACGGATAAAGCTGCTCGACGCGCAACAGGTAGATGTCGTCGATGCCGCGCTTCTCGCGCTCCTCGTAGAGATCGTAATAAACCTTGCCGGAGCAGAGAATGACCCGGCGAATCTTGTCATCCGCAACGAGCTTGATCTTCTGATCCGGCAGCATCTGCGCATCATCGTAAAGCAGACGATGGAACGAGGTGCCGGGCCCGAATTCGTCAAGACGCGAGACGCAGCGCTTATGCCGCAGCAGCGATTTCGGTGTCATCAGAATCAGCGGCTTGCGGATCTCGCGCTTGAGCTGGCGGCGCAGGATGTGGAAGTAGTTGGCCGGCGTCGTGCAGTTGGCCACCTGCATGTTGTCCTCAGCGCACATCTGCAAGAAACGCTCAAGGCGCGCGGAGGAATGCTCCGGCCCCTGGCCTTCGTAGCCGTGCGGCAACAGGCAGACGAGGCCCGACATGCGGAGCCACTTGCGCTCGCCCGAGGAGATGAACTGGTCGAACACCACCTGCGCGCCGTTGGCAAAATCGCCGAACTGCGCCTCCCATAAAGTCAGCGCGTGCGGCTCGGCCAGCGAATAGCCGTACTCGAAGCCGAGCACGGCCTCCTCCGAGAGCATGGAGTTGATCACTTCGTAGCGCGCCTGCGGCCGGCCGAGCTCGTTGAACGGGATGTAGCGGTTCTCGTTCTCCTGATCGATCAGTACGGAATGGCGCTGAGAAAAAGTGCCGCGCTCGGAGTCCTGGCCCGAAAGCCGCACCGGATGGCCCTCCAGCAGCAACGAACAGAAGGCGAGCGCCTCGGCGGTGGCCCAGTCGATGTCGCGGCCGGTTTCGATCGCCTTGGCGCGGGCGTCAAGAAAACGCTGAATCGTGCGGTGGACGTGGAAGCCCTGCGGCACCACGGTGATCCGGCGGCCGATCTCCTTCAACGTCTCGATTTCGACGCCGGTGTTGCCGCGGCGCGGATCGTCGGCGTCGCGGGCGATTTTCAGGCCCGACCAGCGGCCGTCGAGCCAGTCGGCGCTGTTGGGCTTGTAACTGTGGCTCGCCTCCAATTCGGCATCGAGACGGGCGCGCCAGTCCGCCTTCATCTTCTCGATTTCGCCCTCGGTGACCACACCCTCGCTGATCAGCCGCTTGCCGTAGATTTCCAGGGTGGTCGGGTGCGAGCGGATTCTTTTATACATCAGCGGCTGGGTGAACGCGGGCTCGTCGCCCTCGTTGTGGCCGTGCCGCCGATAGCAGAACATGTCGATAACCACGGGGGTCTGAAACTTCTGGCGGAATTCGGTAGCGACCTTCGCGGCGTAGACCACCGCCTCCGGATCGTCGCCGTTGGCGTGGAAGATCGGCGCCTCGATCATCTTGGCCACGTCCGACGGGTAGGGCGAGGAGCGCGAATAGCGCGGGTAGGTGGTAAATCCGATCTGATTGTTGACGATGAAATGCAACGAGCCGCCGGTGCGGTGGCCGCGCAAGCCGGAAAGGCCGAAGCACTCCGCGATCACCCCCTGACCGGCAAAGGCCGCATCGCCCGAGATCAAGAGCGGCATCACCATGGTGCGGTCTTCGCGCGTGGCGCCGTGCTGGTCCTGCTTGGCGCGCACCTTGCCGAGCACCACGGGGTTGACGATTTCCAGGTGCGAGGGATTGGCGGTGAGCGATAAGTGCACGCGGTTGCCGTCGAACTCACGGTCGGAGGATGCGCCGAGGTGGTATTTGACGTCGCCGGAGCCTTCCACCTCCTCGGGCGACGAGGAGCCGCCCTTGAACTCGTGGAAAATGGCGCGGTGCGGCTTGCCCATCACCTGCGCCAGCACGTTGAGCCGGCCGCGATGGGCCATGCCGATGACGATTTCTTTCACACCGAGCGCGCCGCCGCGCTTGATGATCTGTTCGAGCGCCGGGATCATCGACTCGGCGCCTTCGAGGCCGAAGCGCTTGGTGCCGGTGAATTTCAGATCGCAGAATTTCTCAAAACCTTCGGCTTCCACCAGCTTGTTGAGGATGGCGCGTTTGCCCTCGCGGGTGAATGCGATCTCCTTGTCCTTGCCCTCGATGCGCTCCTGAATCCACGCCTTCTGCGCCGGGTTGGAAATGTGCATGAACTCCACGCCCAGCGTCTGGCAATAGGTGCGGCGGAGAATGGCAACGATCTCGCGCAGAGTCGCAAACTCAAGTCCGAGCACCTTGTCGAGAAAGATTTTCCGGTCGTAGTCGGCCTCGGTGAAACCGTAGGAGCGCGGGTCGAGCTCGATGTCGTCCTTCATCGGCTCGAGGCCGAGCGGGTCAAGATTGGCGTGGTAATGGCCGCGGATGCGGTAGGCGCGGATCAGCATCAGCGCGTGGATCGAATCGCGGGTGGCCTGCTGCACGCTGGCTTCGGAGAGCTCCACGCCGCGCGCTTGCGCGCCGGCGGCGATCTCGCCGCTCACGCGCTTTTCCACCTCGCTCCAGTCGCCGGTCAGCGCCGCAATCAGCTCGCCGTCGGCGGCCGGCAAGCTCGGCGGCTGCCAGGACGGCCTGTGGCGAGACGGCGCGCCGCGCGGCTCGCTTTTGAGGCCCTGAAAGAACGCCTGCCACTGGCTGTCGACGGAAGCCGGGTCGGCCTCATAACGGGCCTGGAGCCCCTCGATGTAGGCGGCGTTGCCCCCGTACAAGAACGAGGTCAGCGCAAACGTTGCATTCGCCTCTTGCCGCGACATGATCAGACGTCTCCAGGACCAGCCGGCCGCAGCGGTGGCAGCCCCTTCGCAATCGAGCTGGGAATGTTCGGGCTTGCAGGATTAGGAACGACTTGTCGTGTTCCCGGATGGACGACGAGATCAAGGTCTTCCATCGGAATAGCACCAAGGAGCACTTCATTGCCCAAGACCATGGCCCCCGTAAACCCTCTGCGATTGCCGACGGAAACCATGATGGGACCGACGTAGGGCACAAGCTGCCGCGAGCCGTCTGCGAGCGTAACTTCGCGCCGGTCGAACTCTTCGAACTCAAGTTGAACAGCGACGTGTTGGGGAATGCAGTGGTGCATGGCCCCTGTATCCGCCAATGCGTCGGTTTCGAACGGCACAAGATCAGGCCGGCGCGGATTGGACAGCCTGATACGTGCGTAAGTCAAACCCATGTCGGCCTCAAGGGTGGCGAACGCCAAACAACAGCAAGCGGCACCACCGACAATCGCTTGTATATCTATGCCCCGCTTATCTCCAGGAAAGACCGAAAGGTTTGAATCAATTCTTTAAGACTTCCACCAGGGTCTTCCCGATGCGGGCCGGCGAGGGCGAGACCCGGATTCCGGCCGATTCCATGGCTGCAATCTTGGATTCGGCATCCCCCTTGCCGCCGGAAATGATGGCGCCGGCATGGCCCATGCGGCGGCCGGGCGGCGCGGTGCGGCCGGCAATGAACCCGACCATGGGCTTCTTGCGCCCGCACCGGGCCTCGTCCTTCAGGAACTGGGCGGCCTCCTCCTCCGAGGTGCCGCCAATCTCGCCGATCATCACGATGGCTTCGGTGGCGGGGTCGGCGAGAAACAGCTCCAGCCCGTCGATGAAATCCATGCCCTTGACCGGATCGCCGCCGATGCCGAGCGCGGTGGTCTGGCCGAGCCCCTCGCGCGTAGTCTGAAACACGGCCTCGTAGGTGAGCGTGCCCGAGCGCGAGACGATGCCGACCTTGCCGGGCTTGAAGATGTTGCCCGGCATGATCCCGATCTTGCACTGGCCGGCGGTCATCACCCCGGGGCAGTTGGGACCGATCAGGCGCGACTTCGAACCGGCCAGCGAACGCTTCACCTTCACCATGTCGATGACGGGTATGCCTTCGGTGATGCAGACGATGAGCGGAATTTCCGCTTCGATCGCCTCGCAAATCGCGTCGGCGGCGCCGGCGGGCGGAACGTAGATCACGGTGGCGTCACAATTGGTCTTGCGACGCGCCTCCTCCACGGTGTCGAACACCGGCAGCCCGAGATGGGTCGAGCCGCCTTTGCCGGGCGACACGCCGCCGACCATCTTGGTGCCGTAAGCAATCGCGGCTTCCGAATGGAAGGTGCCGTTCTTGCCGGTGAACCCCTGGCAGATGACTTTGGTGTTGCGGTCGACGAGGATGGGCATGCGACGCGGCTTTACTTTTTACCTCCCCCTGAAAGGGAGAAGTCGGGGCGCGCAGCGCGCCGGGAGGGGTCTTGTAGACTGCAATTCGGCTATCTTAGTGGCGAGGTCTTCTAATACGCCAAGCAGGTTTTCAGTAACGTCCGAATACCAGAAGCGAAGCATCGCTAAATCACGAGTTGCTAACCTGCACGTGCGTACATTGTCATAGCGCGTCGCTTCTTCTCCCGAATGCTGACCGCCATCGCGTTCGATTGCCAAGCGCAGTGGCGGGCAGTAAAAATCCCAGATGTAAGGACCGATCGGATGCTGTCTGCGAAAATCGACGCCACGCTGACGGTTGCGTAACTTTTGCCAAAGGCGCATTTCGACATTTGTCGAATCTCGGCGAAGGCGACGCGCTAACGCCGTTTTCGAGCGTCTCCGATCAAAGCGAGTCCTGGCGACCCCCATCCGGTCCGCTTCGCGGACCGACCTCCCCCTTTCAGGGGGAGGTAAATCGAATATGTCACCTGACCGTGTCATGATCATCGCGCAGTCTTCACCGCGTTGACAATCTTATGCGCGGCGTCGTCGAGGTCGTCGGCGGAGGTGACGTTCAGATTCGACTTGGCGATGATGTCCTTGCCCTTGTCCACGTTGGTGCCCTCAAGCCGCACCACGAGCGGCACGCGCAGGCCGACTTCCTTCACCGCCGCGACCACGCCCTCGGCGATCACGTCGCATTTCATGATCCCGCCGAAGATGTTGACGAGGATGCCCTTCACCTTCGGATCGGCGGTGATGATCTTGAACGCGGCGGTGACTTTCTCCTTGGAGGCCGAGCCGCCGACGTCGAGAAAATTCGCAGGTTCCATGCCGTACAGCTTGATGATGTCCATGGTGGCCATGGCAAGTCCCGCGCCGTTGACCATGCAGCCGATCGAGCCGTCGAGCGCGATGTAGTTGAGGTCGTATTTGGAAGCCTCGATCTCCTTCTCGTCCTCCTCGGTGAAATCGCGCAGCGCGACCACGTCGGAGTGGCGGAACAGCGCGTTGTCGTCAAAGGCCACCTTGGCGTCGAGGCAGAGAAGCCGCTTGTCCTTGGTCACCACCAGCGGGTTCACCTCCAACAGGCTCATGTCCTTCTCGACGAAAGCGCGATAGAGCGCGGTGAGCAGCGCGCTCATCTGCTTCTGCAAATCGGCGTCGAGACCGAGCGCCTTCGACAGCCGCCGCACGTGATGCGGACAGATATCGGCCACCGGATCGACGGTGACGGTGGCAATCTTCTCCGGGGTCTTGGCCGCCACCTCCTCGATGTTCACGCCGCCCTCGGTGGAGGCGACGATGGCGATGCGCGAAGTGCCGCGGTCGACGAGCAGCGACAGATACAACTCCCGCTCGATCGCCGAACCCTCCTCGATGTAGAGCCGGTGCACCTGCTTGCCCTGCGGGCCGGTCTGATGGGTGACGAGGGTCGCGCCGAGCAGGCGCGCGGCCTCTTTCTTCACATCGTCGATCGACTTGACGACTTTGACCCCGCCGGCCTTGCCGCGTCCGCCGGCGTGAATCTGCGCCTTCACCACCCAGACCGGGCCGGGAAGCTGGCGCGCCGCCTGCACCGCTTCCTCGACGCTGAAGGCGGGAAATCCGGCCGGCACCGGCACGCCGAATTCGCGCAGTACCGCCTTGGCCTGGTGCTCGTGGATGTTCATGACGATTATTTGCCAAGGTCCGGCGCGATCTTGATGCAGGCGTCCACCAGGGCTTTGACCGCCGCGGCCGACTTGTCGAACATCTCGCGCTCGGAAGCGTTGAGCTCGAGCTCGACAATGCGCTCGACGCCCTTGGCGCCGATTACCACCGGAACGCCCACGTAAAGATTCTTGACGCCGTATTCGCCGTTGAGCCAGGCGGCGCAGGGCAGCACGCGCTTCTTGTCGCGCAGGTAGCTCTCGGCCATGGCGACGGCGGAGGAGGCGGGGGCATAGTAGGCGGAGCCGGTCTTCAGCAGATTGACGATCTCGGCGCCACCGTTGCGCGTGCGGTTCATGATTTCGTCGACGCGCGCCTGCGTGGTCCATTTCATGCGGATCAGATCGGGCAAGGGAATGCCCGCGACCGTGCAATAGCGCGCCATCGGCACCATGGTGTCGCCGTGGCCGCCGAGCACGAAGGCGGTGACGTCCTCCACCGAGACGTTGAACTCGTCGGCAAGAAAGTAGCGCAGGCGCGCGGAGTCGAGCACACCGGCCATGCCGACCACCATGTGGCGCGGCAGGCCGGAGGCCTTCTGCAACGCCCAGACCATGGCGTCGAGCGGATTGGTGATGCAGATGACGAAGGCGTTGGGCGCGTATTTGCGCAAGCCCGCCCCCACCTGGTCCATCACCTTCAGATTGACACTGAGCAGATCATCGCGGCTCATGCCGGGCTTGCGCGGCACGCCGGCGGTCACGATGCACACGTCGGCGCCCTCGATCGCCTCGTAGGAATTGACACCCACCATGCGCGCATCGAAGCCCTCGACCGGCGAGGATTGGACGAGATCGAGCGCCTTGCCCTGCGGGATGCCTTCGACGATGTCGAACAGCACGCAATCGCCGAGTTCCTTGAGGCCGATCAGATGGCCCAGCGTGCCGCCGATCTGGCCCGAGCCGATCAATGCAATCTTGGGACGCGCCATGTGGGGAAAATCCTCTGCGGGACGATAATTCCGGCTGTGGCGCGGTCATTAGCGGTTTCGCTCACGCGGTTCAAGCCGCATCCGCCTGCAGCGCAGGCAGTTGTATTTCGCAATGCCAATCGGTGGCTCACCGCTCTGCCAACACCCGGCCCGGCCCCGCGGCTGGCTCGCGGCGGCCGTGCGGGAGCGCGAGATAGGACTGTGAGCCCATCTCGATCAGGCGCGAGGCGGTGCGCTTGAACTCGCCGACCTCAAAACCTTCGGTCGCCAGATACAGGGCCGAAGGCTCGGCAGCGGCGGAAGCGACGAGTTTCACCGCGTAATCGTAAAGCGTGTCGATGAGAATGATGAACCGCTTGGCGGCGTTGCGCTGCGCGTAGCCCATGACCGGGATGCGTTCGATCAAGAGCGTGTGAAATTCGTGGGCAAGCCGCAGATAATCGGCGGCGCCGAGCGGCTGCTCGCACAGTTCGGCAAAGCTGAACCGCGCAACCCCCATGGCCGCGCGCGGAACCTTCAGCAGACGGCCGTGCACCGCAAGATCGTGCGGCGCGCCGGCTTCGCCGCCGACCAGGCGCAGCCAAGTTTCCTCGAGCGCGGCGGCGGCCTGACCGTCGGCCGGAACGTGCCACACGGCGCGTCCGGAAAGCTTCTCCAGGCGGAAATCGGTGCGCGCGTCGAGCCGCACCACGTCGAGCCGCTGCTCCAGCATGGCGATGAACGGCACAAACAGCGCACGGTTGAGGCCGCCCGCATACAGCTCGCGCGGCGGCATGTTCGAGGTCGCAACCACGACCACCCCAAGCTCGAACAGCCGGGCAAACAGACGGCCGAGAATCATGGCGTCGGCGATGTCGGTGACGTGGAATTCGTCGAAACACAGAATCGAGGTTTCGGCGGCGATCGCTGCGGCAGCAAGCCGGATCGGATCGTCTTCGGCAACGGTCCCGGCCTTCAGCATGTCACGGAACGCGCGCACGCGCTCGTGCACGTCGGTCATGAATTCATGAAAATGCGCGCGGCGCTTGCCGGCGGCCGGCAGCGACTCGAAGAACAGATCCATCAGCATGGTCTTGCCGCGGCCGACATCGCCGTAGATGTAGAGCCCCTTGATCGGCTCGCGCTTCTCGCGTGCGCCGAACAGCCAGCCGAGCGAGGAGGATTTGCGCGCCAGGCGATGCTCGGCGAGGCGCGCCTCCAGATGCGTGAGTTTTTCCAGAAGCTGATCCTGCGCGCGATCGCGCTCGATCTGACCGGAGGAGACAAGACCCTCGTAGCGCTGGCGAACGGACATTCGAACGACGTGCGGGAAGCGTTGAGCGGCGAGGGATACGGATTCCCGGCGCGGCGGGCAAGGGCGGCAGAAAATCGTCGAATTGGGTAAAAATCGACCCGCCCGTTAGGGATAATTATTCTTGTTTATCAATATGATGGCTGCGCACGCGGCCGGCGTTCGTTAACGACTTGGCGGCAATTCGCAGCTAACGTTTGCCCATTGCCAGTTGCCAGGGCGGAGATTGCGGAGCCTGCCATGTCTCGTGCCATGTCTGACGTCGCCTGCTGCGCCGAGATTCGCGTGATGGGCTTAAGCGGACTTGAGGACTACTACGCGCATCTGTTGCGGCTCGACCCCCCGACATGCCGGCCCGCCGACGAGGCGGTGAGCGCGCATTGCCTAAACCTGCTCTCGGCCAGGGCCATCCTGATCGGGGCCTACGTGGACGGTGTGATGCGGGCGGCCGCGGAAATCGTGCCGGACCGCGCCGCCCGGCAGGCCGAGGCCGCCATCACCGTGGAGACGGGATACGAGGATCGCGGCCTCGTGCGCGCTTTGACCGAGCGCGTGATCGCCGAAGCGCGGCGCTATCACCTGAGCATGCTGCGCGTGGTGGAGCAGCGCCTGACCGGGAGCGTTCCGCTCGCGGCGCGCCCCCTTCACGTCAGCGGGTAGGCCGCCTCGACCACATACGGACCGCCGCCGACCGAAGCGCGCGAGGAAAACAGTACAAATCGCGCCACCAAAAACTCGACCGAGCGAAAGGCCCCGCGGCTCGACAGGTACTCGGCAACCTCACGGCTCGTGGAATCGCGCAGCCGCGCCAAGGTCACGTGCGGGGTGTATTTGCGCCCCTCGGGCTCAAGTCCGACGCGCTGCATCAGGCGCTCATGCTCGGCCTGCAACTCCATCACCGGCTCGGCGGGCGCAACCGAGGCCACCACGGCGCGCGGTTTGCGGCCGCCGAACGAAGACAGTCCCTCCAGACGCAATGCAAACGCGCTGCGGCGCACCTTGGCCAGCAGCGAGGCAACTTCCCGCGCCACCACGTCATCGACGTCGCCGATGAAGCGCAGGGTGAGATGATAGTTCTCCGGCTCGACCCAGCGCGCCCCGGGCAGGCCGCCGCGCAAGAGCGATAGCGAGTCCGCGATGTGGGCGGGAATCTCGATGCCGGTGAACAGGCGGGGCATTGGCCGATTCCGTTGCGCCGTTCAACGCCGCGCGCGCACGCGGGCGATCAGTTCTTCCACCTTGGGCAGAATGCGGCCGACCATGACTTCGATGCCGGCGGCGTTGGGATGGATGCGGTCGCCGAGGTTGAGCCTGGGATCGGTCGCAACGCCGTCGAGAAAAAACGGATACAACAGCACGCCGTGGGTCGCCGCAAGATCGGGATAGATGGCTTCGAACGCGCGCCGGTATTCGGGACCCAGATTGGGGACGGCGCGCATACCGACGAGCAGCACTTCGATGCGCCGCTCGCGCAGCGAGGTCAGAATCCGGTCGAGCGCACGGCGGGTCACGGCAGGATCGATCCCGCGCAGCATGTCGTTGGCGCCGAGCGCCAGAATGACCGCTTCGGTGCCGTCCGGGACCGACCAGTTGAGCCGCGCCAGACCGCCCGAGGCGGTGTCGCCGGACACGCCGGCATTGGCGATCTCGACGGCAATTCCCTTGGCGCGCAAGGCCCGTTCCAGCCGCGCCGGGAAGGCCTGCGAAGCAGCGAGCTGGTAGCCGGCGGTCAACGAGTCGCCGAGCGCAACGATGCGCACCGGCCGGTCGTTGGCAGCGGCGGGGGCGGCCGCGAGTTGGGCCAAGGCGGCCACATATGCGACCAAGCGCACCAAACGCTTTACCAAAGCCGCTGCGTCCCCATATGTGCGGGGTTTACAGTCACGAAGGGCCGTCAAACCATGAGCGGCGCGGGCGTTAAACCACATGCATGACACCTCGATGGCCCCGAGCCCGGCGATTGCGCTTTCCGGCGTCAATCTCTCGCTCGGCCGCGGCGCGGCCAATGTTCATATCCTCAAAGACATCAGCCTGAATATAGGCAGGGGCGAGGCGGTCGGCTTGGTGGGGCCGTCCGGCTCCGGCAAGTCCACGCTCTTGATGGTGATGGCGGGGCTGGAACGGCCGGATACCGGCACGGTGACGGTGGCCGGCCACGATCTGGGCGCATTCGACGAGGACGAGCTGGCCCGCTTCCGCGGCCGCCATGTGGGAATCGTGTTTCAATCCTTTCACCTCATACCAACCATGACGGCGCTGGAGAATGTGGCGACTCCGCTGGAACTCGCGGGCATTGCCGACGCGCAGGCACGCGCATGCGCGGAGCTGCAAGCCGTGGGGCTTGCCGAGCGGCTCTCCCATTACCCGGCGGAACTCTCCGGCGGCGAGCAGCAGCGCGTTGCCATCGCTCGCGCACACGCCACCAATCCCACGATCCTGATGGCCGACGAGCCGACCGGCAATCTCGACGAGACCACCGGACAGCAGATCATCGACCTGTTGTTCTCCGGGCACAGAGAGCGCGGCACGACGCTGGTCCTGGTCACGCACGATGCGGCGCTCGCGGCGCGTTGCGACCGCATCGTGCGGCTGCGTTCGGGGCGGATCGACAGCGAGACGGCGGACGTCGGAATGAAGCGATGAGCGCGACAGCACAGCAAGTTTTTTCCTCCCCGCTTGCGGGCAGGGCCATCGCATTTGCATGTCCCTCCTCCTTTCAGGGGGAGGTACAGTCCAAATGCAATCGCCCTACGTGTGCGGGGGTGGGTGAGGGAGAGGGGCATTGAACGCTCCAACCTACGGCGGCCCCTTCCCGGATCGCTCCGCGCTCCGACCTCCCCTACCGGCAGGGGAGATGACGAGATCTGCGCTCCGCTTCGCTTTGCGGGAATTGCGGGCGGGTGTTCGCGGCTTCCTTGTGTTCATCGCCTGCATTGCGCTCGGCGTCGCGGCCATTGCCGGGGTCAATTCATTTTCGGAAAGCCTCTCCGACGGGCTGGCGCGCGAGGGGCGCGTGATCCTCGGTGCCGATGTTGCGTTCTCGCTGATCCAACGCGAAGCCGGAACGGAGGAACGCGCGTTTTTGGCCAGCCGCGGCACGCTGTCGGTGGCCGCCACCATGCGGGCGATGGCGCGCACTGAAAAGGGCGAGAGCGCTCTCGTCGAGATCAAGGCGGTCGATGCGGCATATCCGCTTTATGGGGCGGTTGCGCTCGATCGCGACATGCCGCTCGGGGCGGCGATCGAGGAGCGGGACGGCGTGTTCGGTGCGGCGGCGGACCCGGCGCTGCTGACGCGGCTTGGTCTTGCGCCGGGGGCGCGCGTCACGGTCGGCTCCGCGACCATCGAATTGCGGGTGGTGCTGCAATCGGAGCCGGACAAGCTTGCCGGCGGGATTGCCTTTGGGCCGCGGCTGATCATCAGCGATGCGGCGCTGCGGGCGACCGGACTGTTGCAGCCCGGCGCGCTCGTGCGCTGGCACCACCGCCTGCGGCTCGCCGACGGGAGCGACCGTGGCGTCGCCGCCGTGGTAGCCGCGGCGCGCGCGCAGTTTCCGGAAGCCGGCTGGGAGGTCCGCACCCGCAGCAACGCCTCGCCGCAGCTCGAACGCAATGTGGAACGATTCACCCAATATCTGACGCTCGTCGGCCTGACCGCGCTCCTGATCGGCGGCGTGGGCGTCGCCAATGCGGTCAAGAGCCATCTCGACCGCAAGCGCGAGGTGATCGCGACGCTCAAAACCCTCGGCGCAACCGGCGGGCGGGTATTCGTGATCTACTTCTTGCAGGTGCTGATGCTGGCGCTGGTCGGCGCCGCAGTCGGGGTGGCGATCGGTGCGGCGCTGCCGTTCGTCGTTGCAGCACTGTTCGGCACGCTGATCCCCCTGCCCGTCGCGCCGACGGTGCACCCCGGGGAGCTTGCGCTCGCGCTCGGCTACGGGCTGCTCACGGCGGCGGCGTTTGCGATCTGGCCGCTCGGCCGGGCGCACGATGTCCCGGTGTCGGCGCTGTTTCGCGATGCGGTGGCGCCGGAGCGCAGATGGCCGCGCAAGCGATACATGATCGCGGCGGCTGCGGTGGTCCTCACGCTGGCGGCGCTCTCCGTGCTGCTCGCCTATGACCGCCGCATCGCGGCGATCTTTGTCGCGGTTGCCGCCGTTGCGTTTGCGGCGCTGTGGGCGGTGGCCGAATTGCTGATGCGGCTCGCACGGCGCGTGCCGCGACCGCGGTCGACCGCGCTGCGCCTGGCCATTGCCAACATCCACCGGCCGGGCGCGCTGACCCCCACCGTCGTGCTCTCGCTCGGGCTGGGCTTGGCACTGCTGGTGAGCGTGGTGGAAATCGACGGCAACCTGCGCCGGCAGTTTCTCGCCGCGCTGCCGGAAAACTCGCCGTCGTTCTATTTCGTGGACCTGCAGGCGGCCGAGGCGGAGCGGTTTGAGGCCTTCGTGCGGGCGCGCGCGCCGCAGGCCGAGCTCGAGCGCGTGCCGATGCTGCGCGGCCGGGTGGTCGCCGCGCGCGGCGTACCGGCCGAGCAACTGCGGCCCGCACCAAGCGCAGCCTGGGTGCTGCAAAGCGACCGCGGCATCACCTATGCGGCGGAGATGCCGCGGGGGTCGCGCCTGGTGGAGGGCGAGTGGTGGGGCGCCGACTACCGCGGCCCGCCGTTGATTTCCATGGAGAAAAAGGTGGCCGACGGACTTTCGCTCAAGCTCGGCGACTCGGTGACGGTCAACGTCCTCGGGCGCAACATCAGCGCGCGGATCGCCAATTTCCGCAGCGTGGACTGGCAGAGCCTGGGCATCAATTTCGTGTTCGTGTTCTCGCCCGGCGCGTTTGAGGGCGCGCCGCAGACGGAAATCGCCACGCTCGCCTTTCCCGGCGGGGCCGTCGTCAACGAAGATGCGCTGATCAAGGCCGTGGCCGAAGCGTTCCCCGGCGTCACGACCGTGCGCGTGAAGGACGCGCTGGAGGCGGTGGGCGGGATCGTCTCGAATCTCGTCATCGCCGTGCGCAGCGCCAGCTTGATCGCGCTCTTCAGTGCGGCGCTGGTGCTCGGCGGCGCGCTCGCGGCGGGGCATCGTCACCGCGTCTATGATGCGGTGATCCTCAAGACGCTCGGCGCCACACGCCCATGGCTCGTCGCCGCCTACGGGCTGGAATATCTGCTGCTCGGTTCCGCCACCGCGGTGTTCGGTGTGGCCGCCGGAGGGGCGGCGGCCTGGCTTGTGGTTACCGAATTGATGATGCTCCCATTCACGTGGCTGCCCGCCCCGGCACTCTTGGCCGCGTTCGGCGCGTTGGTCGTCACGCTGAGCTTCGGACTGTTAGGCACTTTTGTCGCACTGGGTCATAAGCCGGCGACCGTCTTGCGAAATTTGTGAGAATTGCGACAATCGGTCACGCAATGCGGCGAGTCTCCGCGCGTTAGCATGGAGACGATACATGCGGATCGTATCATCCAAACATCAACAACCTCGGCCGAATGACGGCCGCCCGGAGCACAGAAGCTCCGCACGCCTTAAACGATAAGAAGGAGTTCGGCGATGTCGGATCTTGATCGCAATGTCGCCACTGCGCCCTTCGGGCGCACGATGGATCGCATCAGCCCGGTCGCGATCGACGAGGGTCTGCGCGCGTATATGCTGCGCATCTACAATTACATGGTGCTGGGGCTTGCCATCACCGGGTTCGCCGCGCTCGGCGTCTTCCTGATCTCGGTGACCGGCGACACCGCGGGCGCCGCACGGGTGATGCGCAACGGAGTGGAAGGCTATGCCCGCATCTCGGGCGGCGCCTATCTGACCCCGATCGGACATCTGCTTTTCGTCAGTCCGCTCAAATGGGTGGTGATCCTGGCGCCGCTCGCAATGGTGATTCCGCTCAGCTTCGGCCTCGCCCGCATTCGACCGGCGACAGGGCACATCCTGTTCTGGATTTTTGCGGCGCTGATCGGGGTGTCGCTCGCCTCGGTGTTCCTGGTGTTCACCCACACCTCGATCGTGAGGGTCTTTTTCATCACCGCCGCCGCATTCGGCGCGCTGAGCCTGTGGGGCTATACGACCCAGCGCGACCTCACCGGCCTGGGGGCGTTCCTTTTCATGGGGCTGTTCGGCGTCGTTCTCGGCGCCCTGGTCAACCTGTTCCTGCAGGCTCCGGTGCTGCAATGGGTGGTGTCGGTGGTCGGGGTCCTGGTGTTCACCGGCCTCACCGCCTACGAGACCCAGCGGCTTAAGAACGAATACATCTACGCGGCGATGGACGGCGAGACGACCGAACGGTCCGCCATCGGGGGGGCGCTTTCGCTCTATCTCAACTTCATCAACCTGTTCACCCTGCTGTTGCAGCTCCTCGGGCAGCGGGACGAATAGGCGGCAGCCACCAGCAGATTTCGGCCGGCCCCGGCCGCCACGCCGGGGTCGGACCTTTCCCCACCTCCCACGCTGAACAATTTGTAACCATTGTCCGCTATCCCGACTTAACCATTTAACCATCTGGCGAAGGCCGCGGCGGTGCACTAGATTCGTGGCGGGAAGCGCCGCGGTCCACGCGGCCGCGGCAAGAGGAAATCCCCGGGGCAAACGGCCAGGGACATCAGAGAGGAAAATTCCATGTCGGACTTCGACCGGAATATTGCGGCCCGCGGCACCTTCGCCGAGCGGGCGGTTGAGATCGATGCGGGCCTGCGGGCCTACATGCTGCGCGTCTACAACTACATGGCCACCGCCGTGGCGCTGACCGGCGTGGCGTCGTGGTTCACTTTTCTGGCGGCCGTGAACGTCGACGCCGCCGGCCGTATCGTCTCACTCACGGCGTTCGGGCAGGCGATCTTCAGCGGCCCGATGGTGATCTTCCTGGTGCTGGCCACGCTCGGGCTCGTGTTCTTCATCAGCTTCCGCATCCACAAGCTGGAATTCACCACGGCGTTCGTGCTGTTCATGGTCTACGCGGGGCTGCTCGGCGTGATGCTCTCTTCGGTGTTCCTGTCATATACGCTCACCTCGATCACGCGGGTGTTCTTCATTTCGGCGGCCTCGTTCGGCGCGCTGAGCCTGTACGGCTACACCACGCAGCGCGACCTCTCCGGGTTCGGGTCGTTCCTGATCATGGGCCTGTTCGGCCTCATCCTTGCGTCCATCGTGAACCTGATCTGGCCGAGCGGCGCGCTTTCGTTCGTGATCTCGGTGGTCGGCGTGCTGGTGTTCGCAGGGCTCACCGCCTACGACACCCAGCGCATCAAGGAGATGTACGACGTACACGACGACGGCACGGTCGCCGGCCGCAAGGCGGTGATGGGGGCGCTGTCGCTGTACCTCGATTTCATCAACCTGTTCCTGATGCTGCTGCGGCTTTTGGGCGAGCGCCGCTGATCCACAGGCGTTTCGAAGGAGCGCCCCGGTCGGCTGCCGGGGCGTTTCCTTTTGCGGCGCGCGCCTCTATGAACGTCGGCCATGACCTTGATCCGCGCTGCCACCCTCGTCGATCTTCCCGTCATCACTGAAATCTACGATCACGCCGTGCGCTACGGCACCGCGTCGTTCGAGACCGAGCCGCCGGAAAAAGCGGAGATGACCCGCCGCTATCGCGCGCTCGTGGACGGCGGTTTTCCGTACCTCGTCGCCGAGCGCGACGGCACAGTTGTGGGCTACGCCTATGCCGGGCCCTATCGCACGCGGCCTGCCTATCGCTACACGGTCGAAGACTCGATCTACGTCAGTCCCGCAGCACAACGCCGCGGCGTAGGCCGCGCCCTGCTCGAAGAACTGATCGCCGAGAGCACCGCGCGCGGATTCCGGCAGATGATTGCGGTGATCGGAGACTCGGCGCAAATCGCCTCGATCGAGCTGCACCGCGCGGCCGGCTTCCACTACGTGGGCAACCTGCAAAACGTGGGCTTCAAGTTCGGCCGCTGGCTTGACTCGGTACTCATGCAACGGCCGCTCGGGTCGGGCGCAACGTGCCGGCCTTAAGGCGCGGTCACACCGCAACCAGTTCCACCCGATCGAGCACACGCAGCACGCGGTCGAGCTCCTGGCCGCGGCGCATGATCAGCCCGGTCGCGGAAACGACGCTGTAGGTGCCCTGGCGGCGGGCGAGGCGCGGGTTTTTCTCGATCCGGTAGATCGGAACCTGGCAGGTGCCGCGAAAGACGGAAAACACGGCGCGATCGCGAAGAAAATCGATGGCGTAGTCGCGCCACTCGCCGGCGGCGACCTTGCGGCCATAGAGGCCCAGGATGCGGCTCAGCTCGCGCCGGTCGAAAGTGACTTGGGTTGCGGGGGCGACAGCGGAGCGGCCGCCCCCGGATGACTGGCTTGGCTCGATGTCGCCGAACATGCGGCGCCTCCTTGTTCACTCCAACAGACTTATGATTGCGCCGACCGGCAGCAGGGGCAAGGGCTTTGCGGCGATCCGTTAACCATGCCGGCAACATTCTCAACTGGGGCCGCAGCGCCCGCGCGGGCTCGCCTCACGAACTCGTTAAGAAAATCATAATACGGCCCAAATTCGGCCCCGGCGGCGCCGCGCTGGCCGGTAAGATGCGCCCAGTTGCCTAAGGCCCGGTCCGGTCTTGAGCACCGGACTTCTCAGCCCCCCAGCCCCCCGGGCTCAGACCCTAACCGGGCCGTTAGTTCAAGCGTACGGTTCAATCCCCCAACGCAACTTGGGCCGGCTTCACCGCCGGCCCAATCTTTTTCGCCGCGCCCGCAAAGCTTTGCCGGCGCCGCAGCACAGAGGGCAAAATTTCTTTCAGCGAACGGAGACGATTGCCGCGCCGAGAACGGTGCCGGGGGCGTTCGCGCCGCCGTTCTGCACCAGGACGGCCACCGAGTCGATGTCGGCAGCCTGAACCTCCTTGAGGGCTATCGTGAATGTCTCGGAATCTCCCTTCCATTCGCCGAGCTTCACCCAGCGCCGCACCACGTTGTTGTAGGTGATGGTCTTGCCGCGGTTCTCACCGCGCTCGATGGAAACCGGAACCTTCGTCGAAATCGGCAACAGCCAGACTTCCGCACCGGTCTGGAATTCTTTGCCGGCGGGCACTTCCACGACCAG